>NZ_RJPT01000040.1 GCF_003943515.1 Streptococcus cristatus | reverse complement strand
GACACGCTGTTGCTCATGCTTGTGCTTACTGATTCAGATGCACTGATTGAGGCGGACACGCTGTTACTCATGCTTGTGCTTGCTGATTGGCTAGCTGATACAGATGCTGAAGTACTTTGACTTGCAGATACTGACGCGCTAGCTGATTGGCTTGCACTGATTGAGGCAGACACGCTGTTACTCAAGCTTGTGCTTGCTGATACTGAAGCACTGATTGAAGCAGACACGCTGTTGCTCATGCTTGTGCTTGCTGATTNANNTGCACTGATTGANGCNGACACGCTGTTGCTCATGCTTGTGCTTACTGATTCAGATGCACTGATTGAGGCGGACACGCTGTTACTCATGCTTGTGCTTGCTGATTGGCTAGCTGATACAGATGCTGAAGTACTTTGACTTGCAGATACTGACGCGCTAGCTGATTGGCTTGCACTGATTGAGGCAGACACGCTGTTACTCAAGCTTGTGCTTGCTGATACTGAAGCACTGATTGAAGCAGACACGCTGTTG
>NZ_RJPT01000039.1 GCF_003943515.1 Streptococcus cristatus | reverse complement strand
ACACCAGTAGGCCCAGATGGTACAACGCCATTGACACCGAAAGATCCGAGCGATCCAAGCAAGGGTTACAACCCACCACCAATTCCAAGTGATCCAACACAGGATACACCAATCAATTATGTTAAAGATGGTCAAAAAGCGATTATCACCTTCGTAGACCAAGATGATAACAACAAGGAAGTTGGTAAGGTCGTTGAAAGCGGTAAGTCAGGTGAGCCAATCGGAACAACTAACTACGCAACCCGTCTGAAAGAATTGACAGACAAGGGCTATGAAGTTGTGAACGATGAGTTCAAGGGACCTAAGACCTTCGATAATGACGATAAGAAGGATCAAACCTTCACCGTTACTCTTCGTCAAGGTACAGAGAAGATTACAGACCCAGCTAAGCTCAACAAGAAAGTATCACGTACAATTAAGTACGAATACGCAGATGGTCAAACAGCGGGTCGTCCAGCTCTGAAAGCTCCTGTGACTCAAGAAGCAGCCTTCACACGTACAGGTGAACGTAACCGTGTAACTCAGGTGAACGTAACCGTGTAACT
>NZ_RJPT01000038.1 GCF_003943515.1 Streptococcus cristatus | reverse complement strand
GTGATGTCCATGGGCCTTTTTCTACGATCGCTTTCGTTACGACGTTGATCTTCAGAATACGCGTGAATTTAGCGCTGTCTGTGAAGCTTGGTGCTGCTTCTTTACCATCTTCGTATACGTACTTGATCGTACGGCTCAATTCTTTCACAGCTTCTTGTTGAGCTGACTTGATCTTATCATCTGTCCACTTAGGTCCATCCGGATTCTTAGGATCCATTGGATCGTTTGGTTTCGGTGGATTATTTGGATCGAATGGTACTACAACCTGACGCATAGTAACGGTGAAGGTTTGATCCTTCTTATCGTCATTATCGAAGGTCTTAGGTCCCTTGAACTCATCGTTCACAACTTCGTAACCCTTGTCTGTCAATTCTTTCAGACGGGTTGCGTAGTTGGTTGTACCGATTGGCTCACCTGACTTACCGCTTTCGACAACCTTAGTCAATTCCTTATTACCGTCAGTTTGGTCTACGAAGCTGATAATCGCTTTTTGACCATCCTTCACGTAATTGATTGGTGTGTCCTTAGTTGGATCACTTGGAACTGGTGGTGGGTTGTAACCCTTGCTTGGATCGCTCGGATCTTTCGGTGTC
>NZ_RJPT01000037.1 GCF_003943515.1 Streptococcus cristatus | reverse complement strand
AACAACTAACTACGCAACCCGTCTGAAAGAATTGACAGACAAGGGCTATGAAGTTGTGAACGATGAGTTCAAGGGACCTAAGACCTTCGATAACGATGATAAGAAAGACCAACAATTTGTGGTTACTCTTCGTCATGGTAAAGAAGCAATCAAGGATCCAGCAGAACTCAACAAGAAGGTGACTCGTACCATCAAGTATCAATACGCAGATGGTCAAACAGCGGGTCGTCCAGCTCTGAAAGCTCCTGTGACTCAAGAAGCAGCCTTCACACGTACAGGTGAACGTAACCGTGTAACTGGTAAGGAAACCTTCACTGCATGGACACCAGCTACGAAAGAATTGGCCCAAGAAGCTACACCAGTTGTGACTGGATTCGTGGCAGATAAGGCTAATGTAGCAGCGAAGACAGTAACTCCTGATGATAAGGATAGCGAAGAAGTTGTACAATATAAGAAGCTCGGTTCATACGTACCAAATGTACCAGACGGACTTCCAAAAGTACCAAACCTTCCATATCCAAACAATCCAACAGATCCAACAAAACCAGGAACTGATCTTCCAGTAGTTCCAGATGTACCAGGCACTACACCAGTAGGCCCAGATGGTACAACGC
>NZ_RJPT01000036.1 GCF_003943515.1 Streptococcus cristatus | reverse complement strand
CTTGCTGAATCTGAGGCACTGATTGAGGCACTGAGACTTGTGCTCAAACTTGTACTTGCTGAATCTGAAGCGCTAATTGAGGCACTGAGGCTTGTACTCAAGCTGGTGCTTGCTGAATCGGATGCACTAATTGAGGCACTTAGACTTGTGCTCAAACTTGTGCTGGCTGTTGAGGCACTTAGACTTGTGCTCAAACTTGTGCTGGCTGAGTCTGAAGCGCTAATTGAGGCACTGCTAATTGAGGCACTGAGGCTTGTACTCAAGCTGGTGCTGGCTGACTCTGAGGCACTNATTGANGCACTGAGGCTNGTACTCAAGCTGGTGCTGGCTGACTCTGAGGCACTGATTGATGCACTGAGGCTCGTACTCAAACTTGTACCACTAATATCTGAGGCACTGAGTGAAGCACTTAGACTTGTAGTCAAACTTGTACTTGCTGAGTCTGATGCACTGATTGATGCACTGAGGCTTGTGCTCAAGCTGGTGCTTGCTGAATCTGAAGCGCTAATTGAGGCACTGAGGCTTGTACTCAAGCTGGTGCTTGCTGAATCTGATGCACTAATTGAGGCACTGCTGGTGCTTGCTGAATCTGATGCACTAATTGAGGCACTTAGACTTGTGCTCAA
>NZ_RJPT01000035.1 GCF_003943515.1 Streptococcus cristatus | reverse complement strand
CGGAACAACTAACTACGCAACCCGTCTGAAAGAATTGACAGACAAGGGCTATGAAGTTGTGAACGATGAGTTCAAGGGACCTAAGACCTTCGATAACGATGATAAGAAAGACCAACAATTTGTGGTTACTCTTCGTCATGGTAAAGAAGCAATCAAGGATCCAGCAGAACTCAACAAGAAGGTGACTCGTACCATCAAGTATCAATACGCAGATGGTCAAACAGCGGGTCGTCCAGCTCTGAAAGCTCCAGTAACACAAGAAGCAGCCTTCACACGTACAGGTGAGCGCGACCGTGTAACTGACAAGAAGACTTACGGTGCATGGACACCAGCTACGAAAGAATTGGCACAAGAAGCTACACCAGTTGTGACTGGATTTGTGGCAGATAAGGCTAATGTAGCAGCGAAGACAGTGACTCCTGATGATAAGGATAGCGAAGAAGTTGTACAATACAAGAAACTTGGTTCATACGTACCAAATGTACCAGACGGACTTCCAAAAGTACCAAACCTTCCATATCCAAATGATCCAACAGATCCAACGAAACCAGGCACTGACCTTCCAGTGATTCCAAGTGTACCAGGCACTACACCAGTAGGCCCAGATGGTACAACGCCATTGACACCGAAAGATCCGAGCGATCCAAGCAAGGGTTACAACCCACCACCAATTCCAAGTGATCCAACTCAGGATACA
>NZ_RJPT01000034.1 GCF_003943515.1 Streptococcus cristatus | reverse complement strand
CAGGAACATTTGCTTTTTCTAAGTAGCTAGCTGGAACGTCAATATGGTCTTTAATATTTTTAGTGACTGAGTCTTTGACTGCTTCTTTTGAAATAAGGCCATTCATGTCAACCGTCACATTTTTTGTCGCAACAAGATTGCTTAAATCTGCTTTTCCATCTTTGGCACCATAGACCTTGACAGTCGCTTGGTAAGTGCGAGTTCCGTTAGCACGAAGTTGGTCGAGAAGGGCTTGCCCGCCTTTACCTGTAGTATTGCCGTTCAAATCCACTTCGTAGAAGTATTGACCTTTGGCCAAGCCTTCAAGTGGCAAGAGCGCTGGGTTTTTAGCTGTACCATTGTCGGACCAAGGAGCCTTGTCAGAAGATTTGAGCAAGAGACGCGTCAACATACCATCTCCACCGAAAGCTTCATAAGGGATGACTTGGTTAACACCCGCCAAGAATGGACCAGGAACATTTGCTTTTTCTAAGTAGCTAGCTGGAACGTCAATATGGTCTTTAATATTTTTAGTGACTGAGTCTTTGACTGCTTCTTTTGAAATAAGGCCATTCATGTCAACCGTCACATTTTTTGTCGCAACAAGATTGCTTAAATCTGCTTTTCCATCTTTGGCACCATAGACCTTGACAGTCGCTTGGTAAGTGCGAGTTCCGTTAGCACGAAGTTGGTCGAGAAGGGCTTGCCCGCCTTTACCTG
>NZ_RJPT01000033.1 GCF_003943515.1 Streptococcus cristatus | reverse complement strand
TCATGCTTGTGCTTGCTGATTGGCTTGCACTAATTGAAGCAGACACGCTGTTGCTCATGCTTGTGCTTGCTGATTCAGATGCACTGATTGAGGCGGACACGCTGTTACTCATGCTTGTGCTTGCTGATTCAGATGCACTAATTGAAGCAGACACGCTGTTGCTCATGCTTGTGCTTGCTGATACTGAAGCACTGATTGAAGCAGACACGCTGTTACTCATGCTTGTGCTTGCTGATTGGCTTGCACTGATTGAGGCAGACACGCTGTTNCTCATGCTTGTGCTTGCTGATTCAGATGCACTAATTGAAGCAGACACGCTGTTGCTCATGCTTGTGCTTGCTGATTCAGATGCACTGATTGAGGCGGACACGCTGTTACTCATGCTTGTGCTTGCTGATTNNNNTGCACTAATTGAAGCAGACACGCTGTTGCTCATGCTTGTGCTTGCTGATTCAGATGCACTGATTGAGGCGGACACGCTGTTACTCATGCTTGTGCTTGCTGATTCAGATGCACTNATTGAAGCAGACACGCTGTTGCTCATGCTTGTGCTTGCTGATTCAGATGCACTNATTGAAGCAGACACGCTGTTGCTCATGCTTGTGCTTGCTGATACTGANGCACTGATTGAAGCAGACACGCTGTTGCTCNTGCTTGTGCTTGCTGATTCAGATGCACTGATTGAGGCGGACACGCTGTTACTCATGCTTGTGCTTGCT
>NZ_RJPT01000032.1 GCF_003943515.1 Streptococcus cristatus | reverse complement strand
CACTATGATTTGTTTGTTTGACCGCTATGATCAAGCAAGTTTTGATTTGTTACGTTCATTAAAAGCAACAGGACTTGATTGTCCTGTTGTTGTTGTACAAGACGATGGCTATCTTTCACCAGATGTCGAGTCTCCTTACAGTTATTTTACAGGAGATTTGGATACACCAGAAGGCCGGCCGATTTATTTTAATCTTGTCCGCAAACCGCACCTATGGGAGATTCGCTCCAGCAATGTGAATGGCGAAATCTTAGATATGGGCAAGAAGCGTGCGAATATTTTCTATCGCCAACCGACGCATGAAAGACGTGTGCGGGCTGTCGAATGGTTGGATACAGAGGGGCAGGTTCGAGCAGCAGATATCTACAATCGCAAAGGACGCCTTTTCGCACAAATAACCTATGATCAGACACAACGTCCGACCCATACTCGCTATTTTGACCAGAACAATGTCGTAGTCATTATGGAAAATCATCTGACTGGCGATATTATCTTGACACTTGAAGGAAAGCGTCATATCTTTAAATCCAAACAAGAATTTGTCGTCTTTTATCTGCAATGTCGTGGATATGATACAGATCGTATTATTTATAATTCTCTAGCAACCCCCTTCTTGGTGGCCTACGCTCTTCGTCCTAAAAATGGTCGTGCAGAAGATGTTCTTTTCTGGCAAGAGCCTATCGGAGAAGTCTTACCTGGTAATATGAAAGTAGCTATGAAAATGCCTCATCGCAATATCCG
>NZ_RJPT01000031.1 GCF_003943515.1 Streptococcus cristatus | reverse complement strand
CGCTTCAGACTCAGCCAGCACAAGTTTGAGCACAAGTCTAAGTGCCTCAATTAGTGCATCAGATTCAGCAAGCACCAGCTTGAGTACAAGCCTCAGTGCCTCAATTAGCGCATCAGATTCAGCAAGCACCAGCTTGAGCACAAGCCTCAGTGCCTCAATTAGTGCTTCAGATTCAGCAAGCACCAGCTTGAGTACAAGCCTCAGTGCCTCAATTAGCGCATCAGATTCAGCAAGCACCAGCTTGAGTACCAGCCTCAGTGCTTCGATCAGTGCCTCAGAGTCAACAAGTACAAGTTTGAGTACCAGTCTCAGTGCCTCAATTAGTGCAAGCGACTCAGTAAGTACAAGTTTGAGCACGAGCCTCAGTGCCTCAATTAGTGCCTCAGATTCAGCAAGCACCAGCTTGAGTACAAGCCTCAGTGCCTCAATTAGTGCCTCAGATTCAGCCAGCACCAGCTTGAGTACAAGCCTCAGTGCCTCAATTAGCGCATCAGATTCAGCCAGCACCAGCTTGAGTACAAGCCTCAGTGCCTCAATTAGCGCTTCAGACTCAGCCAGCACAAGTTTGAGCACAAGTCTAAGTGCCTCAATTAGTGCATCAGATTCAGCAAGCACCAGCTTGAGTACAAGCCTCAGTGCCTCAATTAGCGCATCAGATTCAGCAAGCACCAGCTTGAGCACAAGCCTCAGTGCCTCAATTAGTGCTTCAGATTCAGCAAGCACCAGCTTGAGTACAAGCCTCAGTGCCTCAATTAGCGCATCAGATTCA
>NZ_RJPT01000030.1 GCF_003943515.1 Streptococcus cristatus | reverse complement strand
CTTCAACATCAGTAAGCGCAAGCCAAAGTGCTTCAGCTTCAGCATCTAACAACCAGAACTCAGCGTCTATCTCAGTAAGCGCGAGCCAGTCTGCGTCAATTAGTGCGAGCCAAAGCGCATCAGCATCAGTATCAGCAAGCATCAGTGCGAGCCAATCAGCATCTGTATCAGCTAGTCAATCAGCCTCAGCATCTGTAAGTGCAAGCGACTCAGCGTCTGTATCAGCTAGCCAATCNGCAAGCGCATCTGTAAGTGCAAGTCAAAGTGCTTCAACATCAGTAAGCGCAAGCCAAAGTGCTTCAGCTTCAGCATCTAACAACCAGAACTCAGCGTCTATCTCAGTAAGCGCGAGCCAGTCTGCGTCAATTAGTGCGAGCCAAAGCGCATCAGCATCAGTATCAGCAAGCATCAGTGCTAGCCAATCAGCATCTGTATCAGCTAGTCAATCAGCCTCAGCATCTGTAAGTGCAAGTCAAAGTGCTTCAACATCAGTAAGCGCAAGCCAAAGTGCTTCAGCTTCAGCATCTAACAACCAGAACTCAGCGTCTATCTCAGTAAGTGCGAGCCAGTCTGCGTCAATTAGTGCGAGCCAAAGCGCATCAGCATCAGTATCAGCAAGCATCAGTGCGAGCCAATCAGCATCTGTATCAGCTAGTCAATCAGCCTCAGCATCTGTAAGTGCAAGTCAAAGTGCTTCAACATCAGTAAGCGCAAGCCAAAGTGCTTCAGCTTCAGCATCTAACAACCAGAACTCAGCGTCTATCTCAGTAAGCG
>NZ_RJPT01000029.1 GCF_003943515.1 Streptococcus cristatus | reverse complement strand
GCACTGATGCTTGCTGATACTGATGCTGATGCGCTTTGGCTCGCACTAATTGACGCAGACTGGCTCGCGCTTACTGAGATAGACGCTGAGTTCTGGTTGTTAGATGCTGAAGCTGAAGCACTTTGGCTTGCGCTTACTGATGTTGAAGCACTTTGACTTGCACTTACAGATGCGCTTGCTGATTGGCTAGCTGATACAGACGCTGAGTCGCTTGCACTTACAGATGCTGAGGCTGATTGACTAGCTGATACAGATGCTGATTGGCTCGCACTGATGCTTGCTGATACTGATGCTGATGCGCTTTGGCTCGCACTAATTGACGCAGACTGGCTCGCGCTTACTGAGATAGACGCTGAGTTCTGGTTGTTAGATGCTGAAGCTGAAGCACTTTGGCTTGCGCTTACTGATGTTGAAGCACTTTGACTTGCACTTACAGATGCGCTTGCTGATTGGCTAGCTGATACAGACGCTGAGTCGCTTGCACTTACAGATGCTGAAGCTGATTGGCTAGCTGATACAGATGCTGATTGGCTNGCACTGATGCTTGCTGATACTGATGCTGATGCGCTTTGGCTCGCACTAATTGACGCAGACTGGCTCGCGCTTACTGAGATAGACGCTGAGTTCTGGTTGTTAGATGCTGAAGCTGAAGCACTTTGGCTTGCGCTTACTGATGTTGAAGCACTTTGACTTGCACTTACAGATGCGCTTGCTGATTGGCTAGCTGATACAGACGCTGAGTCGCTTGCACTTACAGATGCTGAGGCTGATTGACTAGCTGAT
>NZ_RJPT01000028.1 GCF_003943515.1 Streptococcus cristatus | reverse complement strand
CCTCAGTGCCTCACTCAGCGCATCAGATTCAGCAAGTACAAGCTTGAGTACCAGCCTAAGTGCTTCGATCAGTGCCTCAGAGTCAACAAGCACGAGCCTGAGCACGAGTCTCAGTGCATCAATTAGTGCAAGCGACTCAGCAAGCACCAGCTTGAGTACCAGCCTAAGTGCTTCGATCAGTGCCTCAGAGTCAACAAGCACGAGCTTGAGCACAAGCCTCAGTGCCTCAATTAGCGCTTCAGATTCAGCCAGCACAAGTTTGAGTACCAGCCTCAGTGCCTCACTCAGCGCTTCAGATTCATCAAGCACCAGCCTGAGCACGAGCCTCAGTGCCTCAATCAGTGCAAGCGACTCAGCAAGTACAAGTTTGAGCACAAGTCTAAGTGCTTCACTCAGTGCGTCAGATTCAGCAAGTACAAGCTTGAGTACCAGCCTCAGTGCCTCACACAGTGCGTCAGACTCAACAAGTACCAGCTTGAGTACTAGCCTCAGTGCATCAATCAGTGCGTCAGATTCAACAAGTACAAGTTTGAGCACAAGTCTAAGTGCATCAATTAGTGTAAGTGACTCAGCAAGCACCAGCTTGAGCACGAGCCTCAGTGCATCAATCAGTGCAAGCGACTCAGCAAGTACCAGCTTGAGTACCAGCCTCAGTGCCTCACACAGTGCGTCAGACTCAACAAGTACCAGCTTGAGTACTAGCCTCAGTGCATCACTCAGTGCGTCAGATTCAACAAGTACAAGTTTGAGCACAAGTCTAAGTGCATCAATTAGCGCATCAGATTCAGCAAGCACCAGCCTGAGAACGAGCCTC
>NZ_RJPT01000027.1 GCF_003943515.1 Streptococcus cristatus | reverse complement strand
GTGATGTCCATGGGCCTTTTTCTACGATCGCTTTCGTTACGACGTTGATCTTCAGAATACGCGTGAATTTAGCGCTGTCTGTGAAGCTTGGTGCTGCTTCTTTACCATCTTCGTATACGTACTTGATCGTACGGCTCAATTCTTTCACAGCTTCTTGTTGAGCTGACTTGATCTTATCATCTGTCCACTTAGGTCCATCCGGATTCTTAGGATCCATTGGATCGTTTGGTTTCGGTGGATTATTTGGATTGAATGGTACTACGCCTTCTTCCAATTGAACAGTGAAGTTTTGGTCCTTGCTTGCATCATCATCAAAGTTTTGTGGATCCTTGAACTCATCGTTCACAACCTTGTAACCTTGGTTAGTCAATTCTTTCAACTTCGCAAGGTATTGGTCACGGCTAATTGGTTCGCCTGACTTACCGCCTTCTGAGATCTTAGCCAATTCTTTCTTAGCTTGGTCTACGAAGGTGATGGTTGCTTTTTGATCAGCCTTCTTGTACGTTACGACTTCATCTGCTGGTTTCGCTGAATCTGCTGTAACCTTCACATCTGCTACGCTTGCTTTGTCTGCTACGTAACCCTTGATGTCTGGTGAAGTTTGTCCCTTGATCACGTCATCTTGTGATGTCCATGGGCCTTTTTCTACGATCGCTTTCGTTACGACGTTGATCTTCAGAATACGCGTGAATTTAGCGCTGTCTGTGAAGCTTGGTGCTGCTTCTTTACCATCTTCGTATACGTACTTGATCGTACGGCTCAATTCTTTCACAGCTTCTTGTTGAGCTGACTTGATCTTATCATCTGTCCACTTAGGTCCA
>NZ_RJPT01000026.1 GCF_003943515.1 Streptococcus cristatus | reverse complement strand
GGCTTGCACTGATTGAGGCAGACACGCTGTTGCTCATGCTTGTGCTTGCTGATACTGAAGCACTGATTGANGCAGACACGCTGTTGCTCATGCTTGTGCTTGCTGATTCAGATGCACTNATTGANGCNGACACGCTGTTNCTCATGCTTGTGCTTGCTGATTCAGATGCACTAATTGAAGCAGACACGCTGTTGCTCATGCTTGTGCTTGCTGATACTGAAGCACTGATTGAAGCAGACACGCTGTTGCTCGTGCTTGTGCTTGCTGATTGGCTTGCACTGATTGANGCAGACACGCTGTTGCTCATGCTTGTGCTTGCTGATTGACTTGCACTGATTGAAGCAGACACGCTGTTGCTCATGCTTGTGCTTACTGATTCAGATGCACTGATTGAGGCGGACACGCTGTTACTCATGCTTGTGCTTGCTGATTGGCTAGCTGATACAGATGCTGAAGTACTTTGACTTGCAGATACTGACGCGCTAGCTGATTGGCTTGCACTGATTGAGGCAGACACGCTGTTGCTCATGCTTGTGCTTGCTGATTGGCTAGCTGATACTGATGCTGAAGTACTTTGACTTGCAGATACTGACGCGCTAGCTGATTGGCTTGCACTGATTGAGGCAGACACGCTGTTACTCAAGCTTGTGCTTGCTGATTGGCTCGCACTAATTGACGCAGACTGGCTCGCACTTACTGAGATAGACGCTGAGTTCTGGTTGTTAGATGCTGAAGCTGATTGGCTAGCTGATACTGATGCTGATTGGCTTGCACTGATGCTTGCACTTACAGATGCGCTTGCTGATTGGCTAGCTGATACAGACGCTGAGTCGCTTGCACTTACAGATGCTGAGGCTGATTGACTAGCTGATACAGATGCTGATTGGCTCGCACTGATGCTTGCTGATACTGATGCTGATGCGCTTTGGCTCGCACTAATTGACGCAGACTGGCTCGCGCTTACTGAGATAGACGCTGAGTTCTGGTTGTTAGATGCTGAAGCTGAAGCTGAAGC
>NZ_RJPT01000025.1 GCF_003943515.1 Streptococcus cristatus | reverse complement strand
TTGACCATCTGCGTATTGATACTTGATGGTACGAGTCACCTTCTTGTTGAGTTCTGCTGGATCCTTGATTGCTTCTTTACCATGACGAAGAGTAACCACAAATTGTTGGTCTTTCTTATCATCGTTATCGAAGGTCTTAGGTCCCTTGAACTCATCGTTCACAACTTCATAGCCCTTGTCTGTCAATTCTTTCAGACGGGTTGCGTAGTTAGTTGTTCCGATTGGCTCACCTGACTTACCGCTTTCAACTACCTTACCAACTTCCTTGTTGTTATCATCTTGGTCTACGAAGGTGATAATCGCTTTTTGACCATCTTTAACATAATTGATTGGTGTATCCTGTGTTGGATCACTTGGAATTGGTGGTGGGTTGTAACCCTTGCTTGGATCGCTCGGATCTTTCGGTGTCAATGGCGTTGTACCATCTGGGCCTACTGGTGTAGTGCCTGGTACATCTGGAACTACTGGAAGATCAGTTCCTGGTTTTGTTGGATCTGTTGGATTGTTTGGATATGGAAGGTTTGGTACTTTTGGAAGTCCGTCTGGTACATTTGGTACGTATGAACCGAGCTTCTTATATTGTACAACTTCTTCGCTATCCTTATCATCAGGAGTTACTGTCTTCGCTGCTACATTAGCCTTATCTGCCACAAATCCAGTCACAACTGGTGTAGCTTCTTGGGCCAATTCTTTCGTAGCTGGTGTCCATGGAGTGAAAGTCTTCTTGTCAGTTACACGGTCGCGTTCACCTGTACGTGTGAAGGCTGCTTCTTGAGTAACAGGAGCTTTCAGAGCTGGACGACCCGCTGTTTGACCATCTGCGTATTGATACTTGATGGTACGAGTCACCTTCTTGTTGAGTTCTGCTGGATCCTTGATTGCTTCTTTACCATGACGAAGAGTAACCACAAATTGTTGGTCTTTCTTATCATCGTTATCGAAGGTCTTAGGTCCCTTGAACTCATCGTTCACAACTTCATAGCCCTTGTCTGTCAATTCTTTCAGACGGGTTGCGTAGTTAGTTGTT
>NZ_RJPT01000024.1 GCF_003943515.1 Streptococcus cristatus | reverse complement strand
CGCTTCAGACTCAGCCAGCACAAGTTTGAGCACAAGTCTAAGTGCCTCAATTAGTGCATCAGATTCAGCAAGCACCAGCTTGAGTACAAGCCTCAGTGCCTCAATTAGCGCATCAGATTCAGCAAGCACCAGCTTGAGCACAAGCCTCAGTGCCTCAATTAGTGCTTCAGATTCAGCAAGCACCAGCTTGAGTACAAGCCTCAGTGCCTCAATTAGCGCATCAGATTCAGCAAGCACCAGCTTGAGTACAAGCCTCAGTGCCTCAATTAGCGCATCAGATTCAGCAAGCACCAGCTTGAGCACAAGCCTCAGTGCCTCAATTAGTGCCTCAGATTCAGCCAGCACCAGCTTGAGTACAAGCCTCAGTGCCTCAATTAGCGCCTCAGATTCAGCCAGCACCAGCTTGAGTACAAGCCTCAGTGCCTCAATTAGCGCATCAGATTCAGCAAGTACAAGTTTGAGCACAAGTCTCAGTGCGTCAATTAGTGCAAGCGACTCAGCAAGCACCAGCTTGAGTACGAGCCTCAGTGCATCAATCAGTGCCTTTTGAGCACAAGTCTCAGTGCCTCAATCAGTGCCTCAGATTCAGCCAGCACCAGCTTGAGCACGAGCCTCAGTGCCTCAATTAGTGCCTCAGATTCAGCAAGCACCAGCTTAAGCACAAGCCTCAGTGCCTCAATCAGTGCCTCAGATTCAACAAGTACAAGTTTGAGTACTAGCCAAAGTGCTTCACTCAGTGCTTCAGACTCAACAAGCACAAGTTTGAGCACGAGCCTCAGTGCATCAATCAGTGCGTCAGATTCAGCAAGCACTAGCCTGAGCACTAGCCTCAGTGCCTCAATTAGCGCTTCAGATTCAGCCAGCACTAGCTTGAGTACAAGCCTCAGTGCTTCAATTAGCGCCTCAGATTCAGCCAGCACGAGCTTGAGCACAAGCCTCAGTGCTTCAATCAGCGAGTCTGACTCAACAAGCACAAGTTTGAGTACCAGCCTCAGTGCCTCACTCAGCGCATCAGATTCAGCAAGTACAAGCTTGAGTACCAGCCTAAGTGCTTCGATCAGTGCCTCAGAGTCAACAAGCACGAGCCTGAGCACGAGTCTCAGTGCATCAATTAGTGCAAGCGACTCAGCAAGCACCAGCTTGAGTACCAGCCTAAGTGCTTCGATCAGTGCCTCAGAGTCAACAAGCACGAGCTTGAGCACAAGCCTCAGTGCCTCAATTAGCGCTTCAGATTCAGC
>NZ_RJPT01000023.1 GCF_003943515.1 Streptococcus cristatus | reverse complement strand
GACTCAGCAAGCACCAGCTTGAGCACGAGCCTCAGTGCATCAATCAGTGCAAGCGACTCAGCAAGTACCAGCTTGAGTACCAGCCTCAGTGCCTCACACAGTGCGTCAGACTCAACAAGTACCAGCTTGAGTACTAGCCTCAGTGCATCACTCAGTGCGTCAGATTCAACAAGTACAAGTTTGAGCACAAGTCTAAGTGCATCAATTAGCGCATCAGATTCAGCAAGCACCAGCCTGAGAACGAGCCTCAGTGCCTCAATCAGTGCAAGCGACTCAGCAAGTACAAGTTTGAGCACAAGTCTAAGTGCTTCACTCAGTGCGTCAGACTCANCNAGCACCAGCTTGAGTACAAGCCTCAGTGCCTCAATTAGTGCAAGCAACTCAGCAAGTACAAGTTTGAGCACAAGTCACAGTGCCTCACTCAGCGCTTCTGAGTCAACAAGTACTAGCCTGAGCACAAGTCTCAGTGCATCAATCAGTGCTTCAGATTCAGCAAGCACCAGCTTGAGTACGAGTCTCAGTGCCTCAATTAGCGCTTCAGATTCAGCAAGCACAAGTTTGAGTACAAGCCTCAGTGCCTCAATTAGCGCTTCAGATTCAGCAAGTACAAGTTTGAGCACAAGTCTCAGTGCCTCAATCAGTGCAAGCGACTCAGCAAGTACAAGTTTGAGCACAAGTCTAAGTGCTTCACTCAGTGCGTCAGATTCAGCAAGTACAAGCTTGAGTACCAGCCTCAGTGCCTCACACAGTGCGTCAGACTCAACAAGTACCAGCTTGAGTACTAGCCTCAGTGCATCAATCAGTGCGTCAGATTCAACAAGTACAAGTTTGAGCACAAGTCTAAGTGCATCAATTAGTGTAAGTGACTCAGCAAGCACCAGCTTGAGCACGAGCCTCAGTGCATCAATCAGTGCAAGCGACTCAGCAAGTACCAGCTTGAGTACCAGCCTCAGTGCCTCACACAGTGCGTCAGACTCAACAAGTACCAGCTTGAGTACTAGCCTCAGTGCATCACTCAGTGCGTCAGATTCAACAAGTACAAGTTTGAGCACAAGTCTAAGTGCATCAATTAGCGCATCAGATTCAGCAAGCACCAGCCTGAGAACGAGCCTC
>NZ_RJPT01000022.1 GCF_003943515.1 Streptococcus cristatus | reverse complement strand
AGTTACACGGTTACGTTCACCTGTACGTGTGAAGGCTGCTTCTTGAGTCACAGGAGCTTTCAGAGCTGGACGACCNGCTGTNTNACCATCTGCGTATTCGTACTTNATTGTACGTGATACTTTCTTGTTGAGCTTAGCTGGGTCTGTAATCTTCTCTGTACCTTGACGAAGAGTAACGGTGAAGGTTTGATCCTTCTTATCGTCATTATCGAAGGTCTTAGGTCCCTTGAACTCATCGTTCACAACTTCGTAACCCTTGTCTGTCAATTCTTTCAGACGNGNTGCGTAGTTGGTTGTACCGATTGGCTCACCTGACTTACCGCTTTCGACAACCTTNGTCAATTCCTTATTACCGTCAGTTTGGTCTACGAAGCTGATAATCGCTTTTTGGCCATCCTTCACGTAATTGATTGGTGTNTCCTTNGTTGGATCACTTGGAACTGGTGGTGGGTTGTAACCCTTGCTTGGATCGCTCGGATCTTTCGGTGTCAATGGTGTTGTGCCATCTGGGCCTACTGGTGTAGTGCCTGGTACATGTGGAATCACTGGAAGATCAGTACCTGGTTTACTTGGATCTGTTGGATCGTTTGGATATGGAAGGTTTGGTACTTTTGGAAGTCCGTCTGGTACATTTGGTACGTATGAACCAAGTTTGCTGTACTTAACTGTTTCTTCGCTATCCTTATCATCAGGAGTTACTGTCTTCGCTGCTACATTAGCCTTATCTGCCACGAATCCAGTCACAACTGGTGTAGCTTCTTGGGCCAATTCTTTCGTAGCTGGTGTCCATGCAGTGAAGGTTTCCTTACCAGTTACACGGTTACGTTCACCTGTACGTGTGAAGGCTGCTTCTTGAGTCACAGGAGCTTTCAGAGCTGGACGACCGGCTGTCTCACCATCTGCGTATTCGTACTTGATTGTACGTGATACTTTCTTGTTGAGCTTAGCTGGGTCTGTAATCTTCTCTGTACCTTGACGAAGAGTAACGGTGAAGGTTTGATCCTTCTTATCGTCATTATCGAAGGTCTTAGGTCCTGCGAACTCATCCGTTACAACTTCGTAACCCTTGTCTGTCAATTCTTTCAGACGGGTTGCGTAGTTGGTTGTACCGATTGGCTCACCTGACTTACCGCTTTCGACAACCTTAGTCAATTCCTTATTACCGTCAGTTTGGTCTACGAAGCTGATAATCGCTTTTTG
>NZ_RJPT01000021.1 GCF_003943515.1 Streptococcus cristatus | reverse complement strand
TTGGCTCGCACTGATGCTTGCTGATACTGATGCTGATGCGCTTTGGCTCGCACTAATTGACGCAGACTGGCTCGCGCTTACTGAGATAGACGCTGAGTTCTGGTTGTTAGATGCTGAAGCTGAAGCACTTTGGCTTGCGCTTACTGATGTTGAAGCACTTTGACTTGCACTTACAGATGCTGAGGCTGATTGACTAGCTGATACAGATGCTGATTGGCTNGCACTGATGCTTGCTGATACTGATGCTGATGCGCTTTGGCTCGCACTAATTGACGCAGACTGGCTCGCGCTTACTGAGATAGACGCTGAGTTCTGGTTGTTAGATGCTGAAGCTGAAGCACTTTGGCTTGCGCTTACTGATGTTGAAGCACTTTGACTTGCACTTACAGATGCGCTGGCTGATTGGCTAGCTGATACAGATGCTGATTGNCTNGCACTGATGCTTGCTGAGACAGACGCTGAAGTTGATTGACTTGAGCTTACTGATGCGCTAGCTGATTGGCTTACAGATACTGATGTTGAAGCACTTTGACTAGCTGATACAGAAGCTGAAGTGCTTTGGCTTGCGCTTACTGATGCTGAAGTACTTTGACTTACAGATACTGAAGCTGAAGCTGAGTGGCTTGCACTTACAGATGATGAAGCTGAGTGACTTGCTGATACACTTTGGCTTGCGCTTACTGATGCGCTAGTTGATTGACTTGTACTTACAGAAGCTGAAGTGCTTTGGCTTGCGCTTACTGATGCTGAAGTACTTTGACTTACAGATACTGAAGCTGAAGCTGATTGGCTTGCACTTACAGATGATGAAGCTGAGTGACTTGCTGATACACTTTGGCTTGCGCTTACTGATGCGCTAGTTGATTGACTTGTACTTACAGAAGCTGAAGTGCTTTGGCTTGCGCTTACTGATGCGCTAGTTGATTGACTTGCACTTACAGAAGCTGAAGCTGATTGGCTAGCTGATACAGACGATGATTGGCTCGCACTTACTGATGCACTTTGGCTCGCATTTGCTGAGATGGATGCTGATTGGCTCGCACTGATGCTTGCAGATACAGATGCTGAAGCACTTTGGCTAGCTGATACAGACGATGATTGGCTCGCACTTGCTGATGCACTTTGGCTAGCATTTACTGAGCTTGATGCTGATTGGCTCGCACTGATGCTTGATGAGATAGATGCTGAAGCACTTTGACTTGCAGATACTGATGCTGAAACTGATTGGCTAAGGGATCCGCTTTCTTTAATATTTACTTGAATGTCCTTAAAGTTAAGCTGTCCTGCTTCGTCAGTAATCTTATATTTAAGTGTTACAGTTCCTGTTTTAGTAGGCGTCCCAGAAATTTGGATAGATGGGATATAACCAGTCTTACCAGCCCCTGGTTCATCGGTTCTAGTAGTAACTGTTAATCCAAGTGCTTCTAGTTCTTTCTTACCATGAATCAGCTCAACCGCTTGATCTGCAAGGTAAGAACTTTGCCAAGAACCAACAGACTGATCTCCTTTGTTATTACCATCATGAACATATAAAGTTTCATTAACTCGTTTACCGACTTCAATCTCAGGAACTAGTGGTTCAGGGGAAGGAATTAGTGAGTCTTTGCTCTTGTTGATAGTTGACTCCTGCGCAGCCTCAGTTACAACTTCTTCTGGACGGCCTAGATAGGTAAAGAAATCAGCATCCTTACCTCCCGATCCATTAGTATGTCTGACGAGCATATTAGGATTTTCAGTTAAAACCGTCCCTGTAATAGTGAGTTTTGGAACATAGGTGAAATCAGCACGCCTTTCCACCCCTGGAACATACCTCAAACCACTATATTTGGTTGTACCACCATTACCAGTGTACAAAACCATAGAATTTTTAGCATCTTGCTCATATCTATACTGTTTATCATTATGGAAATATAAAGTTTCATTAACTCTATCGCCTACTTTATATTTTGCAAGAGGAGCCAATGCTTCTTTTTTCCCCTCAGCATCATACGTTACAGCAGGTCCCTTAAACTGAGTAGTAGTAAGGTTCATGAATATGCTGGTTTGAGGAAAGCTACGTCCATCAAAGGTCACATCCAGATTGACACTACTATTAAATGCTTTTGGATTATCACTCTTGAAAGTTACATATGGAATATAACGTCCAGGAGCCACTTCCACACGACCTGTTTCCGAGGTAATATTATATTTCTCTTGTGCTTCTTGCCAGTTTCGAGTCTCTAGAGTTGTTCTTGCAGAAAGTCCTGCAAACTCACTATCCTTATATGAACCGTAAGGATATTCGTCCGCATCAAATTGAGACTTATGCATGTAATATGTTACCGAGAAAGGAACACCTGCTCGTCCCAGAAAGACCCGTTGTCTATTTAAACGACCACTTGTTTCTGGAGAGTTGATGCTATATGGATCGGTATTTAGAAAGAAAGGTTCTTTTGATCCAGTATCGATCGGATTTGCTCTAAATCCAGAATACCCTGTCTTTGGTGCAGTCGCTACAGTATTGTCTACCTTTTGGTTTTTCTCAGCTTGCTTGGTTGTATCCTTGCCTTGGGCTTGGTTCTTATCCGCTATCACACCAGCTGCGATATTGTTGCTTGTCGTTGCTGCTTGGCTTGTGCTAAGAGCTGCACTTGCCAAACTTTGGTTAGCACTACCTGATACAAGACTTACCGCAGGGTTGACCTTAAGGTTGAGCGATGCAGAAGCTGAGGTAGACACAGAAGCCTGAGCTGATGGTTCGCTAACAACTGATGCACTCTCAACTACAGAGGCAGGTGCTTGAGCGCTTGCTGATTCTGATGGTGTAGAGCTTACTGATGCAGATGCTTTTGCACTTGCTGAGACTGATGTAGGAGCTGATGCTGATTGACTTGCTGAGGCAGATTGACTGACTGAAGCTGACTGACTTGCTGAGGCAGATTGACTGACTGAAACTGACTGACTCGCACTCGCTTGATCCTCAACAGATTGACTGACTGATACAGAAGCTGTTGCAGATGCTTGTTCTGCTTGAGCTTTCTTTACTTCTGCTTGCGCTTGAGCGATGATTGAGTTGGCACTTGTTTCAGCCGCTTTCGGTTCAGCTGCGATGACTGTTTTATCCTTTTCTGTATACTCAGATGTTTCATCCGCATAAACAGTTTGCTCTTGAGTCATCACAAATCCTGCAGCCCCCGCGGCCAGGATTCCCCCTATACCCGCTAGCGTGTTAAAACTAAGGTGTGCGTGATCAAGTTCTTCAGTGTCTGACAGGGTACTAGAGACAACTTCGCCCATCCCACCGATACGGAAGAGATCCAATTGAGAATTCGAGGCTTTTACCCAGTTTTTACCCGATTTGTAAAGCTTATAACGCTTTTTCTCATCTACGATCTCGAAATCTTTGTTAAATTTTTTACTCCGAAACATTCGATTCCTTTCTTTTATCCAATTGCGACCCTTTGTTAATCTCATGACCATTAACAAAGCGTAGTTGCGCTGCCCTCTCAAAACCAAAGCCAATAAAAGCCACAGTCAGTCTCAGTTTTTATCCCTTTGACTCAGAAAATGCAGATTTCATCTGGCATATACCAGTTGCTTTTATCTAGTATACACCATATATTATTTTAGCAAAACGGTTCCTCCTTTTCAAGCATTTATACACGAAATAACCAATGAAAACGCCTAATTTTTACCTAAAATTTGCTTTTAAGATTCAAATAATTGAAAGCGTCTTATCTTTCAAAATCCCTACTCCCCCCTTTCACACTAGTTCAATTAGATAGAGACAAAAAAACCTTGACGATTTGCTCGTCAAGGTTCATCTGTTCCAGAGACCTCCGCCATCCAGAGAAAATCCTAGAAAAATTGTCCCAACTGTATGATGATTGTGACCAAGAGGGTGATAAGAAAAAGAATGCCACCTAGAACTGCAATCATACTAAACTCTTGTTTCTCTCTTTTTAGGGGTTTCTTTCGATTATCTAGCTGTTCTCGTATATGTTCTTGTAAAATGCCATTATCCTTGTTAGACATCTGCTCCTCCTTTTCTGTTGATAGAAAGGAACTTGCTTTCATCGAAAGCAAGCCCTTGTCTTATTAGCTTATAAAATTGCCTTGTAGGCTTCCAGATCAGCCTGATTCGCCGCCTGTTTTTGCTTAGCAAGAGCAGCCTCCATCTCAGACGGAAGAGAGAGAACTCCATGAATCTTACCTACCATGGCTGATACATTTTCCACCGGATAAATGTGATCATCCGCAATAAATCGACGGTTATGGCAAGTGTTTTTGAAGCTGAGAATCAGCATGTTGTTCTCAAAGGCTGTGCGACAAGCATTGAGGATTTCATCGCTGATATTGATATCTAGATACAAGTCACATCTATCAAACAGCTCTGCAACCTTTGCCGGACGAATATTTGGATAAAGCGAAACATTCGGATAACGATTGAGCCCCATCAAATGGCTGGACATTTCTGTGATGGCTCCGATATGGAAATGCACAGTTGGCAGCTGGGTCAAGAGCTGCTCTATTTGCTCAAGCTGATCACTATTGGTCAAAATCAAGGCTTCTGGATTCATATTATTGAGGCGATGGTATTGATAGAGATAACCGACATTGCGGAAGTAACTCTTCTCTTTTGGTGTCGCAAGCTTGAGGATTTTATCATAAACTTGCTTATCCTGTACTGCAATACGGATATTGCGATGAGGCATTTTCATAGCTACTTTCATATTACCAGGTAAGACTTCTCCGATAGGCTCTTGCCAGAAAAGAACATCTTCTGCACGACCATTTTTAGGACGAAGAGCGTAGGCCACCAAGAAGGGGGTTGCTAGAGAATTATAAATAATACGATCTGTATCATATCCACGACATTGCAGATAAAAGACGACAAATTCTTGTTTGGATTTAAAGATATGACGCTTTCCTTCAAGTGTCAAG
>NZ_RJPT01000020.1 GCF_003943515.1 Streptococcus cristatus | reverse complement strand
GCTAAGCGACTTCCATATCTCACAGGGGGCAACCCCCAACTACTTCCGGCGTTCTAGGGCTTAACTTCTGTGTTCGGCATGGGTACAGGTGTATCTCCTAGGCTATCGTCACTTAACTTGCTGAATTAACTTACAATATCTTATTGCCTTGTCAACTCAAAATTGAATAACTACTCAAAACTCACAATACTTACCAAAAGCTGCGCTCAATGAAAATTGGATAAGTCCTCGAGCTATTAGTATTAGTCCGCTACATGTGTCGCCACACTTCCACTCCTAACCTATCTACCTGATCTTCTCTCAGGGCTCTTACTAACTTGCGTTATGGGAAATCTCATCTTGAGGTGGGTTTCACACTTAGATGCTTTCAGCGTTTATCCCTTCCCTACATAGCTACCCAGCGATGCCTCTGGCGAGACAACTGGTACACCAGCGGTAAGTCCACTCTGGTCCTCTCGTACTAGGAGCAGATCCTCTCAAATTTCCTACGCCCGCGACGGATAGGGACCGAACTGTCTCACGACGTTCTGAACCCAGCTCGCGTGCCGCTTTAATGGGCGAACAGCCCAACCCTTGGGACCGACTACAGCCCCAGGATGCGACGAGCCGACATCGAGGTGCCAAACCTCCCCGTCGATGTGAACTCTTGGGGGAGATAAGCCTGTTATCCCCAGGGTAGCTTTTATCCGTTGAGCGATGGCCCTTCCATGCGGAACCACCGGATCACTAAGCCCGACTTTCGTCCCTGCTCGAGTTGTAGCTCTCGCAGTCAAGCTCCCTTATACCTTTACACTCTGCGACTGATTTCCAACCAGTCTGAGGGAACCTTTGGGCGCCTCCGTTACCTTTTAGGAGGCGACCGCCCCAGTCAAACTGCCCGTCAGACACTGTCTCCGATAGGGATCACCTATCCGGGTTAGAGTGGCCATAACACAAGGGTAGTATCCCAACATCGCCTCCATCGAAACTGGCGTCCCGATCTCATAGGCTCCTACCTATCCTGTACATGTGGCACAGACACTCAATATCAAACTGCAGTAAAGCTCCATGGGGTCTTTCCGTCCTGTCGCGGGTAACCTGCATCTTCACAGGTACTAAAATTTCACCGAGTCTCTCGTTGAGACAGTGCCCAAATCATTACGCCTTTCGTGCGGGTCGGAACTTACCCGACAAGGAATTTCGCTACCTTAGGACCGTTATAGTTACGGCCGCCGTTTACTGGGGCTTCAATTCATACCTTCGCTTACGCTAAGCACTCCTCTTAACCTTCCAGCACCGGGCAGGCGTCACCCCCTATACATCATCTTACGATTTAGCAGAGAGCTGTGTTTTTGATAAACAGTTGCTTGGGCCTATTCACTGCGGCTGACCAAAGTCAGCACCCCTTCTCCCGAAGTTACGGGGTCATTTTGCCGAGTTCCTTAACGAGAGTTCTCTCGCTCACCTGAGGCTACTCGCCTCGACTACCTGTGTCGGTTTGCGGTACGGGTAGAGTATGATACAACGCTAGAAGCTTTTCTTGGCAGTGTGACATCACTCACTCGCTACTAAACTTCGCTCCCCATCACAGCTCAACGTTACAGGTATAAGCATTTGACTCATACCACGCCTCACTGCTTAGACGTACATCCATTCGTACGCACGAGTTAGCCTACTGCGTCCCTCCATCACTTCATACTCTAGTACAGGAATATCAACCTGTTGTCCATCGGATACACCTTTCGGTCTCTCCTTAGGTCCCGACTAACCCAGGGCGGACGAGCCTTCCCCTGGAAACCTTAGTCTTACGGTGGATGGGATTCTCACCCATCTTTCGCTACTCATACCGGCATTCTCACTTCTATGCGTTCCAGCGCTCCTCACGGTACACCTTCACCACACATAGAACGCTCTCCTACCATACCTATAAAGGTATCCACAGCTTCGGTAAATTGTTTTAGCCCCGGTACATTTTCGGCGCAGGGTCACTCGACTAGTGAGCTATTACGCACTCTTTGAATGAATAGCTGCTTCTAAGCTAACATCCTAGTTGTCTGTGCAACCCCACATCCTTTTCCACTTAACAATTATTTTGGGACCTTAGCTGGTGGTCTGGGCTGTTTCCCTTTCGACTACGGATCTTAGCACTCGCAGTCTGACTGCCGACCATAATTCATTGGCATTCGGAGTTTATCTGAGATTGGTAATCCGGGATGGACCCCTCACCCAAACAGTGCTCTACCTCCAAGAATCTTTATGTCGACGCTAGCCCTAAAGCTATTTCGGAGAGAACCAGCTATCTCCAAGTTCGTTTGGAATTTCTCCGCTACCCACAAGTCATCCAAGCACTTTTCAACGTGCCCTGGTTCGGTCCTCCAGTGCGTTTTACCGCACCTTCAACCTGCTCATGGGTAGGTCACATGGTTTCGGGTCTACATCATGATACTAAGACGCCCTATTCAGACTCGGTTTCCCTACGGCTCCGTCTCTTCAACTTAACCTCGCATCATAACGTAACTCGCCGGTTCATTCTACAAAAGGCACGCTCTCACCCATTAACGGGCTCGAACTTGTTGTAGGCACACGGTTTCAGGTTCTATTTCACTCCCCTTCCGGGGTACTTTTCACCTTTCCCTCACGGTACTGGTTCACTATCGGTCACTAGGGAGTATTTAGGGTTGGGAGATGGTCCTCCCAGATTCCGACGGGATTTCACGTGTCCCGCCGTACTCAGGATTCTGCTAGGTACAGATTCTATTTAAAATACGAGGCTCTTACTCTCTTTGGCTGACCTTCCCATGTCATTCTTCTATAAAATCTGAGTCCACATTGCAGTCCTACAACCCCGAAGAGTAAACTCTTCGGTTTGCCCTCCTGCCGTTTCGCTCGCCGCTACTAAGGCAATCGCTTTTGCTTTCTCTTCCTGCAGCTACTTAGATGTTTCAGTTCACTGCGTCTTCCTCCTCATCTCCTTAACAGAGATGGGTAACAGGTAGTACCTGTTGGGTTCCCCCATTCGGACATCCCCGGATCTGCGCTTACTTACAGCTCCCCGAGGCATTTCGTCGTTTGTCACGTCCTTCTTCGGCTCCTAGTGCCAAGGCATCCACCGTGCGCCCTTACTAACTTAACCTTATTTTTGACCTTTCAGTCTTAAACTCATTAATATTCACAGCGTTTCGGTTTATTTTCTTGTTACTATTTGATATAGTTATTCAATTTTCAATGGACAAGTTTAGAATAGTCATCACTATCCTAATGGAGCCTAGCGGGATCGAACCGCTGACCTCCTGCGTGCAAAGCAGGCGCTCTCCCAGCTGAGCTAAGGCCCCACAAGACCTCTCAAAACTAAACATGACGACCAATGGCTTCCGTTTTTCCTTAGAAAGGAGGTGATCCAGCCGCACCTTCCGATACGGCTACCTTGTTACGACTTCACCCCAATCATCTATCCCACCTTAGGCGGCTGGCTCCTAAAAGGTTACCTCACCGACTTCGGGTGTTACAAACTCTCGTGGTGTGACGGGCGGTGTGTACAAGGCCCGGGAACGTATTCACCGCGGCGTGCTGATCCGCGATTACTAGCGATTCCGACTTCATGTAGGCGAGTTGCAGCCTACAATCCGAACTGAGACTGGCTTTAAGAGATTAGCTTGCCGTCACCGACTTGCGACTCGTTGTACCAGCCATTGTAGCACGTGTGTAGCCCAGGTCATAAGGGGCATGATGATTTGACGTCATCCCCACCTTCCTCCGGTTTATTACCGGCAGTCTCGCTAGAGTGCCCAACTTAATGATGGCAACTAACAATAAGGGTTGCGCTCGTTGCGGGACTTAACCCAACATCTCACGACACGAGCTGACGACAACCATGCACCACCTGTCACCGGTGTGCCGAAGCAAAATCCTATCTCTAGGACGGGCACCGGGATGTCAAGACCTGGTAAGGTTCTTCGCGTTGCTTCGAATTAAACCACATGCTCCACCGCTTGTGCGGGCCCCCGTCAATTCCTTTGAGTTTCAACCTTGCGGTCGTACTCCCCAGGCGGAGTGCTTAATGCGTTAGCTGCGGCACTGAGTCCCGGAAAGGACCCAACACCTAGCACTCATCGTTTACGGCGTGGACTACCAGGGTATCTAATCCTGTTTGCTCCCCACGCTTTCGAGCCTCAGCGTCAGTTACAGACCAGAGAGCCGCTTTCGCCACCGGTGTTCCTCCATATATCTACGCATTTCACCGCTACACATGGAATTCCACTCTCCCCTTCTGCACTCAAGTTAAACAGTTTCCAAAGCGTACTATGGTTAAGCCACAGCCTTTAACTTCAGACTTATCTAACCGCCTGCGCTCGCTTTACGCCCAATAAATCCGGACAACGCTCGGGACCTACGTATTACCGCGGCTGCTGGCACGTAGTTAGCCGTCCCTTTCTGGTAAGATACCGTCACAGTGTGAACTTTCCACTCTCACACTCGTTCTTCTCTTACAACAGAGCTTTACGATCCGAAAACCTTCTTCACTCACGCGGCGTTGCTCGGTCAGACTTCCGTCCATTGCCGAAGATTCCCTACTGCTGCCTCCCGTAGGAGTCTGGGCCGTGTCTCAGTCCCAGTGTGGCCGATCACCCTCTCAGGTCGGCTATGTATCGTCGCCTTGGTGAGCCGTTACCCCACCAACTAGCTAATACAACGCAGGCTCTCTCAAGCGACAACTATATCAGTATATCACCTATCCACTCCCTTGTCAACACTTTTTTTGAATTTTTTTATCTTTTTTTACAAATTTATTTCCTGCCATCTACAAAATCACTGATAAATCAATAACTAAAAGGGAAAGGTAACATCTCCCTCTTACCTCTCCCTTATTCTCTATAGCACCGTGCTGCTAAAGTCGCTTAAATATTTCTCTAACTCTCGCAACAGTCTTTTACGTCCCTTAAACCGCTCGTCGCCTAATAAGCGGTGGTATAACTCTAGTTGTTCTTTATCTAACTTGGAAGTGTAGGCTGCTAATGAACTTCGAAGAGCGACTAAATCATCTAAAGCTAGTTCGCGCTTGCTCAGTCTATGACTAATGGTACCAACTTCTTCATAAAGACTGACGATCGAAGCGGCGTTTTTGGCTCTCTTGCTTGCGAAGTATGTCATGAATATGATTCCGAAATTTTGTCTTGAAGTAGCGATAGAGGCGGCTTTCATCTTGACTGATATCTGGATGACTTTCTTCTAGCTGGTGATAGATCAACATGCCTTCTTGTTCCCAGTCACTATTCTCCCATAAATGTACATAATAATCCCGTGCACAGCGGCGGACGATCCACTGCACTTTCTCATAGCGTTCCTTGAAGTTCATGTTATCTCCTTTTCCTTTGATAATATGATTCTACAAGAAAATATTCTTCTTTAGTGTCCCTGTCCCTATCCTGTCTATTTTTTGCCCCAACTGGTTCCTAACGCAAATAATTCCGACATCTCAGGGACATTTTATGACATGTTAG
>NZ_RJPT01000019.1 GCF_003943515.1 Streptococcus cristatus | reverse complement strand
ATGAAAATGTCCGCTCCGACGGACTTGACAGACCGACAGTGATGTCGGTCTGCTTTCGCGTGGTTTTCGCGTGAAAAATCAAGCGAAAGAGGGGCAAAAAAGGGGCATAAGTAGTAAACTTTTGTATTTTTACGACAAAAAGCAGATGTATTTTACAATGTATAAAGGCTTATTTTAAGCTTTTTTCGGTGTATATGTGTTTATCTATATAGTGCTTTTCAATTACTCTTAAATAATAAGGTATCCAATTTAAAAAACCAAGTCTTTCGACTTGGTTTTTTTGTAATTATTCAATTTGTATTAAATAACGTATTCTTAAAATATAGTACAAACTCGAAAGAAAAGATATGCTGGTAACTCTTTACGCTTTTTCATATTTCTGCTATAATATTCTTAATAAGGCGTGCATTTGCGCGCTCTTTTCTGTCTAAAAGTACTCTTCAGTGCTTTTTTATTATTATAGAAATTGGAGGGATTATGCTTTACATTTGGTCTTATTTGAAACGCTACCCCAAGTGGTTGGTGCTGGATTTTGTTTCGGCCATCTTTTTTGTAGTGGTCAATCTAGGGCTGCCAACGGTTTTGGCGCGCATGATTGACGAAGGGATTAACCAGGGCGATCAGGAACGCCTGTATTTCTGGGGCTTTATCATGCTGCTGGTTATTATCCTTGGGATTTTGGGGCGGATTGTCCTTTCCTACGCCGCTGGAAAATTAACGACCAGTATGGTGCGAGATATGCGGAATGATCTCTATGACAAGCTGCAGGAGTATTCCCATCATGAGTACGAGCAGATTGGCGTTTCTTCGCTGGTGACACGGATTACCAGTGATGCCTTTGTCCTCATGCAGTTTGCTGAGCAAACGCTCAAAATGGGAGCTATCACGCCTATCATGATGCTGTCGTCTATCCTCATGATTTTCCTGACCAGTCCGTCCATGGCTTGGATCGTGGCGATTTCAGTGCCTTTTTTGGCAATCGTAGTCTGGTATGTGGCGGTCAAGACGCGTCCCCTGTCTGAAAAGCAGCAGAAGACGCTAGACAAGATCAACCAGTATGCTCGAGAAAATCTGACCGGTCTGCGGGTCATTCGAGCCTTTGACCGTGAGGAATTTCAGGAAGAGCGCTTCGCTAATGAAAATGAAATCTATGCGGACAATTCCAACCGTCTCTTTAAATTGACAGGTTTGACGGAGCCTCTCTTTGTGCAGATTATCATTGCCATGATTGTGGCCATTGTCTGGTTTGCCCTCAAGCCTCTGGGCAGCGGCGAGTTGAAAATCGGGGATTTGGTTGCCTTTATCGAGTACAGTTTCCATGCCCTTCTGTCCTTCCTGCTCCTGTCCAGTCTCTTTACCATGTATCCACGGACGGCGGTCTCTAGCGAGCGGCTGAAGGAAGTCATGGATATGCCGATTTCCATCGATCCAAATGAGAATGGGATCACGGAAACAGCGACTCATGGCTATTTGGAATTTGACAATGTAACCTTTGCCTATCCAGGTGAGACAGAAAATCCTGTCCTGCATAATATCTCCTTCCAAGCCAAGCCGGGGGAAACGATCGCATTTATTGGTTCAACAGGCTCGGGTAAGTCTTCCTTGGTGCAGCTGATTCCGCGTTTCTATGATGTGACCTTGGGCAAGATTTTGGTGGATGGTGTGGATGTCCGCGCTTATAATCTCAAGGCCCTCCGTCAGAAGATTGGCTTTATCCCGCAGAAAGCTCTGCTATTTACTGGGACGATCGCTGAAAATATCCGCTATGGTAAGGAAGATGCTAGCTCAGAGGAGCTCAATCAAGCAGCGGATGTGGCTCAGGCTCGCGACTTTATCGAAAGCAGAGAAGAACGCTACGAGACGCATTTGGCTGAAGGCGGCAGCAATCTATCTGGTGGCCAAAAGCAACGTCTGTCCATTGCGCGTGCGGTGGTCAAGGAGCCAGACATTTATATTTTTGATGATTCCTTCTCGGCTCTGGACTACAAGACGGATGCGACTTTGCGCCGTCGACTTAAGGAAGTGACGCAGGATGCAACGGTTCTCATCGTGGCTCAGCGAGTCGGAACCATTATGGATGCGGATCAAATCATTGTCTTAGACAAGGGTGAAATCGTGGGTCACGGCCGGCATGAGGAACTGATGGAAAATAATGCCATCTATCGCGAAATTGCCAATTCCCAGCTCAACAGCCAATCACTAACAGAAGAATAGGAGGAAGAGATGAAAGAAAATAGTTTTGTCCGCTTATGGGGTTATCTAAAAGTCTATAAAGCCGCCGTGCTTTTTGCAGTCTTCCTCAAGATTGTCAGCGTGGTCATGAGTGTCCTAGAGCCTTTTGTCCTAGGTCTTGCCATCACTGAGCTGACACAAAATCTGCTGGATATGGCCAAGGGAGTACCCGGTGCAGCCATCAATAGCAGCTATGTAGCCTGGATCATGCTGCTTTACTTTATTCGTGCCCTCTTTTATGAGATTGGTGCCTATTTCTCTAACTATTTCATGACCAATGCTGTGCAGAGTACTGTCCGCGACATGCGCAACGAGCTGAGTCATAAGATCAATCAAATTCCTGTTTCGTATTTTGACAAGCACCAGTTCGGTGATTTGATTGGGCGCTTCACTAGTGATGTAGAGACCGTCTCAAATGCTCTCCAACAAAGCTTTTTGCAGGTGGTCAATGCTGTCATGACACTGATTTTGGTCATCGGAATGGTTTTGTATCTGAATCTCCAGCTGGCCTTGATCGTTATTGTCAGCATTCCTCTGACTTATTTGGGAGCGAGATTCATCCTCAAAAAATCCCAGCCTTACTTTAAGCAGCAGGCGGATGCTTTGGGTGCTATGAATGGATTTGTCCAGGAAAATCTGTCAGGTTTCAATGTTCTCAAGCTTTATGGTCGGGAAGAGACTTCAGCTGAGGATTTTCGAGCTATTACTCAAAATCTGCAGGAAGTCGGTTTTAAAGCCAGCTTTATCTCAGGGCTCATGATGCCCGTCCTTAATGCGATTTCGGATTTAACCTATCTCATCGTAGCTCTGGTAGGCGGTTTGCAGGTTATTGCTGGTCAGCTGACCATCGGGAATATGCAGGCCTTTGTCCAGTACGTCTGGCAGGTCAATCAGCCTATCCAAAACCTTACCCAGCTGGCAGGTCAGCTCCAGAGTGCCAAGTCTTCGCTGGATCGGATTTTCCAGATTTTGGATGAGCCAGATGAAGTCATGGATAATACTATCCAGCTAGATAAGGACTTGACTGGCCAAGTCAGCTTCAAAGATGTAGACTTCCAATATGTGGCAGACAAGCCGCTGATTCGCAACTTTAATCTGGAAGTTCAGCCTGGTGAAATGGTGGCTATTGTCGGGCCGACTGGAGCTGGTAAGACGACTTTGATCAACCTGCTCATGCGTTTCTACGATGTGACTAAAGGCTCTATCAGCGTGGATGGCCACGATATTCGCCAGCTATCCCGCCAAGACTATCGTAAGCAATTTGGTATGGTCTTGCAGGACGCTTGGCTTTATGAAGGGACTATCAAGGAAAATCTCCGCTTTGGTAACCTTGATGCTACCGATGAGGAGATTGTGGAAGCAGCCAAATCAGCCAATGTGGATCACTTTATTCGTACCTTGCCGGGTGGCTACAATATGGAAATGAATCAGGAGTCTAGCAATATTTCGCTGGGTCAAAAACAACTTCTGACGATCGCACGGGCGCTCTTGGCCGATCCTAAGATTCTAATTTTGGACGAGGCGACATCCTCAGTGGACACTCGTTTAGAATTGTTGATTCAGAAGGCCATGAAAACTCTGATGCAGGGGCGGACGAGCTTTGTCATTGCTCACCGCTTGTCTACTATCCAAGAAGCAGATAAGATTTTGGTGCTCAAGGATGGACAAATCATTGAGCAGGGCAATCACGAGTCGCTGCTGGCAGACAAGGGATTCTATCATGACTTGTATATGAGCCAATTTTCGGATAAGAAAGAAGCCTAGACATACAAAAAAGGAAGCTCGCTTGAGTTTCCTTTTTGAATAATCATTTTGATGTAGTTTTAAACCAAAAGCTTGTCGGGTGAAAAGCTGCTTAAAGATCTTCTACTTGAATGACATGGGTTTCAAATTCGAGATGTGGCATGGCTGCTGCTAAATCCTGATGGATGCGTTCAAGGGCTTCTAGTCGCATTTGGACAGGTGTATGGGCATTTCCTTGGATAATGAAAATGGCATTTTTGGTACTATCATCAAATTTATAAAGGTCGCTGTCACGGACATCAAGCCAAGCAAGGGTGCCTTTTTCATCTCGATAGACATAGTCGGTCGGAGCCACGTGCTTTTCCTTGGATAAGATGGGGAGGAAAATATCATCCTTCTGACTGACAGTAAATTCAATCTCATCACCGATTTTATCAAGGTCATGCCCGCCGATAGCCAGGAGAGAATGCAAGGATTCCACATTATAAATATCAATGACGCTGTTAATCCTTGGAATGGATCCGCGGTGTTGGATATTGCGGATCAGAGCTGGTACAGTTGGCGGGTTCTTTTTAACACTTCGCCCCACTTTCTGCAGTAAATCACAGTAGCCTTGGATAGTCGGATGGTCAGTGATTTCTGTTAAATTGCAGTTCAAAGCCCAGTTTTCTGCTTCTTTCTGTTTCTGGAGAAAAGCCTCTGATAAAGGTGCTTGGGGATCGACGTTTCTAGCAATGCCAAGGACGACGCTTGTGATGCCCAGTTCTGCTAAACTTTTATCAATGGTAAATTTCATCTTAGACGGACCTCCATTTTTTTCTTACCTTCATTATACCTTTTTCTAGGGCTTTTTACAATGAAAAATATGTGTGAAATAAGGAGAAAAGGAAGGGAAGCAGTAGAATTCCGATGATAAACGCATGCCATTTCCAGTAGATACGGATCAAACCAGCGGTTTCTCGGATCCATGCAGAAGGAAGGAAATAGAAGGCCGTTCGAGAACCAATGCTGCGACCTTTGAGACCGACTTGTTTCATATAGATGCCAGCACGTAGCGCGTGGAAAGAATTTGTGACTAGGAGAACTCGATCTTGCTCCAGTCCTTGTGATAGCATAAGCTGTTTACTGAATATGAGATTTTCAAGCGTAGTGCGAGATTTATTTTCGAGGAAAATACTGTCAGCTGGGACTCCTTTTTCCATCAAATAACCTGCCATAGCCTCTGCTTCGGAAATCCACTCGTCGTCTCCCTGACCGCCAGAGACAATGATGACTGGTCTCCGATTAAATTTCTCATAGATGGCTATCCCTTTATCTAAGCGTTGAGCCAGCAGGGGAGGCACCTTATCTCCAAACAATCCTGCACCGAGGATAATAATAGTCTGAGGCTCTTTCTTGACTGGAAAAATATTTAAAAAGAATGCATAGATGATATAGGAAAGATAGAGAAAGGTTCCGTAAAATAGTAGTAAATCAGCGAGGGAAATCAAAGTTGCAAGAAATGACCGAGGAGCGAGAAAATGCAGTAAACCAAGCCCCACAATCGCTAGGCCGTAGAGAAGGGATAGGAGATTGGCTAATCTAAGCCCCTCTAGCTGCAACATTTGGCGACCATTAAAAATCAAATAAGCAGTAGAAGCGAAAATACTAATAGGAATTGCTAAAAGCAGGATATAAAAGCTAATCATAGCTGGTGTATAACCAATAAATCGCTCGAGACTAACAATCGTAAGCCCGGCTAAAACAATGCCCATCATCATAAGAGTGAAGGTCAGGAGATAAGCATTGAATAAACTTCTAGGTTCCCGATAGAATAAAAGAGCAAAGATAGCAGCAGGGATGAGCCAGATTAGATGAAGTAACATATTAAAACCTCGCAAATGAATTTATAACCAGTATAGCATAAGTCCATCTAATAAAAAAGAAATTGGATATATGATATAAATCGGAATTTAATAAAGATAATTCGTAATAAATCGTATTGTGTTTTGCGATTTTCTTAAGGTTGAGAAAAGGCAATTTTTATTTCAAAATTCTTGCAATGAGTAGTGTTTATCGGTATAATGGAAAAATCTTAAAAAGACTGGAGATGACGATGATAAAAAAAGGATCCTTGACCGGTTTGCTTTTATTTGGAATGTTTTTCGGAGCCGGTAACCTGATTTTCCCACCTCAGTTGGGCTTGGAATCTGGTCAAAATTTTTGGCCAGCTATTGGAGGCTTTGTCCTATCAGGTGTCGGTATTGCCATTTTAACTTTAATTATAGGTACTTTGAATCCCAAGGGTTATATTGATGAAATTTCGAAAAAGATTGCCCCTTGGTTTGCGGTTGCTTACTTGGTAGCCCTCTATCTTTCAATTGGTCCCTTCTTTGCCATTCCTCGGACGGCGACCACTGCCTTTTCTGTCGGAATTGAGCCCATGTTGCCTGCTGGTTCTCATACTATTTGGCTTCTTGGCTTCACGCTGGTCTATTTTGCTTTGGCCTATCTGATTGCCCTCAATCCCTCAAAAATCCTTGATAGTATCGGCCGTTATCTAACACCAATTTTTGCCCTCTTGATTGTAGTTTTAATTGTATTAGGCGCTGCCAAATATGGTTCCACTGCCCCTCAAGGAGCAACAGGGGGATATGCTGCTTCAGCTTTCGGGGCAGGCTTTCTTCAAGGCTACAATACTCTAGATGCTTTGGCTTCAGTTGCCTTTAGTGTGGTTGCTGTGACGACACTCAACCAACTCGGTTTCAAGAATAAAAAAGAATATATTTCTACTATTTGGATCGTGGGTATCCTTGTGGCGCTGGGCTTTAGCGTTCTTTATATCGGTTTGGCCTTCCTTGGAAATCACTTCCCACTTGATCTAGCGAATTTGCCAAAAGGTGCAAACGTAGGGGCCTCTGTTTTGTCTTCTGCAACTCAGGCTATCTTTGGGCCGATGGCTCAAATTTTCCTAGCGATTATGGTAACAGTGACCTGTTTTACAACTACAGCAGGACTTATCGTCTCAACTGGCGAATTTTTCCACAATACCTTCTCGAAAGTATCTTATAAGGTTTATGCGACCATTTTTACGCTAGTTGGTTTCGCTATTGCAAATCTTGGTTTGAATGCTATTATTCAGTATTCAGTTCCAGTTCTGGAAATTCTTTATCCGATTACCATTACGATTGTGATGATTGTCATGGTCAATCGCTTTTTACCACTTTCTAAACCAGGGATGCAGTTGACCATCGCAGTGGTGACCCTGATTGCTTTTGCTAGCATTTTGGGACGACAATTCAAGCTAACTGCCATTCTCAATCTGGTTAATGCTCTACCATTTGCTCAAGCTTCTCTACCTTGGTTGCTGCCGGCTCTAGTTGGAATTTTGCTCTCGCTCCTTTTGCCAAACAAGCAAAAAACTGAAGCATTTGAATTTGAAGCATAAGAAGAAAATTCACCACAGTGTGGTGGATTTTTTTTTGACTCATTGTCAATTATAGTAGGGAATTTATGGCGAAGGAATTCAAGCTATTTTTTTATGAGCAATATGACAATATAATCCTTTTATAAGATAGATTTAAGAAAAATTTTAACTTTTTCTTAACCATTTTTAATCTTAGGAGATTATACTAAAGTCATCAAAAAAACAAACCTAAAGGAGAATCTTATGAAATTCAATTCAAATCAAAAGTATACTCGCTGGTCAATCCGCCGTTTAAGCGTAGGTGTGGCTTCCGTCGTAGTTGCCAGTGGTTTCTTTTTGCTAGTTGGTCAACCGAACACTGTACACGCAGATGTTCTCACTTCAACCCCTGCTCAAGTTCTTCAAGTAGATTCATCATCAGTAGAAAAGAATGAGTTGCCAGAGACAGTTCTGAAAGAAGCTGTAGATTCAGCTCTTACTGCAAATCAGACGACTCCAACTCCAAAGGAAGTAGTCGATGAGACTAATTCTACAGACAAGTCTAGCTCAGATCCTAATGAAGAAGCTGTAAAACCAAAAGAAGAAGAGGTTATGCCAGAAGTTAGCAAACCAAAAGAAGAAGAGGTTATGCCAGAAGTTAGCAAACCAAAAGAAGAAGTTAAGCCAGTGGCAACTCCTGATGTAGTTTCAAAACAGGACCCTGAAGCGACTACTCCTCAATCAATAACGACTCAAGATGAAGTTAAAAAAGGAGTTGAAGAAAATACTAAGGACTCAGTAGACGTCCCAGCTAGCTACTTAGAAAAAGCGAACGTTCCTGGTCCATTCTTGGCTGGTGTTAATCAAGTCATTCCGTATGAAGCTTTCGGTGGAGATGGTATGTTGACGCGTCTCTTGCTCAAATCTTCTGACAAGGCTCCTTGGTCCGACAATGGTACAGCTAACAACCCAGCCCTCTTGCCACTTGAAGGCTTAGCGAAAGGTCAATACTTCTACGAAGTGGATTTGAACGGCAACACTACAGGTAAAGACGGGCAAGCCCTTCTGGACCAACTTCGCGCCAATGGCACATATGCTTACCAAGCGACTGTTAAAGTCTATGGTGCTAAAGATGGAAAAGCAGATTTGACCAATCTCGTAGCGACAAAAAATGTAACTGTTAACATGAACGGTCTTATTTCAAAAGAAGCAGTCAAAGACTCAGTCACTAAAAATATTAAAGACCATATTGACGTTCCAGCTAGCTACTTAGAAAAAGCAAATGTTCCTGGTCCATTCTTGGCGGGTGTTAACCAAGTCATCCCTTATGAAGCTTTCGGTGGAGATGGTATGTTGACGCGTCTCTTGCTCAAATCTTCTGACAAGGCTCCTTGGTCCGACAATGGTACGACAATGGTA
>NZ_RJPT01000018.1 GCF_003943515.1 Streptococcus cristatus | reverse complement strand
ACGTTATGAGCAGTCTGACTACGGAAATGACAAGGTAGCATGGGGCCGGACAGCGACCCAGTCATGGACCTTTGACCGTGACCATGCTGGCTATGCTGGTCAGTTTATCTGGACAGGTATTGACTATATCGGTGAGCCGACTCCTTGGCACAATATGGATCGTACCCCGGTTAAGAGCTCCTTCTTTGGAATTATCGATACAGCAGGTCTACCTAAGAATGACTTCTATCTCTACCAAAGCCAATGGCGCTCAGTCCAAGACAAGCCGATGGTTCACATGTTGCCACACTGGAATTGGGACGAGGAGAGTCTGCAAGACAGAAAGATGTTGGTTGACGGCAAGGTGCCTGTCCGCGTCTTCTCAAATGCAGCCAGCGTTGAACTCTATCTGAACAATGAATCACTTGGCAAAAAGACCTTTACCAAGAAGCAGACAGCAGATGGCAGAAGCTATCAAGAAGGTGAAAATGGTCAACTCTATCTAGAGTGGAAGGTTGCATACAAGCCAGGTACTCTAGTGGCAGTTGCTCGTGATGAGTCTGGCAAAGAGATTGCTCGTGATACAGTGACAACTGCTGAGCAAGCTAGCAATGTCCGCCTTGTCAAAGAAGAGCACGTCATCGGTGCGGATGGAAAAGATTTGACTTATATCCATTATGAAATTGTGGATGCTAATGGCAATCTCGTACCGACAGCTAATAATCTTGTGCATTTCAATCTACATGGACAAGGCGAAATTGTCGGTGTAGATAATGGTGAACAGGCTAGCCGTGAGCGCTACAAGGCTCAAGCAGATGGCACATGGAAACGCAAGGCCTTTAATGGCAAGGGTGTGGTCATCGTTAAGTCGACAGAAACAGCTGGAAAATTTACCCTCTATGCTGATTCAGAAGGTTTAGTCTCAGATTCTGCAACGGTTTATACAGTGAAAAGAATACAGTCTGCCAAAGAATTGGTTGACTTACTCCCAGCAAAAGCAACAGCTATGGTTGGTGACGAAGCACAACTTCCACAGACAGTCAAAGCTGTTTACAATGACGGCAGTACAGAAGATAAGACTGTGACTTGGAAGATACCAGCTGATCTGACTAAAACGCGTGGCGTCAAAGAAGTTTTAGGAAATGTAGAAGGTACAAACCTGACTGCTCGCTTGATGCTGAAAGTTTTGGATTTGGTAACTTGGTTGCCAAAAAACCAGACAGTGCCAGTCAATACAGCAACAGAAGATTTAGATAAAGTAGTTACAGCAGTCTTTTCTGACGGTACGACATCAGATGCTGAAGTCAGCTCTTGGACTTTGGAAAATCCAGATGCCTTGAAGACTGAAAATGGCGAAACAACAGCTACAGGAAAAGTTGCAGACTCGGACATTTCTGTGTCGGCTAGATTCCGAGCGTCTAATCAGACCTTAACCGAAGGGGCTGTGACAGGTATTCAGGTTGGTGGCAAGGCTCTGGCTGACTTTAGCGCAGACAAGACTTACTATCGCATTCCACTTGCTTATGGTGCAACTGTACCGACAGTTTCAGCGACAACTACAGGAGGTGCAACGGCTACTATACAACAGGCTAGTGCTGACAATGACAAGCTGACTTCTGTCTTTGTGACAGACGAGTCTGGTCGTCTGACTCGAGTTTATCGCCTGCAATTTGTCGAAGCTAGCCCGGCCTTGACTGGTATTGAGCTAGAAGTAGAAAAGACAGAAAATCTGGTCGAAGATCAAGCTATACCGTATAAAGTCAACGGTGTTTATGAAGATGGCACTCGGGCGCTTCTGTCAGAAAATGATGTTAACATCACGATTAGCTCAGAAGATGGAGCGGAGATCAAAGCTGAAAATGGTAAGCTCTTACTCTATCGTAAAGGAACAGCTCGTATCACAGCTCGTCTTGCAAAGGCAGATAAGACTCTGACTTCGCAAGAACTAACCTTGAGCATCGCTGAAAATACACAAGAAAAGACCATTACAGAGCTGCGGACGATTAAGCTATCGACAGATTTGCATAAGGTGCCAACTCTCCCTCAAGAAGTACTGGCAGTTTATAATCAAGGTTTGCCGCGTAAGGTAGCCGTGACTTGGGAGCCGATTCCCCAAGAAAAGGTTGATCGCTATCATAGCTTTACCGTTAAGGGGCGAGTAGCAGGTACTGACATTGAAGCGCAAGCTCATGTGACTGTTGAAGGCTTCTTGACAGCTGAAGAAGTGTCATTGGCCGTGCCAAAAGGTGAGAAGATTAAACTTCCGGCAACAGTCCGTGCTTATCACTCTGATGGCAGTGTCCAGTACAAAGAAGTAAACTGGGAGGCTGTTCCATCTGATGCAACGGCTCAAGCTGGAAAAATAGAAGTTACAGGAACAGTCGTGGGACTCAATCTGAGAACCAAGGCTCACATCCGAGTGTCTGAGCAAACGGTCCAAAATAAGAATATCTCTAAACAATGGACAGGGTCAGAACTTCCAGCAGCCTTTGTATCTGATACTGGTGGGGATGATAGCGCTAGTGCTCTAAATGATACCCACATTTCAAGAACTTCAGGCGGAGCTAAGAATCGTTGGACCAACTGGCGTACTGGAAATGAAGAAGATTATGCAGGTATCTTATTTGGAGATGCAGGTGACTTGACTAAACGCTTTGTTGATAATCTAAAAGCAGACTTCTACACGGATGGTTCTATTGGTCTGCCAGAAGAATATGTTATTGAATACTATGCTGGCAAAGATCTTCCAGAATTACCAAAAGATGTTAACCATGTTCGTAAAGAAGCGCAGCATCCATTCAATCAATCAAGTAACTGGAAACAGGTAACTGGTCTTCGTGCGCCTCAGACCCTAAGTGCCAACTCTGAAAATGTCTTCCGCTTTGATAAGATAGAAACACCAGCTATACGTATTCGTATGAAGAAGAAAGCGAACACCTCAGGTGTTGGTTTGACTGAGCTCACTGTTATGGGCAACAGTGTTGAAGAGGCGACAAGTGCAACCGCCAAGATCATGGTAGATGGACAGCCTATCCCAGGCTTTAACAGCGCTATCAAGGAATATGATATTGTCAAGAAAGAAACAGGCAATCAAGTGACTGCAGAAGTAAGCGACAATGGGTTAGCGACAGTGATTCCAGCAGCATCTGAAAAGGATCCTGTCCGTGTACTCATCAAGGCTGAAAATGGTCAAATCGTGGATGAGTACCGCATTCGCTTTGTCAAAGAGAGTAAGCAAATAGGTAAGCCTGTGGCTGCTGAAATATTATCAACAGTCGTAAATGTAGGAGAGAGACTCCAGTTGCCATCAACTGTACCAGTTTATTACCCAAGTGGTACTGAGTGGGTTAAGAAAGATTTAGCAGTTACTTGGAATCCAGTTGATGAAAGTCTACTTCGAACTAAAGGTAGCTTTACACTGACAGGAACGATTCCAGGAACAGATCTGCAGGCACAGCTTAAAGTACGGGTAAGCGAGCAAACTGGACGCAATGCTGCTTTAAACCAAAATCATAACGACCAAGATTCACTTGCCTTTGCTTCAACGACTAATGACACAGATCAAGCTTCACAAGATAGGGTTCACTATGTAAATGATGGTTCGACCAACGAAAGCAATCGCTGGACTAACTGGTCAAGACAGGCTCCAAGTAAAGAAGTATCTGTCGGTGTGCTTTTCAAAAAGCAAGGTCAGATTTCAGCTGAGACAGTACAACAAGTTGGTATGCAGTTCTTCAGAGATAGTGGAACAGATGCACCACAAAGTCTCGTCTTAGAATACTATGACGGTCCAGACTTTACTGAGCCAAATCCAGCTTCTCGTTATGCTGAGCAAGCTGATCATCCATTTAACAATGCAAATAATTGGAAGCAATTGAACTATACAGCAGATAGCGAAATCATAGCTGGCAAGATGATTCATTTCAACTTTGATCCAGTTAAAACAAAAGCTATCCGTGCCCGAATGACACGCAAGGATACGACTAACGGGGTTGCACTTGTAGAGTTCACTGCCGTTACACCAACAGAAGCGCTTCAGTCAACTACAGTAACGAACATCACTGTTAATGGTCAAGCCTTGGCTGATTTTGCAGCAGATAAGACAGATTACCGTCTGGAGTATCAAGGTACAAGACCAAGGATTGAAGCTACTGCTACAAACAAAGCAACTGTAACAGTTGTTCAGTCTGATAGCGATGAGCTTCCAAGTCTTGTTCGTGTGGTGACGGAAGACGGTCAAACGACTAAGGAATACCGGATCCAGCTAGTGAAGAAAGCAGCGGATACTACACCTCCAGTTCACAAAACGACTCCAGACGAAGGTGTTAAGATTCAGGTAGTCGAGCAACCACGCTTGGATATTGTGACAGAAGTTCTACCGTTTAATACCGTCGAACGTGAAAATCCACAATTGCCGAAAGGTACACGAAAAGTTGTCCAAGAAGGCAAGGCCGGCGAGAAGACTACACTTGTGGAAGTGACCATCGAAAATGGTCAAGAAACCGGCCGTGTGACTCGCGACAGCTTTGTTTCCAAAGCCCCAGTCGACAAGATTGTGGAAGTTGGCAAGCCAGTTGAGCAGGTTACACCAGCAGAAGGCGTTAAGAATCTGGTTGTAGAGCAGCCACGCTTGGATGTGGTAACTGAAGTTCTACCGTTTAACACCGTCGAACATGAAAGTGCTCAATTGCCTAAGGGCATCCGAAAAGTTGTCCAAGAAGGCAAGGCCGGCGAGAAGACCACGCTTGTCGAAGTGACCATCGAAAATGGTCAGGAAACTGGTCGAGTGACTCGCGATAGCTTCGTTTCCAAAGACGCAGTTGATAAGATTGTGGAAGTTGGCAAGCCAGCTGAGCAAGTGACACCAGCAGAAGGAGTTAAGAATCTGGTTGTCGAGCAGCCACGCTTGGATATTGTGACAGAAGTTCTACCGTTTAACACCGTCGAACATGAAAGTGCTCAATTGCCTAAGGGCATCCGAAAAGTTGTCCAAGAGGGCAAGGACGGTGAAAAGACAACGCTTGTGGAAGTGACCATCGAAAATGGTCAGGAAACCGGTCGAGTGACTCGCGATAGCTTTGTTTCCAAAGCCCCAGTCGACAAGATTGTGGAAGTTGGAAAGCCAGTTGAGCAGGTTACACCAGCAGAAGGCGTTAAGAATCTGGTTGTCGAGCAACCACGCTTGGATATTGTGACAGAAGTTCTGCCGTTTAACACCGTCGAACGTGAAAATGCACAATTGCCGAAGGGTACTCGAAAGGTTGTCCAAGAAGGCAAGTCAGGTGAGAAGACCACGCTTGTTGAAGTGACGATTGAGAATGGCAAGGAAACTGGTCGCACCACTCGTGACAGCTTCGTTTCCAAATCCCCAGTCGACAAGATTGTGGAAGTTGGCAAACCAGTTGAGCAAGTTACACCAGATCAAGGTCTTAAGAATCTTGTTGTCGAACAGCCACGCCTAGATATTGTGACAGAGACTCTGCCGTTTAATACCATCGAACGCGAAAATCCACAATTGCCGAAGGGCACACGAAAAGTTGTCCAAGAAGGCAAGGACGGTGAAAAGACAACGCTTGTAGAAGTGGCGATTGAGAATGGTCAAGAAACCGGTCGATTGACTCGCGACAGCTTCGTTTCTAAAGCCCCAGTAGATCAAATCGTGGAAGTTGGAAGCAAGGAAGAGAAACCAAACAAACCAACTACACCAGAGAAGCCTGTAGAGCCATCTAAACCATCTAAGCCAGAAAATAACTTGCGTATCTTGACGGATGAAGCTACCAAGGTTCAAGTGATTGGCATGAAGTCTACGCTTGATCAAGTTGTGGCCTTGAAGGTTAAGAAAGTAGCAGCTCAAAGCCTAGAAGGTAAGCTCTATGATGCTTACGACATTAGACTAGAAGACCAATTTGGCAAAGCTGTTCAGCCTAAGGGCAAGGTCTTTGTCAGCCTTCCAGTTGCATCTAACAAAGATGTTGAAAATGTCTTCTTTATGACAGTAGCTAATCAGCTTGATGCGGTATCCTTCCAGCAAAAAGGTCATTATATCGAGTACATGACAGATCAGCTAGGTGTTTATGCGGTTGTTTACAAGTCAACTGCAACCCCGCAGATGCAGGAGCAAGTGCAAGGAGCTAAAGCAGATGATTCTACTAAAGGTTCAGCCACTAAGTCAGCAACCTTACCAAGTACAGGCACAGCAACAGATTCAGCCTTCCTTCTCGGCCTTCTGTTAGCATTGACAGGATTATTCCTGATGAAGAAGAAGGAAAATATGTAAAAAAACATTTCCGACACAAAGTTTGGTACATAGCCATTAGTCTATGTACCAGCGATTTAAGGGCGGAACATGGCTTGAGAAAAGATATAGTGTAAGTTATGTTCCGTCTGTTTTTACGATAAATTCAANTTAAATAAGTCAAATAAAATATATTTTTTTAAATAAAGTTGCAAACGCTTACTGGTGAGAAGCGTACAGATAGGAAGGTTCCTTTATGGAAAAGAAATGTAAGTTTAGTATTCGAAAATATGCTATCGGCGCTTGTTCTGTTATGATAGGTGTCCTGTTATTTGGTATGCCATTGGCATCGGCTGATGTGGTACAACCGTCCAGTTCAGCAACGGTTACTAGCGAGTCATCAGGTGGCAGAGAAAATGATTCTGGCACGGTCGAGCAGGTAGAAGGTCTAACCAGTTTACCAGCTAAATTAGCAAAAGCCGACTCTGGCGACAATGGAGGAAGCAGTTCTGATAATAGCGGAAATACTTCTGAAGCAACATCAGAGGTAGCTACTCCCAAACCGGCTCAGCCAGTGGCAAATGAGGGAGTCACTCAACCGAAACCTACGCAGCCGAAAATTTCCGCTAGCAATGAAGCTAGCCAGCCCACTTTGCCAGCTCAAGCAGCAAGTCCTACTGAAAATAAGGAAACAGAAATTGCTGATTATGGACCACTTCCAACCAAGGCTCAATTGGACTACCACAAAGAAGAATTAGCCGCCTTTATCCACTTTGGTATGAACACCTATACCAACTCTGAGTGGGGAAATGGTCGTGAAAATCCTTCTAATTTTAATCCGACTAATTTAGATACAGACCAATGGATTCGAGTGTTAAAAGAAGCAGGATTCAAAAGGACGATTATGGTTACTAAGCACCATGATGGTTTTGTTCTTTATCCGTCTGCGCATACAAATCACACTGTCGCAGCCAGTCCGTGGAAAAATGGTAAAGGCGATGTCTTGGAAGAAGTTTCTAAGTCTGCGACCAAATATGACATGAATCTTGGGGTCTATCTTTCTCCGTGGGATGCCAATCATCCGTCTTATAAGGTTGCCACTCAGGATCAGTATAATGAATACTACCTCAATCAACTCAAGGAGATTTTAGACAATCCTAAATACGGTAACAAAGGAAAATTTGTCGAAGTCTGGATGGATGGTGCTCGAGGAGAAGGAGCGCAGAAAGTCACTTATACTTTTGATAAATGGTTCGAATATATTAAAAAAGCAGAGGGTGACATCACTATTTTCTCTGCTCAGCCAACAAGTGTCCGCTGGATTGGGAACGAAAAAGGCACAGCAGGTGACCCAGTCTGGCATAAGGTGAAACGCGACAAGATTCTAGCTAATCCGTCAACAGACTATCTGAATCATGGGGACCCTACTGGAGATATGTATTCTGTTGGGGAAGCGGATGTATCCATTCGCTCAGGCTGGTTCTATCATGAAAATCAGCAACCAAAATCTTTGCGTGAATTGATGGATATTTACTTCAAGTCTGTCGGTCGTGGAACACCACTTTTGCTCAATATTCCACCTAACAAAGAAGGACGATTTGCAGATGTTGATGTTGCAAGATTAAAAGAATTTCATCAGACGCTCAAAGACATGTATTCTACTAATCTAGCAGCAGGTGCCAGTGTGGTAGCGGATTCTACACGGAAGAATGCCAAATACAATGTCAATCATCTGATTGATGGTGATGACAAGACATCTTGGGCGCTATCAAATGATGCCTTGACTGGTTCTTTTACAGTTGATTTGGGAGAGAATAAGCGTTTTGATGTGGTCGAGTTGAAAGAAGATATTGCTAAAGGTCAGCGGATTTCCGGTTTCAACATTGACGTAGAAGTCAATGGTCGTTGGGTTCGCTATGGCGAAGGCAGTACAGTTGGCTACCGCCGTCTTATCCAAGGCCAGCCGGTCACTGCTAGAAGAATCCGTGTTACTATTACGGGTGCTCAGGCGACTCCGATTTTGACCAACTTTGCGCTCTACAAAACACCTCAGTCTATCGAAAAGACAGATGGATATCCTTTGGGCTTGGATTATCATTCTAATACTGAGGGAAATAAGAACAATACGACTTGGCATCAAGAAAATGAAGGTGTTCGCGGAAGTTCTATGTGGACTAACCAAAAAGATGCCAGCGTTGAATATCAATTCACAGGAACTAAGGCCTATGTCGTGTCTACTGTCGACCCGCAACACGGTCCGATGGATGTCTATGTAGATGGTCAAAAAGTGGCAACGATTGATACGCAGAGCACCGTGCGCAAACGCAGTCAAACGGTATATGAAACAGGCAACCTAGCCGAAGGTACTCATACTATCAAGCTGGTGAATGCTAGCAATCGTGCCATTGCAACTGAGGGGATTTATACTTTAAATAACCAAAGCAAGGGCATGTTTGAGCTAAGTCAAGCAAGCTATGAAGCTGAAAAAGGTAAAACTGTCACTGTTACTGTCAAACGTGTAGGCGGTGCTAAAGGTTCAGCAGATGTCCGTGTGGTGACCGAGCCCGGAACAGGTGTTCATGGCAAGGTTTACCAAGACAAGACAGAGATTTTGCACTTTGCTGATGGGGAAACCGAAAAGACAGTAACGCTCCAGACTATTGACTTTAAAGAACAAGAAGACCAAGTCTTTGACTTTAAAGTTAAGTTATCTGACCCAACAGAAGGCAGCTTACTTGGCTTTAACTCATCTGCAACAGTTCGTGTCATGAAAGCGGATAGTCTTTCGCATAACCAAAAAGAATACGATGACCAAGCCAGTCAGCTTATCTACAGTTCAAATTGGCACAGACAGACCAATGCTCAGGGAAATTTCAGCAATACAGAAAGTTGGGCTTCTTATAACGGCTTGTCTGCCGATGCCAAGAAAAAACTTTCTGTGACAGCTATTTTCAGCGGGACAGGAATCGATCTAACTGGTTTTGTGGATCCAAATCATGGTATTTATAAGGTCAGCCTAGATGGCAAAGTCTTAGACTATAAAGAAGGTCAAGGAAATGCCACAGAATACAACGGCAAGAAATATTTTAGTGGTAAAGCGGCTCAACGAAAAGGAAATCAAACGCTGGTTTCCCTTAAAGGTTTGAAGGACGATGTTCACGTTCTGACCATGGAGCTGGATCCTGAGCGTAATGACTTGACTAGAAATATCGGAATCCAATTAGATAGGGTCGTGACAAAAGGAACTGGTTCTCATCTCATTTCCAAACAGGACTTTGTGGAAGAGATGAAGCAGTTGAAAGAAACTGTCAATCAAATTACCCCAGAATTATTGAAAGATACCCCGAATAGCCGTACTGCCTTTGTAGAACATAAGACTGTTTTGGAAAATGAATTGGCAAAAGAAACACCAGATGTCCAAGCAATCTTCAATGCAGTTAATCAATTGAAAGAAATTTTGGATAATCCAGATAACTTTGTTCCAGAAAATCGTCCAAACCTACCAGAGGAACCAAGTCCATCTCAACCATCCACGCCAGATCAACCTTCAACTCCATCTCAACCATCCACGCCAGATCAACCTTCAACTCCATCTCAACCGTCTACGCCCGATCAGCCTGCAACACCTGATCAAAAAACAGATCAGCCGATTGTAACGCCTCCAGTCACTAAAGAAGAGAAAGATTTGCTTCAGGCTCGTAAGCAAAACTTTAATAAAGACTGGTACTTTAAACTTAATCCGACTGGCGACCAATCCAAGGAAAATATCAATATGAAGGATTGGACCAAGCTTAATCTGCCATATGACTGGAGTATCTTCTTTGACTTTGATCATTCGTCTCCAGCTCGCAATGAGGGCGGTCAGCTAAATGGTGGAGTGGCATGGTATCGTAAGACCTTCACACTGGAGGAAGAAAACAAGGACAAGAACGTTCGTCTGACTTTTGATGGTGTTTACATGGATTCGCATGTCTATGTCAATGGCAAGCATGTCGGTCACTATCCAAATGGTTATAATCACTTCTCTTATGATATTACTGACTATCTCTATAAAGATGGTCGTGAAAATACGATAGCTGTTCAAGTTACCAATAAGCAACCAAGCAGCCGTTGGTACTCAGGTAGCGGTATTTACCGTGATGTTCATCTAGTCATGACAGATAAGCTGCATGTCAGCAAACATGGCAATAAGATCACCACACCGAAGCTAAAAGAACAGCAGCAGGGAGCGGTTGATACAGTTGTTGCCAGCAAGGTTGTCAATACCGATAGCAAGGCGCATCAGGTTTATGTTGAGCACCAGGTCTTTACCAAAGAAGGTCAGGCTGTCTCAGCAGCTGTCCGTTCCGCTGTCAAAGAACTTTTAGCTAATCAGGAAGTTCAATTTGACCAAACGCTTCAGGTCAACAGACCAACCCTGTGGACGACCAAATCAGATAAGCCACAGCTCTATGTCATGAAGACCAAGGTCTATAAAGACAATCAACTGGTTGATGTGACTGAAGATACCTTTGGTTACCGTTACTTTGACTGGACTGCAGCAGATGGCTTCTCACTAAACGGCGAGCGCATGAAGTTCCACGGCGTATGTATTCACCAGGACAATGGAGCACTGGGCTCTGAAGAAAATGCCAAGGCCATCTATCGCAAACTGAAATTGCTTAAGGAGATGGGTGTCAATGCTATTCGTACTTCGCATAATCCAGCCAGCGAACAGTTGTTGAATGCTGCGGCTGAGCTTGGATTCTTAGTACAGGAAGAAGCATTTGATACTTGGTATCATAGTAAGAAGACTTATGACTACGGCCGATTCTTTGACCAAGAAGCAACCCATCCAGATGCTAAACCAGGTGAGAAATGGTCTGACTTTGACTTGAGAATGATGGTCGAAAAAGACAAGAACAATCCATCTATCATCATGTGGTCTCTCGGAAATGAAGTTGAAGAAGCCAATGGAGATGCGCGTTCTATTGCGACAGCTAAGCGCTTGAAGGCAGTTATCAAGGCCATTGACACAGAACGCTATGTCACCATGGGTGAAAATAAATTTAGCCAACGTTCTTCTGGCGGCTTTATCGAAATCGCTAAAATCATGGATGTCGTAGGGATGAACTATGGCGAGCATAACTATGAAGCAGTGCGTAGGGCTCATCCAGACTGGAAGATTTATGGCTCAGAAACATCTTCTGCAACTCGGACTCGCGGCTCCTACTACGATCCATCACGGATTTTGAACCATGACCACAGTGCTGGTCGACGTTATGAGCAGTCTGACTACGGAAATGACAAGGTAGCATGGGGCCGGACAGCGACCCAGTCATGGACCTTTGACCGTGACCATGCTGGCTATGCTGGTCAGTTTATCTGGACAGGTATTGACTATATCGGTGAGCCGACTCCTTGGCACAATATGGATCGTACCCCGGTTAAGAGCTCCTTCTTTGGAATTATCGATACAGCAGGTCTACCTAAGAATGACTTCTATCTCTACCAAAGCCAATGGCG
>NZ_RJPT01000017.1 GCF_003943515.1 Streptococcus cristatus | reverse complement strand
TTGTAAGTTAATTCAGCAAGTTAAGTGACGATAGCCTAGGAGATACACCTGTACCCATGCCGAACACAGAAGTTAAGCCCTAGAACGCCGGAAGTAGTTGGGGGTTGCCCCCTGTGAGATATGGAAGTCGCTTAGCAGGATAGGAAGTTTTAGAACTTCCTTTTTGGGAGTTTGGGAGTTTAGCTCAGCTTTACCCAAGTCCGGCTGAAGGGAACGGTCTTGAAAACCGTCAGGCGTGTAAAAGCGTGCGTGGGTTCGAATCCCACATCCTCCTTAGATTAGAATATCGCGGGATGGAGCAGCTAGGTAGCTCGTCGGGCTCATAACCCGAAGGTCGTAGGTTCAAATCCTGCTCCCGCAATTTGGCTCGGTAGCTCAGTTGGTAGAGCAATGGATTGAAGCTCCATGTGTCGGCGGTTCGATTCCGTCTCGCGCCATATATCTTTAGAATTTCGGAAGGGTAGCGAAGAGGCTAAACGCGGCGGACTGTAAATCCGCTCCTTCGGGTTCGGGGGTTCGAATCCCTCCCCTTCCATGCTTAACGGGCATAGTTTAAAGGTAGAACTAAGGTCTCCAAAACCTTCAGTGTGGGTTCAATTCCTACTGCCCGTGTTTTGGAATATGGCGGGTGTGGTGAAGTGGTTAACACACCAGATTGTGGCTCTGGCATGCGTGGGTTCGATCCCCATCACTCGCCTATTTCTTTTGATTATTGGGGTATCGCCAAGCGGTAAGGCAAGGGACTTTGACTCCCTCATGCGTTGGTTCGAATCCAGCTACCCCAGTTACTTTGCCGGCGTGGCGGAATTGGCAGACGCGCTGGACTCAAAATCCAGTGTCCATTCGGACGTGCCGGTTCGACCCCGGCCGCCGGTATAGTAATAAAGACAAGGTTTTCGGATCTTGTCTTTTTTTACAAATTTTTATCTTTGGGTTATTTATAATTTCTTATGTTATGCTAGATCGTCTGATTTTTTGCTTTTTTCTTTATTTTGCGTTAAATTAGACATTGTGAAACGAGTTACCGAAGACTTTCTAAAGGGAGAAATGTATGGCAATGATAGAAGTGGAACATCTTCAGAAAAATTTTGTGAAGACAGTCAAGGAACCGGGATTAAAGGGGGCTTTGCGCTCCTTTATTCATCCTGAAAAGCAGACCTTTGAAGCGGTCAAGGATTTGACCTTTGAGGTGCCCAAGGGGCAGATCTTAGGCTTTATCGGGGCCAATGGTGCTGGAAAGTCAACAACGATTAAAATGCTGACAGGAATTTTGAAACCGACATCTGGTTTTTGTCGGATTAATGGCAAGATTCCGCAGGATAATCGCCAAGACTATGTCAAAGATATTGGGGTGGTCTTCGGGCAAAGAACCCAGCTATGGTGGGATTTGGCACTGCAAGAGACCTACACGGTCTTGAAAGAGATTTACGATGTGCCAGACTCGCTTTTCCATAAGCGCATGGACTTTTTGAATGAAGTCTTGGATTTGAAGGATTTTATCAAGGATCCCGTGCGAACTCTTTCGCTGGGTCAACGGATGCGGGCGGACATTGCGGCCTCCTTGCTTCACAATCCCAAGGTTCTCTTTTTAGATGAGCCGACTATTGGTTTGGACGTTTCGGTCAAGGACAACATTCGTCGGGCAATTACCCAGATCAATCAAGAGGAAGAAACAACCATTCTCTTGACCACTCACGACCTGAGCGACATTGAGCAACTTTGTGATCGGATTTTTATGATTGACAAGGGGCAGGAGATTTTTGATGGTACGGTTAGCCAGCTCAAGGAAACCTTTGGCAAGATGAAGACTCTTTCCTTTGAACTGGTACCAGGTCAAAGTCATCTCGTCTCTCACTATGAAGGCTTGCCTGATATGATCATTGATAGACAAGGGAATAGCCTCAATATTCAATACGATAGTTCCCGCTATCAGTCGGCTGATATTATCAAGCAAATCCTGTCTGATTTTGAGATCCGCGATTTGAAGATGGTGGATACGGATATTGAAGATATTATCCGTCGCTTCTACCGAAAGGAGCTCTAAGATGGTCAAATTGTGGAGACGTTATAAACCCTTTATCAATGCAGGGGTTCAGGAGTTGATTACCTATCGAGTCAACTTTATTCTCTATCGGATTGGCGATGTCATGGGTGCTTTTGTGGAATTTTATCTCTGGAAGGCTGTCTTTGATTCCTCGCAAGAGTCTTTGATTCAGGGTTTCAGTATGGCAGATATCACCCTCTACATCATCATGAGTTTTGTGACTAATCTTCTGACTAGGTCGGATTCTTCCTTTATGATTGGTGAGGAGGTCAAGGATGGTTCCATTATCATGCGTTTGTTGAGACCAGTGCATTTTGCAGCTTCTTACCTCTTTACGGAACTTGGATCCAAGTGGTTGATTTTTATCTCTGTTGGACTGCCATTTTTAAGTGTCATCGTATTGATGAAAATTTTATCTAGGCAAGGGGTTGTAGAAGTGCTAGGATTAACCATCCTTTATCTCTTTAGCTTAATCCTAGCCTACCTGATTAACTTTTTCTTTAATATCTGCTTTGGGTTTTCAGCCTTTGTGTTTAAAAATTTATGGGGCTCTAATCTGCTTAAGAATTCTCTGATTGACTTTATGTCTGGGAGTTTGATTCCCTTGGCTTTCTTTCCAAAGATCGTATCAGATATTCTGTCCTTCTTGCCTTTTTCATCCTTGATTTATACTCCAGTTATGATTGTTGTTGGAAAATACGATGCCAGTCAGATTCTTCAAGCACTCTTGCTACAGTTCTTCTGGCTCATAGTGATGGTGAGCTTGTCTCAGTTGATTTGGAAAAGAGTCCAGTCATTTATCACCATTCAAGGAGGTTAGTATGAAAAAATATCAGCGTATGCATCTGATTTTTATCAGACAATACATCAAGCAAATCATGGAATACAAGGTCGATTTTGTGGTGGGCGTGTTAGGTGTCTTCCTGACCCAAGGCTTGAACCTCTTGTTTCTCAATGTACTCTTTCAACACATCCCCTCGCTAGAAGGCTGGACTTTTCAAGAGATAGCTTTCATTTATGGATTTTCCTTAATTCCCAAGGGATTGGACCATCTCTTTTTTGATAATCTCTGGGCACTGGGGCAACGCTTGGTGCGAAAGGGAGAATTTGACAAATACCTGACTCGTCCTATCAATCCTCTCTTTCACATCCTAGTCGAGACCTTTCAGATTGATGCCTTGGGCGAACTCTTGGTCGGTGGAATCTTGCTAGCGACAACGGTCTCTAGCATTGCTTGGACTCTTCCCAAATTCTTGCTTTTCCTAGTCTGTATCCCCTTTGCGACCTTGATTTATACTTCTTTGAAAATCGCGACAGCCAGTATCGCTTTTTGGACCAAGCAGTCAGGTGCTATGATTTACATTTTTTATATGTTTAATGACTTTGCTAAGTACCCGATTTCCATTTACAATTCGCTTCTTCGTTGGTTGATTAGTTTTATTGTGCCTTTTGCCTTTACGGCCTACTACCCCGCCAGCTATTTCTTGCAGGACAAGAATGGACTCTTTAACATTGGTGGTTTGATTCTGATTTCTCTTGTCTTCTTTGTCATTTCCTTGAAACTATGGGACAGGGGTTTAGACGCCTACGAAAGTGCTGGATCGTAAGAGTGAGTATAAATAAAGGGCGATATGCATGCAGAAAGTCTATGAATAAGAGAACTATTAGATACAGTATAAGGACAAGGTTTGCTGCCTTGTCTTTTCTAATATATTTTAAGGTATCTATCTTTCAAATTTTTATTTTTGGAATGAATAAATTCTACTTATCTTGCTAAAATGGTAGAATAGGTTTAAGATTTGTCTGATAAGTAAGAAGGAGAGCCTAATGAAATTGAGATTGGAAAATAAAGAATCTGAACGAGCACAGGAACTTGGGAATTTAATCCGAGCTTATAATCGCTCTAAAAGGGAAGCTTCAACAAGTGAGCCTCTAAATATCTTTGTCGAAGATGAGGACGGAAATTTAATGGGAGGTCTGGTAGCCGAAACGTTTGGCTATTGGCTTGAAATTGAGTATTTATATGTGAGTGAGGCTTTACGAGGGAAAGGACTTGGCTCGCATATTTTACAAAGGGCGGAAGAGGAAGCTCGTGACAGGAAGTGTAAGTATTCTTTTGTGGATACCTTTCATTTTCAAGCGCCAGATTTTTATAAAAAGCATGGCTATGAGGAAGTATTTAGATTAAAAGAATATCCTTATACAGGTGAGCGATATTATTATACGAAAGAGTTATAATTTATCCAAGGATAGATAGCAGATTTCTACCTGACAAATGTCGCGATTTTTGGTATAATATCATGAGGTGATTTTATGGCAAATTTGAATAGATATAAGTTTACATTTGGAAGCAAAACCTTAACTTTAACAACAGAACACGATAATCTTTTCATGGAAGAAGTGGAGCGGGTTGCTAAGGAAAAATATAAGGCCATTAAAGAGCAGATGCCTGCGGCAGATGATGAAGTCTTGGCTATTTTGCTGGCAATTAATAGTTTATCTACTCAGCTCAGCCGCGAGATTGAGTTTGATGATAAGGAAAAAGAATTGGAAAGCCTTCGTCACAAAATGCTTAGCGAATTAAGAGAAAAGTCAGCTAATACAGGGGAAAGATAGTGTTTGCGATTATTATTTTACTAATATTAGCTTGGAGCTTTTATATTGGCTACTCGCGTGGGATTGTTCTGCAGGGTTATTATGCTGCTATGACGATTGTATCCATGCTAGTGGCTGGAGCTCTATATCAGGACATGGCTAAGTCCATCAGTTTATGGGTGCCTTATGCTAGCGCTGTTAAAGGCAGCTCGGCTTATTTCTTTGCAAGTTCTCAACTTTTCCGTTTGGATAAGGTTTTTTATGCGGGGTTGGCTTATCTTCTTGTTTTCAGTCTTGTTTATATAGTAGGCCGCTTTTTGGGGATTTTTGTAAATTTAATTCCCTATCCGAATAAGTGGGATACCAAAATTTTCAATATGGTCAGTGGGGCTATTGCGGTCTTCATTTCACTCTTTGTTATCGAGATGGGACTGACTATTTTAGCTACTGTGCCTATGTCCTTTATCCAAGAACGCTTAAATTCGAGTTTGCTGATTCGGTTTATTATCAATCACACGCCTGTAACTTCATCCATTTTACATGACCTTTGGGTCACAAAAATTATCGGATAATTAAGACTCAGTTGCTCTGTAGCTGAGTTTCTTTTTCAGTTTAAATCATATAGAAATAGAATGAACATGATGAATCATAAAATTTTAGAAACTTTGGAATTTGATAAAATTAAGGAGCTTTTTTCTCCCTATCTGCTGACTGAGCTGGGAGAGCTGGAGTTAAAGCAGCTCCAGCCAAATAGTAAAAAAGAATCAATTGCTGCTGCTTTTTTGGAAATGTCTGATATGCGGCAGATTTTTATGCAACATCCGCACTTTAGTTTGGGAGCGATTCAGGATATTAGGGGCTTGACCAAGCGCCTAGAGCTGGATAGTGACCTGAATATTGAGGAGTTTTTAGCCCTCAAGCGGGTCTTGGCTGTGACGCATGAGCTGGTGTCCTTCTACGAGGACTTGGAAAATGTCCAATTGGAGCGTTTGGATCGTCTTTTTAACAATCTAGTAGAGTTTCCTAGTATTCAGGGAAGCCTGCAAGCTATCAATGATGGGGGCTTTCTCGAAAGTTTTGCTAGTGAAGAGTTGAGTCGTATCCGCCGGAAAATCCAAGAAAATGAAGTTCAGGTTCGAGATATCCTGCAAGATATTCTCAAAACCAAAGGAGATATGCTGGCAGACCAAGTGGTGGCCAGTCGGAATGGCCGTAATGTACTACCCGTGAAAAATACCTACCGCAATCGTATTGCGGGCGTTGTTCACGATATTTCGGCCAGCGGTAGTACGGTTTATATTGAGCCGCGGGCGGTGGTTAATCTCAATGAAGAGATTGCCAGCAGTCGGGCAGACGAGCGCTATGAAATTCAGCGGATTTTGCAGGCAATGTCGGATATGATACGGCCTCATGCGGCTGAAATTGCCAACAATGCTTGGATTATCGGGCATCTGGATCTGATGCGTGCCAAGGTCCGCTTCATGCAGGAGACGGGAGCGGTGGTACCAGACCTGTCGGAGGAGCAGGATATTCAACTGCTTAGTGTCCGCCATCCCCTGATTGAAAATGCAGTGGCTAATGACCTGCATTTCGGGCCGGACTTGACAGAGATTGTCATTACAGGGCCTAATACGGGTGGTAAGACTATCATGCTGAAGACCTTGGGGCTGGCTCAAATCATGGCCCAGTCAGGTTTGCCGATTCTGGCGGATAAGGGCAGTCGCGTCGGGATTTTCAGTCAGATATTTGCAGACATTGGTGATGAGCAGTCGATTGAGCAGAGCTTGTCTACTTTCTCCAGTCACATGACCAATATCGTCTCTATTTTAGAGCAGGTGGATAGCAACAGTCTGGTGCTGCTGGATGAGCTGGGAGCTGGGACTGACCCGCAGGAGGGAGCAGCTCTGGCCATTGCTATCTTGGAAGATTTGCGACTAAGACAGATTAAAACCATGGCGACGACCCACTATCCTGAGCTCAAAGCCTATGGGATTGAGACGGACTGGGTGGAAAATGCCAGCATGGAATTTGACACAGATAGTTTAAGGCCGACTTATCGCTTTATGCAGGGAGTGCCTGGCCGCTCCAATGCCTTTGAAATCGCTCGGCGTTTGGGTTTGTCGGAAGTTATCGTTGGCCACGCCCAAGAGCAGACCGATACAGACAGTGATGTCAATCGGATCATTGAGCGACTAGAGGAGCAGACGCTGGAAAGCCGCAAGCGCTTGGATAATATCCGCGAAGTAGAGCAGGAAAATCTCAAATTTAACCGAGCCCTCAAAAAACTTTACAATGAGTTTAACCGAGAAAAAGAAACCGAACTCAATAAAGCGCGATTAGAAGCCCAAGAAATCGTGGATATGGCGTTAGCGGAAAGCGAGAGCATTCTCAAAAATCTCCATGATAAGTCCAGTCTCAAACCGCATGAGATTATTGAAGCCAAGGCCCAGCTTAAAAAGTTGGCACCAGAAACGGTTGATTTATCAAAGAATAAGGTGCTCAAGCAGGCCAAGAAAAATCGGGCGCCCAAGGTGGGAGATGATATTCTAGTGACAAGCTATGGTCAGCGGGGAACCTTGGTCAAGCAACTTAAGGACGGTCGTTGGGAAGCTCAGGTCGGTCTTATCAAGATGACTCTAGAAGAGCAGGAATTCAACTTACTCAAGGCTGAAAAGGAGGCTCAGCCTAAGCGCAAGCAGGTCAATGTGGTCAAGCGGACCAATACCAATGGTCCAAGAGCCAGATTGGATCTGCGTGGTAAACGCTATGAAGAGGCCATGGAAGAGCTTGATGCTTTTATCGATCAGGCCCTCCTTAACAACATGGCTCAGGTGGACATTATCCACGGTATCGGAACGGGTGTCATCCGTGAAGGGGTGACCAAATATCTCCGCCGCAACAAGCAGGTCAAGTCCTTCGGCTATGCCCCGCAAAATGCTGGCGGCAGTGGCGCGACGATTGTAATCTTTAAGTAGGGGAGCATCAGGTTCTGCCGTAGCAAATATTTTCTTTTCCTCTGGGTTTGGTGTACAATAATATCAAAAGTAAGCTATTCAAAGGAGAAGATTTATGGTAGCAGCAGTTACAGATGCAACATTTGCTGAAGAGACAAAAGACGGACTGGTTCTGATTGATTTTTGGGCAACTTGGTGCGGTCCATGTCGTATGCAGGCGCCTATCTTGGAGCAGTTGGCAGGGGAAGTTCATGAAGATGAATTGAAAATCCTTAAAATGGATGTGGATGAAAATCCTAATACTGCCCGTGAATTCGGCATTATGTCCATTCCTACCCTTCTGTTCAAGAAAGACGGTCAAGTCGTTAAGCAAGTCGCAGGTGTTCATACGAAGGAGCAACTGAAGGCGATTTTGGCAGAATTAAGTTAAGAAAGAAGCCTTAGGCTGCGATTCAGATTGAAGACAAAGTTCTTAGAACACCAGTTTCTAAGGGCTTTTCTTTGTGTAAAGTTGCATAAAAGATGTAAGAAGAGTTGCGAGGTGTTTTCCATGTTTCACAAAGAAAAACAAGACTATAATCGTCTCTAATATAGTTTTTATACAATAGACGAATTGCCCTAAAAGATTACTTCCTTTAACGAGTAGAATCAAGGATTGATTTGGCTATATATGACTTGGTTGAAGATACCTGTAGCCCGGTTATAATGGGTCGTAAACCAAAGAAAACCTGAGAAGAGGTGAGGCATAACTAAAAGCTCTTCAAGCAGAAAATGAATTCCTAAGAACGGAGGATACTGTTCTAAAAAGTTTATAAAATTTCAATTGAAGGAGGAAAAAAGAGAGAAGAAAAACGGAAATTATCCAAGAATTGCTAATTGAGTTTTCTTTTGATATTCTTCTAAAGATTGTCGAAATTACTCGCTCACCGAACTTGGAACAAGTAAAAACTATGTTGGAGGAAGCATTTACGGAGAAATACTGGGGGAATACCATTCTTTACAGAGACCAAGTCTGATAATATCAACACGCCTCTTATCATCAATTTTTAGAGAGTGAGGGGATTCAATAATTCATGTCATCCAAAGGTAACAGTCCAGACAACAGTATGAAGGAGTCCTTCTTGGGAATTCTTAAGTCTGAGATATTTTATGGTTATGAGAAGACGTTTCAGTCACTTAATCAATTGAAACAAGCTATTGTGAACTACATTGATTATCACAATAACAAACGAGTTGAAGTCAAATTGAAAGGACTCAGCCCTGTGCAATGCAGAACTAAGTCCTTTACTTAAATTATTGTCTAACCTTTTGAGATTGGTACATTTTTCTTGTTATGAGAAAGTTTTCTATTGCCAGATATCCTGTATTTGCGAGATTTGAGCCTGGGCTTGTTTTTCGAAAATCTTGTATTTATAAGTCAAGTCCTGAGCCATTTCCTTGATATTGTCTCGCTGTTCTTGGATAATGGAAAGATTGTGCTGGATGTTAGCTAAATTATCTTGAATTTTATCCAAGATATCGGATGTTTCGACGACTTCATGGCTAATTGCCTTCCGGTTTTTGACCAATCGGTAGCTGGTCCAGGCAGCGCCTGTGAACAGCATAAGATTTGAAAATTTCATAGTTCCTCCTTAAGCTTGCGCAATCTTTTCAGCCAATTGAGCTAAGGCTGGGAAATCTGGTTCGTGGGTTTCAAAGCTGATTTGTAAACCGTCTGTCTCTTCATAGCGAGGAGCTAGGTGGACATGGGTATGAAAGACAGTCTGGCCGGCGATTTCCTCGTTGTTGTTAAGAATGTTCATGCCTTTGGCGCCTGTCGCTTTCATAACCTTGCGGGCGATGTCTGGGACACGAGCGAAGAGCTGACTAGCACTGTCTGCATCCATTTCCAAAAGATTTCTGAAATGCTGCTTGGGAACGACCAAAGTATGGCCTGGAGTGACCTGAGAAATGTCTAGAAAGGCTACTACCCGGTCATCTTCATAAACTTTAGAAGACGGAATTTCTCCTGTGATAATCTTACAAAAAATACAATCAGCCATAAATGATACCTCTATTCGCTAGATTTTTGTTATAATTTAAAATATAAGAACATTATACCAGAATTTGGAGAAAATATGTTAGAAATCAAAGGCCTTACAGGAGGCTATATTAACATTCCTGTTTTGAAAGATATTAACTTTGAAGTGGGTGATGGTCAGCTGGTTGGGCTGATTGGTCTCAACGGTGCTGGTAAATCCACCACCATCAATGAAATTATCGGTTTATTGACGCCTTACAAGGGAGAAATTCGGATTGATGGTTTGCAGCTGCGAGAAAATCCTAGTGCCTACCGTAAGAAGATTGGTTTTATCCCAGAGACACCGAGTCTCTACGAAGAGCTAACCCTGCGTGAGCATATTGAAACAGTGGCCATGGCTTACGATATCGAGCAGGAAGACGCTTTTGAGCGCGTGGAGCGCCTCTTAACTATCTTCCGACTCAAGGATAAGTTGGACTGGTTTCCAGTGCATTTTTCTAAGGGGATGAAGCAGAAGGTCATGATTATCTGTGCTTTCGTGGTAGATCCTAGTCTTTTTATCGTGGATGAGCCCTTTTTGGGACTGGATCCTGTAGCTATTGCAGATCTTATCCAGCTCTTGGATGAGGAAAAGAAAAAAGGTAAGTCCATCCTCATGAGTACCCACGTTCTGGATTCGGCTGAGAAGATGTGTGATAGCTTTGTGATTTTGCATAAAGGGCAGGTGCGGGCCAAGGGCAGCTTGACTGAGTTGCGGGCCCAATTTCAAATGCCGGATGCTAGTCTCAATGACATCTATCTGGCCTTGACGGAAGAGGCTGCGCTATGAAAGAAGTATTTGCTAAACGCAAGCAGGATTTTCGTCAGCGCTGTCTGAAGTATCTGCGCTATGTTCTCAATGATCATTTTGTCCTGTTTTTATTGATTTTCCTCGGATTTTTGGCGGTTCAGTACAATCAATTGCTGCGGAATTTCCCTAGTCAGTCTTGGCCGATCATAGCCGGATTAGTCTTGTTTTCTGTGGCCATTCTTCCTTTTGGTAGTATTGCAACCTATCTTGAGAAGCCAGATCAGCTCTTCTTGCTGGTGCAGGAGCAGGCGGTTATTGAGTTTGTCAAGGGACAAATCCAGCGTTCTTATATTCTCTTTGGCCTGCTGCAAACCTTGTTGCTGGTCTTATTAGCGCCACTGTTTTTGGCTCTAGGTTTGCCATTCTGGGGTTTTGGGCTGTACTGTCTCCTTATGTTATTGCTAAAATGGCTAGTCTTTCAGTTCAAGGGGCGTCGCTTTTTCTTGTCTGATCGTCTCAATTGGCAATATGCAATCGCAGCTGAGGAAGGTCGTAAGCAGAAAGTTCTTCGTTTCTTTGCCCTCTTTACAAATGTAAAAGGCATTTCTAATAGTGTCAAAAGAAGAGCTTACTTGGACGGGGTGACGAGGTTTTTACCTAAGACCCATGCCAAGACTTGGCAAAATATGTTTCTGCGCTCCTATCTTCGCAATGGCGATCTATTCCCTCTGACCTTGCGTCTCCTACTTTTAGCCCTCTTGACAATTGCTTTTGTTAGCCAGTCTTGGATTGCTGCAGGTTTTGTCGTCCTTTTCAACTATCTTTTGCTCTTTCAGTTGCTGGCCTTGTATGAAGCTTTTGATTATCAGTATCTAACCCAGCTTTTCCCGCTGGATAGCAAGTCTAAAATCAAGGGCGCAAGACAGGTTGTTACAGGGATTGGACATAGTGTTTTGCTTTTTGAAACGCTAGTGGCAGTGCTCTTTTTCCAAGATAAGATAGCAGTGTTAGCAATGCTTGGAGCGACAATCTTTTTGTATCTAGTCTATTTGCCGTATAAACTAAAAAGATTGGTTGACTAAAAGAATGAAAATTAGTAAAATAGTGAGGAAACTTTTTAAGGAGGGGAATCATGGTCTTGGTTGATAACGAGCTAGCCCTGACACCAATAGCTGGTAAGAGCGGAAAGGCCTATATGGGAACTTATCCAGACGGGGGGCGAGTTTTCGTCAAGATGAATACGACCCCGATTCTGGCAGGCTTAGCCAGAGAACAAATTGCTCCGCAACTTCTGTGGAGTCGACGCTTGCCAGATGGCAATGTCATGAGCGGGCAAGAATGGCTTTCAGGTGCCATTTTAACACCTAATGATATGTCTAAAAAGCAAGTGATCAATATTTTAACGCGTTTGCATCGGTCGAAGCCTCTGATGACTCAGTTGGCTAAATTGGGTTATATTTTGGAAACGCCGATCGATCTAATCAATAGCTGGCTCAATCAAGCGCCGGTCGTTTTGAGGAACAATCAGTACCTGCAGTCTATTATCCGTGATTTGCGGCAAACGGTGCCTGCTTTTCGTGAGGACTATGCGACGATTGTCCACGGCGATGTACGGCATAGCAACTGGTTTCAGACGGACAGTGGCTTGATTTATTTGGTGGATTGGGATTCCGTTCGCTTGACGGATAGAATGTTGGATGTTGCTCATATATTGAGTCACTATATCCCAGATACCAATTGGCAGGAGTGGCTGACCTACTACGGTTATAAGTACAATGACAAGGTTGTCAAAAAACTGTATTGGTTTGGTCAATACTCTTATCTGATGCAGATTGCTAAATATTACGAAAACAATGATTTAGAAAATGTGAACCGGGAGATCTACGCCTTACGCAACTTCCGTTCTAAGTATGGAAAGGTAAGATGAGAGTAAGAAATCGTAAGGGGGCGACGGAACTATTAGAAGCCAACCCCCACTATGTAGTTCTAAATCCAGTTGATGCCAAGGGAAAATGGCGGGAAATTTTTGGAAACGACCATCCGATCCATGTTGAAGTTGGAAGCGGTAAAGGAGCTTTCATTACTGGGATGGCTAAGGCTAATCCAGATATTAATTACATCGGGATTGACATTCAGAAGTCTGTCCTTAGTTACGCCTTGGACAAGGTTTTGGAAGCTGATGTACCCAATATTAAGTTGCTCTGGGTGGATGGTTCGGAATTGACCAACTATTTTGCAGATGGAGAAATTGACCGACTTTACCTGAATTTCTCTGATCCATGGCCTAAGAAACGGCATGAAAAACGTCGCTTGACCTATAAGTCTTTCTTGGATACTTTTAAGCAAATTTTGCCAGAAAAAGGTGAAATCCACTTCAAAACGGACAACCGTGGCTTGTTCGAATACAGCCTGGTCAGCTTTTCGCAGTATGGCATGGTTCTCAAAGGTGTTTGGCTGGATCTTCATGCCAGTGACTTTGAAGGTAATGTCTTGACTGAATATGAACAAAAATTCTCTAGCAAGGGTCAGGTTATTTACCGAGTCGAAGCAGAGTTTCAATAAAAATTGAGAGAGTTCTAAGCAGAGATTGTGTCTTAATTGTTAGATTTTGAGTCTAACTTTTGGTACACATTCCTGTGAAGGATTCTTTTTTTATTTTGGCTTGTTTTTTAGTCTTGAAGGATGATTTTTCTTTAAGGATAACGTTTCCAAGATAACAAAGATACAAGATCTCCTTATTCCGATAATAATATATGTCACTTTTGTTACAGAAAAAAATTAGATAGCAAAATCCTTGATATAATAGGAGAAAAACGGTATAATTATAGGTATGGTTTGATGTCCAAACTTTGGCATTATAATCACCAATCATATATTTTGAAACGCTTTGCTGCTCAGGCTTTAAGACGTTGAGCAATAGGTGGTTGGACTATATTTAAAAAAGGAGAGATGTTCATGGATAAAAATGCGAGACGCAGATTAAACCGTGCGAGTGCTGAGAAACGACTTCGATACTCAGTCCGTAAGTTTAATGTGGGCGTGGCTTCTGTAGCAGTCGCAGCTTTCATGTTCTTTGGGGGGAATGTCGTTTCAGCCGATACGTTAGCTAAGACGGATTCTTCAAGCACCTCTACGGAGAAAACGACCTCTGTGCCAGATTCAGGAGAAGATTCGGGAGCGAATGATTCTGACTCCGAGTCGGCCATAGAAAAGAATTCTACCGTAGCAACTGCTGCTGAAAGCAATGCAGTTTTAAATGCAGCATCTACAGCATCTTCTACCTCTGCTGAAGACCTATCAAGCAAAGTGGAAGAAAAAACTGTTAAATCAGAAGCTACTTCAAAAAGTGAAGCAGCTTTAAAAGAGGCTACTTCACAAGTATCTAAAGCTTCAGTAGCGACTAGCCAATCAACTGCTGCAACTCAGTCCGAGGCTCGAGTTAGCCCAGCTACTTCAGCTACTGCGGAGTCAACTGCAGTTTCATCTGAAGCAGCTGCAGAATCAACTGCTGCTGTAGAACCTGCTAAGGTATCAGTTGAAAAGGCAGCTAGCCAAGCAGCTAGTTTGGCAACAGCTAGCCAAGCAGCAAATGCAGTAGCCAAAAGCGAAGCTAACTCAACATTAGCAGCTGCTCAAAGCGAAGTAAATAAAGGTTACGCTGATTTCCGTAAATCGGGAGAAAGCGGCTTCCGTTCGTTTGACCCACAAACAGGAAAAACAACTGTAACAAAAGAAAACTTCCTTGACTACTTCAGATTGAATGGTTCAGCTACCTATAATTCATACGATGGTATCGTGACCCTTACTCCAGATGAAACCTCTAAGACAGGTAACTTCAGTCTGAAGAGTAAGATCAATATGAACCAAAGCTTCAAGCTGACTGGTGGAGTTAACCTTGGTGATAAGACTCAGGAACGCTATGGTGCCGATGGTATTGGTTTTGCCTTCCATACAGGGAATACAACAGACCTAGGTGCCGATGGTGGTAACCTTGGTATTGGTGGTTTGCGTAACGCGAATGGTTTCAAGCTGGATACTTTCTGGAACGTCCACACACCACCGAAAGGGAACCGTTTTGATACTAGCAATACGGACTCATTCCAATATGGTTGGGCGGAAGACCCTCGTCTGGGACAATTCGGTGCCTGGGTAAATACTACTCATAAAAAAGTTCGTGGTGGAGGTATCTTCACTGGTGGTGAGTATGACCGCTGGTGGGCTGAGACAGATGCTGGTAGTGCTCAACGTCTAGACTCAAGTGACTTGGATGGTCGTTTCCACAGATTTGCTATCCAGTATGACGGTGTAACCAAGGAATTAACTGTCTCTTACGAAAGTAATCTTGGGATTAAGCAATGGAAGAAGAAAGTTTCTACTCCAGAACAACTGATGTCCATGGTGGTTACGGCGACGACTGGTAACTACAAGAACTTGCAACAGTTCCAAATCAAACGCTTCGACTTCTATCAAAGTGCCTCTGTTGACGTACGTTATGAAGATGAGCAAGGTCGAGAAATCGCTGAAGGCTCAGTAACTTATCCACAAGGTGCCTTCAAGGCTAAGCCTTATACCACTGAACAGAAGACGATTCCTGGCTATGGTTTCATTGGAATGAAGAGAGGTAGCTTGCCACCTTCAGGAACTCTGGCTGACTGGGGTACCAACGGTACAGTAACCTACGTTTACCGTAGAGGTGCAACTGATACGAAGACAGAAAAGAAGACAGTCACTCGTACTATTTATTATAAATATAGACCAGGTGTGACAGGGCCAACACTTCCGCCGGCTTACACTCAAACAGCTGAGTTCACTCGGACTGTGACAGGTGGTAGACCAGGTCCATGGAGTCCTTCATCTAAGAATTTTGCGCCTGTAGATTCTCTAGATGTCCCAGGATATACTCCAGATACAGCAACTGTTCCAGGAGTTACAGTAAATCCAAATTCTACTCCAAGTGATGTAACGGTTTACTACGACAAGAATGCTCCAAAAGTAACAACAGAAACAAAAGATGTTACTCGTACAATTGTTTACGAATATGAAGATGGTGTGACTTCAGGTCGTCCAGCCCTTCCACGTGAAGTACAACAAAATGTACGATTCACACGACAAGTGTCAGAAGATGCAAGAACTGGTAAGAAGACATACGGCAACTGGACTCCAAGCACTCGAACTGTAGATGCGGTTGATACACCAGCGATTCAAGGTTTTACACCAAATAAAACTCGTGTAAATTCAGCTACTGTTTCACCAACAGATCCAAGCTGGCGTGAAATTGTTTCATACCGTAAGAATAATCCAAAAGTAACAACAGAAACAAAAGACGTTACTCGTACAATCGCTTACGAATATGAAGATGGTGTGACTAGAAATCGTCCAGCACTTCCGCAACCAGTTGAACAAACAGTTCAATTTACTCGTCAAGTATCAGAAGATCCAGTAACTGGTCAGAAGACATACGGTAACTGGACACCTAGCCGTCAAAATGTTGCTGCGGTTGATAGCCCAGAAGTGGCAGGCTTTACACCGAACAAACCACGTGTGAATTCAGCCTCTGTTGCTCCAACAGATCCAAGTTGGCGTGAAATTGTAAGCTATTCAGCTGCAAATCAAAAGGGAAGCATCGTTTACCGTACAGATGGTAAAAATGGTGTTCCAGCTAAGACCCTTCACACAGACAACGTAACTGGTAAGTCAGATACACCTGTAAACTATACAACAACTGCGAAAATTAACGAATTTAAACAGTTGGGTTATGATCTTGTTAGCGATGGCTTTACTAAAGCAGGCGGTCAAAGATTTGACAGTAATAACAATGTAGATCAAACATGGGAAGTTGTTCTTACTCCACGTATTGAGACAAAACAAGAAACAAAAGATGTTACTCGTAACGTTCGTTACCAATACAAGGATGGAGTGACCACAGGTCGTCCAGCACTTCCTCGTCCAGTTACTCAAACAACAACATTTACTCGCCCAGTTTCTGTGAACAAGGTGACAGGTGTTGAAACTCCTGGACAATGGAACAAGCCAAGTGAAGAACTTCCAAAAGTTGATTCTCCAGCAGTTACTGGTTTTACTCCAGACAAACCAAGTGTTCCAGCTGCAACTGTTACTCCAACATCTCCTAACGAAGATGAAGTAGTAAGCTACAGTCAAGATGATCAACGTGGTATCATTGAGTATGTAACAGATGGACAAAACGGTGTTCCAGCTAAGACTCTTTATACAGACGGTGTTACAGGTAAATCAGGGGAAGATGTTGTTTATTCAACTGCTAACCGTATCACTCAACTTCAACAAGCAGGTTACAAACTTGTAAGTGATGGCTTCACTCAACCAAATGGTCAGAAGTTTGATAACGATAAGACAAAAGACCAAGTATGGAAAGTTGTCGTTACTCCAGTTATTGAAACAAAACAAGAGAAGAAAGATGTTACTCGAACTATCCAATACCAATATGGTGACGGTGTAACAGCAGGACGCCCAGCGCTTCCTAAGACAGTTACTCAAACAACATCATTCACTCGTCCAGTTTCTGTTAACAAGGTAACAGGTGTGGAAACTCCTGGTGCTTGGGATAAACCAAATGCTAACCTTCCAGAAGTAAACACTCCTGCTATTACAGGCTATAGCCCAGATAAACCAAAAGTTCCAGGTGTAACTGTTGACCCTACTACTGGAGATTCAGTTGAAGTTGTCAACTACAACTTGGATGAACAACGTGGTTCTATCAAGTACGTAACAGATGGTAAGAACGGCGTTCCAGTTAAGACTCTTTATACAGATTCTGTTGCTGGTAAGTCAGGTGAACCAGTAGCTTACTCAACTGTAAATCGTCTCACTCAACTTCAACAAGCAGGTTACAAGCTTGTGAGCGACGGTTTCACTCAACCGAATGGTCAGAAGTTTGATAACGATAAGACAAAAGACCAAACTTGGACAGTTGTTGTAACCCCACGCTTGGATGACAATACGAATCCAGCTGATTTGAACAGCAAGGTTACACGTACCATCAAGTATCAATACGCAGATGGTCAAACAGCGGGTCGTCCAGCTCTGAAAGCTCCTGTCACTCAAGAAGCAACTTTCACACGTACTGGTAAAATAAATGCTGTAACTGGTGAAAAGACCTTCACTGCATGGACACCAGCTACAAAAGAATTGGCTCAAGAAGCTACACCAGTAGTAACTGGATTCGTGGCAGATAAGGCTAATGTAGCAGCGAAGACAGTGAAAGCTGGCGATGCTAACAGCGAAGAAGTTGTACAATACAAGAAGCTCGGTTCATACGTACCAAATGTACCAGACGGACTTCCAAAAGTACCAAACCTTCCATATCCAAATGATCCAACAGATCCAACGAAACCAGGCACTGACCTTCCAGTGATTCCAAGTGTACCAGGCACTACACCAGTAGGCCCAGATGGTACAACGCCATTGACACCGAAAGATCCGAGCGATCCAAGCAAGGGTTACAACCCACCACCAATTCCAAGTGATCCAACTCAGGATACACCAATCAATTACGTTAAAGATGGTCAAAAAGCGATTATCACCTTCGTAGACCAAGATGATAACAACAAGGAAGTTGGTAAGGTCGTTGAAAGCGGTAAGTCAGGTGAGCCAATCGGAACAACTAACTACGCAACCCGTCTGAAAGAATTGACAGACAAGGGCTATGAAGTTGTGAACGATGAGTTCAAGGGACCTAAGACCTTCGATAACGATGATAAGAAAGACCAACAATTTGTGGTTACTCTTCGTCATGGTAAAGAAGCAATCAAGGATCCAGCAGAACTCAACAAGAAGGTGACTCGTACCATCAAGTATCAATACGCAGATGGTCAAATGGTCAA
>NZ_RJPT01000016.1 GCF_003943515.1 Streptococcus cristatus | reverse complement strand
GATATAGTGTAAGTTATGTTCCGTCTGTTTTTACGATAAATTCAATTTAAATAAGTCAAATAAAATATATTTTTTTAAATAAAGTTGCAAACGCTTACTGGTGAGAAGCGTACAGATAGGAAGGTTCCTTTATGGAAAAGAAATGTAAGTTTAGTATTCGAAAATATGCTATCGGCGCTTGTTCTGTTATGATAGGTGTCCTGTTATTTGGTATGCCATTGGCATCAGCTGATGTGGTGCAACCATCCAGTTCGGCAACGGTTACTAGCGAGTCATCAGGTGGCAGAGGAAATGATTCTGGTACGGTCGAGCGGGTAGAAGGTCTAACCAGTTTACCAGCTGAATTGGCAGATAAATTAGCAAAAGCCGACTCTGGCGACAATGGAGGAAGCAGTTCTGATAATAGCGGAAATACTTCTGAAGCAACATCAGAGGTAGCTACTCCCAAACCGGCTCAGCCATCTGCAAACACAGAAGTAACTAATCCACAGCCGACTCAACCAACACTGACTACACCTTCAGCACCAACTACACCAGTGAAAGAAGTGGTAAATATTCCTGATGTTAATCATTTATTGAATGCACAGGTGAGAGCGTCCAACCATGAGCAGAATACATCCAATACTGGCGATAAAGCTGTAGATGGAGACGACAATAGTCGTTGGGCGACAGACAAGGATGTAGTAAATCCTCAGTTGACTATGACACTAGATAAAGTGACATCAATCAAGCGGATTGAGATTGATTGGGATCGTAGGCAGAGAGCGGGACAGCCTAATGATCCAAATGTGCAAGGATGGAAACTTTATTATGCTACAGCAGAGGCTATCAATGAAGAGGAAGCGACACGTAAGTGGAAATTGGCCTATGAAAAAGATGGTCAACCTATCTTAGATGAAAGGGTTAATCTTGATACTCCAATTGAAGCCAAATATCTCAAGTTGGAAATCACAAAATACACTGAAGGTAGTATGCACTGGCGCAATGTCGGTATTCAGGAAATACGAGCTTATTCTAACATTCCAGAACCAGATAAGGTAACAAATCTTAACCAAGTAGAGTCACTGACTTTGGCTCAAGATGGACATTCACTTGTTTTACCTGAATTACCAGGTAAAGTTAGCTTAGTTGGTAGCAATAAAACAGGTGTGATTGATCTGAATAATAAAATCCACCAGCCTTTAACAGAGCAGACAGTTAAAGTTTCTTTGCAACAAGTGCATGAAGGCCAAACCATTACCAAGGAATTTGAAGTTAGAGTTCCTGGTCGTTATGCAGACGAGGGAGTTGGAGACAAGCCAACAGTGGCTCCAACTGTTCAGCAATGGCATGGTGAGGAAGGACGTTCTTCTATTTTGGAAGACACTGTCCTATCTGTTGGAGATTCAGGATTTGACAAGGCAGCTAATTTCTATGCTAATGACTTGGTTTCTCGAGGATTAGAGCTTGCCAAGGGAGACAGTACATCCGCGCATCGTATTGAGTTTAAAAAGGTAACGGACAAGGGCTATGGTGAAGAGGGCTATGGTATTACGATTCGTGATAATGTCTTTACCATTGAAGCGCAGACCAATAAAGGTGCTTTTTATGCTACTCGAACCCTACTTCAAATGGGGCAAGAAAATATCCAAAATGGTGAAATTCGAGATTTTCCAAGTTTCAGCCACCGAGGATTTATGCTAGATACTGGTCGTAAGTTTATTCCTTATGATACTCTTGTGGACATTATGCTAAACATGGCTTACTACAAGATGAATGACTTGCAGTTGCATTTGAATGATAACTATATTTTCCTCAAGGAGCATTTAGCAGGTAAACATCTGACCAAGGAGCAGGAACTTGAATATGTGCTCAATCATGCAGATACAGGTTTCCGTTTACAGACAGATATTGTCGGTGACAATGGTGTGTCTTTGACTTCTAAGCAACACTATACTAAGGATGAAATGCAAAGACTCATCGCTTTGGCTGATGAGTTAGGAATCAACTTAGTACCAGAAATTGATACACCGGGGCATGCTTTATCATTTGTGAAGGTTCGTCCAGACTTGATGTATAAAGGACAGCTGAGTCCGAATAAGCACAATGTAGAGCGTGTTGCGATGCTTGATTTGGACAAGAATTATGATGAAACATTGCGCTTTGTCAAGTCTGTTTATGATAAATTGCTGGATGGTAAGGATGCACCGCTTCGTGGTGTTAAGACGATTCACATCGGAACAGATGAGTACTATGGCAACAATGAAAACTATCGTCGTTATGTCAATGATTTGGTCACCTATATCAAAGGTAAGGGCTATACGCCACGAATTTGGGGTTCACTTAGCCGTAAGAGTGGGCAAACACCAGTTGATTTGAAGGGTGTCGAGGTGGATATCTGGAGTCTAGGTTGGCAACATCCACAAGCGGCTTTGAAGGCTGGTGCTAAAATTATCAATATTACGGATGTTCCGACTTACAGTGTGCCAAATGGTAATAACCAGCAAGGAGCATACGGTGATTACTCTTCTTATGAGTATCAATATAATCGCTGGACGCCAAATGATTTTACGACAGCAGGAAATGGTCCACAATTAGCAGCTTCAAACCCTCATATCTTGGGTGGTGGACATGCTGTTTGGAATGATAATATTGATCTCCACGAAACAGGCATGACTTCTTATGATATTTTCAAGCGCTTCTTTGAAGCAACAAGAGTTACTGCTGAAAAGACTTGGGGATCAAACCGGGCTGCTAACAACTTTGCAGGAAGAACCTTACCACACGCAGACTATGTTTATGCACCAGGTAGCAATCCAGAGTACAAGATTGATGATACTGAGACCTATGAAATCAATCCAAAGACAATCAAGCGTTACGATGCAGAAAACATCACACAAAACGCTAAAGGTTTAGTCTTCAATAAAGAAAGCAAGATTGAAAATGCTATTGGGAACGTCGGTCCAAGTCACGTCTTAAAGGTTGATGTGACGGTTACAGGTGACGGTGTGCAGGAGTTAGCTTCTAGTGAGGGGAACAAGCTCTATTTGTCTGATGAGTCAGGTAAAGTAGCCTATAAGTTTGAGCAGCACCATATTCAGTTTGACAAGACATTGGAAAAAGGTAAACGCTATGAGCTAGTCTTTGTCACCAAACCTCAGTCAACTGAGCTCTATGTAAATGGTGAAAAGATTAATCGTGTTGCCAACCCAGCTCATCCAAGATTGGCTCACACAAGTCTTGTCCTACCTCTTGAAAAAATCGGAGGTTTTGAAGGTACTTTGCACAATCTCAGCTTGTCTGATAAGCCATTTGTCAATCCACGTTTGATTGCACAGGATCAGATTGCCCGTGTGGAAGCAAGCAGTGAGCAACTACCAGGAAATGCTACAGAAGGAGCTGTTTCTAAAGCCTTTGATGGTAATCCTGCAACCTTCTGGCATTCACATTGGACGAAGAAGGACCCGTCTTATACGGTTACTATGACCTTGAAGCAAGCGACAGCTGTCAATGCTTTGACTTACCTTCCTCGTCCAGGCGGCGGAAATGGTCTTGTGACTAAATATGAAGTCTATGCTAAAAAGGCTGATCAATTGGTTAAGGTAGCTGAAGGTACTTGGGATAATAATGCAGCTGAAAAGATTGCAAACTTTGAGGCAGTCGAAACGGATACAATCCAGTTGAAGATCCTACAGGGAGTAGAAGGATATGCTAGTGCAGCTGAAATCAATCTTTTGAAACCAATAGCTACATCAGATGAGCCAGCCACACCACCAGCACCAAAACCAGATCCAAAACCTGAAACTCCAGCTCCGAAAGATGACGGAACTGTTGAATTGGAAGATACTTTTATCGCTAAAAAACCAGCAGATCCAAGTGTAGTAGAAGCAGCTTTGAGAAGCCAAGAATACCTTAAGAAACAGTATAAGATTTTCCCAACTCCTCATAAGGCTACTTATGGTGATGGCTTGGTACGTCTAGATAAGAAAGTTCATTTGGTAATCGGTGAGCAAGTTGATATTTACACTCGTAATCGACTCAAATCTATTTTGCAAAATAGCAATATCTCCTATACTACTGGTAAGACGGCCGAAGCTGACGCAACCAATATCTATCTGGGAGTTCACCAGACTGGCTCAAAAGCGGAAGAAGCTCAGAGAACAGAGTCTGTTAACCAAGGACTATTTGATAAGATTGATGCTTATTCATTAGTTGTTAAAGGTCAGCAAATTTCCATTGTCGGAAAAGATACAGATGCTGTCTTTTATGGACTAACAACACTCAAGCATATGCTAAATGATAGCCCTGCTCCAGTTCTGCGTGAGGTCAATGTTGAAGATTATGCTGATATGAAGAATCGTGGCTTTATCGAAGGCTATTATGGTAATCCATGGTCTAATAAAGATCGGGCGGCCTTGATGCGATATGGCGGTGATTTAAAATTGACCCAGTATATTTTTGCACCAAAAGATGATCCATATCACAACAGTAAGTGGAGAGAACTTTATCCAAAAGAAAAACTAGAAGAAATCCGCCAACTTGCTAAAGTAGGGAATGAAACTAAGACTCGATATGTCTGGACCATTCATCCATTTATGAATAGTCGAATTCGCTTCCAAAATGAGACGGTTTACCAAGAAGACCTGAATGCAATCAAAGCTAAATTTACTCAGTTACTGGACGTCGGCGTTCGTGAGTTTGGTATCCTTGCAGATGATGCGGCTCAGCCTTATGGTGGTTATGAAAGTTACAACCGCTTGATGAAAGATATGACCGATTGGTTGACTGAAAAACAAGCGACTTATCCAGGCTTGAAGAAAGAGATGATTTTTGTTCCAAGTCAGTATTGGGGCAATGGTCGAGAAGACGAACTGCGTTCCCTAAACCGTAATCTTCCGAAAAGTAGCATTATGACTCTGACAGGAGGCAAGATTTGGGGCGAAGTTTCTGAAAACTTCTTGACTCAACTCAAGCAAAATATAGAAGCATCTGGTCAACCATATCGTCCTGTTCAACTTTGGATTAACTGGCCGTGTACGGATAATTCTAAGCAACACCTTATCTTGGGTGGTGGTGAGAAATTCCTACATCCTGGTGTGGATCCAAGCTTAATCGGTGGGGTCATGCTCAATCCAATGCAGCAATCAGAACCATCTAAAATTGCTCTCTTCTCAGCTGCAGAGTACAGCTGGAATATCTGGAAGAATGAGGCGGAAGCTAAAGCTGTTAACGATATAGCTTTCAACTTTGCAGAAACAGGTCGTTTTACAGAGACCAAAGAATCTGCAGCCTTCCGTGAGCTAGGTAAGCACATGATTAACCAACATATGGATAATCGTGTTGTGAAGCTAGAAGAGTCTGTAGAGCTAGCTCCGAAACTGACAAACTTCATGAACAAGCTGAAAGCAGGTCAAGATGTCTCAGCTGAGCGCAAAGAGTTGAAGGCAGAATTTGCTAAACTAAAAGCTGCAGCTGAGACCTATAAAGCATCAGGAAATGAACAGATGCGTGAGCAGATTAAGTACTGGCTTGACAATACCATTGACCAGATGAATGCTCTGGATGCTCTCTTAACAGCTACGGAATTTATTGGTAGCAAAAATGCTGACGGCCTTTGGAATAATTACTACAAGGGCTTAAAAGATTATGAGCAATCTAAGAAACATTCCTTCTGGTATGTTGACCACTATGAAAATGCTGAGCTGGGTGTGCAGCATATCCGTCCATTTATCCTTAACCTAAAAGAATATCTAGCTAAGGAAATCGAAAAAGAACTGAATCCAGATAAAGTTGTAACGACCTTTATTACTAACCGTACAGGTGGTGAAGGAGATTTGGCTCAGGTCTTAGACGGAGACTTGTCGACTCAGATTATCTTTAAAAATCCAACTAGAATTAGCGCTGGCGATTATGTTGGACTTCAGTTCAATAAGCCTGTTTCTATCAAGAAATTGAGCTTTGCTATGGGAGCTGTCAGCAATCCGAAAGACACCTTTAACAAGGCCAAGATTGAATACCTAAATGAAGCAGGTGAGTGGACTGCCCTTCCTCAAGGTAACTATGTCGGTAATGAATCTGAAATTACCTTAGATAATCTTGACATCAAAGCCAAAGGTATTCGAATGGTTGCAACAGAAGACCGAGACAATACTTGGCTTGCAGTCCGTGAAATCGCAGTTAATCGTCCTCTTGAAAATGCCAAGAAGAAAGCTGGAAGCATTACCATCAGTCCAAATCTGGTCTATAAACTCAATACAACGTCTGCCAAGATGACAGACAATAGTGATAGCACAGAAGCAATGTTGGCAAGTTCTTCAACAGCAAATGGTGAGCGTGATACAACCCCAGTAGATGCTTGGGTGCAGTTGGATCTTGGTTCTCAACAAACAGTCAAGAAGATTCGTTTGGTACAAGGTGTGACAGATAAGCTAGCAGCTGGTGTCATCGAAGTCTCTATTGACGGACAAAACTGGACAACAGTAGCCAACTTGACAGGTGAGCAAAGCAAAGAAGTTGAAACCAATCAGAATATCCGTTATGTACGCGTTAGAAATACGCAAAAGACGAATTTCTGGTGGCGAATTGGCAACCTATCTGTCGAGTCAGAGACTGGAACAGACCAATACACAGATACTAATGTTGATCAACTCAAGGCTACTCAAGTCCATGAAAAATTGGGTCGCTACGAGATGCATATTCCAGCCGGTACAACTTTAGATGCGGGTCAATATCTTGGAATGAAACTAGATCGCCTCCATGAAATTGAGGATTTGAAACTGGGTGAGAATGCTAATCAAGCACTCCAGCTTCGCTATTCTCCAAATGGAGTGGAGTGGTATAGTGCCTCTGAGTTACAAGACCACCAGCTTGTTCGTTATGTACGTCTTGAAAACAAGACAGGTCAGAGACAGGCAATCGGAACGACTTCCTTGCTTTTGATTACTAAGGAAATTCAACCAACATCGATTGAGTCTACCAGCATGGGTATTGATCCTAACTATGGTAGCGGAGATGTTCGTAAAGCGAAAAACCTAGACCAGCTCTTTGATGGTGATTTAAACAATTATGTTGAATTCTCTGATTATCCACAAACCGATGGTCATATGACTCTCAATCTTGGAGCAACCCGTCAAATCAAGAAGATTCGTGCCTACATTAAAGATGGTACACAGAACTATCTTCGTGATGGAAAGATTCAAGTTAGCGCAGATGGCAAGACCTGGAAAGATGTCGTTTCAGTGGGAGATGGTCAGGAAAATCCAGCACGTGATGACTCCTTAACTGATGGCTGGACACATGATTCACAGAGACCTGGAAATCGCTATATTGAGGGAGAATTGCCAGAAGCAATTGCGGCGAAATATCTCCGAGTGCTCTACACAGCTCCTTATCGTCATCGCTTTGTTGGATTTACAGAGTTAGTTATCAATGATGGAGAATACACTAAGTCAGTCAATAATCCAACTGTGGAAGGTACTGGTACAGAGACCAAGTCATCTGAAAAGAATAATATAGCAGATGGAAATATTCTCAGCAGTTACAAGGCAACCCAAGACAGCGGTGAGTTGATTTACCATCTATCTGAAAAGACAGAATCAAATCACGTTCGCCTGATTTCAGATATTCCAGCAGGAAGCTCAGCGCACGTTTGGGCAAGAACCATTTCCAAAGATGGCCAAACAGCATGGCAAGACTTGGGTGCGGTTACCACAAGTTTCCAAACCTTCCAGCTCGCTAATAGCGCCCACTTATTAGATGTTAAGTTGAAGTGGGAAGGTGGTCGTCCTGAGTTTTACGAAGTTTCTACCTATCATACTGAGATAGCTGAGACACCTAATCCAGATACACCAAAACCCCCAGTTCATAAGACGACACCAGATGAAGGCGTTTCAGCTCCTGTAGTTGAACAACCACGCTTGGATGTGGTAACAGAAGAGGTTTCATTCAAGACCATTGAACGCGAAAATCCACAGTTGCCTAAGGGCACTCGAAAAGTTGTCCAAGAAGGCAAGGTTGGTGAGAAGACCACGCTTGTGGAAGTGACGATTGAGAATGGCAAGGAAAGCGGTCGAGTGACTCGCGATAGCTTTGTTTCCAAAGCCACAGTCGACAAGATTGTGGAAATTGGCAAGCCAGTTGAGCAAATCACTCCAGCTGAAGGCGTTAAGAATCTTGTTGTCGAACAGCCACGCTTGGATATTGTGACAGAAGTTCTACCGTTTAATACTGTTGAACATGAAAGTGCTCAATTGCCTAAGGGGACACGAAAAGTTGTCCAAGAAGGCAAGGTCGGCGAGAAGACAACATTTGTAGAAGTGGCGATTGAGAATGGTCAAGAAACCGGTCGAGTGACTCGTGACAACTTCGTTTCCAAATCCCCAGTCGATCAGATTGTGGAAGTTGGCAAGCCAGTTGAGCAAATCACTCCAGCAGAAGGCGTTAAGAATCTTGTTGTCGAACAACCACGACTTGATATCGTGACAGAAGTTCTACCGTTTAATACCGTCGAACGTGAAAATGCACAATTGCCTAAGGGTATCCGAAAAGTCGTCCAAGAAGGCAAGGTTGGTGAGAAGACCACGCTTGTGGAAGTGACGATTGAGAATGGCAAGGAAAGCGGTCGTGTGACTCGCGATAGCTTCGTTTCCAAAGACGCAGTTGATAAGATTGTGGAAGTTGGCAAGCCAGTTGAGCAGGTTACACCAGCAGAAGGCGTTAAGAATCTTGTCGTTGACCAACCGCGCTTGGATATTGTGACAGAAGTTCTACCATTTAACACCGTCAAACGTGAAAATCCACAATTACCTAAGGGCACACGAAAAGTTGTCCAAGAAGGCAAGGTTGGTGAGAAGACCACGCTTGTGGAAGTCGCGATTGAAAATGGTCAGGAAACTGGTCGAGTGACTCGCGATAGCTTCGTTTCTAAAGATCCCGTTGATCAGATTGTGGAAGTTGGAAGCAAGGAAGAGAAACCAAACAAACCAACTACACCAGAGAAGCCTGTAGAGCCATCTAAACCATCTAAGCCAGAAAATAACTTGCGTATCTTGACGGATGAAGCTACCAAGGTTCAAGTGATTGGCATGAAGTCTACGCTTGATCAAGTTGTGGCCTTGAAGGTTAAGAAAGTAGCAGCTCAAAGCCTAGAAGGTAAGCTTTATGATGCTTATGACATTAGACTAGAAGACCAATTTGGCCAATCTGTACAACCTAAGGGTAAGGTCTTTATCAGCCTTCCAGTTGCATCTAATAAAGATGTTGAAAATGTCTTCTTTATGACAGCAGCTGATCAGCTTGATGCGGTATCCTTCCAGCAAAAAGGTCATTATGTCGAGTACATGACAGATCAGCTAGGTGTTTATGCGGTTGTTTACAAGTCAACTGCAACCCCGCAGATGCAGGAACAAGTGCAAGGAGCTAAAGCAGATGGTTCTACTAAAGGCCGAGCCACTAAGTCAGCAACCTTACCAAGTACAGGTACAGCAACAGATTCAGCCTTCCTTCTCGGCCTTCTGTTAGCATTGACAGGATTATTCCTGATGAAGAAGAGGGAAGAATAAAAGGGCTCTTTGTCAACTGTAGTGGTTTGATGATAAGTCAATTTATGGAGAGGATCTTTTGGTCTTCTCCTTTTTGATGTTCGGAATCTAAAATGCAGAGTCTGAAGCCTCTGAAATTGTGAAAAAGAAATCTTTGCTCTTCTTGATCTTATTATTTCTTTCTTGTCGTTCAAAAGCTATTTTTTCTACATGAAAGAATATTCATAATCTCTAATTTAAGTGTAGTAATCAGCGATTTACAAAAAATACCGTGCAAACCTTTTCATCGTTAAAAAAATCTGCTATAATAAGAAGGAGAACGAATACAGAGGAGAATGTCATGTCAAAAAAAATTATTGGGATTGACCTTGGTGGTACATCTATCAAATTTGCAATTTTAACTCAAGAGGGTGAAATCCAAGAAAAATGGTCTATTAAGACCAATATTTTGGACGAGGGAAGCCATATTGTAGACGATATGATTGAGTCTATCCAGCATCGCTTGGGGCTCTTAAATCTATCAGCAGAGAACTTTATCGGAATTGGAATGGGTTCACCGGGTGTGGTTGACCGTGAGAAAGGGACTGTTATCGGTGCCTACAACCTGAACTGGAAAACCCTCCAACCAATTAAAGAAAAAATTGAAAAAGCCTTGGGCATTCCTTTCTTCATCGATAATGATGCCAACGTAGCTGCGCTTGGTGAGCGTTGGATGGGTGCTGGTGACAACCAACCAGACGTGGTCTTTATGACACTTGGTACTGGTGTTGGTGGCGGTATTGTTGCAGAAGGTAAACTTCTTCACGGTGTAGCTGGTGCAGCAGGAGAGCTGGGGCACATCACTGTCGACTTCGACCAACCAATCGCATGTACCTGTGGTAAAAAGGGCTGTCTTGAGACAGTGGCTTCAGCAACAGGGATTGTCAACTTGACGCGTCGCTATGCTGACGAATACGAAGGTGATGCAACCTTGAAACGCCTGATCGATGATGGTGAAGAAGTAACTGCTAAAACTGTTTTTGATTTGGCAAAAGAAGGCGACGACCTTGCTTTGATCGTTTACCGTAACTTCTCACGTTACTTGGGAATTGCTTGCGCCAATATTGGTTCCATCCTTAATCCATCAACGATTGTTATAGGTGGCGGAGTGTCAGCAGCGGGAGAATTCCTTCTACAAGGTGTCCAAAAAGTTTATGATGAAAATACCTTCCCACAAGTGCGTACATCAACTAAATTAGCTCTTGCAACTCTCGGAAACGATGCCGGAGTTATCGGAGCAGCTTCGCTGGTACTTCAATAGTTCTAACTACTTCCTCTCTTAGCATAGCTATAAGGAGGGCTAAAATGAAGAGAAAAATCGCTTATTTTCTAGTATTGTTTCCCATCTTTCTTTTGATTTTATCCGCTTGCAAATCAAAGACAGAAGGTTTTCTGACCATATTGAATAGTCAGAATCAGCAAGTTTATCAGACAAATAATACCAAAACTTTGGATGAATTTGCAGACATTCTGGATAAGGTCGAATCTGAGGAAGATAATGAAGATGCCTGGGTTGATTTACCTGATGATGCAGAGGTTAATTATATCTATGATATTAGTGGCAGAAAGGGAGGAAGTGGTGTCAAATTCACGACCTACAAAAACTACCCCTATGTTACCATCTCAAATATTCCTGCTGTGTCAGATATTACCTTGAGATTGTCAGAAAAAGATGTGAATAAGCTCAATCATCCAGATGAATGGGTCAAATAAACTTTTCTCCTGCTAAACTTGGCAGGAGAATTTTTTTGAAAAATTTGCTATACTAAAGAAAGTTTAAGGATTCAGGAGACATTATGACTAAAGCAGATACGATTTTTAAAGAGAATATAAAAAAGATTATGGAGCAAGGCGTTTTCTCTGAAAATGCTCGTCCACGATACAAAGACGGAAATGTGGCTAACTCCAAATATATCACTGGTTCTTTCGCAGAATACGATTTGAGCAAGGGAGAGTTCCCAATCACGACTCTGCGCCCCATTGCCATCAAGTCTGCCATCAAAGAAGTCCTTTGGATCTATCAAGACCAGTCTAATAGCTTGGAACTGCTCAATGACAAGTACAATGTTCACTACTGGAATGACTGGGAAGTTGGTGATACGGGTACGATTGGTCAGCGCTACGGTGCTGTTGTCAAAAAGCACAATATTATCCATAAAATTCTCCAACAGCTGGAGGCTAATCCTTGGAATCGCCGCAATATCATCTCTCTCTGGGATTATGAAGCTTTTGAAGAAACAGATGGGCTACTACCATGCGCTTTTCAAACTATGTTTGATGTTCGGCGTGTAGATGGAGACATTTATCTGGATGCGACTCTGACTCAGCGCTCAAATGATATGCTAGTGGCTCACCATATCAACGCTATGCAATATGTGGCTCTGCAGATGATGATTGCCAAGCATTTCGGTTGGAAAGTCGGCAAGTTCTTTTACTTCATCAATAACTTGCACATCTATGATAACCAGTTTAAGCAGGCGGAAGAACTGTTACGCCGAGAACCTAGCAACTGCCAACCTCGACTCGTTTTAAATGTGCCGGACGGAACCAATTTCTTTGATATCAAAGCAGAAGATTTTGAGTTGCTAGACTATGATCCTGTTAAACCTCAGCTGAAGTTTGATTTGGCTATTTGATTGTATTTTTCCTACTGAATGATAGTCAGTAGGTTTTTTAATTTTCAAGAGCAAATGATTGAAATATATTTTGTAAGTGCTATAATGGCAATAGATATATGTGTTTCGCTAGTGCCTATCTCGGAGGTATTGATATGGAAGCAAATTTTTTAACACATAGAAGCAGGAGAAAGCTCTTTAGTCTAGGCATTTGTTCATTTTTGCTTGGCCTATCGGTTTCTGTGACACCGATGGCTGTTGTGGGTGCGGATGAAGTCCAGCAGGCAGAGTCCCAACCTGAGCAAATTGCGGATTCTTCAGTGGAAGAAGATGACTTTCTGCAACTTGTAGACCAAGGTTCGGATGGGGCAAATCAGGGAAAGAAATCCTATACGATTGATTTGCTTTGTCATGGAAAAGGCCCTAAAAACAAAGGGACCGAGCAAAGCAATGCTGATGCTTCAACTGAAGGTAAGTCAGTCAAAAGAGAGGGATGTGATATTGATCCCCTAGCGGATAAAAAAGAGGCTGCCACTGCTGAGCCTAAAAAGGCAGACTCAACGCTCTTGAACGTTTCCTTGTTTGGCCTTGTAGCTGCTGTTGTAGGATTTGTCTTTGTCAAAAAGATGAAGAAAGAGTAATTTGCCTAGCAAACGAATAGTCGATAATCTTTTGGGTTATCGATTTTTTATCTGGATCAGCTGGCAAAAATAAATAGATAGAAGTGATAGTCCAAACAAGTCTTTTTTAATAAATTTTGATAGAATAGAAATATCAATGTGAAGGATAGAGAAATGACAAAAAAGATTGCGGCGATTTGGGCACAAGATCAAAATGGTCTGATTGGCAAAGACCAAAGCTTGCCATGGCATTTACCAGCTGAGTTGAAACATTTCAAGGAAATCACGACTGGGCATGCGATTTTAATGGGGCGGGTGACTTTTGATGGGATGCATCGGCGCGTGCTGCCAAATAGAAAAACTCTGATTTTAACACGCGATAGGGATTATCAGATTGAAGATGAGCGTGTTTTGGTGTTCCATGATCTCCCAGCGGTGTTGAAATGGTACCAAGAGCAAGAGAAGAATCTCTATATTATCGGTGGCGGTCAAATCTTTTCTTTATTCGAGCATGAATTGGATGAGGTGATTAAGACAGAAATCCATGCTAGCTTAGAAGGTGATACTTATTTCCCAACAGACTTTGATCTGACACAGTTCGAGGAAGTGAGCAGTCGCTTTCGACCAAAAGATGAAAAAAATGAGTATGATTTCACCGTAAAAATCCTCAAAAGAAAGGGTTCATAGGAATGGAAAGAAGTGTTTTTGGTTTTTTTACGGCCTTTTTATGTGCAATTTGTCTGATTTGTTCTTTTCAGACTTTTCGTAAAAAACGTTTTGGATTGGCTATTTTATTTTTGTTAAATGCTTTTACGAATCTTGTTAATTCCATCCATGCTTTTTATATGACCCTCTTTTAAAATGTAAATAAAAAATTGAATTAGAAATTTAGAATGGGAGTAAACAATGCCTACAAATCGTAATAATGAGATGATGGTATATTGTTCTTTCTGTGGAAAGAATCAGGACGAAGTCCAAAAAATTATTGCGGGCAACAATGCCTTTATCTGTAATGAATGTGTCGAGTTGGCGCAGGAAATTATCCGAGAAGAATTAGCTGAGGAAGTTCTAGCTGATCTTTCTGAAGTACCAAAACCGCAAGAATTGCTCAATATTTTGAACCACTATGTGATTGGTCAAGATCGGGCTAAGCGTGCTTTGGCAGTTGCTGTTTACAATCACTATAAGCGAATTAATTTTCATGACAGTCGTGAAGAGGATGATGTGGAGCTGCAAAAATCCAACATCCTCATGATTGGTCCAACTGGATCTGGGAAAACCTTCCTGGCTCAGACCTTGGCGCGCAGCCTTAATGTTCCTTTTGCTATCGCGGATGCTACGGCTTTGACTGAGGCTGGCTATGTTGGTGAAGATGTAGAAAATATCTTGCTCAAGCTTTTACAGGCAGCTGACTTCAATATTGAACGGGCAGAACGTGGCATCATTTATGTGGATGAAATCGATAAGATTGCTAAGAAGAGCGAAAATGTTTCTATCACCCGTGATGTTTCAGGTGAAGGTGTTCAGCAAGCTTTACTGAAGATTATTGAAGGAACGGTAGCCAGCGTGCCTCCTCAAGGTGGTCGTAAGCATCCACAGCAAGAAATGATTCAGGTTGATACCAAGAACATTCTCTTTATCGTTGGTGGTGCTTTTGATGGTATAGAAGAAATTGTTAAGCAACGTCTTGGTGAGAAGATTATCGGTTTCGGTCAAAACAATAAGGCAATCGACGAAGGTGCGTCTTATATGCAAGCCATTGTCGCTGACGATATTCAAAGATTTGGGATTATTCCTGAGTTGATCGGCCGTTTGCCAGTTTTTGCAGCACTAGAGCAGCTGACTGTTGATGATTTGGTTCGCATTTTGAATGAACCGAGAAATGCGCTAGTGAAGCAATATCAAACCTTGCTTTCTTATGATGATGTTGAGCTTGAATTTGACGAGGAAGCCCTGCAAGCCATTGCGAGAAAAGCCATCGAACGCAAGACAGGTGCGCGTGGACTTCGTTCAATTATTGAAGAAACCATGATGGATGTCATGTTTGAAGTACCGAGTCAGGAAAATGTCAAACTGGTTCGTATCACGAAGGAAGCAGTGGACGGTACAGACAAGCCAATCTTGGAAACTGCCTAGGGGAAGCTTATGGAAATCAATACACATAATGCTGAGATTTTACTGAGTGCAGCCAATAAATCGCATTACCCTCAGGATGATATCCCAGAAATCGCCTTGGCGGGTCGCTCCAATGTTGGTAAATCTAGTTTTATCAATACTCTTCTTAATCGCAAAAATCTAGCACGGACTTCAGGTAAGCCTGGTAAAACGCAACTGTTGAACTTTTTTAACATTGATGATAAGCTCCGTTTTGTGGACGTTCCTGGCTATGGTTATGCCAAGGTTTCGAAAGCGGAGCGCGCTAAATGGGGCAAAATGATTGAGGAATACTTGACCAGTCGGGACAATCTGCGAGCGGTCGTGAGCCTAGTAGACTTACGCCATGATCCTAGTGCGGATGATGTGCAGATGTATGAATTCCTCAAATACTATGAAATTCCAGTTATTGTTGTGGCCACCAAGGCTGATAAAATTCCACGTGGTAAGTGGAACAAGCATGAAAGTGCCATCAAGAAAAAGTTAGATTTTGACAAGACTGACGATTTTATCATCTTTTCTTCAGTTGATAAAACTGGTCTTGATCAAGCTTGGGATGCGATTTTGGACAAGATCTAGATGTTAGATTGTATCGGAATGATAGTTGAACTTTCAGGGTTTAAGATCATAGCCTGATTCCGTATGGGTTGGAGTCAGGTTATTTTCATTTTCAGTTCAGCCTGTATATCTTTATGATAAGGCTCATTATGCAAATCGAACGAGGAAGTCTTGAATGGAACAATCGTGGCTTGTGAAACTTATATTTGAGGAAGATATAAAAAATGTCATATACTTGTAATTTATTGCTAATGTTATTTTGTTTTTAGTATGTTACAATAGTAGAATAAATATTGTATTTAGGAGAAAGACTGTGAAGAAGAGAATTTCAAAAGAAAGAAAAAGACTTTTGACAGGTTTGGCAGTGATGGCCTCAACCGTTGTCTTTGGTCTGGCTTTGTCAAAGCAAATCAAGCCAGCAAGTGCAAATGATGCTGTTCAGCAACCATTGAACCAAACAGAATATTTCATTTCACAAATTAGTGAGCCAGCTCGCCAGTTGGCCCAGGATAATGATCTATATGCTTCTGTGATGATTGCACAAGCTATTTTAGAGAGTGGTTCTGGCCAGTCTGGTCTGTCAGGATATCCTCACTATAATCTGTTCGGGATTAAAGGAGCTTATGCTGGTCAGTCAGCGACGATGGAGACCTTGGAAGAAGATGGTCAAGGCAATACTTACGCAATCAATGATCAATTCCGCTCTTACTCAAGCTACGCCGAATCCCTTCAGGATTATGTCTATGTATTAAGACAAAGTCACTTTGCGGGGGCTTGGAAGAGTAATGCACCGACTTATCAAGATGCGACAGCTGCCTTGACAGGTGTATATGCAACGGATAGTCATTACTATGCAAAATTGAACTATCTGATTGAAGCATACAATCTGACTCAGTTTGATTCGCCTAGCTATCAGACAGGAGCGTCTAATATGGTTTACAATCCTTACCGTGGACAATACACGACTCAAGATGTTCTGGAAACAGACCAAGCATGGGCATCACATAACTAGATAAGAAAAAAGAGATTGTAATAATCTCTTTTTTGCGTTTTACTAATGAAGTAGATGATCATTTCAAATAAGCAGATTTATTTATCTTTAGCAAAACTGACTAAGTTGCTATTTTAGAAAAGGCTTGAGGAGCAGGAATGGGAGCGTTTAAAGACTTACTTGAAAAGCAAGACATAATAATTCTAGATGGTGCTTTGGGGACAGAGCTGGAGAGGCAGGGTTATGATGTTTCTGGTCGGCTTTGGTCAGCCAAGTACTTGCTTGAGAATCCTCAGATTATCCAAGACCTGCATGAGGACTATGTTCGGGCGGGCAGTAACATCATCACCACTTCCAGTTATCAGGCCAGCATTCCAGCTTTTGTTGAGGCAGGATTGAGTCTGGATAAGGCTGATGACCTTCTCAAAGAGACGGTCTTTTTGGCACAGGCAGCTGTTAAAAATGTCTGGCAGGGATTATCGCTAGATGAGCAGCAGCGTTCATATCCTTTGATAGCTGGATCGGTCGGACCATATGCTGCTTTCCTGGCTGATGGTTCGGAGTATACAGGAGCCTATCACTTGAGTGAGAAGGAATTTAAAGACTTTCATCGTCCGCGCATTCAAGCCTTGCTGGATGCGGGCTGTGACTTATTGGCACTTGAAACAATTCCTAACGGAGCAGAAACCAAGGCGCTTGTTCATTTACTATCAGAAGAATTTCCGCAGGTGGAAGTCTATTTATCTTTTACCGCTCAAACGGTATCAGCGATTTCGGATGGAACACTGATAGAAGAAGTTGGACGCTTGGCTCAATCAAGTCCGCAAGTTTTGGCTGTTGGTTTTAACTGCACAGCTCCGCATTTGATTGCTCCTTTATTAGAAAAGTTGAAACAGGTGTGCGATAAGCCCTTACTAGCCTATCCAAATTCTGGAGAAATCTATAATGTGGCGACGAATACTTGGCAGGACAATCCTGAGCAGCAGCTCTGTTTAACTGATTACAGTCAGCTTTGGAAGAAGCAGGGCGTTCAGCTTTTTGGCGGTTGCTGTCGAACTCGGCCAGAAGATATAAGGCAGCTAGCAGGCGAATTAAGAACTTGAAATGTTTTTTTTCAAATTCAATTTCAAATTTAGAAAAAACTTACAGAAAACGCTTTCGAAAAATAAAAGTTTGTGATATACTGTACATAGTTTAAATTAATAGGAGAATTTTTTATGCCTGAATCGACATTTATCCCTAAAATTGAAGCAGCTTGCCGCAAGAAAGAAGCTTTGTTTGATACAAGCAAGGCCAAGTACGCTGTTCGTTCCATCTTTGCTGGAGCTTTCCTAACCTTTAGTACTGGTGCGGGAGCTATTGCGGCAGATTTGACGAATAAGATTGTTCCAGGAACGGGTCGTTTTCTCTTCCCTTTTATCTTTGCTTGGGGATTGGCCTACATCGTCTTTCTGAATGCTGAGCTGGTGACTTCCAACATGATGTTTCTGACTGCTGGTACCTTTTTGAAGAAGATTGACTGGAAAAAGGCTTTGATGATTTTGCTGTATTGTACTTTCTTTAACTTGATTGGCGCCTTGATTGCCGTCTGGCTCTTTGCTAATTCGGCGGCTTATGCAGGACTTAGCAAGGAAAGTTTCATTGCTGGTGTTGTGCAGATGAAGCTTGCCCGTTCCAATGAACTTATTTTACTTGAGGGTATTCTAGCCAATGTATTCGTTAATATTGCGATTCTTTCCTTCGTCTTAGTGAAAGATAGTACAGCTAAGCTTTTCTTGGTTATTTCAGCTATTTATATGTTTGTCTTCTTGACCAACGAACACTTGGCAGCCAACTTTGCTTCTTTTGCTATCGTTAAGTTTAGCTCAGCTGCATCAGAGGTAGCAAATTTTGGTATTGGAAATATCCTGCGCCACTGGGCCGTGACCTTCGTAGGAAACCTGATTGGCGGTGGTCTCCTAATCGGTCTGCCATATGCTTGGTTCAATAAAAAAGAAGAACATTATGTAGATTAAAATGTAGCCCTAGGCTACATTTTTTTGAAGAAGTGACGCTCTGATTCCCGTCTAGATTTGTCTAAATTGACAAACATATAAAATTCTGTTAAACTTTATTAATATTTTTATATTTAAGGAGATCTTGATGAATAAACTTACTATTCAAGCACCAGATGGCAGCAATGTTAAAACTTTGTCACCTATGTACTCTATTACAACCTTGCTATTTAACTTTTTCGTTCCTCTCTTTCGTAAAGACTGGAAATACTTTGGGATCATGCTTGGCTCACTGTTTGTATTTGCTGTGATTGCAACGCTTCTTATCCCAGATGATTTCTTAAGACCTGCAGGAACTGCCTACAATTTGTTTTGGGCCTTTTTCTATAATCGTCTTTGGATAAAAGACCGAGTTTTCACAGATGGCTGGGTACCTGCTGACGATGCTAGTAAAGCCTTGCTTGACAAGACTTTTCCTAAAAATGCATAAAAAATTAAAAAGATTGCACAAAAAGCTTGCAATCTTTTTTTTCTTTTGCTATAATTATAAATGGTTTGAAAAAACTGCCTAAGACAGTAGGGGAGCTTGACTCATAAAGATCCTACCGAGGACAAAACGTATCATGTAAAAGAAGCGTATTGTACTTTCGTGTCTAGGTTTGGGCGCGTTTTTCTTTTAGAAAAATTCCCCAAGCAAAATAATTACGGAGGTGAAACACTAAATGAGTGAAGCAATTATTGCTAAAAAAGCGGAATTAGTTGACGTAGTAGCTGAGAAAATGAAAGCTGCTGCATCAATCGTTGTTGTGGACGCTCGTGGTTTGACAGTTGAGCAAGATACAGTTCTTCGTCGTGAGCTTCGTGGAAGCGAAGTTGAGTACAAAGTCATTAAAAACTCAATCTTACGTCGTGCAGCTGAAAAAGCTGGTCTTGAAGATCTTGCATCAGTATTTGTTGGACCATCTGCAGTAGCATTTTCTAACGAAGATGTTATCGCACCAGCGAAAATCTTGAACGATTTTGCTAAAACTGCTGACGCACTTGAAATCAAAGGTGGTGCTATTGAAGGCGCTGTCGCATCAAAAGAAGAGATTCTTGCACTTGCAACTCTTCCAAACCGCGAAGGACTTCTTTCTATGCTCCTTTCTGTACTTCAAGCGCCAGTTCGCAACGTTGCACTTGCTGTCAAAGCAGTTGCAGAAAGCAAAGAAGACGCAGCTTAATCTTAAGCTACGCAGCGTAGCCTAGCTACAAAACATTATTATAAAAATAAAAACTTATTTGGAGGAAATAACAATGGCATTGAACATTGAAAACATTATTGCTGAAATTAAAGAAGCTTCAATCCTTGAATTGAACGACCTTGTAAAAGCTATCGAAGAAGAATTTGGTGTAACTGCAGCTGCTCCTGTAGCTGTTGCTGCAGCTGGTGCTGCTGACGCTGGTGCTGCTAAAGATTCATTTGACGTTGAATTGACAGCTGCTGGTGACAAAAAAGTTGGCGTTATCAAAGTTGTACGTGAAATCACTGGTCTTGGCCTTAAAGAAGCTAAAGAACTTGTTGATGGTGCACCAGGTGTCATCAAAGAAGGCGTTCCAACTGCAGAAGCTGAAGAAATCAAAGCTAAATTGGAAGAAGCTGGGGCTTCAGTTACTCTTAAATAATAGAGTAACTACATTAGTAGCTTAAAAACATTATTAAACCGCTATTCTTAGGACTAGCGGTTTTTCTTTTTGTTAGAGAAGGGGCAAAAAAGGGGCAAGCTATTTGTAAAGTTTATCTAAGACATCAACAACTTTTGACTTGATGTTCTTAGTTACGTGAGTATAGATTTCCATTGTGGTCTTTCCGTTATCTTTATGACCTACTCTCTGAGTAATGGCTTTTAACGGAATATTA
>NZ_RJPT01000015.1 GCF_003943515.1 Streptococcus cristatus | reverse complement strand
GACATGTAATCTTGAAAATGTTGATATTCTATCTCAATAAAAGAGATCTGTGATTTTATATTTGCTATTTCTTCTTTTAGCGAAAAAGCTTTTTTAACCAGTTCAAAATTTAGATTTCTTTCTTTATTTTCAAGAATATCTGGTAAATAATTAGGATAATGAGAAGATTGATTTTTTAAAAATTTTTCTTTATTTTTTTTACTGCCCAGCGTAGCTGTCAAAAAATCTAAAGCTATCTCTGGTTGAGATAATTTCTCTTTAATATTAGCAATTGCAGAATTATTATTTGACACCACTAAAGCTGTCTGATTTCTGTAAATAATATTCGACAAAATATTTAAAATTGTTTGAGTTTTTCCTGTTCCGGGAGGTCCCTCAATGAAGCTAATTTGATTTTTCAAAGCTCTTTCCGTCGCAATGAGTTGACTATTATTACAACCGAAAGGAAATATTAGACTTTGATCATCAGATTTAGATTCCGATTCAACTTTTGTACTTGATGCTGATAGGAAACGATGTAAGACAGATTGTTGTGAAACAAAAGTAACTCTTTCATAATTCTTACCTAAGAGAGAACTACCATCATCAGATTTTATATTATTTAAATTGGCAAGTTTTTTAAGATACTCAAAGACGTCATTAGCCTTTTTTTCAAATAAGGCGGATTGTTCAATTTTAAAATTCTCTTGATTTAAAATAACGTTCTTGCCATGTTCAAAACAAACTTTTATTTTATTTTTTTCTAAATATGAGTATTTTTCAACAGAGATAACATTATTATAGGCGCCATATCCTGAGCGACTAAATTTATAATTTTCTACAGGTAATTTTTCCAAAAATTGATATTCTTCAACATCTTCTTTGTTATAGGAATATTCTTTATTATTTGTATACCTCACCTTAATTTTGCCATCTATTCCCGGCTTAATTGATAAAACATCATCTGTCCGATTTTTCTGTTTTATAAAAATTAAAGTCTGTTTATTTTCCAAATTCAACTCCTCAAAACATATTGCTAAGTTTCATTTCTCCGCCACAAAGAACCAGCGAGCGCTCTTGTCAGTCGGCTCCTTGTCCTCAAAGTCCGCGTAAACCTTGACATTCTTAAAGCCAGCCTGCTCCAGCAAGATATCATAGGTCAGAATCTCATAGGTCCGCTCCTCATGCACCTCATCGTGGCGCGTGAAGCGACCATCCTCGTCTTGGACAAAGAAGGTCAGCTCATGCACGATGGAATGAGGCGGTTCGTCCGCATAAGAATCCCAGACCATGGCAAAAGTTTCAGCATTTTCATGATAAGAATAACCTGGAAAAACCTCGTCAATCTGGTAAATCGAGTGCACGTCAAAGATAAAGCGGCCACCCTCATTTAGATGCTGGTAAACCTCAGTAAATACCTGACCGACATCGACTTCGTCCTCCATATAGCAAATGGAGTCTGAGTAACAAGTCACCAAATCAAACTGACCGACTCCACTCAAATCCAGCATATTGCCCTGGATAAAGGGAATGTCCAAACCGGCATCTCTGCCACGCTTCTCTGCCAAATCCAGCATTTCCTGACTCAGGTCCAACCCCGTCACATCAAAACCTGCCTGCTTAAAATAAATAGACTGAATGCCCGTACCACAGGCCAACTCCAGCAGCTTTTTCTTATCCTTGGGAAAATGACGCAGGCTGAAATCCGTCCACTTCTCATACAAAGAATCATCCATAATCGCATCGTAAACCGACGCGAAGGTTTCATAAGTTGCCATACTTTTCCTTTCAAAAATAGCCCAGCCAGCAGGCTGACTGAGCCGAATTCTGCTTTCTGCCTAAGGGCAAAAAATCACTTGTTTTTTTCTTCCAATAAGGCTGCGACATCTACACCAGTTGCTTCGTGCCAAAGTTTTTCCAGATTGTAATGCGCCCGCATTTCCTCAGAAAAGACATGGACAACGATGCCACCCAAGTCTAAGAGCACCCAGCCACCTGCTGCGTCGCCCTCAACATGACCAGCAGAAACACCAGCCGCTGCAGCTTTCTCACGGATATTTTCAGCTACTGCATCCAGCTGACGGCTGTTCATCGAGCTGACGATGACAAAGTAATCTGTCACAGTGGTCAGGCCTTGCAAGTCCAAAGCCACAATATCTTCTGCACGTTTTTCATCGGCCGCCTTCACGACCAGTTCCAATAATTCTTGTTCTTTCATAGTTCCTCTTTAATTTTCTTCTATTTCCTTCAAATATCCTACAAAGGCATTGTAAGTCTCCAAAGTTTGCGGATAGATGGGCATCCCCTTGTGAGCCAAATGCTCCACTGTCCTTGCTGTTTCGTAGGCCACAGCTTGATTGAGCGACCGCTGAGCCAGCTCTCTGGCCTTATCCACTCCCGGAAAGTCCCGGTTGTGCTCAATGTAGTCAGCGACATAGACCACCTTGTCCAGCTCAGACATGGTGTTACTGCCCACCGTATGAATCTCGATGGCTCGCAGAATATCAGCATCTTCGATGCCTAAATCTTCCTGAATCTTGTAAATGCCCACCATGCCATGCCAGACATTATTGCCCCAGTTTTTCAGGTCAGGATCCAGCTGGTATTTGTGAATCAAGGCCAGAAATTCCTCATCCGAGATCTTCTTAGCATAGTCGTGTAGAAGCCCTGCCAAACCCGCTTTTTCGACATCAAGATCGAAGCGCTCCGCCAATTCACGGGCAGCCTTTTCCACACCTAGACAATGCCGCAGGCGCTTCTCAGGCATGACAGTTTCCATCTTAGCCAGTAAGGCCTCACGACTCATGCGGATATAGCTTTCATAGGTCATAGGTAAAGCCCTTCTTTCTCAATGTAATCTAGAACTGGCTGAGGCAGCAGGAAATTGGGAATCCGTCCCTGAGCCAGAAAATCCCGCACCATGCTGGAGGAGATATCCATGAGGGGTACATCCACCCAGATGACAGGGTAAGAAGTCCCTGCCTTGTAGCGCGGCCGCTGAACACCGACAAACTGAACCAGCTCAACTAGCTCATCAATCCGGTACCACTTGGGCAGATAATCCACCATATCCGCACCAATGATAAAATAATAATCTGTATCTGGATGTTGCTCTGTCAGGATCTTCATAGTGTCGTAGGTGTAGGAAATTCCCTTGCGCTCCAGCTCAATGGTTTCAATCCCTAGGCCTTCAATATCATCGATAGCCAGCTCCAGCATCTTCAGCCGATGCTTTTCATCGATGGTCTCTTTCTTATCCACATGAGGTGGCTCGTATTCTGGCATGAGCAGGACCTGATCCAAGCCTAACTGTTGGCAGACCTGATCTGCCACGACCAAATGAGCATTGTGGACAGGGTTGAAATTCCCACCTAAAATACCAATCTGCTTGCGTTTCTTATCTTTAACTTCTGGTTCTAATTCCACCTTAGTAAAGGGGGTCAGTAATTCAATAGCCATAGGCTGACATCTCCACAGAAATTTTTCCTTAAATTTGCTTGACTTTGACAGAGAGTTTGCGATTTTCCTTTTTGCTGGACTGCTTGTAGAGAATCAAGATTCGGCCAATCTTCTGCACCGTATCCACTCCGATTTCTTCTTCCAGAATCTCAGCGACCTCGTGGATATTTTCATCCGTATTTTGCAAGAGCGTAACCTTAATCAGCTCGCGCGCGTCCAGCGCCTGACGGACGCTGGTTTTGATTTGGTCATTGAGTCCATTTTTCCCAATCTGAATGATGGGTTTGAGACTATGTGCCTGACTGTTGAGAAAGGCGCGTTGTTTTGATGTTAGTGTCATGTTCTTCTATAAGGCTAAAGTCAGTTGGGACCTTCCTTTTTCCCACTGTTCATAGCCTTTTCCTTCCTTATTTTAAGGGAATTTCTTCCCCCTTGGTTTTTTAAATAATTAAATGATGGCTTTCCGAGTGACAACCGCCACACCCTCTGGCGCCCAGCCAGCTACTCGGGCAGGGCCACTGACGCGAATCCACCCCAGACCAGAGAAGACGATATCTGTCTTGTCCTTGATGGTAAATTCATGCTTGACCAAAGCTGGAAATTCTTCCTTTTCCTTGCCAACTGGCGGCACTAAGAGACTGCCGACATGCTTGTCATAAAAATCGCTGGCACCTTCCAACTTGGTCCGGTGGAGCTTGAGCTCATTGTCAAAATAAGCTGTGAAGCCTTGCTTGTCTCCCGCCACAAAATCAAAGCGACCTAAACCACCCAAAAAGAGGGTTTGCTCAGGATTGAGCTGGTAGGTTTTGGGCTTAATTTCCTTTTTGGGGCTGACATATTTGAGATTCTTAGCAGAAAGATAGTGAGCCATCTGGTGACGATGGATGATGCCTGGTGTATCATAGATATGACTGCCATCCGCCAAAGGAATCTCGATTTTATCCAGAGTTGTTCCAGGGAAGCGCGAAGTCGTAATGACATCCTTATCACCCGTGATTTCCTGAATAATGGCGTTAATCAAAGTGGACTTGCCCACATTGGTCACGCCGACCACATACACATCACGTCCCTTGCGGCAGTGCTCAATCTTGTCAATCAAGTCCTTTATGGCCTGCTTGTTTTGAGCAGAGGTCAGAATGACATCAACTGGACGCAGACCTTCTTCGTGAGCTCGCTCCGTCAGCCATTGAGTCACCTTACCATCCTTGACTGACTTAGGCAGAATGTCCTTTTTATTCCCGACTAAGAGCACATCATTTCCTGCGACAAAGCGAGGCAGGCCAGGGATGACCGATCCATTAAAGTCAAAAATATCGACAACATTGACGACCAAAGCGTCGCTATCTCCAACCTCATGCAGAAGGCGCAGAAAATCATCATCCGTCAGCTGGACGTCGCTGATTTCATTATAATGGCGCAAGCGGAAACAGCGCTGGCAATAGAGTTCGCCTGTCTCCAAGCCTTTTTCTAGGGCCGACTGGGGCGTGTAGCCTAGCTTGCCCTTATCTTCTGTCTGAATAGTGGCTCCGCAGCCGATACAGAGAAGTTCTTCCATGCTTAAATTCCTTTTTTGTATTGAATTGGGCCGTATTTTTCAGTGATTTTCTTGAGCACACGGCGTTCACGCGCCCGATTGATCTGGGTTTTGATAGAGTCATGCTCGACCAGCGGTTTGACCAAAATCGAGCGAATTCCAGCCCGATGCGCTGCCCGAATATCCGTCATGAGCTGGTCGCCCACCATGACCACTTCATTTTTTTCAAAGTGAAAAAGCTTGAGCGCCCGATCAATGCCCCAAGTGAAAGGCTTCATCGCCCAGTAGACATAGTCAATTTCAAACTTTCCAACAGCTCGCTTGACCCGCTTTTGGTTATTATTGGACACCACGATAATCCGAATGCCCGCATCCCGCAAATCATGGAGCCACTTCTTCATCTCTGGGGTCCCGTCAGGATTATTCCAAGCAATCAGGGTATTATCCAAGTCCACCAAAACCGCCTTGATCCCCTGCCTTTTCAAACTCTCTACTGTCAAATCGTAAACCGCCTCGACCGCAAAGTCGGGCATGTAATCTTCAATCGCCACATCTCTCTCCAAAAATCGTATTCGCACTATTATAGCATAAAATAGGCTTTTTGGCACCTATAGCTTCAAAGCTTACAAAAATGGCAAAAGATGCTATAGTAGATATAAGAATAATTCTCTTGGAGGTGCCTATGGCAAGCAAGGATCGAGAAATGAAAACTGTTTCTCCCTTTTTGCAAAAAATCATCAACTGGTCGTCCATCATCGGAGCTGTGGGGACAGTGGCCTTTTGCATCTGGGCTTACTATGCAGGGATTCTCCAGTCCAAGGAAACCTTGTCTGCCTTTATCAGACAAGCAGGCATCTGGGGACCACCTCTGTTTATCTTCCTACAAATCTTGCAGACTGTCGTGCCCATTATCCCTGGCGCCTTGACCTCTGTTGCAGGCATCTTTATCTACGGGCATATCGTCGGCACCATCTACAACTATGTCGGCATCGTCATCGGCTGCGCCATCATCTTCTATCTGGCTCGCACCTACGGACCAGCCTTTGTCCAGTCCGTCGTCAGCAAGCGGACCTATGACAAGTATGTGGGCTGGATGGATGAGGGCAATCGCTTTGAGCGTTTCTTTATCTTTATGATGATTTGGCCCATCAGTCCCGCTGATTTTCTCTGTATGCTAGCCGCCTTGACCAAGATGACCTTCAAAAAGTATATGCTGATTATCGTACTCTGCAAACCCATCACCCTCATCATCTACACTTACGGACTGACCTATATTATTGATTTCTTCTGGAAATGGCTCGCAAAATAAGAACCACAGGCATTAAAAATCGCTCAAGCTAGTAAGCTTGGGCGATTTGTTTATTCAGAAGATGCTGATGTTGCAGGGTGATCGGCAGATGATGCTGACGGTGTCGGAGCTGGCGTAGATGCAGGCGCAGAACTTGCTGGCGGTTCACTGCTAGCACTAGGCTCAGGAGTATAGGAACTATAGTTGCTATAACTACTATAACTACTATAACTACTATAACTACTATAACTGCTATAGCTACTACCATAAGTGCTCTCACTAGGTTGGCTATAAATAGCTCGATCATTCTGGACTGAGCTTGAACTCTCTGAACTAGAAGCACGTAGGCTCCGGCCTCCCATCAAGTCTTCATACAGTACGGCATTGGTTTTCAGAGTCTTAACTGAAGACAAGCCCAACGTTTTCCGAATCAAATTTTGCATTTCTAGCAAATGATCAGACGTAACCAGCTGATAGCTACCGCCATCAGCCAAGGTAGCATCTTCCCCGCGCAATTGTTCAGACTGAATGCTTCTAAAGGCGTCTTTGTAGCCCAATAACTGAGGGATACTTCCCGCATCCAGCGCTACATTGGTCTGCATATTCTTGCTGACTGCTCGTAAGATTGCTTGATAATGGCTGATACTATTGAGACTGAGCACCTTCTCAACGACCTTTCGGATCACCTCACGCTGACGTTTCTGACGACCGTAGTCACCCTCTGGATCCTGGTAACGCATGCGGGCATAAACCAGAGCTTGGTCTCCATTGATCAAATGCTTGCCTGGCTCGACAGTTGCAGTATATTCCGGTTCATTTTCTTCGATGGAAATCGGGAAATCAAAAGTATTGTTGACTTCAATACCGCCAACTGCATCGACTAACTGAACCAGTCCTTGCATATTGATCATCACATAACGGTCAATATGGATGTTCATCAATTTCTCAATAGTCGCAATGGCCAATTCTGCACCGCCATAAGCATAGGCCGCATTGAGTTTGGCTTCTGTCGTTTCGCCATTTTCATCGATCTGAGTCAGTATATCCCGCTCTAAACTCATCATGACCGTCTTTTTAGTCTGAGGATTGACAGATAGGAGGAGCATGGAGTCGCTATTTCCCTTCCAGGTATCAGACCGCGAGCCGCTTCCTGTATCTACCCCCATCAGTAAAATCGTCAAGGGCTTGGTTTCCGCAATAACGTTCGTCTCATTCCCAAAACCCTTGTAAGTATGGGACAAAGCATCTGTTGACTGATTGTAAATAGTCCAAGCATAGCCTCCTACCCCAATAGCTGTTACAAGCAACAGACTCAAAAACATTCGTACAATTTTTTTTAACATATTTCATCAATCTATCAGTTTTCCCATCAGGTAAACATCTAGAAATATCCCTTCTCTTAAATAGGCCCCTCTTTTTTGTAGGCCTTCGATTTCAAATCCTAATTCTTTATAGAGATGAACAGCTCGCTCATTTCTTACCTGAACAGTCAGTTCCAAACGGCGAAGACTGCTTCCATTTTCTGCCCAATCCACAGCTTCTTCTAGCAAGATACGACCGAGGCCTTGATTCCAAAAGGCTTTTTTGACAACGATAAAGACTTGCCCAATGTGGCGAATCCGCTCATAAAAATCCGCTGTGATACTGACAATCCCAGCGATTTCATTATCAAGCAAGGCCAAAAGATAAAGCTGATTATCCGACTCAGCTTGACGCTGAATGAACTGAGCCATCTGCTCTTCATCCATCAAAATCCCAGCCTCATCCAAGGTCATGTAGTCTGACTCGGCTCCGACTTGATTTAAGAAGCAAATCAAGTCAGCAGCATCTGCCTTCTCTGCCTCCCGCAAGGCTAATTCAAACTCAGCCATGCAGCAATTCCTCCAGCAATTCCTGAGAACGGCGTCCCTGACTTTCAAAGACTAGCTCGCGACCGTCGTCTTTCTTTAGAAGAGTCAGCTTCAGATAATCATCTGGTAAACTATCAGCTAGCAATTCTCCCCACTCGATGACCGTAACTCCCTCACCAAAGAGAAAATCATCCAAGTCAATCGAGTCTGGATCTTCACCAATCCGATAGACATCTAAATGATAAAGCGGCAAACGCCCTTCATACTCGCGAACAATGGTATAGGTCGGACTTTTGATCATCTGCTTGATGCCCAGACCTTGGGCCAAGCCCTTGGTAAAAGTCGTCTTACCCGCACCCAAGTCTCCTGTCAAAACCAAAACATCTTGCTCCTGAAGGAGGCTTCCGAGACGCTGGCCCCATTTGATTAATTCTTCTTCATTATGACTAAACATTCTTTTATTATACCAGAAGATTTGCATTTGCGCTCAATTTTCTAATAGAGGAAGCAAAATATTTGAAAAAAATTAGATAGACCTCCAAATCTTTTATTGAGGACAAGCCACTCACTTCTATCAAAAAGAATCTAAGATCGTCCACAAATCTTTTTCTCGCATAAAGAAAGAAGCTGGGAGATTTCCAACTTCTTAATACTGATTCTTAAGAAAGAGCTAGGCTGATAAAGTTAAGGATGAAAAGCAGATTTAAAATCCAAATCATTGGATGCACATCCTTAGCTTGACCTTTGATGACTTTCACAAGAGCATACATGATAAATCCTGCTGCAATCCCGTTCGTGATACTGTAAGTGAAGCCCATGAAGATAGAGGTGAAGAAAGCTGGGACAGCTTCTGCCATATCATCCCACTGGATATTTTTCAGACTGCCAAGCATCATGATCCCAACGACAATCAAGATTGGTGCAGTTGCTGCTGTTGGAACGATGGCCAAAAGTGGACTAAAGAAGCTAGATACTGCAAAGCAGACCGCTACAACCAAGGCTGTCAAACCAGTCCGTCCGCCAGCTCCGATACCAGCTGCAGACTCTACGTAAGTAGTAACGTTAGATGTTCCGGCGATTGCACCGATAGTCGTTCCGATCAAGTCTGAGTACAAAGCCTTATCCAAACCTTCTGACTCATGGTTTTCACCAGAGCTTGCGACGATACCAACTTTTTCACCAGTTCCGATCAGGGTACCAATAGTATCAAAGATATCGGTCAGAGAGAAGGCCAGAATAGCCATAAATGTCTGAGGCAGGCGGGCCGTATCAGCGAAGAGGGCTCCCAAGCCTTCTGGACCAACCGCAACCCCGAACACTTGTCCAAGTTCTTTTAAAGCTGTTGACAGATTGTGCTGACCGAAGTCAATCGCAGACAGGTTTACTAAGCCAACAGCAATCGCTACGACCGTCGTTGTAAAGATAGACAAGATAATGCCGCCTTTGATACCCTTGATAACAAAGAAAACTGTAATCGCTAGACCAAGTAAAGCGAGTAAAACTGCTGGATTATTAAAATCAACTAATCCTGGAGTTGCAGCTGAGTTTGCTGTAAGAGCAGCCTTCGCTTGATCAGCTCCTTTACCAGCTACTACATAGTTGCCTGGATCGATCGAAAACTTCAACAGTCCGGCATTTTTAATCCCTACATAAGCTAGGAAGACACCGATACCAGCGGAAATAGCTGAACGCAAAGCTGATGGAATAGACTCGATAATAGCCTTCCGAATCTTGGTCAGGGTAATGAAGAGTGAGATCAGACCACAGATGAAGACCATACCCAGAGCCTCTTGCCAAGTATAGCCCAGACTAAAGACAACCGTGAACGTAAAGAAAGCATTGAGACCCATACCCGGCGCCTGTGCGTAAGGGAGGTTGGCATAAAAGGCCATCATGAGTGTTCCAGCAACAGAACCGATGATCGTAGCCAGAAAGACACCTTGAGCTGGCATACCCGTTTGCGACAGCATGGCTGGATTGACAAAGAGGATGTAGCTCATAGCAAAGAAAGTTGTTAACCCAGCGAGAACTTCCGTACGAACATCCGTACCGTGCTCTTTGAGTTTAAATAATTTATCCATTATAGATAATCTCCTAAATTGTTTTATGGCAACTGTATAAAAGAGAACTCCTTATTTTCTTTAAAACAGTGCTGCTTATTCGTTATTTACGAACAATACTATGATTATACTCAAAAACATTCACTTTTTCAAGTCCATTGCTCCAAAAAATACTTTAAAGTGTCTTATTTTTTATTTTCTCTGCTTAAAAAGAGCAAAGTCATGATTTGGATAAAGGTAAATCCAAGGATAAATACCAGACGATCCTTCTGAAAGGTCTCCAGTAGCTTTTGGACAACTAGCTGGGGCCGCGTCACCAAGTCCCAGGAGTTGAGACGGTCATAACGACCGATATAGATGGCTAGACTCGATAGATAAGACAGAGCCGCAACCACAAGCATATCCAACCACCAAGTCCACTTCCAGCGTTCGCGCAAAATATTCCAGCTTTCAATCCCGCAGTAAACGCCAAATAAAATGCTCGGCACAAAAGCCATGAATAAGCGCATGCTAACAGGGTTCCACAGAGTATCTCCCACCCAAGTCATGTGCACCAAGTCCGTCAGCATATAAAAAGTATTAGGATAAAAGGCCAGCCAAACCACCAACAAAAGTGGATAAAGCCATTTCTGCTTCTTAGATATCGTCGTTAAGACCGCAGCGTCATAGGCAATTAAGGCCAGAATCATATTCCAAATCAGGTCTGGTCCCTGAACCGTAATCCCCTGAATATACACAACAAATGCAATTAGTAGGAAAAAAATGTGAATGAAAATTGGTTTACGCATACAGGCTCCTCCCCTTTACTTCAACTCTCTTCGCTCATAGACTATCAGCAGACATCTTTCGTCTTAGCTATTGAGAAAACATTATACCACAACTTGTGGCATTTATTCTTAATTCTGTTATAATAGTCTTTACAATACTTCGCGAGACTGTATGAGGAAAAAGAATGACAAAAAAAGTAATTGCTGTAGATTTGGATGGAACCTTGCTTAATTCTGAGAGTAAGCTGTCTGATTTTACCAAAGAAACTATCAAAAAAATATCGGCTAAAGGACACAAGGTCATCATCACTACTGGCCGCCCTTACCGCATGGCTCTGAACTTCTATAAGGAATTAGAGCTGAATACCCCCATGATAAACTTCAACGGATCTTTGACCCATATCCCTGAGCAAAAGTGGGAATTTGAACAATCCTTGACCGTAGACAAGTCTTTCTTGCTGGATATGGTCCAACGAAAAGAAGAAATCGAAGCCGACTTCATCGCTGGAGAATACCGCAAGAAATTCTATATCACAAATACGAACGAAGAAATCGCAGATCCCAAGCTCTTTGGCATTGATAATTTTAAGCCAGAAAATCAATTTCAAGCGCAGCTGGTCACCAAAAATCCAAATGCCATTTTGCTGCAAACCCATGCTACGGACAAATATGCTCTGGCTGAAGAGATGAATGCCTTTTACCAGCACGAACTCTCTATCAATACCTGGGGCGGTCCTCTCAATATCCTTGAGTGCGGCCCTAAAGGTGTTAACAAAGCCTTCGCCCTCCAGTACCTGCTCAACATCCTCAATGTCGATCGCAAGGACCTGATTGCTTTTGGTGACGAGCACAATGATACTGAAATGCTGGAATTTGCGGGAACAGGCTATGCCATGAAGAATGCCAGCGAAACCCTGCTGCCTTATGCTGACCAACAGCTTGAACTCACTAATGACCAAGATGGTGTAGCTCACAAGCTAACTGAGCTCTACTTATAGAAATCAAAACAAATCAAACAAACATAATTTGAACCGCACCTCAACTGCCAGACTCTTTCTGTCTAACTGTTGAGATGCGGTTCATTTTTTAAGGTAAATTTTTCTACTTAACCAACGCTTCTATTCTACCTTTCCACCTTCAACGACGAGGTCATCTGCTTTTGCAGCATCACCGTAGGTTGGGTGAAGAGTCTTTTCATAAGCCTTGTGGAAGAAGTTTTCCTTGCCCAATTTTTCAATGTCTTTATTGATGAAATCAAGCAACTCTCTGTTTCCTTTTTGGACTGCTGGTGCGATAGTATCTGGGTCGCCAAGCGAAGTAATTCCTACTTCATATCCTTTATTTTCAAGAGCCCAAGCTAGAACTTCAGTATTGTCAGTCGAGAAGGCGTCTCCACGTCCATCCAAAAGAGCTTGGTAGGCGTCACTGTATTGGTCGTATTTTTGAAGCTTAACTTCTGGATGATTTTTCTCAAAGTAAGTTTCAGCGGTAGTTCCTTTTGTGACAATCAAGGTCTTGCCTTCAAGCTGTTTAACATCTGTGATGACACCTTTCTTAGGAGACACAACACCCAGTGAAACCTTCATGTATGGAAGGGCAAAGTCAACTTGTTTCTTACGTTCGTCAGTGACGGTAAAGTTAGCAAGGGTGATGTCCACCTTGTTCGAAATCAAGTATTCTGCACGGTTGGCAGCATCGACAGAAACGTATTTTACCTTAACACCGAGGTCCTTGGCCAGCTGATTTCCCAGTTCGATGTCATAACCTTGGTAAGAACCATCGTTGTCTACATAACCAAAAGGTTTCTTGTCGCCAAATACAGCAATTCGAAGTTCACCACTTTTTTTGATTTCCTCAATAGTGCGAGCTTTGGCAGTAGTTTTGCCAGATGAGGAAGTAGCATTTCCGCCTGAGCCACAAGCTGTGACAAAGATAAGGGCAAAGGCAAGTGCAAAAAGGGTTAAGAGGGGTTTGAGTAGTTTCATAAGAATCTCCTTTATAAATATGAGCCAAATTGGCTGAAGTCAAAAACGTTTAAAAATTCTTGTGCTCGTTTGGTTTGTGGATTGGTAAAGAAGGACTGAGCCGTTCCTTCTTCAGCAATCTTCCCTTGGTCGAGGAAGATAATCCGGTCCGCAATGGCTTGGGCAAACTGCATTTCGTGGGTCACCAAAATCATAGTGCGACCTTCTTGGGCTAGATCATTGATGAGTTCGAGGACCTCACGCACCATTTCAGGATCCAGTGAGGCCGTCACCTCGTCAAAAAGGATAATTTCTGGATGCATGAGCAGGGCACGGACGATAGCTACCCGTTGCTTCTGTCCACCAGACAATTGGCGAGCAAAACTATGTTGCTTGTCGAGCAATCCGACACGTTCAAGTAACCGCAGGGCTTCTTCCGTCACCTCTTTCTTATCTCGCCCTTGTGCCTTGACAGGACCTAGGATAAGATTTTGCAGGACATCCAGATGGGGAAAGAGTTCATAACTTTGAAAGACCATGCCAATCTTTTGACGAACCAAGTGAAAGTCTTTCTGGTTTCCAATAATGGACTGACCATCCAGAAGAATATCTCCACCTTGAATGCTTTCTAGGCCGTTAAGGCAGCGAAGCAGGGTACTTTTCCCACAACCAGATGGCCCTAGAATAACCACTACTTCCCCTTTTTTGATTTCTAGGGAAAGACCTTGGAGGATGGGATTGTCTCCGAAGGATTTTTTTAGATCCTTGATTTCTAATACAGTATCAGACATTTAGTTCCTCCAGTGTTTTTCTAAGTGAGTAGATAGTTTAGAGATAGGGAAGCAAACTGCGAAGTACAAGACCAGTATGGTTCCATAAATCCAAAAGGAAGCAGTTGGAATGGTCAAGCGATTGCTGTCGATGATCTGCTGCCCCACTTTTGTGACTTCAACTACCCCAATCAAAACAACCAAGGAAGTCGTTTTAATCATCCGAGTAACGAGATTGATGGCCTGCGGAAGCAGTCTTCTCAAGACCTGTGGGATGATGATGTGATAGTAAAGTTGGAAGGTCGTTAAGCCCAGCGCCTGTCCACTTTCAAACTGATGTTTGGGAAGGGAAGTGATAGCTCCACGAACCAAATCCCCCATCTCAGCCGTTCCCCAGAGGGTAAAAACGATAACGGCAGAAGTTTCTCCAGAAATGTTGATATTGAAATTTCGAGCTAAGCCGAAATAAACGATAAAGAGTAGCACCAGTTGAGGCATGATGCGGATAAATTCCAGATAAAAGCGCGTCAGGAAACGAACGACTCTAGAATGAGAGGTCATGATGATTCCCATAACCGTACCAAAAATCATGGATAAGAGGACAGAGAGGATGGAAATACCAATCGTGACTCCCAATCCCTGTATGATCCGCAGGAGATTATTTCCCTGAAAGAGTACTTGTATTCCCGAATCCTGCATGACGGAGCCTCCTTTCTATCCAACTAAAAAGCAACGATATAGGTAGGAGCATGATAAGATAGGCCACTACCAACATAGCCAGTGCAATATCTGTCTCATAGTAAAGCCCAATCAAGTCCTTGGCAACGTACATGAGGTCGGCTAGAGCAACCGCAGAGAAGACAGAGGTTTCCTTAATCAAGAAAATCACATTAGCACTGAAGGACGGCAGAGCCACTGCTGTGGCTTGCGGCAAGACTACGTAGCGAAAAACTTGAACGGGTGTCAGACCGATCGCTAAGCCAATCTCATGCTGGGTTTGACTAACTGCTTCTAGCCCGCTTCGGAAAGATTCTGCCATATAGGAGCCTCCCAAAAAGATAAGACCAAGTGTGGCGCAGACCTCCGAGGAAAGGACAATCCCTATTCGGGGAAGCCCGAAGTAGAGAAAGAAGAGTTGAATCAAAAGAGGCGTATTTCGCGACAATTCAATATAAGCTGTGGCTAGCTGTGCCAAAACAGGGATACGATAATGTCGGATGATACTAACAAGTAAACCAACTAGAAAAGCTCCCAAAATGCCCCAAACTGCGATATGCAGGGTTAGAAAAAATGCCTTTTGATATAATGGTAGATATTGTTCAACAATGGACCAATCCAAAAGAGAACCTCCCATCTAGGAATAATACAGCTATTGTAGCACTAAAAGACATGTTTGGATAATATGTATTTTCTATCACAATGATAAAAAATATTTATCGTCTCTATTGCAATCTGAAACTTCCAGACAAAATTTTTGAAAATGACATGAAAAAGAGTTAAGATGTTCCTGTAAATCAAAAAAGTAAACGTTTACTTTTATCAAGGAGGACATTTTATGTCATACAAAACAAGCAATGCCGAAGGCCCTGTAGATTTTATCAACACCTATGATCTGGAGCCCATGGCGCAGCAAGTCATTCCTAAAGCTGCTTTTGGCTACATCGCGAGTGGAGCTGAGGACACGTTCACTTTACGCGAGAACATTCGAGCTTTTAATCATAAACTCATTGTTCCTCATACACTCTGTGATGTGGAAAATCCAAGCACTGAGATTGAATTTGCTGGAGAAAAACTGTCTTCACCAATCATCATGGCGCCTGTTGCAGCCCATAAATTAGCAAATGAACAGGGGGAAGTTGCTACTGCGCGTGGTGTACATGAGTTTGGCTCTCTTTATACAACCAGCTCCTACTCCACTGTTGACCTTCCAGAAATTTCCCAAGCCCTCCAAGGGACACCTCATTGGTTCCAATTTTACTTCAGNAAAGATGATGGCATTAACCGCCATATCATGGATCGTGTCAAGGCAGAAGGCTACACAGCCATTGTCTTAACTGCGGATGCGACTGTAGGGGGCAATCGTGAAGTTGACAAGCGCAATGGCTTTGTTTTCCCAGTTGGTATGCCTATCGTTGAAGAATACTTGCCAGAAGGTGCTGGTAAGTCCATGGACTTTGTCTATAAATCAGCTAAACAACGCCTGTCTCCACGAGATGTCGAGTTTATCGCTGAATACTCAGGGCTCCCTGTCTATGTCAAAGGCCCTCAATGCCGTGAAGATGTCGAACGTTCACTTGCTGCAGGTGCTTCTGGAATCTGGGTAACCAACCACGGTGGCCGCCAAATCGACGGTGGACCAGCTGCCTTTGACTCGCTTCAAGAAGTTGCTGAAGCAGTTGATAAACGTGTACCGATTGTCTTTGACTCCGGTATTCGCCGTGGCCAACATGTCTTTAAAGCCTTGGCTTCAGGAGCAGACTTGGTGGCCATTGGACGACCTGTTATTTATGGCTTGGCTCTCGGTGGTAGCGTTGGTGTACGTCAAGTCTTTGAACACCTAAATGCCGAATTAAAAACCGTCATGCAACTATCTGGAACTCAGAACATCGAAGATGTCAAACACTTCAAACTACGTCACAACCCATACAACCCAACCTTCCCAGTTGACCCTCGTGATTTGAAATTGTATTGATAAATAAAACAGATTGCAATAAAAAAAGCACACCTCAAAAGTTAGACAGAAAATCTAACGATTGGGGTGTTTTTTATAAGAAATTACCACGAAAGTACTATACAGAGGAACAAACCAATTAAACAAAAAAGACCTAGCCCTGTCCAATACAGAACTAAATCCTTTTCTTAAATTATTTGTATATTTTTTGTAGGACAAGTATACATTGTCTAAGTTTTCTCCAATTTCTATTAAAAGTTTCAAATCTAATCTTCAGTTGCCCCCTTTCATATTCTCCTTTCTTACAACTTTAAATCGAATATTTAAATCCCCTTTTGTTTGTTTTAGTATCTTCTCAGCCATTCTCTCAGGAGAAACTAGCCTAAATGTAGTTTCTGTTATATACTTGGTTAAATAAGTCCTTAATTCGTCACATTTTTCAGTCAGTTTTGACTTACTCATAAAATCATCAGCTACTTCTTTATACTCTTCAAAAATCTTTACTTGACTTATTTTTTTGTGATAGTCTACAAAGATTGCAACTTCCTTACGAACTTCTTCTTTTAACCTAGATAGTTCAATATCATCCTGAATAACCAGAGTTAGTAATAACATATCTCTTAATTTTATAATAGAGTCGTATTTAGGAAGCAGATACTCTGCATATAGTAAGGAAAAATGTTTTTCAAATTCAATATCTTCATCTAATTTTAAATCATTAGGAAGGCTCTTCATCAATTCAAATATTGCATCTACAAATAACTTTTTAGCACTTCTTAAATCACTCAATATCTCATACGAACGCTCTGCACGCTCAATAGTATATTGTAAAAATACACGTTCCCTTTCGTTCTCTTCTTGTTTTTCAAAAAATTCTCGTTGTAGTTTATGTTCATATTTCAACTGTTTAAGTTGTTGCTTATTTTGAAGCTTTGCAATATACACTGCTACCCCAGCGCCCAAAAGAGCACCGAGCATTGAACTGATAAATTGTGAATTTAAAAATTCACCCAATATTTGAAAAATAGCTAACTTATCCATAACAATCTTCATCTCCTATACTCTAAATTATATCTAATTAACAATTGAATTCCCTTATTCAATATCTATTTATNATTTTATTGCTTATCTTCGAACTATTTTATCAGTTTCTCAACGAACCATAAAGTATTTTTATACTAAAATAACACTATTTTGATATTGCTATATTTAAAAATATTTAATTTCTTCAGCTTATGCTTTCAGCATAATAGGAGATGTACAACTATCTAAAAAATATTGATTCCTTAATCCTAATGCTGTAAAATAAAGGTATCTTTAATTTAAAGGAGCCATAATGGAAAAAATTTCATATCGTATTGGTCAAATTATTGCAATTGCTATTCTCATTTTTAGCCTTTGGGCACTAGTAAAAGCAATACTATTCTCAATCACATTTTTTAATAACCTACCAACACTGGATACTGTTATTATTGTAGCTCTAGTGTCTGGTACAATCTCAATTGCGTCTACTATTGCCAAATTTATTTGGGAACGACAACAACAAAAAAGAGAGTATTTAACACAAAAACGAGAAGAACCATATGAACAATTTGTAGCGATAATCTATAAAATAGTAAAAAATAAAGATCAAAATTACCCTGAATTAGAAAATGATATACTAACTCTTAATAAAAGTCTTTCTTTATGGGGATCTAAAAACGTTGTAAAATCATGGTCTGAGTTTATATTGCTTTCTTTCGAAAATACTGATAGACAAAAACTACTTGATAAATCAGAAGAAATATTGAACCATATGAGGAATGATTTAGGAGTTAAAAAAACAGAGAATACAATATTACGCTCACTTTTCATCAGTGATATTAACAATTTGAAATAAGTTAATTTTTAATTCACTGTCTCTACTTACTAAAGACCTATCACAAATCCACAAAAATCCCCCTTAGAATCTTCCTTCTAAGGGGGGCTTCTTTATGCTGATTTCTCTACTGTTTCTTCCGTTTTTGTTTTCTTATTTGTACCAACTAAACGGCGCTTGCTGTCTCGGATCGTATTGAGGTCTTTGAGGAGTTTGGTCAAGTGGGATCTCTGGATAGGCTTCTGCGACGGCTGCTGTGTAGCGCACAAAGAGGTCGTAGGTACGGGAGATTTCGTTGCGTAGCTGTTTGGTTTTACCGACTTCCTTGGCTGACTTGACTGCACGCGCTTCTGCTTCTCCTTTATCATAGTCCGCTTGAGCCGCTATCACAGCCGTCAGCATAGGGAGAAGGCCTAGACTCATCACAGCTCCCTGATAGGGCTCTTCCTGCAATGTTTTAAGCAGACTCTTAATCTCGGCCGTTGCGACAGCATTGGTGTGCTTGGTGATATCCTTATATTTTTTAAAGACTGGCAGCAAGACTTCATAGGCTTCTTTCAAGTCTCTATCTTTGATTTTGGCAAATCCCTTATGCAAGGTAAACAGACCAACCAGAGCGTTATCTCGCTCCTTGTCTAGTTCTACGAGACTCATAGAGTCTTTCTTTTCCACATTGGCCAATTGAGCCTGAAACTGCTCTAGTTTACTATGAAAGCCTTCTAGATGCTTGCTGTACATGTCCTCATCTCTATAGGAACTCGTAAAAATCGTGAGTACCTGATAGGAATCAACCATTAGACTCTCAAACTCACGGTGGGTCAGATTGCTATAAGACAAGGGGCGAATGGTGTAAGTAGTGTTCATCATAAAACCTCTCCAATATTTTTGATAAAGCAAGTATAGCATGTAGAGATGAAACTTAGGGTCTCTTGCCCTAAAATGTCATTTTTTATCCCTGAAAGGGGCATTTTTATCAAAAAACGGAGTCTCTTTCCGACTTTTCCTCTAGTCTTTCAAAAGAAAAAGACACAAAATCGCCCCTCATCTGCCACTTGTTTTTGACGACAAATGACCGAGGGGCGACGGATCTTATAAATAGCAATGAAAAGAGCGTTCGAGGCCTAGATTACCATTAATTTATAGGAAAAGTGACTAGCCGAGGTCTAATTTGCCATGAACCTATAGGAAAAATAGCCAGCCGAGGCCTAGGTTGCCATGATTCTATAGGAAAAGTAACTAGCCTAGACCTAGGTTGCCACGAAACTATAGGAAAAGTAGCCGGCCGAGACCTAGATTGCCACGAAACTATAGGAAAAGTGACCGGCCGAGGCCTAGGTCACCACAAACGTCATTAAATACCAATAACTAATATATCGAGTAGATTGATTTCAACTCAGCTGATACCTATCAGGCGCTTAAAAATCCATCCCATCTGGATTAGGTGCTCCACCTTCCAAACCGCTGATATTTTTAAGAATTTCGAGGTCAGCTGGACTCAGTTCGATATCAAAGCAGTCCAGATTGCTAGCAATCCGACTCGGAGTGACTGACTTAGGCAGTGGTAGAAAGCCTTCTTGTAAGCTCCAAGCGAGAGCAATTTGGGCAATGGTCTTGCCATACTTGTCCGCCATAGCCTGTACGGCTGGATTTTGGAAGAGTTCGCCTTGCCCAAAAGGTCCCCAAGCCTCAAGTAGGATATCATGGGCACGGCAGAAGTCCACCGCCTCTGTCTGATAGACACCTGGCGCTAGGCGGATTTGATTGACAGCTGGTGTGACGCGCGCTGTTTCCAGCAGAGCCTCTAGGTGATGAGGCAGGAAATTGCTGACGCCGATCGCTCGGATCTTACCAGCTTGATAGAGGTCTTCCATGGCCCGCCAAACTTCTGCATTGCGCTTTTGCCAAGCTCCATCTTCTCGTAAAGGCTTAGGATTTGGCCAGTGGATAAGGTAGAGATCCAGATAATCCAACCCCAACCGCTCCATAGAGCTGTCAAAGGCTTCCATGGCCTCTTCATAAGTATGCTTGCTATTCCAGAGCTTGGTGGTGACGAAGAGCTCTTCACGCGGAATGCCGCTGTCTTTAATTGCTCGACCAACACTCTCCTCATTCTTATAGATAGCTGCTGTATCAATGTGACGATAGCCAGCCTTAAGGGCGGCCAAGACTGACTGATAAGCCTCTTCTCCGTCCTGAGCCTTCCAAGTACCAAAGCCCAAAACTGGGATCTTGACGCCATTGTTAAGGGTATAATTTTTCATATCTGTTCTCCTTATTTTTTCTTTCTTTTGGACAATTTTGGCTTAAAGATATTTTCCTTGGTTGGGGCCATGCCTCGGCTGAAAAAGCTGTAAATGATAAAGGCCAGCCCAGCAATAAATATCAAGAAACGATGCAATAGCAATCCAAAGAAGAGGAATACCAAGCCCATTCCCATAAATTTATAATCAATCTTTTTCATCCTGTCCTCCTCGTCTGTGATAACCCTATTATAACATCTTCTCTTTCATTGAGAAAGCCCTACCATCTGTTAAGAAAAATATCTCAGAGACTTTCTAGTTGCGCCAACCATTCTAGCTTTGCCCAAGTCCCTCTAGCAAATCCTAGGGAAAAGTCAGTAACTCCACATTAAAAAGGACAGGTTACCCCATCCTTTCTAAAAATATAAGGAGACTCAATTAAAGAACACTGGAGGCAGCTTCAAAGCGCTTTTCACCATCCAGATAAGTAGCAACCAGCTCCAAATCCTTGTCCAGCACGATAAAGTCGGCATCATAACCTTCCTTGATCTGGCCACAGACATCGTCAATGTGGACGGATTTTGCTGGGATAAGACTGGCCATCATGACTGCTTGGTGAGGGTTTGCGATACCCCATTCAACCACATTTTTCAGACCGTCTTTGAGCTGCAGGATTGATCCTGCCAAGTTACCAGTCGATTTGAGACGAGCTGTGCCATTGGCTACCACCACTGGAAATTCTCCCAGCATATAGTCGCCGTCTTCCAGCCCACCTGCAGTCATACAGTCTGTGATGAGGGCTACATGTTCATGGCCCTTTTGCTTGAGCAAAATATCACAGGCCTTGGGATCCACGTGGTGACCATCACAGATCAACTCTGCATAAGTGTGAGGCAACTCGTACATAGCCCCAACCATACCTAGCTCACGGTGGGTCAAGCCTCGCATACCATTGTAGGCGTGCACCCAAACACTAGCTCCTGCTTCCACTGCTGCCTTGGCTTCGTCATAGGTCGCATTAGAGTGCCCCAAAGCGACTGTCACACCTTCATCAGTGATGGTGCGGACAAATTCTTCCACGCCCTCGCGCTCAGGTGCCAAAGCAATCTTATTTAGCAGGCCATTGGCTGCCTTTTGCCAAGCACGAAATTCATCCATACGAGGATCCTTCATGTAGGCTGGGTTTTGGGCACCCTTGTACTTTTCAGTGAAGTAAGGCCCTTCAAAGTAGAGACCGCGAATCTTGGCACCACTTGCTTCTTGATAGCGCGCACCGATATTTTCTGTTACAGCCAAGAGTTGCTCGTAAGATGATGTCAGCGTAGTCGGCAAGAAACTGGTCACCCCAGTCGTCAAAAGCCCTTCACTCATGGTATGGAGGGTACCTTCGATGTTATTGTCCATGACATCGACCCCACCAAAACCATGGATATGGGTATCCACCAGACCTGGTGCGACAGAGTAGCCTGTGTAATCCACCACTTCTGCATCCGCAGGGACTTCTTGTACTAATTTTCCAAATTTTCCATCAATCACTTCCAAAAATCCACCCTTGCGAATCCCTTGAGGATAGAAGAACTGATCGGCTTTTATATATTTAGGCATTTGACTGCCTCCTCTTGTTCTATTTCTATTGACTCTATTATAACGCTTTCTATTTCATTTGTAAATGGTCTATACCTCTTTTTTGAAAAAATTTATTATATTATTTAAATCAAGAAAAGAGAGTGGGACAGAAATCGGGAATTCGTTAGAATTCAATTTCGTCGTCCCACCTCCGCACAGTTGAGTAGGGCTGTAAAAGCTGATGAAATCAGCGTAGTAGAGCCCACTCAACCACTGCGTCTTGCTCGACAATCCAAAGACAATTGAGAGGCTAGGACTTTTGTCCCAGCCTCTTTCTGTCTTAAATTTGTTCCATTTGTACTTTCTCAGCCAAATTCATGGCGTGGTCAGCAACTCTGGTATAGTGGGAAATAATATCGATGAAGTTGACCCCAGCCTGAGGCGTACATTCTCCCTTGTTGAGACGGGCAATGTGAGTCTTGCGCAAGCTGCGTTCTAGCTTGTCAATAGCTGTATGCTTGGCTTCTAAAGTGTTGGCCAATTCCACATCATTTGTTTCCACAGAAGTCAAAGCTTCTTTGATAAAGTCCAAGGTCAGTTGATAAATGTTTTCCAACTCTGCCAAGGCAGCTGGTGAAAATTCCACTTTCTTGCGGTGCAAGTAGTCCGTCAAATTCAGCAGAGCTTCTGAGTGGTCGCCGATCCTCTCCAAATCACGGCTAGAGTCCAGAATGCTGGTCAAGACTTCACTCTCTTTTGGATTGAGCTGCTGACCAGATAGGACAATCAGATAGCGAGTCAATTCATCATCAATAGCGTTGATGGCTTCCTCAGTCTTATGACCCTTCTCAGCGGATTTTTCTTCGTAATTAATAATATAATCATAGGCCAATTCGAAAGATTTGGCCGCGTAGCCACCCAAGTGAAGGAGTTCCTTTTTAGCATTTCCCAAAGCCAGTGATGGCGCTTGATCGATCAAAATCGTATCTAGGTAGAGAGATTCGTATTTAACGGTTTCATCCTCACCCGGAATCAACTTGGTAACCAAATATGCTAAAAAGCCAATAAAAGGAAACTGGATAATGGTATTGGTAATATTAAAAGTTCCGTGGGCAAAGGCAATGGTCATTTCTGGTGACAAGTGCAAGGCTGTCTCAAACCACTGAATCAGCGATGTAAAAGGCAATAAGAAAATCATGCAGATGATTGTCCCCAACACGTTAAAGGCCACATGGGCTCCAGCAACACGCTTGGCTGCGATATTAGCACCCAAGGAAGCGATGATCGCTGTAATCGTCGTTCCGATATTGTCACCAAAGAGGACAGGCAAGGCCCCATGCAAATCAATGAGATTGCTGGCATAGAGATTTTGTAGAATACCAATAGTCGCTGATGATGCCTGGATGAGCAAGGTCAAACCCGTTCCGACAAAGACACCTAAGACTGGATTTTTACTCAGCTGAACCATGTAGTCGCGAAAGACTTGCAGATCTTTAAGCGGCTCCATGGCTCCACTCATGAGATTGAGGGCAAAAAAGATCCCACCAACACCAAAGAAGATGCGCCCGATATTGTTAACAGAGCGATTTTTTGTGAAAAAGAGGCAAACCGCACCGATAAAGAGCAAGGGAAGTGCATAATCACCCAACTTAAAACCAATGATGAAGGAAGTCACGGTCGTACCAATATTGGCCCCCATGACAATCCCGATAGCCTGACGCAGGGTCAACAGCCCCGCACTAACCAGACCAACTGTAATCACCGTCACACCTGAACTAGACTGAATCAGGGCTGTCATCCCAATCCCAACTAGCACACCTAAAAAAGGATTGCTCGTGTACTTATCAATGAAATAGCGCAGTCGGTCTCCCGCTGCCTGCTGCAAGCCGTCACCCATCATACGAATACTATACAGGAACAGCCCCAAGCCTCCTAAAAAGCTAAATATAATTTCTTGCCAATTAATGGACATTTCTTTTCCTCCGAAAAATAAATAGCGGATAATCTCCTATACTATTTTAAAACATCCAGCCTAATCTCACAAGCCTTTTCTAAAAAGAATTGAATTATTTTTACTCATTTTGAAACTTTTCTTCATACTCAAGAGCAAACTAGAATAGGCGACAAGGCTCTCTCACGACAAGAAAAGACAAGCAGGTAAAGCAAAATTTCAAAATATTTAGCTTTATTCACCGCTTTCTAGGATCAGGCTTAAAAGATAGAAATTATCTCAGTTTATCTCAGCACAACTCACATTCTGTACATGCAAAGAGCAAAAATCCCAGATAGCCATAGGCTATCTGGGATTTGCTTTCCATCGCTAAAGTGCTGGTATCATTTTAGCTAGGTTTTAAGATTAGTCTTCCAAATTCACATCAGATGTTGATTCTTTCTTCTTTTTATTCTTAAGAAAGGCTGATGCCAACGTTGCTATTCCTAATCCAAGCGCTGCTAATGGATTATTGGCAGTTCCTGTATTTGGCAAAGCTTTAGTGTCTGGAGTAACCTTGACTTTTTCTGGTTGTGCAGGCTGTGGCTTAGGTGCTTGAGAGTGATTTGTCGCACTAGATACAGTTGCACTTTCAGACAGACTAGTAGAGATGCTTGCACTATCACTCAGTGACACACTTTCAGATGTGCTCAATGAAGCAGAAACACTCATGCTCAAGTAGGCACTTGCTGAAAGTGAATCGTCGGCGATGGCATGACTGGCACTGATTGAACCTGAAATGCTTGCACTTGTACTCAAGGAAGTAGAGATAGACTGACTATCACTTACAGAAGCTGAAGTACTTGCACTTACAGATGCGAGGTAGCTTGGCAGGTTAAACTCTGGCTTAGACTCGCTGGTTGGATCACCCTTACTGTAGCTGAATGAGTTTGACTCTTGTGACACACTTGTACTCAAGCTGCTTGAAAGGCTATCACTAAGCGATGTAGATGTACTTACACTTGTACTTGTTGAATCTGACGCGCTGACTGAAGCCGATACGCTGGTGCTTAAGCTTGCGCTTGCTGATAGAGATTCGCTTACGCTCAGCGATGCCAAATCATTTTCACTTGCCAAAGCAGACGCGCTAGCGCTAAATGATACTGAAGTGCTTACAAAGGCAGACTGACTTGCGCTAAATGACACTGAAGCGCTCTCGCTTGCTGAGGCTGATTGGCTACTGCTTGCTGAAGACGATGCACTCTCGCTTGCTGAGATTGAAGCACTTAGACTTGTGCTTATGCTTGTACTTGCTGAGTCTGATTCACTGAGGCTTGTACTCAAGCTGGTGCTTGCTGAATCTGAGGCGCTAATTGAGGCACTGAGGCTCGTGCTCAAACTTGTACTTACTGAATCTGAGGCACTGAGTGAAGCACTTAGACTTGTAGTCAAACTTGTACTTGCTGAGTCTGATGCACTGATTGATGCACTGAGGCTTGTGCTCAAGCTGGTGCTTGCTGAATCTGAAGCACTAATTGATNCACTGAGGCTNGTNCTCAAGCTGGTGCTNGCTGAATCTGANGCACTNATTGAGGCACTNAGACTTGTGCTCAAACTTGTNCTTGCTGAATCTGAAGCGCTAATTGAGGCACTGAGGCTTGTACTCAANCTNGTGCTTGCTGAATCTGAAGCGCTAATTGAGGCACTGAGGCTCGTGCTCAAGCTGGTACTTGCTGAAGCNGAAGCACTAATTGAGGCACTGAGGCTTGTACTCAAACTTGTGCTTGCTGAATCTGAGGCACTAATTGAGGCACTTAGACTTGTGCTCAAACTTGTGCTTGCTGAATCTGAAGCGCTAATTGAGGCACTTAGACTAGTACTCAAACTTGTACTTGCTGAGTCTGACGAACTAAGTGAAGCACTTAGACTGGTACTCAAACTTGTACTTATTGACTCTGAAGCACTAATTGATGCACTTAGACTTGTGCTCAGGCTCGTGCTTGCTGAATCTGACGCACTGTGTGAGGCACTGAGGCTAGTACTCAAGCTGGTACTTGCTGAATCTGAGGCACTGAGTGAGGCACTGAGGCTAGTACTCAAGCTGGTACTTGTTGAGTCTGACGCACTGAGTGAAGCACTTAGACTTGTGCTCAAACTTGTACTTGCTGAGTCGCTTGCACTGATTGATGCACTGAGGCTCGTGCTCAAGCTGGTGCTTGCTGAGTCACTTACACTAATTGATGCACTTAGACTTGTGCTCAAACTTGTACTTGTTGAATCTGACGCACTGATTGATGCACTGAGGCTAGTACTCAAGCTGGTACTTGTTGAGTCTGACGCACTGTGTGAGGCACTGAGGCTGGTACTCAAGCTTGTACTTGCTGAATCTGACGCACTGAGTGAAGCACTTAGACTTGTGCTCAAACTTGTACTTGCTGAGTCGCTTGCACTGATTGAGGCACTGAGGCTCGTGCTTGATGAATCTGAAGCGCTGAGTGAGGCACTGAGGCTGGTACTCAAACTTGTGCTTGCTGAATCTGAAGCGCTAATTGAGGCACTGAGGCTTGTGCTCAAGCTCGTGCTTGTTGACTCTGAGGCACTGATCGAAGCACTTAGGCTGGTACTCAAGCTGGTGCTTGCTGAGTCGCTTGCACTAATTGATGCACTGAGACTCGTGCTCAGGCTCGTGCTTGTTGACTCTGAGGCACTGATCGAAGCACTTAGGCTGGTACTCAAGCTTGTACTTGCTGAATCTGATGCGCTGAGTGAGGCACTGAGG
>NZ_RJPT01000014.1 GCF_003943515.1 Streptococcus cristatus | reverse complement strand
TGGACCTAAGTGGACAGATGATAAGATCAAGTCAGCTCAACAAGAAGCTGTGAAAGAATTGAGCCGTACGATCAAGTACGTATACGAAGATGGTAAAGAAGCAGCACCAAGCTTCACAGACAGCGCTAAATTCACGCGTATTCTGAAGATCAACGTCGTAACGAAAGCGATCGTAGAAAAAGGCCCATGGACATCACAAGATGACGTGATCAAGGGACAAACTTCACCAGACATCAAGGGTTACGTAGCGGATAAAGCAAGCGTAGCAGATGTGAAGGTTACAGCAGATTCAGCTAAACCAGCCGATGAAGTCGTAACGTACAAGAAGGCTGATCAAAAAGCAACCATCACCTTCGTAGACCAAGCTAAGAAAGAATTGGCTAAGATCTCAGAAGGCGGTAAGTCAGGCGAACCAATTAGCCGTGACCAATACCTTGCGAAGTTGAAAGAATTGACTAACCAAGGTTACAAGGTTGTGAACGATGAGTTCAAGGATCCACAAAACTTTGATGATGATGCAAGCAAGGACCAAAACTACACTGTTCAATTGGAAGAAGGCGTAGTACCATTCGATCCAAACAATCCACCGAAACCAAACGATCCGATGGATCCTAAGAATCCGGATGGACCTAAGTGGACAGATGATAAGATCAAGTCAGCTCAACAAGAAGCTGTGAAGGAATTGAGCCGTACGATCAAGTACGTATACGAAAATGGCAAGGAAGCAGCACCAAGCTTCACAGACAGCGCGAAATTCACGCGTATTCTGAAGATCAACGTCGTAACGAAAGCGATCGTAGAAAAAGGCCCATGGACATCACAAGATGACGTGATCAAGGGACAAACTTCACCAGACATCAAGGGTTACGTAGCGGATAAAGCAAGCGTAGCAGATGTGAAGGTTACAGCAGATTCAGCTAAACCAGCCGATGAAGTCGTAACTTACAAGAAGGCAGAAGTTCCACCTACACCGACACCTGTTCCACCAACTCCAGCTCCGGTACCAAATAAACAAGTACCGAACAAGCCAGTGGAACCGAAAGTTCCTGGAACTACTGCTCTGCCAAATACAGGTGAGAAATCATCTTCAGCAGCAGTGCTTGGTTTAGGAATTGTTGCAACACTCGCAGGTGTCAGCTTGATTAAACCAAGATTGAAAGAAGAAGATTAATTCTTTCTAGCTTGGATAGTAATCACTGAAGAGTTGTGGACGGTTAGTTAACAGCTCGCAAAAATCGATAACTTCTTTACGAAGTTATCGATTTTTTATTTATTCGATTAGCAGACTTTGGTAGTAAGAAATGGGAGAAGATTCCAGTAAAATAGGAGATTTACTGGAGAATGAAGGAGCATCACCTTGAATTTAGTGGCATCATTCATTTTATTATCGAGAGAATGTAATGACTGATCTCGGTATTCTAAAATGTATAAGGAACTAGTGCCCTAATTTTTTCTATCTTTAGTTTGTACTTCAGCAGATAATTTTAGGGAATTGGGGACTTTCCTGTTTTTGTTGGATGATTTTTCTCCTTTCCTGTGTTATAATAAGGAAGATTAAAATTGTAGAATAGTTAAAGGAGAAATTCCAATGGGACGTAAGTGGGCCAACATTGTAGCTAAGAAAACAGCTAAAGACGGCGCAAACTCAAAAGTTTATGCTAAATTCGGTGTAGAGATCTATGTAGCAGCGAAAAAAGGTGAACCAGATCCTGAGTTGAACACAGCCCTTAAGTTCGTTATTGATCGTGCTAAGCAAGCGCAAGTGCCAAAGCATGTTATTGACAAGGCGATTGACAAGGCTAAGGGAAATACAGACGAGACCTTTACAGAAGGCCGTTATGAAGGTTTTGGGCCGAATGGTTCTATGTTGATTGTTGATACCTTGACTTCGAATGTTAACCGAACTGCGGCCAATGTCCGTGCAGCCTTTGGGAAAAATGGCGGCAATATGGGTGCTAGTGGCTCTGTATCTTATCTTTTTGACAATAAAGGTGTTATCGTTTTTGCTGGTGATGATGCAGACAGCATCTTTGAATTGCTTTTAGAAGCAGATGTAGATGTGGACGATGTAGAGGCTGAAGAAGGAAGTATCACTGTTTATACAGTGCCAACTGACCTACATAAAGCAATCGTGGCCTTGCGTAAATCTGGTATCCAAGAATTCCAAGTGACAGAGCTTGAAATGATTCCTCAGTCTGAAGTGGAATTAACAGGAGAAGATTTAGAAACCTTCGAAAAATTGTATAGCGTCCTTGAAGACGATGAAGATGTCCAAAAAATCTACACCAACGTAGATGGCTTCTAATTGAATAACATAAAAATACAGTCTGATTTAGTATAAGCTGCGTTCTAAGGCAGTTTCTAAATTAGACTGTATTTATTTTTAGTTAGTTAAGTGAAATTTTTTTAGGAATTGTTCCTGTTCCTCTTTGATAGCTTCTGTAGGATTTTTTACAGCAAGAATCATCTCAATCATTTCAGGATTGGCTTCGCGTACTAGCTGGCTGAGAGCCCAGATGGCCGTAGCGATATGGATAGGATTTTGTCCTTTATCGATAATTTCTAGTAGTTTGGGAATAGCAGAGCGGTCATTAGCATTGGCTAAAGCAATGATGGCATTGCGCTGCAGGATGTTTTTACCCCGCCAACTACCTGCTATATGGCCAAATTTTTCCTTAAATTGACCATTAGAAAGTTCCAAGAAAGGAAGGAGCTCTGGATGGGCCAGTTCGGGGTCGATATCAGTTGCGAGTGGATTGTCTAAACCTTTATTATAGGGGCAGCAGATTTGGCAGATATCGCAGCCATAGATGACTGTCTTGATTTTTTTGCGAAATTCCAGATCCATGATGCCTTTGTCTTGGGTCTGAAAGGATAGACAGCGCTTGGCGTTCATAGTCCCATCACCAATGAGGCAGGAGGTAGGGCAGGCTGTCAGGCAGCGGTTGCAGTCTCCACAGTCATAGTCGACAGGCTGGTCAGGTTCGATGTCCAGATTGGTAATGAGCTCACCCAAAAACATGTAGGAACCAAATTCCTTGGAGATAACCAAGCCGTTCTTGCCGATAAAGCCTATTCCTGCTCGCCGGGCTACAGCGGTGTCGACCAAGGCTCCTGTATCTACCATGCCTTTATATTCAAAGTCGGCAGTTAACTCCTCAATTCCCTTTGCAAGCCGATCTAGCTTGTCCTGTAGGACATAGTGGTAATCCAGTCCCCAGCTATTGGGAGTGAATTTCCCTCGCTTGTAGGCTGTTTTTTGCGGCTGCTGTTTGAGCTTGTGGGGGTAGGCGACTGCGATAGAGATGATGGTCTTAGCTGAGGCCAAACTCAGCTTGGGCTTAATTCGCTCCTCGATGTTTTTATGTTCAAATCCTGAATTTCGACCTTCTTCTACAGCCAAGCGCAGCGACTTTTCCAGATAGTCAAAGTCATCCGCTGTCGTAAAACCAATTTTAGAAATGCCAATTTCTTTTGATAATTTGATAATTTCTTCTTTGATATTCATTGCTATTATTATATCGAAATTATGAGAATTATGCGAGAAACTACTTCGTGAAAATCATGATTATTTAGCAAATTTGAGTGCAAGAAGAGTTAGGCAGATAAGCGTGTAAATTGAGAAATGACAGCCTTTCAAGCCAATTGCCAAATGGATTATTTCTTGAAAGATATGGGGAAACATGCTATAATGAGAGGAAACATTTATAAACAGAACATAGCGAGTAAGGAATAAAATGGCTAATATTTTAAAAAAAATCATCGAAAATGATAAAGGTGAAATAAGAAAATTAGAAAAGATGGCGGACAAGGTCATGTCCTATGAGGACGAAATGGCAGCCTTGACCGATGAAGAATTGCAAGCAAAAACAGTTGAATTTAAGGAACGTTATGCTAATGGTGAAACTTTAGATCAACTTTTGTTTGAAGCATTTGCAGTTGTCCGTGAAGGAGCTAAGCGTGTCTTAGGTCTTTTCCCATATAAGGTTCAGATTATGGGGGGGATTGTCCTTCACCATGGTGATGTGCCAGAAATGCGTACGGGGGAAGGGAAAACCCTGACAGCGACTATGCCTGTTTACCTGAATGCCTTATCTGGTCAAGGAGTTCACGTTGTTACAGTCAATGAATACTTATCTGAGCGTGATGCGACTGAGATGGGTGAACTTTATTCTTGGTTGGGACTTTCTGTTGGTATCAACCTAGCATCTAAGTCACCAATGGAAAAAAGAGAAGCTTATGCTTGTGATATCACCTACTCTACCAACTCTGAAATTGGTTTTGACTACCTGCGTGATAACATGGTGGTTCGGGCTGAAAATATGGTACAGCGTCCGCTTAACTATGCCTTGGTTGACGAGGTGGATTCTATCTTGATTGACGAAGCGCGTACGCCATTGATCGTGTCAGGACCGACTGCTTCTGATACGAATCAGCTTTATTACAGAGCGGATAGCTTTGTGAAAACACTTCAAAAAGATGACTATATCATTGATATTCCATCTAAGACGATTGGTTTGTCAGATTCTGGTATTGACAAGGCTGAAAGTTACTTTAACTTAGAAAATCTATACGACCTTGAGAATGTTGCTTTAACGCACTTTATCGACAATGCCTTACGTGCTAACTATATTATGACCTTAGATGTGGATTATGTCGTGAGTGAAAAGCAGGAAATCCTCATCGTTGACCAATTTACTGGGCGTACAATGGAAGGTCGTCGTTTCTCTGATGGACTTCACCAAGCGATTGAAGCAAAAGAAGCTGTGCCTATCCAAGAAGAATCAAAAACATCTGCTTCGATTACCTACCAGAACCTTTTCCGTATGTATAAAAAGCTATCAGGGATGACAGGGACTGGTAAGACAGAAGAAGAAGAATTCCGCGAAATTTATAATATCCGTGTAATTCCAATTCCAACGAACCGTCCGGTCCAACGTATTGACCATCCAGATTTGCTGTATCCTAGCTTGGAAGCGAAATTTAAAGCAGTCGTGGAAGACGTCAAGGAACGCTACAAAACAGGCCAGCCTGTCTTAGTCGGTACAGTATCGGTTGACACGAGTGACTATCTTTCTCAAAAATTAGTGGCTGCAGGAATTCCTCATGAAGTTCTGAATGCTAAAAACCACTATAAAGAAGCACAGATTATCATGAATGCTGGTCAACGTGGTGCTATTACCATTGCGACCAACATGGCTGGACGCGGTACCGATATCAAGCTAGGTGAAGGTGTCCGTGAATTGGGTGGACTTTGTGTTATTGGTACAGAGCGCCATGAAAGCCGCCGGATTGATAACCAGCTTCGTGGACGTTCAGGTCGTCAAGGGGATCCAGGTGAATCACAATTCTACCTATCTCTAGAAGATGATTTGATGAAACGCTTTGGTTCCGAGCGTATTAAGGCCTTGCTTGACCGAATGAATCTGAGCGAAGAAGAGTCTGTCATCAAGTCTCGGATGCTAACGCGTCAGGTGGAAGCAGCCCAAAAACGGGTTGAAGGAAATAACTACGATACTCGGAAGCAAGTCCTCCAATATGACGATGTCATGCGCGAACAACGTGAAATTATCTATTCTCAACGCTATGATGTCATCACAGCAGACCGTGATTTGGCTCCAGAAATCCATGCTATGATCCGTCGTACCATTAATCGGATCGTAGATGGTAGCAGCCATTCAGACCATGATGAAAGAATTGAAGCGATTCTGAATTTTGCTAAATATAACCTTGTAGCAGAGGACTCTATCTCAGCTGATGATATAGAAGGTAAATCCAAGCAAGAAATCAAAGATTACTTGATGGAGCGAGCTTCTGAAGTTTATGACAATCAGATTTCTAAGCTTCGGGATGAAGAAGCAGTTCAAGAGTTTCAAAAAGTGCTGATTCTACGAGTTGTAGATAATAAATGGACAGATCATATCGACGCCTTGGATCAATTGCGTCAGGCTGTGGGACTTCGCGGATATGCTCAGAACAACCCAGTTGTTGAATATCAGGCAGAAGGTTTCCGGATGTTTAATGACATGATTGGCTCTATCGAGTTTGATGTTACTCGTCTCATGATGAAAGCACAAATTCATGAGCAAGAACGTCCACGTACAGAGCACAGTATCAGCACGACAGCTACTCGCAATATTGCTGCCCAAAACCCAAATCTTCCAAAAAATGTTGATTTATCCTCTGTTAAAAGAAATGATTTATGTCCATGTGGTTCAGGTAAGAAATTTAAAAACTGTCATGGTCGCAAGAAGTAGTTTATAAGGAGAGAAGATGACCTTTAAAGCAACTAGTCAACCAATCAATGTAGCAGAAGTGCGTCAGCTTGCTAAGTTAGAAGGTTCTATTCTAGCTCGTAAGCAAGAACGAGATCGCCAACTAGAAGCTATTATCCGCGGTGAGGATGATCGTATCCTTTTGGTTATCGGTCCTTGCTCCTCAGACAATGAAGAAGCTGTCTTGGAATATGCCAAGCGTTTGGCAGCTCTTCAGGAAGAAGTCAAAGATCGGATCTTTATGGTCATGCGGGTCTACACTGCCAAGCCACGAACCAATGGTGATGGCTACAAGGGCTTGATTCACCAGCCTAATGCGACAGCGGCACCTAGCCTAATCAACGGAATTAAAGCGGTGCGCAACCTGCATTACCGCGTGATTTCAGAAACTGGAATGACGACGGCTGACGAGATGCTTTATCCAGAAAATCTTCCCCTAGTAGATGATTTGATTTCCTATATGGCGATCGGTGCTCGTTCTGTTGAAGATCAGCAGCACCGGTTTGTAGCCAGTGGAGCGGATTTCCCGACTGGTTTGAAAAATCCTACATCTGGCAATCTAAATGTCATGTTTAATGGCATTTATGCGGCTCAGAACAAGCAGAGCTTCCTCTTTGCAAATCGAGAAGTAGAGACGAGCGGAAATCCTTTGGCCCATGCGATTCTGCGCGGTGCCATCAATGAATATGGGAAGAACATCCCGAACTACTATTATGATAATCTGCTGGACACAATCGCCCAGTATGAAGCAATGGGATTAGAAAATCCATTTATCATCATTGATACCAACCATGACAACTCTGGTAAGCAGTATTTGGAGCAAGTCCGTATTGTTCGTCAGACTTTGATCAACCGCGACTGGAATGATAAAATCAAGAAGGTTGTTCGTGGCTTTATGATTGAATCTTACTTGGAAGATGGCCGACAAAATGAACCAGAAGTCTTTGGCAGGTCTATCACAGATCCATGCCTAGGATGGGATAAGACGGTTGAACTCGTCCATGAGATATACGACACACTAGGTAAATAATATGGCATTTATAGAAAAAGGTCAGGAAATTGACATCGAGCAGATCAAGTCTGCAACGATTTTGTCAGACCAAGCTCTACAAAAGAAGAATCAGCGCGATCAGGAATTGGCTGCCATCATCAAGGGAGAAGATCAACGCTTGCTCTTGGTTATCGGCCCCTGCTCATCTGACAATGAAGAGGCGGTGCTGGAGTATGCTCGCCGCTTGGCTGACCTGCAGCAGAAGGTGGCGGATAAGATCTTTATCGTCATGCGGGTCTATACTGCCAAGCCTCGGACCAATGGGGACGGCTATAAAGGGCTCGTTCACCAACCAGATACTTCAAAAAGTCCAAGTTTGATCAATGGGCTAAAGGCAGTGCGCCAGTTGCATTACCGAGTCATTACTGAGACAGGCTTGACGACTGCTGATGAAATGCTCTATCCTTCTAATCTAGTGTTGGTAGATGATTTGGTCAGTTACCATGCCGTAGGCGCTCGTTCGGTTGAGGACCAAGAACATCGCTTTGTAGCGTCTGGCATTGACGCTCCGGTTGGTATGAAAAATCCTACATCTGGCAATCTTGGAGTCATGTTTAATGCCGTCTATGCTGCTCAAAATAAGCAAATCTTCCTTTATCATGGTCAAGAAGTGGAAACTCTAGGTAATCCTTTGGCGCATGTGATTTTGCGAGGTGCTTTAGATGAGTACGGTAAGAACAAGCCTAACTTCTATTACGAAAATCTTCTGGATGTGATCAAACGCTATGAAGAAATGAAACTGTCCAATCCTTTTATCCTGATTGATACCAATCATGACAATTCTGGAAAGCAGTATTTGGAGCAGATCCGGATTATCCGTCAGACTCTGATCAACTGTGCTTGGAATGAGCAAATCAAAAAGGCTGTACGTGGATTCATGATTGAGTCCTATTTGGAGGATGGCCGCCAGAATGAGCCAGAAGTCTTTGGTAAGTCCATTACCGATCCTTGCTTGGGCTGGGACAAGACAGAAAAGCTCATTCAGGAAATCTATGATACCTTAGAAAAAGAAGCTTAAATAGAAAGGATTAGGAGGCTTTGATAGAAGTCTACTAATGAATATAGGCAAGCTCATACTCTACGAAAATCTAATTTTGATGATGTTAAACCCCTTTGATACATTTCAGTGTCATTCTCATCGGTTTGCCTTGTCGAAATTAGATTTTCTTTCAATCTCCTTGGGAGAAGGGTCTTGCTTCGTATTCCTAATAGAAGTATGATAAGAGGACACGGAATAGATATAGAAGAGATTTCCAGCATTGGTCGGGCTTACGAGAAGAATGCGCGCTTTGCTGAGAAAATCTTGACGGCTCAGGAGTTGGCTCGGTTTGGCTCCTTAAAGGGCAAGCGCAAGCTGGAATATTTGGCAGGTCGCTGGTCAGCTAAAGAAGCCTTTGCCAAGGCTTGGGGAACCGGTATTGGCCCTGTGACTTTTCAAGAGTTGGAAATTTTAAATGATGATAAGGGGGCGCCTTATTTTAGCAAGTCCCCCTTTGCTGGTTCGGTATGGCTATCAATCAGTCATGCTGGAAATCTGGTGACAGCCAGTGTGATTTTGGAGGAAGACAATGAAAGCTAGTCTACATAGACCCACTAAAGCAGTCATAGACCTGTCTGCTATTGCATTTAATATTGAGCAAATTGCGGCTCATATTCCCCAATCGGTCCAGAAGTGGGCAGTAGTCAAGGCCAATGCTTATGGACATGGTGCGGTTCCTGTCTCTCAGCATATTCAGCCGCTTGTAGATGGTTTTTGTGTGTCTAATATTGACGAAGCCCTAGAACTACGAGAAGCTGGCATTGCTAAATCCATTCTTATTTTGGGCGTTTCTTCATTGGAGGCTGTGCCTTTAGCGATCCAGCAGCAGATTACTTTGACGGTGGCCAGTCTAGCTTGGTTGGAGGAGCTCTTGAGCCAGCAGGCTAATCTGACTGGCTTGACTGTCCATATTAAGATTGATTCAGGCATGGGACGCATTGGCTTCCGTGATAGTCAAGAAGCCCAGCAAGCAATTAGCCGCCTGCAAGCAGCAGGTGCTGTGGTAGAAGGAATTTTCACTCATTTTGCAACAGCCGACGAATTAGATACAAGTCATTTTGTAGCTCAATTAAATCGCTTCAAAGAGATTTTGAGTGAGTTAGCTTTCTTGCCGCCGATTGTGCATGCTAGCAACTCTGCTACAACTCTTTGGCACAGTGAAACGATTATGAATGCTGTTCGGCTGGGCGATATTATTTACGGGCTGAATCCTAGCGGACGAGTGCTGGACTTGCCTTATGAGGTCAAACCAGCTTTGAGTTTAGAATCTGCCTTGGTTCACGTCAAAGAAATTCAAGCGGGTGCCCATGTCGGCTATGGGGCGACCTATACCAGTGATAGCCAGCAAATCATTGGAACCATTCCTCTGGGTTACGCTGATGGCTGGACCCGGGATATGCAGGGCTTTGATGTCTTGATCGATGGTCAGCACTGTCCAATTGTCGGTCGTGTTTCCATGGATCAGATCACGGTGCGTCTGCCTCGAGTCTACCCTTTGGGAACGCAGGTGGTCTTGATTGGTCAGAGTGGAGCTGAGCTTATTACAGCAACGGATGTGGCGGAAAAGCGTGGTACGATCAATTATGAAGTGGTCTGCTTAATCAGCGATAGGGTACCAAGAGAGTATAAAAAGTAAAAGACAATTAAAAAGAAGGAAAGGAGACAGGATGAATCTGCATCAGGCTTTGACGGCCCTGCCAGGAGTGGGGCCAAAATCGGCTGAAAAATTTAAAAAGCTAGGCCTTGAGAGCCTGCAGGATCTCCTGCTCTATTTTCCTTTTCGCTATGAGGATTTTAAGAGCAAGAATGTCCTCGACTTGGAGGATGGAGAAAAGGCAGTTATTTCTGGGATCGTCGCGACTCCAGCTAATGTCCAGTACTATGGCTACAAGCGCAATCGCCTGCGTTTCACGATCAAGCAGGGAGAAGTCGCGATTGCAGTCAATTTTTTCAATCAGCCTTATCTGGCAGATAAGATTGAGCTGGGAGCAACGGTGGCTATTTTTGGTAAATGGGATAAGGCCAAGGCCAGTCTGACGGGGATGAAGGTTTTAGCTCAGGTCGAAGACGACTTGCAGCCAGTTTATCGAGTTGCCCAAGGAATTAGTCAGGCCAGTCTAGTCAAACTGATTAAGGCGGCCTTTGACCAAGGTTTGGATCAGTTATTGGAGGAAAATCTTCCTCCTGTCCTTCTGGAGCGTTACCAGCTTTTGGGGCGCACTCAAGCTGTGCGTGCTATGCACTTTCCTAGGGACTTAGCGGAATACAAGCAGGCCTTGCGTCGAGTCAAGTTTGAAGAACTTTTTTATTTCCAGATGCAGCTGCAGGTTCTGAAGCATGAGACCAAGGATGTCAGCCAGGGACTGGCTATTCCTTGGCAGGAAAAAATGCTGGCTCAAAAGAAGGCTGCCTTGCCATTTTCTCTGACGGAAGCTCAGGAGCGGAGTCTGGAAGAAATTCTCAGTGATTTGCAATCGCCTGGTCACATGAACCGCCTCCTGCAGGGAGATGTTGGCAGTGGTAAGACCGTGGTGGCTGGTTTGGCTATGTATGCCGCCTATACGGCAGGTTACCAGTCGGCTTTGATGGTTCCGACAGAAATCTTGGCTGAGCAGCATCTGGATAGCCTGACTCAGCTCTTTCCTGAGCTGAATTTTGCCCTCCTAACTGGCGGTATGAAAGTCGCTGAACGCAGAGAGACTTTGGCTGCCATAGAGTCAGGACAAGTGGATATGGTGGTCGGCACCCATGCCTTGATTCAGGAAGGGGTAGTCTATCATCAACTGGGTCTGGTCATTATTGATGAGCAGCATCGTTTTGGGGTGGACCAGCGTCGGATTTTGCGGGAAAAGGGGAATAATCCAGACGTTCTCATGATGACAGCCACGCCTATTCCTCGGACTTTGGCCATTACCGCTTTTGGCGATATGGATGTCTCTATCATCGACCAGATGCCGGCCGGTCGCAAGCCCATCATTACTCGCTGGGTCAAGCATGAGCAGTTGGAAGTAGTCTTGGACTGGATGAAAAAAGAGCTGGCCAAGGGCGCCCAAGTCTACTTCATTTCTCCCTTGATTGAGGAATCAGAGGCCTTGGACTTGAAAAACGCGATTGCTCTAGAGGAAGAACTCAAGGCCTACTTTGCCAATCAGGCTCAGGTAGCTTTGCTCCACGGTCGTATGAAAAATGACGAAAAAGAAGCTATAATGCAGGACTTCAAGGACGGGAAAACGGATATTTTAGTGTCAACTACAGTTATTGAAGTCGGCGTCAATGTTCCGAATGCGACCATCATGGTTATCATGGATGCTGACCGCTTCGGACTCAGCCAGCTTCATCAGCTGCGGGGACGAGTTGGTCGGGGAAATAAGCAGTCTTACGCCGTTCTGGTTGCCAATCCCAAGACAGAGTCTGGGAAGAAACGCATGAAAATCATGACCGAGACAACAGATGGCTTTGTTCTGGCTGAGGAAGACCTCAAGATGCGTGGTTCTGGTGAAATTTTCGGTACCCGTCAGTCTGGTATTCCAGAGTTTCAGGTAGCGGACATCGTGGAGGATTATCCCATTTTGGAAGAAGCGCGCAAGGTAGCCAGCCAAATCGTTGCCAATCCTAGCTGGCGGCAGGATGCCAATTGGCACTTGGTATCCCTGCATCTAGAAAAACGCGATTATCTGGATTAGCGAGATAAAGTTTGGATTTCGTTTAAGCTTTCTGCAAGAAAATTCTAAGCCTTCCTTAAGCTTTGAGGCCTATAATAAAAGCATCAAAAGAAACGAGGTGGCAAAAATGAAAGTAGCAGTTAAAGTAACCTATAAAAAAGAATTCAAACAGATGCGCCGCGTGAACAAGACTTATGGAATTTAATATTTCCAAGTGAAAGATAAAAGAAGATACCTCTGGAAGAAATTCTGGAGGTATTTTGCTATTGAATCAAGGCTTTCTTACAATTTATGTTATAATATAGAATAACTATGATAAAAGGAGCTCAATTATGTTTCCAGATGACAGTTTGACTTTACATACAGACTTATATCAAATCAATATGATGCAGGTTTATTTCAACGAGGGTATCCATAATAAGCGTGCTGTTTTTGAAGTCTATTTTCGCAAGAATCCTTTTAATAATGGCTATGCCGTTTTTGCGGGCTTAGAGAGGATTGTGGCTTATCTGAATGATTTGAAATTCAGTCAGACGGATTTGGACTATTTAGCGTCCTTGGGCTATAATGGAGCTTTCTTGGAGTATTTACGTGATTTCAAGATGCAGCTGACCGTGCGTTCTGCTAAAGAAGGAGATTTGGTTTTTGCCAATGAGCCGATTGTTCAGGTCGAAGGACCGCTGGCACAATGTCAGTTGGTGGAAACAGCGATTTTAAATATCGTGAATTTCCAAACCTTGATTGCGACCAAGGCAGCTCGTATCCGCTCTGTGATCGAAGATGAGCCACTGATGGAGTTTGGTACCCGTCGTGCTCAGGAAATGGATGCGGCGATTTGGGGTACGCGGGCAGCTGTTATCGGTGGAGCCAACGGTACCAGCAATGTTCGGGCAGGCAAGCTCTTTGATATTCCCGTTCTGGGGACGCATGCCCATGCACTTGTGCAGGTTTATGGCAATGATTACGAGGCTTTCAAGGCTTATGCAAGCACTCATCGGGATTGTGTGTTCTTGGTAGACACCTACGATACCCTTCGGATCGGGGTTCCTACGGCCATCCGTGTGGCGCGTGAATTGGGCGATAAAATTAATTTCCTAGGTGTGCGGATTGACTCTGGAGACTTGGCCTATATTTCTAAAAAAGTTCGCCAGCAATTGGATGAAGCGGGCTTCCCAGATGCTAAAATTTACGCTTCCAATGATTTGGATGAGAATACCATCCTCAACTTGAAAATGCAAAAGGCCAAGATTGATGTCTGGGGCGTAGGGACCAAGCTGATAACTGCCTACGATCAGCCAGCTCTGGGTGCGGTTTACAAGATTGTAGCGATTGAAGATGAGAATGGGCACTTGCGCAATACCATCAAGCTGTCTAACAATGCTGAAAAGGTTTCGACTCCGGGCAAGAAGCAGGTTTGGCGGATTACCAGCCGTGAAAAAGGCAAGTCTGAGGGCGATTACATCACTTATGATGGCGTTGACGTTACCCATCTGGCAGAGCTGGAGATGTTCCATCCGACTTATACTTATATCAATAAAACAGTCAAGAATTTCGATGCGGTGCCGCTCTTGGTGGATATTTATAAAGAAGGTCAGCTCGTTTACGAGTTGCCGAGTCTATCAGAGATTCAGGATTATGCCCGCCGAGAATTTGACAAACTCTGGGACGAATACAAGCGGGTCCTCAATCCACAAGATTATCCGGTCGATTTGGCGCGTGATATTTGGCAGGACAAGATGGACTTGATTGACCAGATGCGCAAGAAAGCCTACCAAACAGGAGCAGAAAAATGAGCCTACAAGAAGAAATCATCCGTCAACTAGGCGTCAAGCCCGTCATTGACCCAGAGGAAGAAATCCGCAAGACGGTGGACTTTCTCAAGGCCTATCTGAGAAAACATCCCTTTTTAAAAAGCTATGTTCTGGGCATTTCTGGTGGGCAAGACTCAACCTTGGCTGGTCGCTTGGCCCAGCTAGCCATAGAAGAAATGAGGGCTGATACAGGAGATGACAGCTATCGCTTTATCGCTGTCCGCCTGCCTTACGGCGTTCAAGCGGATGAAGACGATGCCCAAAAGGCTCTGGCTTTCATCCAGCCAGATGTCAGTCTGACAGTTAATATCAAGGAATCCGCTGATGCCATGACAAAAGCTGTAGAGGCGACAGGTGCCAAAGTTTCTGACTTTAACAAGGGCAATATCAAGGCCCGCAGCCGCATGATTGCCCAGTATGCTTTGGCTGGTTCATACAGTGGGGCTGTCATTGGGACCGACCACGCAGCAGAAAATGTCACAGCCTTTTTCACCAAGTTTGGAGATGGCGGAGCAGATATCTTACCACTTTACCGTCTCAATAAACGTCAAGGTAAGCAACTTTTGGTTGCCTTAGGAGCGGATCCGGCCCTCTATGAAAAGGTGCCGACGGCTGATTTGGAAGAGGAAAAACCGGGGATTGCCGATGAAGTCGCTCTAGGCGTGACCTATAATGAAATTGATGATTATCTCGAAGGCAAGTCCGTTTCAGCCCAAGCCCAAGAAACGATCGAGTCTTGGTGGCACAAAGGTCAGCACAAACGCCATTTGCCGATTACGATTTTTGATGAATTTTGGAAGTGAAAATCTCGATCGAAACTTTTTAGTCTGAGCCAAGAAATGAGGAAGTTATGGAAAAGACAGGTACACAGTCTATTGAAACCAAACGCCTTTTGCTAAGACCTTTTCTGGAATCGGATGCTCAAGCTATGTATGACAATTGGGCTTCTCGTCCGGATAATTTGCTGCATGTGACTTGGGATGCTCATGAGAGTCCTGATGTTACCCAACAGTCTATTGCTCGCTGGGTTGAGAATTATCAAAACATGGATTTTTACAAGTGGGCCATCTGCCTGAAGGAAAAACCTGAACAAGTGATTGGTGATATTAGTGTGGTAGATAGAGATGAAGCAGTCAATGCTTGCGAGGTCGGTTATATTTTAAGTAAAGACTATTGGGGGCAAGGGCTGATGACAGAAGCTTTGAAAGCTGTTCTAAACTATCTCTTGCAAGATGCAGGATTCAATCGTGTCACAGCAAGATTTGTAACAGCCAATCCAGCTTCGGGGCGTGTTATGACTAAAGCTGGCATGAGCTACGAAGGTACTTTCCGTCAGGCTATATTTCATAAAGGACAAGTCAAAGATTTTTCCGTCTATGGGATCCTAAAATCAGATTTAAAAAGAAAAAGTTAGGCTTGCCTAACTTTTTTACTTGCGCTCTTTTTTTAAAGTTCTATAATAGATGTATAATGACAAGGAGGATTCTATGAATTCATTAAAACAAGATTTTACAGATAAGTTGTACGCTGCTTATGAGGCCAATCCCAAGTATGCGGCAATGGAAAATGCTATTAGCCACAATGGTCTTTTGACTTCTTTAGAAAAACGGACTGCTGCTGTAGAAAATGCACCTGTTTTCTCACTGGATCTCACCAAAGATAAGGTCAGTGACCAAAAAGCATCTGGCCGCTGCTGGATGTTTGCAGCTCTCAATACCTTCCGCCACAAGATGATTGTAGGTTTCCAATTGGAGGATTTTGAGCTCTCTCAGGCTCATACCTTCTTTTGGGATAAGTATGAAAAGTCCAACTGGTTCTTAGAGCAGGTTTTGGCAACGACTGACCAAGAATTGACCAGTCGTAAGGTCAAGTTTCTCCTAGATACGCCTCAGCAGGATGGCGGTCAGTGGGATATGGTCGTGGCGCTTTTTGAGAAATACGGCGTCGTGCCTAAGTCAGTCTATCCAGAGTCAATTTCTTCTAGCAATAGCCGTGAGCTCAATCAGATTCTCAATAAACTCTTGCGTCAGGATGCGCAAATCTTGCGTGAATTAGCCCTGAATGGTACAGATGAGGCTATGCTACAAGCTAAGAAAGAAACTTTGCTACAGGAAATTTTTAATTTCTTAGCGATGTCGTTGGGCTTACCGCCTCGGAAGTTTGCCTTTGCTTATCGGGACAAGGACGGTAATTACCATAGGGAAGCTGATTTGACTCCGCAGGCCTTTTACCAAAAATATGTAGATCTCAAGCTGGATGACTATGTATCTATCATCAATGCCCCAACAGCCGATAAACCTTATGGCAAGTCTTACACAGTCGAGATGTTGGGCAATGTAGTCGGCAGTAAACCTGTTCGCTATTTGAATGTAGAAATGAAACGTCTCAAGGAATTAGCTATAGCTCAGATGCAGGCTGGCGAGACTGTTTGGTTTGGCTCTGATGTGGGTCAGTCCAGCAATCGCAAGGCTGGTATCATGGAAGCAGGTATGCATGATTTAACCTCTAGCATGGATATCCAATTGACCCAAGACAAAGCAGGTCGTCTTGATTACAGCGAAAGCCTCATGACTCATGCCATGGTACTGGCTGGAGTGGACTTGGATGAAAAGGGTCAAGCTAAAAAATGGAAAGTAGAAAATTCTTGGGGCGAAAAGGTTGGTGATAAGGGATACTTTGTCGCTAGCGACGCTTGGATGGATGAGTACACTTACCAAATCGTAGTCAGAAAAGAATTATTGACTCCAGAAGAGTTGGCAGCCTACAATGCTGATCCAATTGTCCTAGCACCGTGGGATCCAATGGGAGCTCTTGCTAATGGCGAAATGATTTGATAGGATGAGCAAGTTCAGAAGGCTATTTATCTAGTTAAACATAAAAAAGATTGGATTTTAGAAATCCAATCTTTTTTGGTTTATCGATGTTCAGCTCCTTGGTTAGAACTAGTTAAGCTGCTGGTTGTTCCAGAACTTGTTGAACTTGTTTGGGAACTAGAGTTGGTACTACTATGTTCTTCGCTAGATTCACTCGTACTTTGACTTGAAGATTCTGAGCTTGACTCAGAAGTAGAGCTTGAAGATGATTGGGTATAAGCGCGGCTGTAAGTAGAAGTACCATTGAGATAGAGATAGGATCCGCTACGGAAAAGTCCGCTTGGTGGTGTCCAGTCTTCATTGCTATTGCCTGTCAGATAGAACATCATAGAGCGGTAAACATCGGTTGCCACCTTAACTCCATCATCTAAAACAGGAGTGAGGCGATTTGAGTAACCAGTCCAAACAGCCATAGAGTACTGTGGAGTGTAGCCAACAAATAGCTCGTCTGGTGTGACAATGCTAGAACTGTAGTAAGGTTTTGTCAACTTCTCTAGCTCATCATCTGCATAGTTGGAAGTACCAGTTTTACCTGCTTGATAGACTCCTGGAATTGCAGCATTAGTACCAGTTCCAGACTGAAGAACGGTCTTCATCATGTCGGTCATCATGTAGGCTGTCGTCTCTTTCATAGCTTTTGAACCGCCATTTGAAAAGACTTTTTCTGTACCGTCGCTAAAGACAACTCGGTTTACATATTGTGGTTTGTAATATGTACCGCCATTAGCAAAGGCAGCGTAGGCAGCAGCCATTTTTTCACTGCTTGCTCCGTATTGGTTACCAGATTCGCTTGTATTACTTGAAATCGCATTAGAATAATGCATTTCAGGATAATTAATACCAAGGCCATTGAGGAACTTCAATGAATTATCTAATCCGACTGCTTCCAGCGATTTAACGGCTGGTACGTTACGGGATTCTTGAATAGCGTATTGGATAGTAATCCAGCCATAATAGCGTTTATCCCAGTTATAGACAGGAGTAGATGTTCCAGGGAAATAGTAAGGAGCATCTTGGATTGAGGCAGCAGTGGAAGTGAAAACATTGTATTCCAAGGCTGGGGCATAATCAGTGATTGGTTTCATGGTAGAACCCCAGTCGCGATTTGTTTCGACTGCTTGGTTGGTACCAAAAGAAACGTTGGAAGACTGATGGCGAGCACCCAGTTGGGCAATGACTTTCCCGTTGGTAACATCCATAACGGTTGATGCCACTTGCAGTTCATCATCTGGATAAGCAACATATTCTTCTGTGTTGTAAATATCCCACAATTTTTTCTGTGCTTCGGTATTAACGTTGGTGTAAACTTCCATACCAGTCGTAAGGACATTGTAGCCAGTTTCTTCTTCGACTTGCTCAATAACTTCTTTTAAGTAGTTATCCATATAGGCAGGATAGCTAGCTGAATTTTTCAAGCTCTGTAAGCCGTCGGTCACTGGTGTATTGATAGCTTGTTCGTATTGTTCTGGTGAGATGTACTTGAGTTCATACATTTCAGATAATACGAGATTACGACGCTGAGTGGCAGCTTCTGGGTTTGTGTAAGGGTCATATTGGTTAGGAGCCTGAGGCATTCCTGCAAGCAGGGCAATTTGAGGAAGGGTCAAATCTTTCAAATCTTTGCCATAGTAACTTTGAGAAGCTGTTTGCATCCCGTAATTCCCATTGGACATATAGACTTTATTGACATAGTAGGTCAGGATTTCTTGCTTGGTAGCCTTTCGCTCAAGTTGAGTTGCCAGCCATGCTTCTTGGATTTTCCGAGAAAGGGTAGCATCCGCTGAGGAAGTGGAGAAATAAGTCAACTTGATCAACTGCTGGGTTAAGGTAGATCCCCCTTGACGTCCGCCTCCTTTCAGATTGCTTAGGAAGGCTCCTCCTATCCGAATGAAATCAACCCCACGGTGATTAAAGAAGCGGTGATCCTCAATCGCAACGATAGCATCTACTAGCTGTGTAGGGATCTGGTCTGTTGATGCATTGACCCGCTTTTCAGAACCGAGGTCCGCAATCAGATTGTTATCGCTATCGTAAATCTTACTTGAAGTTGTTGCGACAAGGTCCTTCTCAGAGAGGGTAGGAGACTTGGAGGCATAGTATGTGAAGACAAGAACGCCAGCCACAACTCCAATGATAAAGAGAGATAAGAGGACACTTGCAAGATATTTTAAGGCCTGCAAAAGGGTTTGTTTATTCATTTGTGATACCACCTAGTAGTTTTTGTTCGATAATTTCAAGGTAAGGGATGCTTGGAAATTGCTTTGTTTCGATTAAAAATCCATGTTCTTGAATGTAAGATAAAGGGAGGGATTTTCCGCCTTTATCCATCTTATAAAATGTAATCAAATAAGATGCCGGAAGTAGATAAGTCTCCCGCAAGCTAGAGAAGTGCAGTAAGACAAAGCAAATTCCATTTTGCTGAAGGACTGCCTCCATATGTTCAATCTGGTGTAGATGGAAATTCTTTAGAGGCATGGCTGTTTTTTGCCGTGTTTCCTTGGCCTCAAAGTCAATATAATGTCCCTTAAAGACACCAGAATAATCAGTCGTGGATGCCTGTCGGAAGTAGGCCTCGACAATCTTTGCACGACTGCGTTGGGGATAGTCCACTTTGACAATCTGAATGGGTGTCGGTTTCTTATGAATGACAGCGAGCCCCCTACTCAAATAGTAGCTGTTGGATTCGTTGATCATCTTTTCAAAAGACATCCCGCGATTGGCAAAGTTAACAGCCGTCTTTGAACCTGGATGGGCTAGTTTACTTTTTATCTTTAGCTTGTGAGGGTAGTTGACCATAAAACTCCTTATTGGTACAATAACATCACTCTATTATATCATAAAAATATTTTTTGAGGGAGAATAAATGACAAGTCTATTAATTGTAGGTTACAAGGCTTTTGAACTTGGCATTATGAATGAAAAAGACATGCGGATCAAGATCATCAAAGAGGCGGTCAGACGGGATTTGCAGCACCTACTGGATGAAGGATTGGAGTGGCTTATTTTTACGGGAAATCTAGGTTTTGAAACTTGGGTTTTGGAAGTCGCTCGGGAATTGAGAGAAGATTATGATTTCAAGCTTGCTACGATTTTTCTTTTTGAGGATCAGGGAAAAAATTGGAACGAAGGAAATCAGGCTAAACTAGCAGATTTTAAACAAGTAGATTTTGTCAAATATGCTTATCCTAGCTATCAAAGTCCGAGTCAATTTCGCGAGTACAACCAATTTCTGCTTCAAAATACGGATGGGGCTTATCTATTTTACGATGAAGAAAATGAAACCAATCTTAAGTATCTTTACAGAGAGATGAAGAATCAAGAACAGTATTTTATCAAAAAATTAACATTTGATGACCTGAATGAGGTTGCAGAAATTTTTTCGGAAAAGTAGGGTATAAATCTTGCTTTTTATAGGTGCTTTCGTATATAATTGGATATGATAAACTAGATTGGAGCGAGAGCATGGCGAGTATTATTTATACAGCAAAAGATATTTTTAATCAAGACTTTAAGCGCGAAGTGCGAGGATATAGTAAAGCCGAAGTGGATGAATTTTTGGATGATGTAATCAAGGATTATGAAACTTATGCAGCTTTGGTAAAGGAGTTGCGTGAGGAGATTACCCTTCTGAAGGAACAAGTATCTAATCAAGCAACTGCTACTCCTTCAACGCCTAGTCAGCCAGCTCAACCAACAATTGAGATGCCACAGATGGGAACAGCGACTAACTTCGATATTTTGAAACGCTTAAGCCGTTTGGAAAAGGAAGTTTTTGGCAAGCAAATTCTGGACAACGAAGAGCAATAATTTTGCAGAGTGCAATTTTTGGATAATCGCGTGAAGATTTGATATTTTCATGAGGAAAGTCCATGCTAGCACCGGCTGTGATGCTGGTAGTGTTTGTGCTAGGCGAAACAATAAGCCTAGGGACGGAGTAATCCGTTACGGCGACTGAAAAGGCTAAGTCTTTAGATAGGTCTGAATAGGTCTGAAAGTGCCACAGTGACGTAGTTCTTCTGGAAACAGAAGGAGTGGAACGCGGTAAACCCCTCAAGCTAGCAACCCAAACTTTGGTCGGGGCACGGAATGCGTGGAAACGAACATAGCATTCTGACTGGAAACAGTAGACAGATGATTATCGAAGGAGATGGTACCTAGTCATTTCTGGAACAAAACATGGCTTATAGAAAATTGCACATAGGTTAGCTAGCGTATGCTAGCTTTTTGATTAAGATATAGAGCCCCTTGGACAGAAAATTGCTGCAAGGGACAAAATAGGAAAGCAAGTTTTTTCTCAAAATGAGGAGCCAAGCAAGAACATTCTGCTTTCTAGCTGAGGCCAGTTTTTAACGGCGTGGCCAAACGGATAGTGATAGAGTAAGAAAGAATGAAAGAAAAATTTAATTTAATTGCTACAGCGGCGGCAGGTTTGGAAGCCGTTGTCGGCCGTGAAATCCGAGATTTGGGCATAGATTGTCAGGTTGAAAATGGCCGTGTTCGCTTTAGTGGAGACATGGCTACCATCATTCAAACCAATCTCTGGCTGCGCGCGGCAGATCGGATTAAAATTGTTGTGGGAACATTTCCAGCCAAAACATTTGAAGAGCTTTTTCAAGGTGTCTTTGCCTTGGATTGGGAGAATTATCTGCCCTTAGGTGCTAAATTTCCCATTTCTAAAGCCAAATGCGTCAAGTCAAAACTTCATAATGAGCCCAGTGTTCAAGCTATTTCAAAAAAAGCAGTTGTGAAAAAACTGCAAAAGCATTATGCTCGTCCAGAAGGTGTCCCTTTGCAGGAAAATGGAGCAGAGTTTAAGATTGAAGTTTCCATTTTGAAAGATTTGGTGACAGTCATGATTGATACCAGTGGCTCTAGCTTGTTCAAACGTGGCTATCGGACTGAGAAGGGCGGAGCGCCAATCAAAGAAAATATGGCAGCCGCGATTTTGCTTTTGTCAAATTGGTACCCAGACAAACCCTTGATTGACCCGACTTGCGGATCAGGAACCTTCTGTATCGAAGCGGCTATGATTGGGATGAAGATGGCACCAGGTTTACACCGTTCCTTTGCTTTTGAAGACTGGAATTGGGTAGACAAGGACTTGGTACGTCGACTTCGGGCAGAAGCTCTAGCTCAGATTGACCAAGATATTCAGCTGGATATTTCGGGTTCTGACTTAGATGCTCGTCTGGTAGAGATTGCCAAGAAAAATGCGGAAGAAGCGGGCGTTGCTGACCAGATTCAATTTAAGCAAATGCGCCTGCAAGACCTTCATACGGACAAGATCAATGGCGTGATTATTTCTAATCCGCCTTATGGTGAGCGTTTGTTAGACGATGATGCTGTGACTAAGCTTTATCAAGAAATGGGAGAAACCTTTGCTCCCTTGAAGACATGGAGTAAATTTATCTTGACCAGTGATGAGGCCTTTGAAGCCAAATATGGCAGTCAGGCGGATAAAAAGCGAAAACTCTACAACGGTACTCTAAAAGTAGACTTATATCAATACTTTGGCCAAAGGGTCAAAAGACAACTAGATTAGAAAGGAAATGCTGTGAGCAAAGAAGAAAAGATGCCAACAGAGCAAGAATCAAAAGAAACCGTTCTTGACTTAGAAGATGCGAAAGAAATGACTGTCGGTCAGGCCGCTCGGAAAAACGAGGAAGTCGAAGCAGGTGTGACTGAAGGAGACAATATCCTTGATAAGTACATCAAGCAACACCGAGATGAAATCGAGGCTGGAAAATTTGAAACCCAAAAGCTGAGAATCATGGAAGAGCTGGCACAACAAAAAGAAGCTTTGATACAAGAGACCATCAAACAGCTTAAGAGTCAGTCTCAGGCGAAGGAAAATACTGCCAATGTGACCTCACCTTCGGCGCAGCCAGTGAAAGCAGAAGCTGCAACTTCGGCAAATGTAGAGGCTACAAAGGCCGCACAACCAGCGCTAACAGTTGCAGCTGAAGCACCAATCATCCCGGCAACAAAGCCAGTATCAAAGCCAGTTCCAACAGTGTTTGAAGATGAGGACGAGCCTGAGACAAAACCTTTCTACAAGAAGAAAGGCTTCCTATACTCGGCCTTAGGTCTTGTAGCACTTGCCGCTGGAACGACTTGGTACTTTCATCAAGGCCGGGGTAGCCACAAGTCGACAACTGGTTCCAGTTCGACCGTTTCTTCTAGCAAAAAGAAATCTACAAGCTCTAGCGAAGCTAAGAAAGAGGCTGCTAAAGAATTTGAAGACCTTTATGCCAGCTTCTTTACGGATAGTAGTCAGACAGCTATCAAAAATGACAAGTTTGGCGATTTGGATAAGCTGAAAGCTAAGTTAGATGTCTTAACTGGCAGCTCAGAATATACAGCTGCTAAAAAGAAGTATGATGATCTTGTTAAGCAAATTTCTGCTATCCAAAGTGTCAATTCACAATTTAACACAGGTGCTATCGTTGACGGTCTCTTGAAGACAGATGCCCAAGTGAAAGAAAACGCTAATCTTCCAGATGTATCGACAGGTAATAGCAAGTTGGACGAGGTCTTGAAGGCGGCTATTGCTCAAGGACGCAGTCAGCAGCTACCAGCACCAGCGCCTAGTCCAACAGTGGAACCGTCAGCGCCATCAACAACACCAACAGTGCCAGCCGCACCATCAACGCCGCCAGCTGTTAATCCTGCGCCTAGTGATCCTAGTGGCATTAGAAATGCAGAAACTGGTATCGGACTACCAAGTACAGGAGTTAACCTCCAGCGCCACCTTAGCCGTGTGCCTTACAATCAAGCAGCGATTGATGATGTGAACAATCCTGCTTGGACTTTCAATCCAGGCGTCTTGGAAACAATCCTCAAGGTGTCTCGCGAGCGTGGCTACATCGTAGGAGATCAGTTTATCCTTGAAAAAGTTAACATTGTCAAGGGGAATGGCTACTACAATCTCTATAAACCAGACGGTACATACCTATTTAGTATGAACTGTAAGACAGGCTACTTTGTAGGAAATGGAGCTGGGTATGCAGAAGATTTGGATTATTAATCATCTTTCTCACTAATCCATTCAAAATATATAAAAAAGTTAGACGGGTCTGAGGTCATGTATCTCGGACAGCCTGTCTAACTTTTTTGTATAAATAGTTACGTATTGTTAATTCCTATAATAATCTATAGTTTAAATCCATAGGTTAATATAGATAGTTTAAAATGGCTTGATTTATCAAGCTTATTTTCAATAAATGAAGATTTCAATAGATTGAATTCTTGTTTTATTTCTGTTAAAATACTATCTGGAGCATTAGGACACCTAGCATAAAAATGTAAAAAAGTGTGTATTTTTGCTTATAAACTATAGCATGCAATAAGTCAGTTTCTTTGCTAATGGTCATGAGATTAACAAAAACTGGCATGTTGGAAAAGGAAAGGAAAAGGATGTTTCGAAGTAAGAAATATAACAAAGATTTCGAGATTATTGACGAAAAGAAGCGATATAAGCTCTATAAGTCTGGGAAAAATTGGGTAAAAGCTTCAAATTCTCAACTCGACCTCTTTCGTATTGGTGGAATGGGAGAAGTTGTCTCGAGCAGCTTGTCAGATACTGAAGAGCTTGATCACGACCATCTGAGCCTCAACACTCTTGCAGGTTTGGGAGGGATATTAGCCGCTGGGGCAGCGGGGCTAATGGTGACTCAGGAGCAGTCTGTCTATGCAGATGAAACATCTGAATATACTGATAAAGCAGTTATCTCAGCTGAAGTCAAGGACAATGAAGAAGCAACAGAAGCAAGTACAAATTCGATCATTGCTCAAGCGCAAGCGGAAATGCGAAAAGCAAAAGCAGAACAAGCTTCTGAGTTAGCCTCTGTTTCAGCCGCTCAGTCAGTCAGCGCTTCTGTCTCTACAAGTGAGTCAGTCTCTCTTAGTATCTCGACTAGCCAGTCTGTTAGTCAATCGCTCAGCCAATCAGTTTCCGCTAGTAACTCAACTTCTATCAGCCGGTCTGTATCTGTTAGCAGTTCGGTCTTGACTAGCAAATCAGCAAGTACTGCGCCTGCTGCAAAAGTATCAGAGAGCAAAGCGCCCGCTAAGCTAGAAAGTGCTAACAATACAACTTCTCTAGAGCAGGATAAAGTGCTAACTAGCGCGTCAGTAGCTGATGCTTCCGTCTCAGCTTCTAATTCTGTCTCACTGGACGTCAGAGTCAATGTTGCTGATAGCTTTGTTTCATCTGGTGCAGGACAAAGTGTAGCTAGTGCTAGTTTGAGCAATAGCCAAGCCCTCGCGACCAGCAACAACTTAGCAGCTGGTGTGGTAGCTGATAAGAACCAAGCCCAAGGCAAGGACGAGCTTAAGCAAGCTGAGAAGAGTCAAACGGTAGATAAGACCGTGACCACTTCACCAAAAGAGTCTGTCACTGCTAAACAACAAGAAGAAAACCGTAGGAAGTTGACCAATCTTTCAGCTGAAATAGGTGACTATCTAGCAAAAGCAGTTGGTTTGCCAAATACGGATTCAGCTCTTGTTAAGGCCAATGCAGCGCTAACAGAAATTGAAAAGGCCCTAGCTGATCCGACTAGTGATTTAACAACAGTAGTGCAAAAAGCTACTTTAGCACGTAATTCGATTATTAATGCTGTTTTTGCGGCTAATTCTGGTGTACGCGATGTACGAAATGGGACAGTGATTACTAGAGGGGCACACCTACGTGCGGCTTCTAATCCACCTACAATCTCTATGCCATCTACTATCACAATTTATAATGATGAAGCAATCAATAATTTTCAGATAAGACTGAATGATGATAAAGGGATGGCTAAAATCACGGCCTCCCCATCCAATGCTATTATTACAGGTTTAAAAGCACCGAACTATCCAACTAACAAGAAAGGGGAATTTGGAGATCTATATATCTATGATCAAAGGGGGAATAAAACAGGTGGTCAAAGAACATACACTATTAACATAATAGGGACGGTGGGTCGTGAAAACGGAACTTGGAAACCCTATAAGCCTGGTACCTATGTTCTGGAGTACACAGTAACAGATATTCATGGCTTGACTGCTACAGCACGTACGAATTTCCATATCAAAGGCTTCAACGAACGCCACAACCCAGTTAGTGGGGATACTGTTATTGTTAAGAATCCCTCTTCTTTGACTGTAAGTGAACGCAATCAAGTACTTGAAAAATTTAAAGAAAAAAACCAGTCGCTTTTATCTGGTAGTGATTTTACGAAAGATGGCGTAACCGGAACGATTTCGGTAGCTGAAAATGGGAATATTACCATTACCTACCGTGATAATACTACAACTGTTATCCCAGCTAATGTGGATGCTGTCCCAGTTCCAAGTGCGACGGTGACTCGTAACGGTCAAACTCTAACACCTGTAAACGGCAACTATGTTGTGTACGCAGGAGATGATATTCAAATTAATTTCACTGCTACAGATAATAGCGGGCAATTATCAGAATTTAAGATTGTTTCAAATGAAGATGCAAATGGTTCAGCTCTTAAAAATAATTTCTTTGAAGATAATAAATATGGGACGGGAACAGTAGATCATTTAACGGGGAATATCACAGCAACTACTGCTAGTCCAGCTCGCATTACAGTAAGAGCTCATTTGAATGATAATCTAGAGTACGATAAAAATGGTAGAAATAGTTGGCAACGTAATGCAGTAGCAACGGATAAGGCTGGGAATAAAAATAGTGCAGGAAATGCTTCGCCAGGTAATGTCCGTATTGTGCAAGGTAGACTGACAGATATTATGGAAGGGGTAGCACCGACCGAAACCTTCCAAGTAGAGAATGTTTCTGAATTAAAACCTCAAGAAAAAACTCGTATATTGGCGGCTGTTGAGAAACTAAACAATAAGCAGGAAAAACGTATTGATTCCTTTACTATTAGTAACAATGGAACAGTTACCATTATCTATAAAGATAAGACTACGGATACGTTCACTGTAAAACTTTCTGATAGTGAGTATAAGAGTAGCAGTACTTCAACTAGTCTAAGTCAAAGACAGTCAACCAGTGCCTCAGTAAGTGCTAGTACATCAGCGAGTGCGTCGGCTTCAACGAGCGCCAGCCGTTCAGTTTCTGCTAGCCAGAGCTTGTCTACTTCCTTGCGCAATAGCCAATCGGCATCGATGAGCGCCAGCCGCTCGGTTTCAGCGAGAAATAGTGTTTCGGCCTCAGTGAGCGGTAGTCAGTCTGTCTCAGTGAGTCAGAGCGCTGCTTCATTGAGCGCCAGTCGTTCGGTTTCAGCGAGCAATAGTGTTTCTGGCTCGGTTAGCGGTAGTCAATCCGTCTCATTGAGCAATAGTGCTTCAGCATCGTTGAGCTTGAGTCGGTCAGTTTCATTAAGTAAGAGCGCCTCCGCTTCACTGAGTGGTAGTCAATCCGTCTCATTGAGTAATAGTGCTTCAGCCTCATTGAGCTTGAGTCAGTCAGTTTCATTAAGTAAGAGCGCCTCCGCTTCGTTGAGTGGTAGTCAATCCGTCTCACTAAGTAAGAGTGCTTCAACTTCATTGAGTGGTAGCCAGTCTGTCTCAGTAAGTGCCAGTGCTTCAGCATCGTTGAGTGGTAGTCAATCCGTCTCATTAAGTAATAGTGCTTCATCTTCGTTGAGCTTGAGTCAGTCAGTTTCATTGAGCAAGAGCGCTTCGGCTTCACTGAGCTCGAGTCAGTCAGTTTCACTAAGTAAGAGTGCCTCAGCCTCATTGAGCTTGAGTCAATCAGTCTTATTAAGTAAGAGTGCCTCCGCTTCGTTGAGTGGTAGTCAATCCGTCTCATTGAGCAATAGTGCTTCAGCATCATTGAGTACCAGCCAGTCAGTCTCAGCAAGTGCAAGTGCCTCCGCTTCGTTGAGCTTGAGTCAATCAGTTTCAACAAGCGAGTCTGCTTCAGCATCATTGAGCCTGAGCCAATCAGTTTCAGCAAGTGAATCAGCCTCAGCATCGTTGAGTGGCAGCCAATCTGTCTCAACAAGCGCAAGTGCTTCAGCATCAGTAAGCTTGAGTCAATCCGTTTCAACAAGCGCAAGTGCTTCAGCGTCCTTGAGCTTGAGCCGGTCAGTTTCACTAAGTAAGAGTGTCTCAGCTTCGTTGAGTGGTAGTCAGTCAGTTTCATTGAGTAATAGCGCTTCAGCATCATTGAGCTTGATCCGCTCAACTTCATTAAGCAAGAGTGCTTCAGCGTCCTTGAGCTTGAGCCGGTCAGTTTCACTAAGTAAGAGTGCCTCAGCTTCGTTGAGTGGTAGTCAGTCAGTTTCATTGAGTAATAGTGCTTCAGCGTCACTGAGTCTGAGCCAATCAGTTTCATTAAGTAATAGCGCTTCAGCGTCATTGAGTGGTAGCCAATCCGTCTCATTAAGTAATAGTGCTTCAGCGTCCTTGAGCTTGAGTCAGTCTGTCTCATTGAGCAAAAGTGCTTCAGCATCATTGAGCTTGATCCGCTCAACTTCATTAAGCAAGAGTGCTTCAGCGTCCTTGAGCTTGAGCCAATCCATCTCACTAAGTAAGAGTGCTTCAACTTCATTGAGTGGTAGCCAGTCAGTCTCAGTAAGTGCAAGTGCTTCAGCTTCGTTGAGTTTGAGTCAATCTGTCTCATTAAGCACAAGCACCTCAGCGTCATTGAGCTTGAGCCAATCCATCTCACTAAGTAAGAGCGCTTCAACTTCATTAAGTGGTAGCCAGTCTGTCTCAGTAAGTGCTAGTGCTTCAGCATCAGTAAGTCTGAGCCAGTCTGTCTCAGCAAGCACAAGCACTTCAGCCTCAGCATCGTTGAGTGGCAGCCAATCTGTCTCAACAAGCGTAAGTGCTTCAGCATCGTTGAGCTTGAGTCAATCAGTTTCGGCAAGCGAATCAGCTTCAACTTCATTGAGCACAAGTCAGTCTGTCTCAGTAAGTGCAAGTGCTTCAGCGTCAATGAGCTTGAGCCAGTCCGTTTCAACAAGCACAAGTGCCTCATCTTCGTTGAGCTTGAGCCAGTCTGTATCAACAAGCGCAAGTGCTTCAGCGTCAATGAGCTTAAGTCAATCCGTTTCAGCAAGTGAATCAGCTTCAACGTCATTGAGCGCAAGCCAGTCTGTCTCAGCAAGCACAAGCGCCTCAGCATCAGTAAGCCTGAGCCAGTCAGTCTCAGCAAGCACAAGCACTTCAGCATCAGTAAGCTTGAGCCAGTCAGTTTCAGCAAGTGAATCAGCTTCAACGTCATTGAGCACGAGCCAATCCGTTTCAACAAGTGCCTCAGCATCGTTGAGCTTGAGTCAATCCGTTTCAGCAAGTGAATCAGCTTCAACGTCATTGAGCGCAAGCCAGTCAGTTTCAACAAGTGAATCAGCTTCAACGTCATTGAGCGCAAGCCAGTCAGTTTCAACAAGTGAATCAGCTTCAGCGTCATTGAGCACCAGCCAGTCTGTATCAGCAAGCGTAAGTGCCTCAGCATCGTTGAGCTTAAGTCAATCCGTTTCAGCAAGTGAATCAGCTTCAGCGTCATTGAGCACCAGTCAGTCTGTCTCAGTAAGTGCCAGTGCTTCAGCATCGTTGAGCTTGAGTCAGTCAGTTTCAACAAGTGAATCAGCTTCAACCTCAATGAGCACCAGCCAGTCAGTCTCAGCAAGTGCCAGTGCTTCAGCATCAGTAAGCCTGAGCCAGTCAGTCTCAGCAAGTGCCAGTGCTTCAGCATCAGTAAGCCTGAGCCAGTCAGTTTCAACAAGTGAATCAGCTTCAACCTCAATGAGCGCCAGCCAGTCTGTATCAGTAAGCACAAGTGCCTCAGCGTCATTGAGCTTGAGCCAGTCAGTTTCAACCAGCGAGTCTGCTTCAGCGTCAATGAGCTTTAGCCAGTCAGTTTCAACAAGTGAATCTGTTTCAAGCTCATTGAGCGCCAGCCAGTCAGTCTCAACAAGCGCAAGTGCTTCAGCATCAGTAAGCTTGAGTCAATCAGTTTCAACCAGCGAGTCTGCTTCAGCGTCATTGAGCGCAAGTCAGTCCGTTTCAACAAATGAATCAGCTTCAATCTCATTGAGCTTTAGCCAGTCTGTCTCAGCAAGCGTAAGTGCTTCAACCTCATTGAGCGCAAGCCAGTCTGTCTCAACAAGCGAGTCAGTTTCAGCGTCATTGAGCTTTAGCCAGTCTGTCTCAGTAAGCACAAGTGCCTCAGCTTCGTTGAGCTTGAGCCAGTCTGTATCAGTAAGCACAAGTGCCTCAGCGTCATTGAGCTTTAGCCAGTCTGTCTCAGTAAGTGCCAGTGCTTCAGCATCAGTAAGCCTGAGCCAGTCTGTCTCAGCAAGCACAAGCACTTCAGCATCAGTAAGTCTGAGCCAGTCTGTCTCAGCAAGCGAGTCTGCTTCAGCATCATTGAGCCTGAGTCAATCAGTTTCAACCAGCGAGTCAGTTTCAGCGTCATTGAGCTTTAGCCAGTCCGTTTCAGCAAGTGAATCAGCTTCAACCTCATTGAGCTTGAGCCAGTCTGTCTCAGCAAGCGAGTCTGCTTCAGTGTCAATGAGCTTGAGCCAGTCAGTCTCAGTAAGTACAAGTGCTTCAGCATCGTTGAGCTTGAGTCAATCCGTTTCAGCAAGCGAGTCTGCTTCAGCGTCATTGAGCTTTAGCCAGTCTGTCTCAACAAGCGTAAGTGCTTCAGATTCAGCCAGCACCAGCTTAAGCACAAGCCTCAGTGCCTCAATCAGTGCCTCAGATTCAACAAGTACAAGTTTGAGTACTAGCCAAAGTGCTTCACTCAGTGCTTCAGACTCAACAAGCACCAGCTTGAGTACCAGCCTCAGTGCCTCAATTAGCGCTTCAGATTCAGCCAGCACTAGCTTGAGTACAAGCCTCAGTGCCTCAATCAGTGCGTCAGATTCAGCCAGCACCAGCTTGAGCACAAGCCTCAGTGCTTCAATCAGCGAGTCTGACTCAACAAGCACAAGTTTGAGCACGAGCCTCAGTGCCTCAATTAGCGCTTCAGACTCAGCCAGCACAAGTTTGAGCACAAGTCTAAGTGCCTCAATTAGTGCATCAGATTCAGCAAGCACCAGCTTGAGTACAAGCCTCAGTGCCTCAATTAGCGCATCAGATTCAGCAAGCACCAGCTTGAGCACAAGCCTCAGTGCCTCAATTAGTGCTTCAGATTCAGCAAGCACCAGCTTGAGTACAAGCCTCAGTGCCTCAATTAGCGCATCAGATTCA
>NZ_RJPT01000013.1 GCF_003943515.1 Streptococcus cristatus | reverse complement strand
ATATAAACTATTAGTTTGCCATAAATGATTCTTGTCAATATCCCATATTTTATAAGAAAAATCGTTCAAGTTTCTTGTGATTTCTAACAGATAAGAAAACAGTATGTAGATAAAAAAGACAACTACAATAGCGATAAATGTTTCTTTTCGTAGAAATTTTGAAATATAGCGTCCTAGCAACCAGCATGCAATTCCACTAATAATCATTTCAAAAATTAGGAACGGGGAATTGATAGTAGATATTCTAAAATCTGAGGAGACATTAATATTAACAGCTGTTACATCTAGGATTAAACAACTAATTAAAATAAAGCAAATCTGTTCATAATAGTCACCTAAAAATTTCAGTTCTTTTTCAACTAACTTCTTCCCTCTTTATCTGATAAATTATTTCTTGTCCCATTTATCTTTATTAATATTTTTTTTATAATATACTTTATCGCACTACCTGGCCCTCGATAAATATATTTTAAAGCGCCTTTGATTCCCCCGATATTATCAAAATTAATATAAGTATTAGGTAAAGTATCTGGACGAATATTTAAAACAGTATTATCTACAAATGGTGTGATATAAATATCATTTTTAGAAATAGCATAGTCAAATCTTTGTGACCAAGCTAAATAAACAAGAATCCTCTCGATAGAATGTAAAATAGTATGTTGCGGAAGAGGTTCCGAAGGAATATCCTCATCTTGTAGATTTAAATCAAAGAGTGGTTTCAAGGCATCATACTTGAACCAAATGAATGTTCCATAACTCATAATAAAGGTATTTAATTTATTAAAGTCAATGGAACGATGAATGTTCATTCTCTCCCAAAGAATATTCATATCGTCAGCAAATTTATTTTCATTCCACGGATCCACAATCTTAGTATATCGGAAAAAAGTCGGGATATCTGCAATCACTAATCCTAAACGCTTATCATTTTCCAAATTAGCCATGATCAAATCAGCCGGTTTTAGTAACATGTCAAATAGCTCATTTCTCCATGAATCTCCTACCCAATATGGATATTCTGGAGATTTTTTAGTATGGAAATGCCCGATNTAATCATAGGTACTCAATTCCTCTCTCAATTTAAGCATTGGGATAATATCTCGACCTTTATTTCCAGTAATATATATCTTCCCTGGTTGATTACGTTTTAATAAAACAGTTTCAATTTCTAATTTTTTCTTTTCTGAATCAGTTGTTAAAAATAAATCATAATCAAAATGGAAATGTCTGAAAGCATCTAAAAAATCTTCTAAAAGATCAACGTAAAAAGTATGTAGGTGAACAGCAACCTTCTTTGTATTAGAATACACCTCTCCTCTATCTTGCAATACTTTCCTATCAATGAGATAAGGAGGCGTTGGTAAACTCATATCTGACATGTGAGATATGATAAATTCTACTGGATAGTTCGTTCTTTTCTCGATTTCCTTAAGCAAATAAGGAGCTAGATGCTGAGTTAAATCAAATGTTTTAACCTTGATGAACGGCACTCCTGCATCAAGCAAAACATGGGGATAATGAATAGTGAAATTGCTATGGAAAAACTTGTCATTTAATGGAATCGTATTGAGAATAGATTCATAGTTAAATCCAGCATCCATGAATTTCTTGGTATAAAGAGTTTCATAATTATCAATTACCTTTTGAACATCTTCGAAACTCTCAACTGATTTCCAGAACTTTTGGAAAACACTAGATTCAACTACGCGCTTTTTAAATGAAATAAAGTAAGATTGCAAATGTTCATGAATATAAATATCACCGGCTTTAATTCCTTGATGATTAGTCATACCCCAAAAATCTACATTTGGGTTTGATTCATAGTTATCATAGATCGGTGCCATGTCCCAGAGTGGACCAAAACAAGTGTCATTCATAACAGTGACAGAATCATACTGTTTCAAGTTATCAAATCCAACAAATTTCATACCATCATGCCAAGCAGCAAAATCGTAACCTTTATTCTCACGTTGGATAAAATCATCAATCAGGTGTTTATCACGAAGTTTTTGTACTTCACTTTCACTAAGACGACTATTTGAAATAAAAACTAATTTATCAAACAATGGTCTCATATGTTCGAGTTGATAAAATACATGCCGACTAATATGATCATATTTATTAAAATGAACATAAAGCAATAGACGTTTCATTTACTTCTCCTAAAGAAATTAATAATTTTAGTTGGTATTGTCCATCTTCTCGAAGTAACAACACTGTTAAATTGGTTTTGTAAGTCATCATATAAAATCTGTAAACGATTCAACTCATTTTGAAACTCTTGACTCTCTTTCTTCAAAACTTCAATATACTCATTTTGATCATGAGAAATTCGCGACACCTGATTCAGTCTTAAATCTAAGTCTTTTATCTGACGATCTTTTTTAAAAACTAAGACATCCAAATCACGATCCTTAACAAGCGCTAAGTGTGAGATTCTTTGAATATCCTGATCTGGATACTTGTTGAGATATTTAATTTGAGAATCCAAGATACCTGTGAACCGCTTTTCAGCAGTCTCCAATGTCATAGGTTTTGAATCGGACCCTAAATTCATACGATACACAGCGGTGGAATCACTCAAAAAAGAAATTTTAGTGCGTTTGAATAATTCAAGTTGTAACTCAAATGTATCGTCTGCGGCTGTATCACTAATTTGAGCAGATACATCTTGCATAAGTGCGGTATCAACCAACCAGGTTGAAGCCATCGTCATACCTTTCATAACAAGCATCTCTTCATAGGAATCAATCAAAGGAAGCGCCTTATTAGCAAAGGCATTTTTTTGGATAAGATTCCCGTCTAAGTCTACCATATCAAATTCAGTATTTGACCAAAGTGAATCAATTGAAGCATCCAACAAATCAACTTGCTTTTGAAGTTTTAATGGGTCAATCCAAAAATCATCACTATCACATCTTGCGATATATTGACCTTTAGCTTCTCGGCAAATTTTTTTCCAAGTTTTAGTAATGCCAAGGTTCACTTCATTACGAAAAGTTCTAACTTTTTCAGGAAACTTATTTTGATATTCTTGAATAATCTCATACGAATGATCTGTTGAAGCATCATCAATGATAATAATCTCGAAATCAAAATTTGTTTTCTGATTGAGAAAGCTATCTATAGCCTCTCGTACCCAATCCCCCTTATTATAATTGGTACAAATAATTGATACTTTCATTCAAACTTCCCTTTTTCTCTTAAGAAAAACTCCACTTCCCATTTCTTTGAATGATACCAGTTGCAGAATCTTTAGCTGACTCATCATCTTCATCAATATCGTCCCTATTTAGAACAATAACTGGAATCTCATCAGTCGGAAGAAAGGCTAAAACTTGATTATTCTCATCCCTCACAGTAATTTCAAGTTTTAACTTAATATCGTTTAGTCCTGCTAGTGAACACTGATAGTTTACCTTAACATCACCCTTGCCACTTGTTAAATTATCCATCGTATTATCATTATAAATCCAAATATTACGATCAATATCTGTAAATGAGATAGCAATATAAGTCGGCACAGCTTCTAGCAAGGTATACGTCAAATCAAATGAAATTAGTTCATTTGGTGAAGCTCTTTTAGAAGACAATAGTGATAACTTCAAATTTTCAACAACTGAACCACTTCTTTCAATTCCCGGTTGATCTGAAGTGATTACTTGTTCTGTATTGTCAAAGCTATATTGATTGGCAACATCTCTAGGCTCACCTTTGGCTTTAATGTAACCATCTTCAATTAAAATAGCCTTATTACAATATTTCTTGACAGCTCCCATATCATGGGTAACCAGAATAGTTGTTTTCCCAGAATTCTTTCTTTCTAAGAAATAATCATTACACTTGCGCTGAAAGGCTTCATCCCCAACAGCCAGAACCTCATCCAAAATCAGAATGTCCCCTTGAGCCTTGATTGCCACAGAGAAAGCCAAGCGAACCTGCATCCCGCTAGAATAATTTTTGAGCTTTTGATTCATAAACTCACCCAGCTCAGCAAATTCAACAATGTCGTCATACATGGCATCTACTTCTTCAGTTGAGAAGCCCAGCATGGCACCATTCATATAGACATTTTCGCGGCCGGTCAGCTCTGGATTGAAGCCGACACCTAGCTCGATAAAGGAAACCAACTTGCCATCAATGGTCACTGTTCCCTTTTCGGGAATATAAATCTCTGAAATGATTTTCAAAAGGGTTGATTTTCCTGAACCATTACGGCCGACAATTCCAAAAAAATCTCCCTTTTCCACTTCAAAGGAAATATCCTTTAGGACATGTTGTTCTTTGTAACCTTTGATTCCTCGAAATCGGTTAACTAGGCTTGTTCTTAAACTTTGTGTTGACTCTGTTGGCAGTTTAAAAAACTTACTGACATGGTCAACTTTTACTGCAATATTATTTGACATTATAGAATCTCCGCAAATCTCTTAGCATTTTTATTAAAGATATAATATCCAAGTCCAAATATCACTACTGGCAATAAATAAGGAATCAGAGCAATCCATGGATTTTCAATCAAATCCCATCCTCGCATGCTCCCTGAATAAATTGCAAAGTGGCGTAAATCTTGAATAATTTGTGCAATTGGATTTAGCATCATTAATTTTGCAAAAGTAACTTGTCCTCTCTGAAGAATAAAAGTCAGTGAATAAATGATTGGTGTCGCATATAAGCCTGCCTGCAGCACTACTTCCCAAATTGGACCAATATCGCGATATTTTACAAAGAGAGTAGAGAGCATAAAGGCAAAACCAGCCGACATTAAAACCAGCTCTAAAAACAAAGGAATGATGACTAACCATCCAAAACTAAATGAGACACCATTAATCAACGCGAAAACAAAAACCACCAATAGATTAATTGCATAGTTTATTGCCGCACCTGCAATAGCAGAATAGACAATAATCGACTTAGAGAAATTCAACTTTCGTAACAAGTCCCCTCTAGACACAATAGACATCATGCCCATATTGGTTGCTTCTGAGAAAAAGTTCCACGTCACCATTCCTAAGAGAAGCGATACTGCGTAATGAGGGGTACCATCATCGAAACGTAAAAAACGTACAAAAACTAAATACATGACCGTAAATAGTAGTAGAGGTTTCAAAATAGACCATAAGTGGCCAATAAGAGAGCCTTGATAACGTAATTTAAAATCTGTTTTAATCATCTCTCTCAAGAGAATCCAGTTTTTTTGGCTAAAATAATCTAGCATGCATATTACTCCTTATAAGCAAATTTTGTGAGAATGAGCGTCGTGAAAACCAAAGTATGAAAGGTACGATTTTTTCTGTAGCCATACTTTCGAATCCGTCGCAGTCGCTCTGCAAAAGGGGCTTCCATGATTGTCACAAAATGTTCAATAATTTCTCTATTTTCAGTTGTCAGAGGCTGGCTGAGAAGATTGCGAGCCTGAGTCTGACTGTCTTTTATCAATTTCCAATATTTAGCAAATAGACGGCTAGGATGAATCCAGTTCTTCATCCGCTTGCGTAAGGTTCGTGCTCCCAATACATTATTCGAATGTTGGCGGTAAAGTTCTCCTGGCTGATCCAGATAAACGAGTTGCCCAAAGGCCGAAGCCAACAAGCCCAGATACCAATCGTGCATAAGCAGTTCATGCTCCTCCTGCCCTGTCCACAAATCAGCCAGAGCACGGTTGATCATCGAAACACCACCTGTCACCGTATTTTCCGTCAGTTCCTGAATCAATTTTGTATTAGCATGGTCAGACTGCGTTCGAATCATACTTTCATGAACAATATTTAGCTCCTGATCCACCACTTTTAAATCCATATAAACCAACAAAGGTACGGAAGCATCATAGTTTTCTGCTGCCGCCAACTGAATTGCTAACTTATCTGGCAACCAGACATCATCCTGATCACTAAAAAAGTAAACATCCGAATCCTGATATTTAAGCAGGCTATAAAAACTCTTAATGACACCCAAATTTTGAGCTTCTTCCGGATTGATAAAGAAGATCCGGTCGTCCTGTTGGCAAAAATCCTCAATAATCGCTCGCGTCCCATCACTAGAGCCGTCATCCCGAATCAAGAGCTGCCAGTCCCTATAAGTTTGGGCTTGAATACTTTCAATCTGTTCTGCCAGAAACTGCTCTCCATTATAGGTAGACAGAAGAATAGTCACTTTCATGATAAAAATAGCTCCTCGTATTCACCTACAATTTTTTCCCAGGTGTAGTTTTCTTTCATATTTTCTTTGGCTGCCTGACCTAGCTCAGAAAAATCAAGCTGAACATCCACTTTGTCAATCAGTTGGGCCAACTGCCCTTCTTCTTTTTGCCAATACAAAGCTGTTTCTTTGGCTACTTGATGGTTGAAATCCACATCCAAAACCAAATTGGCATCAGTCTGAGCCAGAGCTTCCAGAAGCCCGGGATTAGTTCCACCGACTTCGTGGCCATGCAGGTAGGCAAAAGCTTGATTGCGGATGTATTTGAGCAGTTCCTGATCATAGACTGTCCCGACAAACTTAATCCGAGAATCCTTGTCAAAACCCGTTTTTTGCTTGAGCTCTTCAAAATAAGGATTTCCCTCATGATTGCAGATAATCAGCAAGTTACGTTGGGTTTTGGATTTTATAAATTCCCGAATGATGGTCTCGTAGTTGTTTTCTGGCACAAAACGTCCAACAATCAGATAATATTCCTTTTCTCTGCTCTGCCATTTCTCAAAAAAATCACGCACGCGAGCATCCTGAGAGTCAAGAGAAGATAACTGGAGGTCTGTCCCATAAGCAATGAAAGCTGTCTTGGACCAAGGATAGGATTGTTTTATATAACTTTCAATTCCTTGGTTGTCCACAATGACCAGATCAGCATGCTTAGTCATAAGCTTCTCAGAATATTTAAGATAGGCTTGAACCGGCTTAGGCCACTTAGCCCGCTTCCATTCAAGACCATCTGGATTAATAAAGAAAGTCCCGCCTGCTTTATGAATTTTATGTGCAAAAGGTGCCACAAAGGCTCCGATCGTATTACCCAAAATATAAAAAATTGGACGCTCAATCTGCTGCTCTTGCACTAGCTTTAAAGAATAATTGATGGCCATCATATCATAGGCAATCACCCGAGCCGGCCCTAATTTAGGAGCCTTAATGGTGAAGCAATCCACTCCCTTGTAGTCAAAATGATGAAAAGCTTCATCATCCGACAAACAAGCTACATGATACTGGATTTGGGAAGAAACCTTATTTTCTACTAATTTTTCAACAAAGGTTTCAAATCCGCCATATTTAGCAGGAAGTCCGCGACTCCCGATGATGAAGACATGTCTCATGCTTTTCCTCTATTCAAAGATTTACAATCTAGTCTATTATATCATTTTCTTGGTGATTTGTGGAACTTTCAACAAGGTTCATTAAGTTGTTTAACCCATAAAATAGACTAGTTCATAGTGAACTAGTCTATCAACGCTTTATTTCCTTACTTCCTGCTTGTAAAACTCTTTCAAAGCATCCTGCCAAGTTGGAATGACAAATCCTGTAGCCTTGGCCTTGGCCAAACTCATAGTTGAGTTGAAAGGTCGCTTAGCCTTAGCTGGGAACTTGCTGGAATCCACCGGCTGGACTTCTACATCCGTATCTTTGAGAATTTCCACTGCAAAGTCATACCAAGTTGTGTCCTCTGCCGCGTCATTAGACAGATGGTAATAACCAAATTCCTTTTGGTTTTCAGCCAAATGAGTCATAAACTCAGCCAGCGTACGAGTCCATGTCGGACGGCCATGCTGATCATTGACTACAGTCAGAATTTTATGCGTCTTGGCAAGATTTTGCATGGTAAAGACAAAGTTTTTACCGTAGTTCCCAAAGACCCAGGCAGTACGGATAATGTAGAAACGGCTGGAATATTTCTCAACCAGCTCCTCGCCCATACGCTTGGTACGGCCATACTCAGTCTGCGGATCAGGCCGGTCATCTACTTCCCACTCCTCACCGACAGGCTTTTGACCGTCAAAAACATAGTCTGTTGAGATATAGACCAAAGTCGCTCCGTGAGCTTCTGCAGCTTTTGCGACATTTTCGGTCCCGGTCACATTGATGGCATAGTCCAGCTCTTTTCCTTCGTCCTCAGCTGCATCAACTGCGGTATAGGCTGCACAGTGATAGACCAAGCTTGGCTTGACTTCCGCAAAGACCTTGTCCACCATTTGGGCATTGGTAATATCCATTTCTGCCACATCAACAGCCACATACTCCTCATTGCGCTCATCCAAAAGATAGCGAAGCTCTGTACCCAGCTGTCCATTCGCACCTGTAATTAAAATCATTTGTCTTTCCTTTCAGATCATAAAAATTCGATGGATTTATTATACCAAAAAAAGCAGAAAAAATCTGCTTTAAACCAAAATTAATCAGTACTTTCAATCCCTTCAATTTCGAAATAAGCTGCCATCCACTGGTTAAACCAATCATCTTTAGATGGACCTAAATTCGCAGTACCTTTATAAGCATTGAAAAGGGTTCTTGGTTCTGTATAACGCCTCAAGGTGACAAACTCTTGACCTTTTTCTTCTGCCAAGCGTACTTCCTCGTACTGCTCCTTAACAACTAAGTAAGTATCGTGAACATCACTAAGAGCGTTACTGTAAGACATCCCAAATTTAATAACAACAGGCAAAAGAGCATACACCGCAATCCCCCTCACCCACTTTTTCTCTTCAACAAAAATTACTTTGAGGGGGATTAGAAGAGCTAAGATAAGAAGTACACTTGCCCCAAAGAAAATCCGTTCTGGCAATTCATTGCTCACAACCAATGAATAGATACAAGCCAAATGAGCCATTAAAATAAAGCTAATAGCAAGTATTTGCTCTTTTCTTAGATACTGTCTAAACAGAGCATAGACAACGAGTAACAACAGGATGATATATAGAACCCCGTAACGCCCCCAGCTTAGTTGAAAAAGGTTATGAAGTTTGTCATAGAGCCCATCAAAAACTGAAATTGCCCCTGCTCTTTTCCGAGAACCTGGTGATAATAACATTAAGAAAAAACCACCACTAGCAAATACAATTTCTAAAACTCTCTCAATTGGAAATCTATTTTCTATAAACCAATCATAAAGGGAAAATAAACCAACCAACATAATAATTGCTGGGGAGGTATTCTCATTTCCTGCCCCGACAAAAAATGCCAAAGGAATCGTTAAAAGTAGCAAATAAGGGAATCGTTTCTGCTTAAATATCAAGGACAGCCAAACCAAATCTAAGACAGCAGTCCACAAGTAATTTCCCGAACCCGATACCCACAAGACTGTCTTTCCTATCTCTGGCAAGAACCACCATAGAAGTAGAAAAATTACAATGAGATAAAACGACTTGTATCTTATTTTTGAACCAGTAGAAAATCTAGAGCTAAGATGATCTAGCAATAAACATAAAGTTACAAATACTACGGAGTTAATAACATCAAATACAATTTTGTCAAATTGCATAAAAACTTGAACAATCGTATGTCCTGTAAATCGACCATTCCACACTCTCCAATGATTTATTTGAGACAACAATAAATCAAAAATATTTCTAATTGGTTGCTCGTGTCCATCAGGAAAAGGTTGTCTGTACAAAAAATGATAAGTAAAATCATCTGATGTATAGAGGGTAAAACGATTTAACAGGAACACCAGAAAAAATACAGTCACTAATATAAAAATAAACATGTATTTATATTTATGGTTATCTTTTTGCATTACTCTTCTCCTTAATCACATAAATCGGGCGTTTCTTGGTTTCCATGAAGATTTTGCCGATGTACTTGCCCAATATACCGATGGTCAACAACTGGAAACCTCCGAGAAGGAGGATGACGGTCATGAGGGACGGCCAGCCCGATGTCGGATCCCCAAAAACCAAGGTACGGATAATAATCACCGCCATCAGGATGAAGGCTAAAATCCAAGACAGGATGCCTCCTAAAAAGGCAATGTTGAGAGGCGCATCAGAGAAATTGACAATGCCTTCCAGAGAATAGTTAAAAAGAGACCAAAAATTCCAAGAGGTCTTACCAGCTACTCGTTCGACATTTTTGTATTCCAAGTACTCAGTATTGAAGCCAACCCAGGCAAAAATTCCCTTGGAGAAGCGATTGTACTCTGAAACCTCCAGAATGGCTTCTACCATCTGACGGCGCATCAGTCGGAAGTCACGCGCACCATCTACCATCTCAACCTGACTAATCTTGTTAATCAGCTTGTAGAACAAATTAGCAAAAAAGCTTCTGATTGGCGGCTCTCCCTCGCGAGTAGTGCGACGGGTACCCACACAGTCCAGCTCAGGATTCGAGTCCAGCATGGCCTTCATCTCAATCAGGAGCTCGGGCGGATCCTGCAAATCCACATCCATGACCGTCACAAAATCCCCGCTCGCCTCTTGCAAACCAGCATAGAGGGCAGCTTCTTTTCCGAAATTACGAGAAAAGGACAGATAGTGCACATCTGCACAGCGGCTACTGAGCTCACGCAAAACAGCCAAGGTTTGGTCTGTCGATCCGTCATTGACAAAAATATATTCGAATTGGTCGCGGACTTGATATTTCACCGCTTCCATGGCTTCATGAAACAGAGGAATAGACTCTTCTTCATTGAAGCATGGAACAATCACTGAAATTGTCATATTCTTCCTTTCCTACACACATAGACAATAAATTATCTCATTTTTCGCACGCTACTCCATCTCCATCTTTATCTAACTTGCTACTATAACCCGGTTGCCCACGATAAATAGGGGTAACTCCTGCTCTCCTAGCAGCTTCACAATTAGGATAAATTCCACTTTCTGATATTGTACCCGAGTGATTTTCTACAGAAGAGTTATTAGATGAATGAGAAACTGGTTTGCCCAGCCCGATAGCATTCCAACTTATCCCTTCATAACGCCATCCTACTTGAACCAAATAGTCCTTCTCTCCTTCAGATAAAGTATAATGATGACTACCAGCTTTTGCATTAGGATTATATAATCTATACAACGGATGCTGACCTGAAGATTTCCATGAAACTCCTTCATATCTCCAACCAGCTCGTATTAAGAAATCTCGTTCATTTGCATTCAGAGTATAGTGATGATCACCCGCATTTGGATTGTACATTCTGTAAACATCTTGACCTTCCAGAGGAGCAATCCAACCGATTCCCTCGTAGTGCCACCCTACACCTACCAACATCTCTTTTTCATTCCAACTTGCTGTATAAAAATGTTCTCCACTATTTGGATTATACATTCTATACATTTCTACTCCACCATCGTTTGCACTTACTGACAAAACGTTTATAAACACCATAGATAGCAATACAGCGATAAAAATATAAACTTTCTTCATTTATAACTCCTTAACTAGGCTTTGACACCATAATATTCTAAAATTGTCAATACTATTGACATAACAATAAATAACAACGCAATGAATAATACTAGACTATCCCTCCTCTCTTCTTCCTCATTAGTCAAGACGACAGGTGTAGGAACATAGAAGTGCGAAACATTTAATGCTAATCCCATTGAAAGTATGACTCCAATAAAATATCGTCCTTGAATGCCATTAAAACTCATTTCCGTTACTTTTCCCCACATCAGATAGGCTGTCATCAAAATTCCCAATGTTATACCGAAACCTACTAACAATGTTCCAAACTTACTAAAAGTAGGTAATGGATTATATTGCGGAATCATAAATATGATACAAGCAATAAAAGGAAGATAAAACCACATAAGATTTCCTAAACCATAGCTTAACCAACCAAATGTAAATAGGGACGGGAGTAAATTTGGAATTAAATTAATTAGCTCTTTAAAAGAAAATAGCGAAAATGTTTTTAAGTGGGCGAAAGTGTACTTTAATTTTTCAACTGGATTCGCAACATCATTTACCTGAGTTATATTAATTCCACTAGATAAACGTAACCATAAAAAACTAATTATTGCAACAAAAACAATTGCAGTAATTATATACAAGTATATATGACGGCTTTTAAATTTATTTTTAGGAATGAATAATAATAAGCCAACGAGCAAGACATAAGGAAGTTTTATAGTTGCCATTAATAAACATAGAGATGCAAAAATACAAATATCTTTCATATCCACTTTATTCTGACCTACCAAACTACAAAATGTTCCCAACAGTAAGAAAGTTAAACCATTCGCCATTCCATCAGTACTAAAAGACGAAGCTAAATAAACCGCCATCGGTATCATGGCAATTGTAGAGAATAATAATTCTTTTCCGTTAGATTTTTTTATAGCCAATCTTACCAATAATGAATACACAATTAAGTTAGAGAGTCTTCCCAAGACTATAGATGCAAATACACTTAGTCCCAGAATTTTTGCTATTAAAATACCTACTACTTGAGGTAAGTATGGAACAAAAGAGGAAGCATTCGTCGCAACAAATTGCGGATAATAGGCTTTATCTGATGATGTTCGCACCTTATCTAATCCCGATTTTATTAGAGGTGTTTTCATAACTTTATCCGCTATAACCACATCTTTAGAAACCTGAAATTCCTTTGGTTTACTAGGTAAATAAAGATGTCCTTCAGATATATACAAAGCCCGCGAATAGTGAGCATTCTCATCTGGAGCGTCCAAAACTGGAGTTATGAAAGCAAAGATGCTCCCCATCAAGATAATCATTGTACATACTTTATTATGTATTTTCCCATCTACACAAACAGCTAAACTACCAATTAGCCCCGTTATGATTAATAATGTTTTAGGTATAAAAATAATCGAGCCACCTAGATAAACATATATAGCTAAAACCATGAGCCATAATAGCAACAAATATTTCCATCTTTTTTTTACATTAACAGCTATCGCTAAGCAATATTGTTGTGCAAAATGAAGGAAGTGTTTAAAATATCCATCAAACATATATCCACTCATCCTTTTATATTTAACTGACTTTATGTTTCATAACCAGTAATAAACTGAAACATCTATATTTCAAAATTTTCAAAAATAATGGAACCACATATGCTAATGCAGAATTTATATTTACTTTTTGAATTCCTTGTTTAATGTATTTATTTCTTTCCCAATTTTTTCCAAAATATTTTTCCATAAATAAAATGATGTCTTTAAAATCTTGTTTCGTTGCCTTAGGGTATTTTAATAACCGATAAGTATGCCCTACACATAAATGCTCCAAGGCTAGATATTGTAATTCTTCTCTATACATTTCAAATTCATCACCAAATAAAGAGAAAAGATATTCTAAGGCATCATAAATATCAAAAATATTAGACTTACTTGAATTCATGATGGAATTAGAAGTATTCACTGTATATTTATATAAATATTTTTGTATATATGAAACATCCGAACATTTTGAAGTAACAAAAGGCATAAGAGCGATGTCTTCATAAATCTTTCCCTTTGGAAAACGATACGATTCTATAAGTGAGCTTTTGTAAATTCTAGTCCACGATGCATGCTTAGTAAGCATAAAAAGACGAATATTATTTGTAGTAGCAGTAGAATCATAGAAAGGATTAACTTTTAAATGTTTTATTGTTTTTTCAGCATTATCAAACAGATCAATATCAAAATAAATAACATCCTTTCCTTTGGCAAACATAAACTCCTTTAAATAGTTTTTATAGATACTATCATCTGGATCAATAAATGTTATGTAGTCACTAGACTTGGTCTGTTCAAGACCATAGTTTCTAGCATCTGATACCCCCCCGTTCTCTTTTGAAAACAATTCAATAAATGGATATTTTTCAACATATTCTCTAATAATATTTTCTGAATTATCGGTACTGCCATCATTGATACAGAGTACTCGCAATGAACACTTTTCTATTTCCTCCTGATGGACAATACTATCTAAACACCTTCTCAAATATTTTTCAGTGTTATAAACAGGAATAATCACCGTTAAATCATATTTCATTTTTACTTCCTTTATCTCTACTTGCTAAAAAATAAATACTTGCAATTCCAAATAAATAAACTAACATAACAATAAAAAAACTAATCGCGGCACCAAGCATANCTTTTTGATAAATAAATGGTTCTGTGATCAATTTAGTAAGTATCAAAAGAATAATATACAAGCCAACTAAAAGATGCTGTTTCCGTATAATCGTTAAAATATTCTCAAAAACAATTGCTAAAGCATATAAAACTCCTGAGAATATCAGAATAGTAAAAGGAAGTACATACTTGTTCAAATCCACGCCAAATATTAAACTAAGTACAGGCACACCGAATAAATAAGCTATAAATGTGACGAACAAACCGCCTAAAGATAGGAATCCTAATAATCTTTTTATAATTAATGAGAATTCTTTATATTCTTTTTTATTCCATAAAATGGCTAATTTTGTAATCAGGGGTCTAACAATTAAAATAATAAGACTCATAAAGAAGACAGGCATAAACAGAATATTAAAATCACGTTGCATTCCAGTTTGTAAAAAGCCCTGATTAAGACCTTTTTCAATGATTATTTTAGGCTCATTTAAAATATATAACAAAATAAATCCATTTACAAATAGTGGCCAACAAGCTAACAATATATCCTTTATATCTTTTTTATAGCGAGTAGACAACAATTCTCGGACTTGAATTTTTTCGAAATAAGCTACAAAACGCATCTCGTAGAAAAAAATGAGTAGCCCATTCCACATAACTAAAGAAAGCAAAGCAAGCAGAACAGACTCAGATAGTAGCAATGTTATTAGTAATACTAGAACACTCGTAGAATATCGAATAAACATTGTTTTTCCAGCAATGTCCATACGCTCTCTTTGTTGAAACAATCCTTGAAATAAATCTGATACTGCATCCCACATGCGATAAAGAATCATAAGAAAGGTCAATAGAAGAGTCTCTAATGAATAACGGCCTTCACCAATTATATATAAATATGGAAACAAGGTAAGTATCATTATCGTAATTGTGAGGATACGAGTCTGAAAATAACCTATAAAACTATGCCGCTGCTTTACATCCGTTCCTTGATAATTTCGAACTTGAAATAAACCGATAACTATCCATAGTGTTCCGATGGAATTAGCTAGGCTAAATTGATCTGCTACTTTAGCAGAACTCAATCTTGTGATAATTAAAAGATATAATACAGATACCCCAGATGCTGCTAAATTTCCCAACAAATTCCAAAAATATATTTCTTTATCCGATGGATCAGTGCGTATCTTCATCTTTATTCCTCAATGCAATTATCTGTACTAAATTTTTAAATTTTGTATCCAATTTTGATAACTTTAAAGTTAGTTGAAACTGATTAATCAACAATAAAAAAATAATGAATAAAAAGATAAAGTTAACGGCTGAAACTATTCCTAAGGCATTCGCAATTTTTTCTGCTAATTTTGGAAAAATACTGAAAACTAATAAAACTATTGAGAAAAATATCCAAAATAAGGCATCATTAATTTGAACTTGTGATTTTCTGATACTACGCAAAATGAAACTACATGTCAAAATAGATACAATAGTTAATACAACTTGAAACCAAATCGTCATTATTTTAACCTCTCTTTCTAAAGTTTTGGATAATCAAAATAGATGCAAACATATGTGTCATATACTGAATAGAACGCGAAAGCGTCAGATAACTTTCACCTGCTTGACGTTCTTCCATCCGTACCTGAGCTTCTGCGACCTTTACCCCATGACGAATTAAGTAGGAAACTGTATCTGGTTCTGGTCCATAATTGATATTAAGTGCAAATTCTTTAATCAAATTCTCAGAAAACATCCGCATCCCTGATGTAGGATCATTAATCGTTTTGCCTGTTGTTAATTTAATTGCTCCACTAATCAATGTATTCCCTAACATTCTGAGAGAATTTTCTCGTTTTTCTGTAACAAAACGAGAACCAATCACCATTTCATACCCCGAATCAATCATTTCTTCTAAAATAGATATATATTCAGGTAAGTGTTGGCCATCGGCATCAAACTGCACTGCTTTTTTATATCCTTTTTCATAAGCATATCGAAGTCCCGTCTGAAAAGCGCCTGCCAAACCCAAATTTACTGGCAAATCAACAATATTATAGCCTTTAGCATGAGAAATTTCTGATGTTTGATCCTTCGAACCATCATTAATAATAACATAGTCATATTGAGAATAATTTTGAATAATATTATCTACAACACTAACAATTGATGCTTCTTCATTATAAGCTGGAATAATAATTAACAAATCTGAAGATTTCACTGATTTGATCTCTCCTTAAAATAGTTTACACCTATTATACAATATATATGCCTCATTTTCTACTGTATAAATGATTANAGTAGGCTCAAGCATAGAACAATGTAGAATATTCAAAGACTGATATTTCTTTACATCTAACTTTATAAGCCTAAATAAGACAAAAATACGAACAAACTCAGCTTAGTATTCACTAATTCGAGAATTCATTCGCATTTATCTATCAATTATAGAAGAAACTAAATTTTCACTTGAAACACCCTAATCTTCAAAACCATTCGGATGCTTACTCTGCCACCGCCAAGCATCTTGACACATTCGCTCAATATCAAACTTGGCTTCCCATCCTAGTTCATCTTTAGCTCTTTTGGAATCTGCATAGCAAGAAGCTATATCCCCTGCACGCCGCTCTGTAATATCAAACGGAATCTTCTTTCCAACTGCTTTTTCCATATTTTTTATAATTTCTAGAACAGAATAGCCTTTTCCTGTCCCGAGATTATAAATACTCAGTCCAGACTTTCCCTCTAGCTTCTGAAGCGCAGCAACATGCCCTCTTGCCAAATCTACAACATGAATATAATCTCTAACTCCTGTTCCATCAACTGTAGGGTAGTCGTTACCGAATACTCGTACTGATGGCAATTTCCCTACTGCAACTTGAGTTACATAAGGAAGAAGGTTATTTGGGATTCCATTCGGATTTTCCCCTAAATCTCCACTTTCATGTGCACCAATAGGGTTAAAGTAGCGAAGAATCACTACATTCCAACTCACATCGGCTTTATAAATATCTGTCAAAATTTCTTCTGTCATTAGTTTTGTTCGGCCATATGGATTTGTAACTGAAAGTGGGAAATCTTCTAAAATTGGAACTGTGTGAGGGTCCCCATACACCGTCGCTGAAGAACTAAAAATAATATTTTTACAATTAACCTCTTCCATCACTTTTAAAAGCGTTAAAACACCTGTGATATTATTCTTATAATATGCAAGAGGTATTTCCGTAGACTCTCCTACCGCCTTTAATGCAGCAAAATGAATAACTCCTGTAGGTTTCTCTTTCATAAAAATTTCGAGCAACTTTTCCTCATCACAGACATCTGCTATATAAAATGGAATGTTTTGCCCAACAATTTTTTCAACAATTTCAATGCTTTTTTTGTTGCTATTGATTAAATTATCAACTACTACTACTTCATGACCAGCATTAACTAGTTCAATAACAGTATGAGTACCTATAAAACCTGCCCCACCTGTAACTAAAATTTTATGTCTCATTTAAATTAACCTTCACTAATTAAAATATACTGACATTATCTCACAAAAATTCATTATGTTCAAAAAAAAATTAGAATATTTAAAAATTCAATTTCTAAATATTCTAAATCATAGCTATTATTTGTTAGATAGTTTCCAAAGCTATTCTCAGATCCTCTATCAAGTCATCCACATTCTCCAGACCGATAGAGAGACGAATTTGATTTGGCGTAATACCTGCTGCCAGCTGATCCTCTGGCGACATCTGACCGTGAGTTGTCGTAGCTGGATGGACGACCAGGGACTTANCATCAGCTACATTGGCCAAGTCGGAGAAAATCTCCAGGCTGTCAATAACCTTACGAGCTTCTTTCTCCCCGCCATTGACATTGAAGGTGAAAATTGAGCCCACGCCTTTAGGGAAATATTTTTTAGCCAAAGCATGATAAGGACTGTCAGCAAGTTTCGGATAATTGACCTGCTCGACCTTAGGGTGCCCTGCTAGGAAATCTACAATCTTCTCTGCGTTGGACACATGGCGCTCTACGCGCAAAGAGAGTGTTTCTAACCCCTGCAGGAAGAGAAAGGCATTGAAGGGAGACATAGCTGCGCCCGTATCGCGCAAGAGCTGAGTCCGGACGGCAGTGACAAAAGCTGCTGCTCCGACATCGCGCGTATAACTGATATCATGATAGCTCGGGTCCGGATCAACAAACTGCGGAAACTTGCCAGAAGCTTCCCAATCGAAACGACCGCTGTCCACAATCACACCACCGATACTAGTTCCGTGACCACCGATAAACTTAGTCGCAGAATGTACTGCGATGTCCACTCCATGAGAAAAAACATTGATTAGATATGGGGTAGCAAAGGTATTGTCAGAAATCAGCGGAATTTTATGAGCATGAACCAGCTCTGCTAAAGCATCAAAATCAGGAATATTAATCAGAGGATTGCCCAAGCTTTCAATCAGAACCAGCTTGGTATTGTCCTGAATGGCCGCTTCTACTTCAGCAAGATTTTCAATATCGACAAAAGTCGTGGTAATGCCATAGCGAGGCAGGGTTTCCTTGAGCAAATTAAAGGTACCGCCGTAGATGGTAGAGGCTGCTACTACATGGTCGCCAGCATGCGCCAAAGCTAGAATGGTGTAGGTAAGGGCCGCCATACCAGAAGCTGTTGCTAGAGCTCCAACCCCACCCTCCAAAGCCGCAATCCGCTCCTCAAAAGCAGACAGGGTCGGATTGGTAATCCGAGTGTAGATATTGCCCGGTTTGCGTAGGGCAAAAAGGTCTTCTCCCTCCTGAGTATCATCAAACACATAGGAAGTTGTCTGGTAAATAGGCAGAGCCCGCGACTTGGTTGTCGGGTCAACTGTCTGTCCAGCATGAAGCTGCAGAGTTTCAAATTTAAATTCACGTGTCATAAGGTCACCTCACTATAGTTATGTGATAAGTCTATCATTAAACGTCCCGCTTGACTAATAGAATTTCCTTATCAAAAGAAATAAAGAGAAGCTATATCTTATAGCTTCTCAGATATAATCTCAAAAGTCGCTTGATTGCTGGGCCAGTACAGCTGTGACGAAACTTTTTCTAAAGCTATCCACTGAGCACCCACATGCTCATCAGAAATCCGGATTTCCTTCTGTTCTGTCAGAACTAGAAAGAGATTTTTTTGGATGGTCAGATTTTCATCAATCTTTACTGTGAAATTTCCAAGACTAGTCAGATTTGAACAAGCTAAGAGCAAGCCGGTCTCCTCTTTTATTTCACGAAGGCAGGCTTCTTCTGGACTCTCACCGCTCTCAATCCCACCAGTAATGGGCTGCCAAAAGGAAACATTCTCATTCTCCACTTTCAAGAGCAGGATTTCTCGTTCCTCTGGATGATAGATCCAGGCTTCAATCGACTGCCTCATCATGACTTTTTCTCAATCGGTGCTATGCTGGCCAGCACTTTCTTCAGACCGACTTCTGGGAAATTGATCTTGAGCTCTTGACTATTTCCACTGCCAGAGACTGCCAAAACTGTCCCATCGCCCCATTTCTTATGATAGGCAATATCTCCGATAGCCCAAGCAACTTCTGGCTTAGATGGCTGGCTACTCTTGCCAAAAGGCAGACTGCCTGTAGAAATGGAACTAGGTGCTGCCTGACGCTTCCGCTCTTGTAGCGCTTGAGCCAGACTCATGCCCTGACCGAATTTGCTAGTATCGCTATTGGTGTAACTAACCTTAAAAGAGCTGTTTGCCGGCCGAGCCAGCCCCTGATAGTTCAGCAAGTCTGAGCTGATTTCCCTCAAGAAACGAGTCGGCTGATTGTAGTTAGTTCGGCCATAAAGCAGGCGGGAATTGGCATTGGTCAGATAGAGAACCTTCTCTGCTCTAGTGATACCGACATAGGCCAGACGCCGCTCCTCTTCCAGCTCATCCTCATCTTCAGAAGCTCGGCTTAGAGGAAAGACATTTTCCTCCATACCGACTAGAAAGACGACTGGAAATTCCAATCCCTTGGCCGCGTGGAGGGTCATCAGAGTCACTTCGGAACTCTCCGTATCTCCGTCATCTGTGTCTGCAATCAAGGCTAAGTCATTGAGAAAACGGCTGAGCTTATCAAGACCAGATTCATCAGCAGGATTATCTGGACTTTCATCAAAGTTCTTGGTTACAGACAGGAATTCTTCGATATTTTCAATCCGAGCCTGGCTTTCCAAAGTTGCTTGCGCAGCTAAGGCCGCAGCATAACCAGTCTTTTCCAACACAGCTTCTACCAGCTCCGTCACTGTATAGTCGTCCAAGCGCTCCCGTAAGTCGAGTATCAGATTAGCAAACTCATAGACTGCCTGAGCCGCCTTGCCCTTGACTGGCGAAAGCATGATATTGGCTGACGCATCAAGCAAAGAGATTTCCTGACTGGACGCAAAATCCCGAATTTTCTCCACCGTTCCTGGTCCGACACCACGCTTGGGCTCATTGATTACGCGCTCATAGCTGATATTGTCGCTAGGATTGGCGATGAGATTGAGATAAGAAATGACATCGCGGATTTCCTTGCGGCTGTAGAACTTGGTGCCACCGACCATGGTATAAGGAATATTGGCCTTGAGCAGGGCTTCTTCCACCGTCCGTGACTGGGCATTGGTCCGGTAAAGAACTGCAAAATCCCTGTGACTGTATCCTTCTCGGCTTAGCTGATCAATGGTCCGAGCGACAAAGAGAGCTTCGTCCTGTTCGTCATTAGCCCGATAGTAGACAATTTCCTCACCGTCTTCGTTTTGAGTCCAGAGATTTTTAGGACGGCGGTTGCGGTTGTTTCGGATTACCTCATTAGCCGCCTGAAGAATGGTCTTAGTCGAGCGATAGTTTTCCTCTAATAGAACTACTTTAGCTTCTGGATAATCCTTTTCGAAGTCTAGAATATTCTGCATATCGGCTCCCCGCCAGCCATAGATAGACTGGTCAGCATCCCCGACCACACAGATATTCTTGAAGCGGGAAGCCAAAAGCTTGACCAGCTGATACTGGGCATGGTTGGTATCCTGATACTCGTCTACATGGATGTACTGGTAACGTTGCTGATAGTAGGTCAGTACGTCAGGATTTTGGTCAAAAAGCCGCAGAGTCAGCATAATCAAGTCGTCAAAGTCCATGGCCTCAGACTGGCGCAATTCCTTTTGATAGGCCCTGTAGCACTTGGCTACAATCTCTGTGTACATATCACCAGCTAGATTTGCATAGGCCACCTCATCAATCAGGTCATTCTTGGCATTGGAAATAGTACCTAGAATGGCGCGCTCATTCCACTTTTTAGGATCCAGATTGAGGTTTTTGAGAATCCGTTTCATCAGGGTCCGCTGCTCACCCGGATCAACAATGGTGAAGTTGCGATTGTAGCCAATATGATCAGCTTCTCGCCGCAGGATACGCACACACATGGAGTGGAAGGTAGCAATTAAGCAATCTTGGGTGACTGGATTGAGTGCTGCTGCCCGTTCTTTCATCTCCCGCGCAGCCTTATTGGTAAAGGTAATGGCTAGGATATTCCAAGGATTAACCATCTTCTCATCAATCAAATAGGCAATGCGGTGGGTCAGGACTCGGGTCTTTCCTGAACCAGCCCCCGCCATAATCAACAAGGGGCCTTCTGTCGTCTGGACCGCTTCGGCCTGACGGTCATTCATACCGTTTAATAAGGGATTCATCTTCTATCCTTTCAATATAACATCAAACTGAAAATCAATGCTTCCATTATATCAAAATTCGAGCGAATTTGTTATCGAAAAGGCAACTACCTCATTTGAAATCCAAATGCGAAAAAGTTATAATAATAGATTAGAAAGGGGCAACCATGAACAATCATCCAAGCGACAATCTCAAACTTGCCGAACGAGGCGCCCTCCTAGCAATTGCCACCTACATTGGCCTATCCGTTACAAAAATCATTGCAGGTGCGACACTGACATCCTCTAGTTTGACGGCGGATGGTTTCAACAACGTCTCCGATATCGTTACCAATCTAGCAGTCTTAATCGGCCTGCGTATGGCAAGAAAACCAGCGGATAAGGACCACCGCTTCGGACATTGGAAGATTGAAGATCTGGCCAGCCTGATTACTTCTTTCATCATGTTTTTTGTCGGTTTCAATGTCCTCATTGATACGGCTCAAAAAATCATTAACAAGGAAGAAACCTTGATTGATCCTGTGGGAGCCATCGTCGGGATTGTATCGGCCATCATCATGTTTGGCGTTTATCTTTACAATAAAAACCTAGCCAAAAGGGTAAAATCCAAAGCTCTGGATGCGGCTGCCAAGGACAATCTCTCGGACGCCATCACTTCTCTGGGCACATCGGTTGCTATTATTGCCAGCTCCCTGAAGTTTCCCATCGTTGATAGGCTAGCAGCCATCGTTATTACGTTTTTCATTCTGAAAACGGCCTATGATATTTTCATGGAGTCCTCCTTCAGCCTATCAGACGGCTTTGATCAGGACCTTTTAGACGATTACAAGCGCGCTATCCTGGAAATTCCTAAAATCACACGCGTCAAATCCCAGCGTGGTCGGACCTATGGTAGCAATATCTATCTGGATATTATACTGGAAATGAATCCTGACCTCTCCGTCTTTGAAAGTCACGAAATCGCTGACCAGGTGGAGGATATGCTCAAGGAGAACTTTGGCGTCTTCGACATTGATATTCATATTGAGCCAGCACCTATTCCTGAAGATGAGATTCTGGATAATGTCTATCAAAAGCTCCTGATGCGTGAGCAATTAGTCGACCAAGGCAGTCAATTGGAGGCACTTCTTTCCTCTGATTTTGTCTACATTTCCCAAGATGGTCGCCAGCTAAACAAAGAGGAATTTCAACTAGAGAGAGCCCAAACTTCTCCTATCAAAAATTTAGAAATTACATCTGTCAGCCAAAAGACCAAGCTGATTCGCTATCAAATCGGGGATGTCATCCATACTAGCCTCTGGCGCCGCCACGAAGTCTGGCAAAATATCTTTCACCAAGAAACACGAAAAAACAACTAGTTTTCTGCTAGTTGTTTTTATATGCTTTCACTTGGTCTGTCGCAATATCCTCTCCAAACCACTTTTCAGCGATTTTCTGGAATTTTCCCTCTTGGTATAATTTTCCAAAAGTAGCATTTACTTTTTCAACTAAAGTACGGTCCGCCTTTCTAGCCCCGACCGCAAAGTCCTCGCTCTCAAATCCAACTGAAAAGACTGAATACTGATCTAAAATTCCTTCTTCTGTCAGATAATAATTGGCATAAACACGGTCAATCAAGAGACCATCAATCCGGTCATTTTGCAAGTCAATCAACGCCTCGTTAAAGCTCTGATACTGAGTAGCTGCATGATTTTTGACATAGGTTTTCAAAATTTCAGGATTGCTTTCAAAAGCTACGTAGCCAGAAGATCCTGCTTGAGCACCCAATACTTTTCCTGCCATATCACTGGCCTGTGAGATATGAGAGGATTTTTTGCTGACTAAAACCTGCTCGTTTTTCATATAAGGAATGGTAAATTCTACCTTTTCTCTTCTCTCATCCGTCGCGGAATATCCATTCCAGATGAGGTCAATTGTACCGTTGGTCAACTCTGTTTCTTTCATATCCCAATCAATCGGCTGCCATTTCACCTTAATTCCATATTCCTCAAAAACAGCGTTGGCCAAATCAATGTCAAATCCTGCATAAGTGCCATCTTTTTGCTCAAATCCCATGGGGACAAAGGTATTATCAAAGCCAATTGTAATCTGTTTTTTCTCCTCATACTTACTCCAGTTGTCTAAGCTGGGGTCACTGACATTTGAACTACAACCACCGAGCAGAAAAGTTAGGATCAAGGTCAAACAGGCCAAAAGAATATTCTTTAGTTTCATCTGGGCCTCCCTTATTTTGGTGTGACTTTGAGAATAGAATCCGCAATGTTTTCCGCAAACTGCAAATCATGTGTGACCACAATTTGTGTCATCCCCATTTCCCGATTTTGGAGGATGAGTTTTTCTACTTCCAAGCGTAATGCAGGGTCCAAGGCAGAAGTCGGCTCATCATATCCGATAATCTCTGGATTGATCATCATAGCACGAGCCAAAGCGACCCGCTGTTTTTGCCCGCCTGACAGCGAATAAGGATAGGCCTTGGCATGCTCGGACAAGCCTAAGCGAGCCAATAAGCCCTGCGCCTTCTCTTCAGCTTCTTCTTTGGAAACATTCATTGTATGTATTGGTGATAAGGTCAAATTTTCCAAGACAGACAAATGAGGAAAGAGCTGAAAATCTTGAAAGACAAAGCCTAGAAGATTGCGCTTTTCAAGTTCAGCGACATCCAAAGTTTCTCCATTGTAAATCACTTGTCCCGAATCAATTGTCTCTAAACCTGCCAGCATACGTAGAAGAGTCGTCTTCCCTCCGCCAGAAGGTCCAACAATGGCCAATACTTGCTTTTCAGGCACAATCAAATTAAAATCCTTTAGAATCTGCTTATCACCAAATTTTTTACTAATATTTCGTAATTCTAACATAATAGCACCTACTTATAATAACTAAATTTCTTTTCGACCTGTTTGGCAACCAGCGTAGCCAGACCGATTAAGAGTAAGTAAATCAAGCCTGCAACAAACATCGGTGCCAGACTGGCATCTCGGTTGGCCGCTGTACGACTAGCCAAAATCAAATCTGAAATTCCTAAAGCATAAACCAAAGAGGTATCTTTCACCAAAGTCATGACTTCATTAAAGACACTAGGTAGCACAATTTTTACGACTTGTGGCAAAATAATCAGGCGAATCGTCTGAACAGGAGTAAATTTCAAAACCTTCGCAGCTTCATACTGTCCAGTCGGAATGGAAGAAATGCCTCCGCGGAAGATCTCCGCAAAATAAGCCGCGTAGTTTAATGTAAAGGCAATAATCGCTGCAGGAATCCGATCCAGCCGAATGCCGATACTTGGCAAAACATAGTAAATGAAGATTAACTGCAATAAAAGCGGCGTCCCGCGCATGATCCAAATGTAAATATGAAGCAGCCATTGCAGGGGCTTCAAGCGAATTTGCATTGAAAATGCCAGCATAATTCCCAAAGGAATAGAAAAAACCAAGACCAAAGCAAACACTTGCAAGGTAGTTGCTGCTCCACTTAGAAGACTGGGTAAAATTTCCAAAATATAGCTCATTCTCTTCCTCCTAAATAAATATTATACCATTATAGCAGAATATCAAGAAAATACAAGCAGATATTACAAAAAAGTTATAGCACAAAAATCGAAGTCGAATAAAATTAAAATCCGACTCTCTTTTCAAGAATCGGATTTATTTGAATCTGGGGCGCTTCGTTTTGGAACCATTCGAAACAACACAGCTCTAAAACTTGTGCCATAATCATTCTCCTTTTTAAGATGTTTTGGAACCATTCGAAACAACACAGCTCTAAAACTTCCACAAAAACAAAAAGCCAGCGACTGGCGTTTTGGAACCATTCGAAACAACACAGCTCTAAAACGATGTGATGAAAGTCTTGGCTGACTTGAGAGTTTTGGAACCATTCGAAACAACACAGCTCTAAAACCGAACTAAGAAATTATACTCGCACTCCAGAGTTTTGGAACCATTCGAAACAACACAGCTCTAAAACATAACAATGTGGACTCTCTATTCCGAACTTGTTTTGGAACCATTCGAAACAACACAGCTCTAAAACAATCTTTAATGGCACGATTTGAAATTTTGGGTTTTGGAACCATTCGAAACAACACAGCTCTAAAACACGTTCAACACCGGTACCGCCACCAGTTGGGTTTTGGAACCATTCGAAACAACACAGCTCTAAAACAATTTTATGAATATAGCAGAAAGTAAGTCGGTTTTGGAACCATTCGAAACAACACAGCTCTAAAACGTCATCTTTCCCTTCGACCTTCTTAATTGTGTTTTGGAACCATTCGAAACAACACAGCTCTAAAACCTCTCATCAAGGGACGGTTCAGCATCCTGAGTTTTGGAACCATTCGAAACAACACAGCTCTAAAACCCTATTTTGAGGTTGGCTCATCCGAATTGCGTTTTGGAACCATTCGAAACAACACAGCTCTAAAACAATTTGGTAAAGAATTCATCTTTATTTTCGGTTTTGGAACCATTCGAAACAACACAGCTCTAAAACACAACAAATAAAAACCTTGCCAACAACGCTGTTTTGGAACCATTCGAAACAACACAGCTCTAAAACACCAAGATAGATGTATGACTAGCGCTCACTGGTTTTGGAACCATTCGAAACAACACAGCTCTAAAACACCAAACTATCCTTAATGTTTTTTTCAAGGGTTTTGGAACCATTCGAAACAACACAGCTCTAAAACTCACCTTTATTCTGGCTATTTGCTGGGCCGGTTTTGGAACCATTCGAAACAACACAGCTCTAAAACATGGAAACTTGCCAAGGTTGAGAGCGGGTCGTTTTGGAACCATTCGAAACAACACAGCTCTAAAACGCATCCTTAGCCTGTTGAACCGCCTGATTAGTTTTGGAACCATTCGAAACAACACAGCTCTAAAACTTTCATTTCGGTTGTAGGTCGGGTGTGATGGTTTTGGAACCATTCGAAACAACACAGCTCTAAAACTATTAGACATTAATTCTCGAATATTTGCTTGTTTTGGAACCATTCGAAACAACACAGCTCTAAAACCAATCTTCAGCAGCTATCTTGATAATGCTGGTTTTGGAACCATTCGAAACAACACAGCTCTAAAACTGGTATTTGAAGTTGACTATTGCTGCTTGGGTTTTGGAACCATTCGAAACAACACAGCTCTAAAACACCCTCTATTTGGCTAAAGATGAACTTTTGGTTTTGGAACCATTCGAAACAACACAGCTCTAAAACGGAAGAAAACCAATCATCTGAGTTATTGGAGTTTTGGAACCATTCGAAACAACACAGCTCTAAAACCCAGAAGCGGCAGCGGGTACGCTTGAACAGGTTTTGGAACCATTCGAAACAACACAGCTCTAAAACAGGCGAAAAACTCAACGATGGTTGAGGTCGGTTTTGGAACCATTCGAAACAACACAGCTCTAAAACTCAATTGTCTGCAAGATTTTTAAAATTGCCGTTTTGGAACCATTCGAAACAACACAGCTCTAAAACGCCGATCCATAATCATAATCGTACAAAGAAGTTTTGGAACCATTCGAAACAACACAGCTCTAAAACAAAACGAAATGAGAAGGAGCAAGGATGAAAGTTTTGGAACCATTCGAAACAACACAGCTCTAAAACTATCTCCTGATGGATAAATACGAACCCAAAGTTTTGGAACCATTCGAAACAACACAGCTCTAAAACATTCCCCTCTAACTATCAAGCGTTGGCTAGGTTTTGGAACCATTCGAAACAACACAGCTCTAAAACTTGTCATACCGCTTCATGTTGCTGAGTCGGGTTTTGGAACCATTCGAAACAACACAGCTCTAAAACAGAGTCAGAGCTGACAGCTTCGCTTCCAGAGTTTTGGAACCATTCGAAACAACACAGCTCTAAAACTTAACATCAACTTTGGCATTTGGCTCGTTTGTTTTGGAACCATTCGAAACAACACAGCTCTAAAACATACGGTTGCTGTCAGAGAAATCTTTGCTTGTTTTGGAACCATTCGAAACAACACAGCTCTAAAACATGGTAGTACCTGTACTCGTCTAAATGCTAGTTTTGGAACCATTCGAAACAACACAGCTCTAAAACTTGTGTGAGTTTGGCTAAATACGGGCAGTCGTTTTGGAACCATTCGAAACAACACAGCTCTAAAACCTTGGACGATAACCCGAATCCAGGTGGAGTTTTGGAACCATTCGAAACAACACAGCTCTAAAACTTTCTTGGCTTGTACTTCCTGATTTTGATGGTTTTGGAACCATTCGAAACAACACAGCTCTAAAACAACCAAACGCAGTATTTAGCATATCCGTCCGTTTTGGAACCATTCGAAACAACACAGCTCTAAAACTGATTGACTGCACATTATCTAACGTTAAAAGTTTTGGAACCATTCGAAACAACACAGCTCTAAAACTCTAACATTGGGACGTATTGCTCACAATCAGTTTTGGAACCATTCGAAACAACACAGCTCTAAAACTGACGGGTGACGACGAAGCAGCAGACCGCGGTTTTGGAACCATTCGAAACAACACAGCTCTAAAACTCCATGAACTCCCGCTCTTTGCGGCCTGTCGTTTTGGAACCATTCGAAACAACACAGCTCTAAAACTCAAGCGCAGTATCTTTTGCTTTCAGATTAGTTTTGGAACCATTCGAAACAACACAGCTCTAAAACGACATGGACTAAAAGCGAAATTAAAAAGTAGTTTTGGAACCATTCGAAACAACACAGCTCTAAAACTTTGATTTCTGCCTCCTTTTTTGGCTACCCGTTTTGGAACCATTCGAAACAACACAGCTCTAAAACCTTCTCGTCTTAAAGGCTTCTCACGAGTAAGTTTTGGAACCATTCGAAACAACACAGCTCTAAAACTGCTCCTGGAAAGAGCCCTCAACTAGTTCAGTTTTGGAACCATTCGAAACAACACAGCTCTAAAACATCACTAGGGACCCTACGCTATAATAACAGGTTTTGGAACCATTCGAAACAACACAGCTCTAAAACAATTATAGCGTGAGTAACGCCCTGAGCTCAGGTTTTGGAACCATTCGAAACAACACAGCTCTAAAACAAAACAAACGCTTAAAGCGTGAAAATTGGAGTTTTGGAACCATTCGAAACAACACAGCTCTAAAACCTCGTAGAAAATTTTTTCTTACGAAATTTCGTAATCGCGCCATTCGTCTCAGCCAGACTTCAGCTCGTCCGATTCCAATTGTTACTCTTATTATATCATATTTTCAGGATTCAAGAAATAGTCTTGATCCAGCACATACTGCGGAAAATCATAGACTTTTCGAGGTTCGACAAATAAAACCCTTAGTTGATTGAGTTGGATATACTCTATCATATTTACTAATTCATCCTTTGATAGATAGGCGATCGCATTGATGAAGACAAGGAGTTTCTTTTTGGAAAGATATTTGAAAACCTGGATAATTTCTAGCATCTTTTCAAAAGGTGTATCACTCAGAGTTTCAACTTTGACCCCTAGCGCATCGATCAACTCTAGAATGGTGATTTCATCGTATTCCAAGTCCAATTCGTTTTCCAAACACTCAAATGCCAGTAATTCTGTAATCGTAGCTACCAACTTTTCAATCATGGACTTGACTTCCGGTTTGTCATTGAGTTGACTTTCAAGATCCGCATGTATCAGCTTGAGCATAGCAGGTGAGTTGAGATTGTATCCTAAGACATCCGTTATCACTAGTAACTCAGACTCTTTCAGAGCTTTTAGATTTCTATCAAACAACTTCAACTCTCCTTCATCAGTGTATTGATAGAACTGCTTGACGATAGTTGAAAAGGTAAGCTGGTCTTCCAGGACTAAAAAGGTTGCATTTTCAATAGCTAATGGTTCATCTAATAGCGGGAAATTAATCTTCATCTCTAGGCTCCTCTCCTAGAAAAACTAAACGGGCATCGGAGTTTGCTACGCTGGTATTTCGCTCACCATTTAAGTAAATCATGCGAGAAAATTGCTTTTCCGTGACGGTTAAGAGAGTAATGTTTCCTTTTTTAGGGTTATGAGTCTTGAGTCGCTCAATCATGGCATTATTAGCAGAATTGTTGAGCAAGAGCTTGCTATAGATGGAGAATTGGTGCATGATAAATCCCTCATCTATGAGGAACTTTCGAAATTTCCGATAGGCCTTGCGTTCCTCTACGGTATCAACGGGCATATCAAACATTAAAATCATACGCATATATCGATAACTCATATCCTAAACTCAGGAACTCCTTTCTCCGGTTGATTAAGAGCTTGAATGACTTTCTTAGTATAGTCGCTGACGATATTGGACAGGTACATATCCTTACCATTGTAGTGAAAGGTATCCGAAAAAATAGTGAAAAGTTCTCGCTTGATTTTGACAAAAGAACTATTTCGATTTTCATAGACGATTCTGTCAATAATCGGACGAAAAGGTTCCATAATATCGCTAGCTAGGTTGAATTGATTAAACTGGTTGGCATGTTTCAATCCAAACTGAGTCATACAACCAGACAACACAATCTCACGCGCAAACATACTCAAAATCAAGGTATAGCCGTAGTCCAAGGCAGCATTGACATCACTATCTTGCTCACGACTAAAATCATTCCCAAACAAGGTGTTGAAATAAATGCGAGCTGCATGCCCCTCACGGTTACTAGGATCAAATAAATCCAACCCATGATAGAGATCGATGACGGACTGAGATTTTTCTAGAAAACCACAACTCCCCAGATAAAAAGCCTGATTGAGAATTTTTTGTGCAATAATAGTCGTCCAAACTTGAGCTTTAGCCTCCTCGCTCCATGTGATTTGACGAGAGAGTTGCAAACTGGAATCGTGCCGACCGTAGTAAGGCATTAAGTATGCAGTTGGCAAGCGTTTATCATCACAGAAGATGACCAGAATATTTTCATCCACCAAGCGTTTTATCAGCATAGTGGAGAGAACGATATCCGTCGTCTCCAAAAGAAGGATGTCCACCTCGGACAGATGAATCAACTCTGTCCGAGAGGCATCTTTAAAAATCAAGTGGTTGTTCTTGTAGGAAAGTTTAGAGTGTGTATTGACAACAACGGTTCTCCATCCCATTAGTCTTCTCCTAGTTTGCTTAAATCAATCCGAGTCTCGTAAAGACCAGTGATGGATTGGTGGATGAGGGTGGCGTTGAGTAGTGATGAAGGTGTATAGTCCCTGTATCGTGGAATTTTTACTCCTAAAAATTCGAAGTCAGAGGCGCTTCCTTGTGATGTCAATTCGAATAAACCAGCATTTTTACTATTTTCTGGACCAATGAAGCTGAAACACAATTCTTTGATATCTACTGTTTCCCAATCTGTAAATGCTTGCCGGATTCTCTCTCCATTTTTTAACGCCCCAACATACTTTTCGTTAAAATCAAGTACATAATCTAAAAGTTTTGCAAACTCATCCCTATGTTTCTCAACATACTCTAAGTGTTCTGGTTCGAGTGCCTTATTAATATTCTTAGCATGATACAAAAGAGTCGTATACTTTTCGGGGATGACCAATTCATTACCTTTATGAATTTCTCCTCGTTTATTGTTTGTTGATAGAATACTTGCAAGTCTTCTTCTTGTACCATCAGAAAACTCAAACAAACTATACTTAGGCAATGTAATAGTTGAAAGAATTTTTATATATCCTTTTTCAAGAAGGTAGTTTTCCTTGTTATTTTCAAAATTTATTTTATCTAAAATAGAGATACCTTGAAACTCAAGAATTGTCTTTTGTTGTTTTTTCGCTCCTTTTTCAATAATAGCTTTAACTAAGACCGCGTACGAATTAGAAATACCAGTGTAACCACCGTATTTCCGTGGATCAAGCCCTTGTTTAATTGGAACAAGATTTTCTTTACTATCTTCTGACGGTTTAGGAGATGGATTAGAATTGAATAAGCCTTTAGGCTTCCCTCTATCTAAACCATGAGACTGGATCTCTGTTTTCTTCACAATATTCACCTGCGGAAGTGAAAGTACTTTTTTGATTGTTGCGAAATCTTTTTCCTTATTCCAAGCGATTTCCCCAGTATCTTTGGAGTATTCGATATTTTCTCTTTTTACGATAGTTCCGTCTGCGTAATGCACCTCTTCTTTAAAGAAGTTCAACAAGTTTGAGTAGAAGAAATACTTTTCAGTTGCTTTTTCAATGTCTTTAGGGTCTTTGGATCTTGAGATGTATCGCTTAAGATCGTACTTTTGATAGTCACCATAGACGAATTCAGGCTCTAGTTTAGGATATTTCTTAAGGATAGCCTTAGCCACTACTGCATTTAAATAGGCATCATGTGCATGGTGGTAGTCATTGATTTCCCGTACCTTGTATAACCTAAATTCTTTACGGAAGTTGGAAACTAGATTGGATTTCAAAGTGATGATTTTGACGGTACGAATCTTCTGGTTTTTCTCATTCACTTCTGTATTATAGCGAGTATCCAAAATCTGTGCAACATGTTTTGTGATTTGTCGTGTTTCAACTAACTGACGCTTGATAAAGCCAACTTTATCACGTTCATCTAGTCCACCACGTTCAGCTTTGGTTAAATTATTAAATTTACGTTCTGAAATCAACTTAGAATCCAACAATTGTTGCCAGAAAGCTTTTCTTTTTTGAACGACTTCTAGGCTAGGAACATTATCGGATTTCCCACGATTTTCTTTTGAACTCGTCAAGACACGGTTATCGAGAGAATCGTCCTTTATAAAGGCTTGTGGGATAATGTGGTCAATATCATAGCTACTTAATTTATTGATGTCAAGAGCTTCCCCTGTGTACATATCTTTTCCATTTTGGAGATAGTAAAGGAAGAGACGGTCATTCTGAAGTTGAATATTATCTGTCGGATGTTCTTTTAGAATTTTGGAGTTAAGTCCAGATGCTAATATTTTCAGTGAATCTTCAATGCGCTTATATCTTTGTCGGGAATTCTTTTTCCCTTTGGCAGTTGTCTGATTTTCTCGTGCCATTTCAATTACAATGGACTCGGGAGCATGGCCCATAACCTTGACAAGTTCATCAACGATCTTGATACTTTGCAAAATTCCCTTTTTAATGGCAGGGCTTCCTGGAAGTTCTTGGACAACTTGTTTCACATCATCTGTTTTACCAACTACTTGTCCTTTTCGGATCATTTCTTTGAAGGAAAGTCCGTCATCATGGATTAACTGCATAAAGTTACGATTGCTGTAGCCGTCATCAATCAGATAATCAAGAATCGTTTTGCCGCTTTTTTTATCACGGATACCGTTAATCAGCTTGGCAGAGAGTTTTCCCCAACCAGTATAGTGTCGACGAGTTAGTGCTTTGATTACTTTTTCATCAAAGAGAGAGTCATATTGAGCAAGGCGTTGCTTAATCATCTCACGGTCTTCAAAGATTGTGAGAGTATGGACGATATTTTCAAGAATTGCTTCATTTTTAGAATCATCCATAAACTCTTTATCTTTGATAATTTTGAGTAAATCATGATAAGTAGAAAGACTAGCGTTAAATTGTTTTTCAATTCCTTTTAGTTCGATTCCATCGTAGCCATCAACAGTATATAGATACTGGATGATGTCTTTTTCGGTTACTCTTCTTTTCTCTTTGAATAATTGATTGACAATTTGTTTTTTCTGTACACTATCAAGGAATTGATAGTCTCTCAATCCTTCTGCAATAAATTTTACTTTTGTTAATTCATTATAGACAGCAAATGTTTCATACAAGAGACTGTGTTTAGGCAAAACTTTTTCTTCTGGCAGATACAAGTCATAGTTAGTCATCTTATTGACGAAGTCTTCCGCAGAGCTTGCTTTATCAACAATTTCTTCGAAATTCCAAGGTCGAATTCCTTGGTCAGAATTTCGAGTCAGCCAAGCAAAATCACGATTGCCACGAGCTAATGGGCCGACGTAGTAAGGGATACGGAAGGTTAAGATTTTTTCAATCTTTTCTTTGTTTTCCTTCAGAAATGGATAATGCTCTCCTTGCCGACGGAGAATGGCATTCATTTCTTGAAGATGAATTTGATGAGGAATAGAACCATTATCGAAGGTGCGTTGTTTTCTCAAGAAATCTTCACGTTCAATTTTCTCAAGGAAATAATCTGCTCCTTCGAATTTAGAGAGAAGATTTTTGATATATTTGTAAAATGCTTCTTGTGTGGCCTTACCATCGATATATCCAGCATACCCATCTTTAAATTGGTCAGAAAAAACTTCGTCATATTTTTCTGGAAGATTATTTTTGATGAATTGCTTTAAAGCTGCCAAGTCTTCTTGGTGATTTTCATAGCGTTCAATCATAGATGCTGACAACGGTGCCTTAGTGGATAGATCTGTGACAGTTAAGATTCCTGATAGAAGAATGGCATCATAGAGTTTTTTAGCGGCCACGAAAAGGTCTGAAAAGTCATCTCCAATTTGCCCAAGCAAGTTTTCTAAATCCTCATCATAGGTATCTTTAGAGAATTGCAGTGGAGCTTTATCTTCTAAATCAAAATGTTTCTTGAAATCAGCTTGATTTCCTACGATTAGCTTGAGAAATTCTGAAAACAAACCAGTGGACTTTTCATCAGGAAAGAGTTTTAGAACGCGTTCTCTCTTTGCAGATTTACTAATTTTATCAGTAAAAATTGCTTCAACTTGTACACTTTGCTCACTAAGTGAACTTCCTTCAAATGTGTTGTCGTAAATGCTTATCAATTCATTAAAGATTTTTTGGATATCATTGTTTTTAATATCGAAAGATTCTTCATATAAAAAATGTCCGCGGTATTTAATCATATGAGCTAATGCCAGATAGATTAAGCGCAAGTCCGCTTTTTCTTTTGAGTCCGCCAGATGTTTTCTCAAATGATAGATAGTTGGAAATTGCTTATGGTATTCTTTTTCTTCTGCCAAGGTAGCAAAAATAGGATATTTACTTCCTCTCTTATCCTCAGGAATTAAAAAGGAGTCGTCCAATCGATGAAAGAAACTACTATCCACCTTGCTCATTTCCTCAGCAAAGATTTCTTGAAGATAGCGAAGACGATTCTTCCTGCGAGTATAGCGACGGCGTGCTGTTCGTTTGAGACGTCTATCCTCGGCAGTAGTCCCCTCATCAAATAACAAAGCTCCAATTAGATTTTTTTTGATAAAGTGTTTATCAGTATTACCCCGAACTTTCATCTTTTTCGATGGAACTTTATAGTCATCTGTAATGACGGCCCATCCGACGCTGTTTGTTCCGATATCAAGTCCGATAGAGTAATTTTTGTTGTCCATATATACAAACCTCCTTTGTATTAAGTTATAATTTTAAAAAATTAAGAAATGAGAGCTTTGATTAAGTCAATACAACCTTTCATAAACTTTATTAACTCAGTTAGAATTGCTAAATGATCTCTAGTAAATTTGAATTTTTTCAAAAATATCTCCTTAAAATACAACTATATTTAAATTATAACATTTCTAATAAAAATTTCAATAAATTAAATGCTATATTTGTAGAAATCTGTTAGAATTAGTAATGAGTTGTATTTTAGTTTTAGAGCTGTGTTGTTTCGAATGGTTCCAAAACGTATGTCGTTGAGGACCTTGAAGGCGCAAGTTTTAGAGCTGTGTTGTTTACAGCTTTAAAA
>NZ_RJPT01000012.1 GCF_003943515.1 Streptococcus cristatus | reverse complement strand
TTACTCTTAAATAATAGAGTAACTACATTAGTAGCTTAAAAACATTATTAAACCGCTATTCTTAGGACTAGCGGTTTTTCTTTTTGTTAGAGAAGGGGCAAAAAAGGGGCAAGCTATTTGTAAAGTTTATCTAAGACATCAACAACTTTTGACTTGATGTTCTTAGTTACGTGAGTATAGATTTCCATTGTGGTCTTTCCGTTATCTTTATGACCTACTCTCTGAGTAATGGCTTTTAACGGAATATTATTTTCTGCAAGTGTACTGATAAGAGTATGTCGTAGTATGTGAGGGTGCAATGGTTTATTTATTGGTTTCTTTAGCGTGGCATTAGCATTCTTCATCAACTTACCGATACTAGACTTATGGATAGGGATACCATTAGAGGAAACAAATATGAAGCCCATATCTTTATAGTTTGGGTTAGTATTCTTTCTTAACTCGTGTAGCTCAATAAATTCTTCTATAATCTCAATTTCTTTATTGGTTAAATCAACTACCCTGATAGATGACAAGGTTTTTGGTGTAGTCTTGACGCCCTCTGAACCCTTTCGTGTTGGGTCTAAAGTGCCATTGATAGTGATGGTACGATTTTTTTTATCATAGTTTTCAAACTTTAAAGCACCAGCCTCACCGACTCGACACCCATTCAGTGCCATAAATTCAGCCATGCGAGCAACGTGATATCCTCTATTGTATTCTCTCATGGCTTTTAAAAGTCTTTTTAGCTCATTCTGCTCAAGAAACTTGTTTTCTATCCGTTCCATAGTTTCATATGTGACGACTTTTTTAGGAAGTCTTACCCGTTGAATTGGATTGGTATCAATCAACTCTAAATCTTGAGCGTATTTGAACACCATACTTAAAACCGATTTGTGCTTTTTTAATTTGATATGATTGTCCTCTGAATCTGTAAAATACTGTTGTGCGTACTTAGCAGTGATATTTTTAATTTTGACCCCTGGAGCAAAACTTTCTTTTACTTCACTGACAGCATAGATCATAGTTTTTTCAGTAGAAGCTTTGATTGACTTTTTATGCAATTCCCACCAATCGTCAAGAACAGCCTCAAAAAGCATATCAGTAGTGGATAGGCTCTGTAATTTTTGAGAAATTTTTTCATCCAGTTGCTTTTGAGCTTCTTTTTTGGCTCTTGCTGAACCTGAGTCGAGCGTCACAGATACCCTTTTCCACTTTTCAGTGTAGGGATCTTTGTAGCGTTCAAAAAACTTATATTTTCCGTTTGTAAGTTCTTCCATCCACATTGATTTTTACCTCACTTTTTGATAAAATGGGTATAGTAAAGAGGGCTTTTTAATGCCTTTTACTATACATGATTGCCTCACGCTCAGACTCGCCAAAGTTTTGAGAGCGTGGGGATTTTTTTGTTAGTTATTTATCTTGACTTTCATTGATTTATTGATGATGCCACTTTCTGCTGCGAGTGTTGTGTCATCTTCCGCTTTTACATATAGATTAGGAGAGTTAGCAAAACTCAAATCATAGCCATTTTCTATTGCCCAATTTTTAAAAGTGCTTTCTTTAATTTTGTACAGTTTGTCAGCAATTTGTTGGATCTCAACTTTCGAGTAATATTTGACCTCTTGAGGAAGATACAAGTAAATGACATTTTTGCCTACTGGTTTAGTTATAACCTGATGACCCGACTCTGCTAATTGATTATTGATTTCAATAGTTAAATGGTTAGCAAATTGTGTATTAGACTCCTCTGTATAATCAGGACCGTCATTTTTTATTTCTTGAGATGAGCTTGCTTCACTTTTAGATTCACTAACTTTATTTTCTTTTGAGTTTTCCTTGCTTACTGAATTCTTAGACGAAGAAGACGAGGTGGTTTGTGTTGTAGCCGGTTTTGTAAGCTCAGTATTTGTTTTGTTTTCTCGGAAGAAAGTCCCGATAACAAGAGCACAGCTTATCAGAACAGCGATTGAAATATTTCTATATTTGGCGTTCGGGCGTTTTTTAACAAAATACCAAATGCCAGCTGCTGAAACTAAAACGATTAGCGATAAAGTATTTTTTAATATTTCCATTTTTTTACATTCCTACTATTTTCTTAAATTCTTCCTGGATCATAACTTCTGAGCGCAGGGATTTTTTTGTTTTATTCAAAAAATCTTTCGACGTTGTTTGCTTGCGCTTGAGTTAGCTTCGTTGAAATAGTTTTTATCTCGCTAGTAATAATGTTTCTAAGAGAAATAGAAGCCGCGCCCGGTTTTTCTTCTTGGGTAGTAACCGATGTAGAATTGATGGTTCCTTTTTTTCCTCTAGCTCCACCAGCCATGGCTCCAACAACCGCTCCAACTGGGTTTATTGCAGCACCAATCGCTCCTCCAAGGAGAACGCTGCCAGCACGCCCTTTTTGCTTGGTTTTTCCTGTAGTAGTTGTACGTTCGATAATTGTAGAGCCAGAAAAATTGAAGTTTTCAAATTCGTAAAGCACAGGTTCTTCTGAGTACATACCAATGTAGTATTGGCCATCAACCGTTTTTCGGACAGTAGTAGGACTAGAGAACTGATTGCTTGCTGGCAAAGTTATTTTTGTTTCTAGTGCTGCCTTTTTTCTCATATCGTTAGCTTTACTTATACCTTCTGCGGTCTTATCGACTGCAGTTTTTGCTAGGTCGCTTATCTTTTTGAAGTCCATATTTTCATCCTATCAATTCGTAATATTCGTCGATGACCATCAATTCGTCTGTTACTGTCTTTAATTTATGCTTTTGCATAAAATGTAAGTAGTTAAAAGACTTGTGGTCATCTGATGCTGCAAGCTCTTCTTCGAGTAGTTTATGGATCATGTGCCTATTCGCTTCATTTTCGCATCTAGTGTGATTATTTTGGTAAAGCTCAGCAGAATGATCCAGATGTCCTAATTCGTGGTATATGACGCGTTTTTTGGCGTTCTCAGACAACTCACGATTTATAAAGATAATATTGATATCTTTGACGTAGATGCCTGGTCTGTGCCAAAGCTCGTTATCAAAGTAAGCGAGAGTAACGCCGTGCGAATCTACAAGCTCTTCAATAGTCATAGGCTATCTACCTCTCAAATAAATCTCAATGATATTTTGGATAGCGTCGATATCCTCTTCTGTGAGTGGCTTACCATCGAACGTCTTGGCATTCTCTGCCATCTTTCGCAAGTCGTCAGACGTGTAGCCTGCGATTGTGTCGTCGTTTGCTATTGCTGGGTTATCTGTGCGACCGAGCAGGTAGTCGGTTGACACATGGAAATAGTCGGCGATTTCTTGTAATCTTTCGGCATTTGGTTTTTTACTTTTCATGCTATAGATTGTATTTCTACTATACCCAAGTGTTTCTTCGAGTGAATTTATAGAAATTCCTCGCATTTGGCAAAGTTCTTTAATTTTTTCAAATAAAGAAAACATTGATTTATCAACCTTTCTAAAGGCACGACAAAAAATATTTAAACTTTTGTGTGTAAAATTATTGACAAAACACAATCAATAGTTTACAATAGTTTTTGTAAGTGAGAAACAACTAAAAAAACAACTAAGAAATAAATTATAAAAATGTTTTGGCGAACGGTATTTATAAATTTATTGGTGTTTTTATCATGCTTTTATTCTAAACAATAGATTGTAAAAAGTCAAGCAATAACACAAAAAATAGTTAAAATTTTAGTTGTTTCTTGTTTACAAGTTCCTTGACAATTGTATAGAGCATGTGAGATAATATAGGGGAATTAAGGATTAGTTCTATATCATGGACTAGAAAAGATCCCAAGCTCACGACCAAATAAGCTTGGGGTCTTTTTTGACACTATCTATCTTTGTTCAGCCATTTATCAGCTAAACGAAGAACGACACCGACCACAATCGGTCCGATGATAGTTTTAAGGATTAGTTCCATCATAGGCTATCTCACCTCCCTTCGTAGGCGGTGTAGAAGTGCCGTTCTTATCGTATCACATGCTCTATCAATTTGATAGGGCATTTTTTTATGAAGAAAGGAGGCGCGTGAGTATGAAAATAGGCGGAATTACAACGATAGACTCAGAAATTTCTTTCGGGGAGTGCGATATTCAAGAAGTACCTGAAGAAATAAAAAAGCTTTTCCCAGACCAGAATCTTATAAAAGTTTCTGAAAGAGGGAAAAGTTATATCTTGAATACAGACTATATCGTTTTACTTTTTACGAGTCTGTGAAAGTGCCGAACCAGCAATAGACTTAGTACGGGCAGAAGAGCGTCCATCTCTAAGAGCCTTGCTTGCTTTGGTGGCAACTTTAGCAGAAGTCTGCTTGGTATTTTTCGCCATAAGCAATCCTCCTTTCTTAATTATTTGACTTGCGATTTTCATAAGGAGTTAGAAAGGTCTTATTAAATCGTTTTAGTCAGAATACATTATAACTTAAATACTTTTAAAAGTCAATATATTGTATCAAAAAGGAGGTAATATATTGTTTGGACACAATATATAGTGTTGCATATGTGGAATAAAATTGAATATCAGCTAAAACTCAAAGGATGGTCAATGTACAAGTTGGCCAAAGAATCAGGTATCCATCAATCAAACTTTTCCAACTTGAAAGCGGGTCGATTGAAAGAGATGTCTTGGTCAAATATGTGCAAAATTGCTGATGCACTGGAAGTCAGCTTGGATGAATTTAGATAGGAGGTGAGTGCATGCCAGATATTGACAATGGTCGAAAGAAGGTTTCTGAGTATTTAAAGCAACACAACATCAAGAAGCGTGATTTGGCAACGGCTTATGGTTATAAGCGACAGGAAGTTACGAATATCTTGAATGGTTCGACTAAAGGACCTGCTGCAAATAAGTTTATCTTGCGAGTAATTGCAGATTACAGCATTGAGTAAACAAAAAAAGCACCTAACAAAGTCAGGCGCTAATCAAAAATACTAATCAAATTATAGCACAGAAAGAGAGGAAAAGCTATGCCAAAAGCTGAATTGGTTTACAGACCCGCTAATCAATCCGAAAAAGCGGAAGCTGGTGACTATGAGCATCTTTGTCAAATTTGGGAAGGTTTGACTCCTAGCACAGCCAAGGTCTGGGCGAGAGAAATGAGAGAACACCCAGACTTTAGCAGATACATAGACAACCCAACACACAAGATTGTCTTTATCAATTACGAGGGATTTCGTCTTTTTGTGAAATGGAAATCTCGCAATCGCTACAGAAGCAAGAAAGAGACGCTCGACGAGATGTTGAAAAACATCAAATTTGAAGAACGGGCTAGCTGAGCTAACGTTTAAGAAAGGATAAAAAATGAGTGAAATTATAAAAGTAAAAACAGCAAAGCAATTAACTGCTGAAGCGCGTGAACAAATCGGTCGAATCGCAGCTTCAGAGACAATAAGAGTTATCAATAGCTGGATCAGAGAAGAAGCGAACGCAGGCGGAGTTAGTATCAAATTCACCCACAACGAGATCAGAAATACTGTGACTAAAGGTGTAAGAAAACACTATTTTAATCTGGATGACGTTATTGCAAAAACAATTACACAGTACTGGCTGGCCGGTTACTCTGGCAGCAAAGAAAAAACGCCAGCAGGCATCTATTTTAAAATTTCGTGGGATTTCGTGGGGTGAAGATAAATGAGTCTGAAAGACCTTAAAAGATTGACCATCCTGGTAGTCGTTGCAATCGTGCTATTGGCCATCGCTGGTGTGCAGATTATCGATAAGCAAAACCAGCAAATCCGTGAGCTGCAGGAACAGATCAAGGACAATCGCGATAGCATCCGAGTGCAGGCCGATACAAATCGGCGACAGGAAGTAACGGTCGATAAATTTAACAATATGTACTACGAATTTGAGTACTGGAAGAAGACAGGAAAAGCAGATTTTCCGGGAGGGTAAGAAAACATGAACATTGAAATGATATTAGGAATTGGCTTACTGGTCAGCGTTGGCCTGCTAGTAACAAACATGACAATTAGCACAGCGATCATCAATCGCTTGAAAGAAAAAAACAATTACTATCGCAGCGCGAAATATCGCTTAGAAATGTTTGAGCAAGAATTAGCCCTGCGAAACAAAAAGATGAAGATTGGAGAGTAGCAATGGTTACAATCAATAAACTCGAAATTGAAAACGTCAAGCGCGTGAAGGCTGTCAAGTTAGAGCCGTCAGCGACTGGCTTGACAATCGTCGGTGGTAATAACAGCCAAGGCAAAACAAGCGTGCTAGACGCGATTGCTTGGGCGTTGGGTGGTAACAAGTACAAACCTAGCCAAGCACAACGTGAAGGCAGTACAATCCCGCCTAGCCTAAAAATCACGCTATCAAATGGTCTGATTGTAGAACGTAGCGGTAAGAACAGCACTCTCAAAGTCATTGACCCAAGTGGGAACAAAGCAGGTCAAAACTTGCTGGACAGCTTTGTAGAGGAGTTGGCTATCAACTTGCCAAAATTTATGGAGCAAACCAGCAAAGAAAAAGCTAAGACATTGCTGCAAATCATCGGAGTTGGTCCGCAATTGGCTGAGCTGGAAATGCAGGAAAAGGCCAAATATGATGAGCGCCATGCAATTGGTGTGATTGCTGACCAAAAAGAGAAGTTTGCGAAAGAGCAACCGTACTATCCAGATGCGCCGAAAGAGCTGGTATCTATCTCTGAACTTATCCAACAGCAACAAGAAATTTTAGGGCGGAATGGCGAGAATGCTCGTAAACGTCAAAATTTAACAAGAATCGAAAACGAATATCAAGGGGCGCTTGCAGACGTCGAACGACTTAGCAAAATGCTAGAAGAAGCTCGAGAGAAAGAGCAAGGGCTAGCGCAGGACCTTGATATTGCACGCAAAGACACGCAAGAGTTGATAGATGAATCAACGCAAGAGATTGAAGACAGTATCGCGAATATCGAGCAAATCAACCTCAAAGTTCGAGCGAATTTTGACAAAGACAAGGCGGAAGAAGACGCGAAAGACTATCGCGAGCAATACAAAGAGCTGGACAATGTAATCGCTGACATCCGCAAGCAAAAGACAGACTTGCTAACAAATGCAGACTTACCGCTGCCGGGCTTATCCGTGGATGATGGAGAATTGCTCTACCTTGGCCAACGATGGGATAACATGTCTGGTAGTCAACAACTTCAAGTAGCGACTGCTATCGTGCGTAAATTGAAGCCAGAATGTGGATTTGTGCTCATTGACAAGCTGGAGCAAATGGATCAGCAGACTTTGCAAGAATTTGGCGCATGGCTTGAACAAGAAGGATTGCAAGCAATTGCAACACGGGTATCAACAGGAGACGAATGTAGCATCCTGATTGAAGACGGGTATAGTGTTAAACCGGTAGAATTTGCAAGCGCCGCTCAACAAGGACACGCTGAAACAGTCGCACCAACTTGGCAAGGAGGATTTTAAAACATGCAAATCACTAGAGGAAAACGGGCACGAGCTCAAAAGGTAGTTATCTATGGTCCTGAAGGAATTGGCAAGTCTACGTTTGCTGCTGAATTTCCAAACCCAGTATTTATCGACACAGAAGGCTCGACAGATAACATGGACGTAGCACGATTAGATAAGCCGACAAGTTGGACTATGCTCATCAATGAGATTGCTTTTATCAAAGCAAATCCGACTGAGTGCGGAACCTTGGTCATTGATACGATTGACTGGGCGGAATCCATGGCAGTAGCTGATGTCTGCGCACAGCATGGAAAGAAAGGAATTGAAGATTTCGGCTGGGGCAAAGGTTATACCTATGTCCAAGAAGAAATGGGGCGTTTCTTGAATAGTCTTTCTGACTTGGTTGATATGGGAATCAACGTTGTATTGACTGCGCACGCTCAAATCAAGAAATTTGAACAACCAGACGAAATGGGATCTTATGACCGTTACGAGTTGAAACTTGGTCAAAAGACAGGCTCTAAGACTGCTCCGCTCGTAAAAGAATGGGCAGATATGGTTCTATTTGCCAATTACAAGACTTTGGTCATGACAGCCGAGAACGGAAAAAAGAAGGCGCAGGGTGGCGAGCGCGTGATGTACACTAACCATCGCCCTGCTTGGGATGCCAAGAATCGTCATGGATTGCCTGATGAAATGCCGTTCTATTACGCAGGAATTGCTCATATCTTTGCAGGCCAACAAGTTCAGGCGCAACAGGCACAACCGCAGGCAGTCGCTCCAGCGCCTCAGCAAGCTACGCCGCAACCACAGCCGACACAAACGGAATTGCCAATTGACATGACACAAGTAGCAGCTAAACCGCAAAATAGCGCCCCTGAGGAGCCACAAACTCAAGCTGAACCAACGCAGCCAGCGCAATATCACGCGAGCCTGCCCACTGGTCTGACGGACCTCATGAAGCAGGAAAACGTGACAGAAGAAGAACTTCAAAAAGTCGCATACATACGCGGTCATTTCCCGCTGGGCACACCAATCGAAAACTTCCCTCCTGATTATTGGGATATGATTGTGGCGCACTGGCAGGCCACTATGGAAGTCATCCAAAATCAAGTGCGAGCTGAGCCAGATTTGCCCTTCACGATGTAAATTCTGGGAATAAGAAATCATAGCGAAATATAACAAGGAGTATCTATGAAAGATAAAACTATTAAAATCGATTTGTCGAAAATCGCAAATACAGCCTTACAAGAAAAGGTTGACAAAGAACTTGAGAAAGTTCTTGAGAACATTTTGGACCTCAATACAGAAGCTAAGGCGACTCGCAAGGTCACTATCACACTAACGATGTCAACGGACGATGAGCGTACTGTCGTTAAAACAGGCATGGAAGTCAAATCAACTCTGGCACCGCAAAAAGGCGTTGCAACAACTGTCATTGTCGGTCGTGACGATACTGGTAAAATTCACGCAAATGAGCTCAAGAGTGGGATCCCTGGTCAGACTTACTTCGATGACAACGGGGACATGCGGACCGACACTGGCGAACTAATCGAAAAAGTGGAACAACAGGAAAAATCTAAAATCATTGATTACAATCAAAAGAAAGCAGGTAACTAACCATGACAGAAAATCTCAAAGAAGCATTATCTTACGCAGTCGAACTAGCGGGTAAAGAAAATAAAATCGTTCGTTCAGAAACTGGGAAGGAATATTTTGACAGCGATGAATATGACTTACAGGAACTTAACCCTCGTAAGTACGCACCTATCCTTGAGCTTCAGACACTCAAAAGTCTAGTTGACTACCTCAAATCAGATAACGATTTCATCAGTGATCGTAAACTTGTAGTTGTCGTGGACAGTTTCCAAAAGGTATCTGTATATGATCAAGTTGATTTTGAAAATGGCAAACGTCCTCAGCTCGTATCTGTAAAAGCAACTGTTCCAGTTATTCCTTTTAGCTATTGGCGCGATCAGGAAGAATTCAATATTATGCTTCAGTCTATGTTCATCAATGATGCAGACCGCAATTTGGTTTTGGATTTTGCTAGTCATTTAAAAATCGAAAAAGGCGCAGAAGTGCAAGATAATGGCATAAGTCAAATAGCGACAGTTCGCGATGGTGTAGCAAGCCTAGCACAAGCTAAAACTCCAAATCCAGTAACCTTGCGACCATATCGTACTTTCAACGAAGTAGAGCAGCCTGCTAGTCAATTCGTCTTCCGCATCAACAAATCGGCGAGCCTTGCGCTCTTTGAAGCAGATGGGGGAAAATGGAAATTAGAAGCCGTCGAAAGCATCGAAAATTATTTAAAAAATGAACTTGCTAGCAACAAAAAAATTACTATTTTAGCTTAAAGGAGAAATCAACATGACACAACAATACAATAACTTTGATCACGAAATTGGTTGGGAAGACACGATTGAAAAAGATTCGGATTTCGTCCTCTTGCCTGACGGATTGTACTATTTTACAGTCGTAGGCATGGAACGTACACGTCACACGCCGAATCCACAAAATCCCGGCAAATTGCCAGCATGTAACAAGGCTATCGTCAGCATCAAAATCGTAGCAAATGAAGGTGAAACTGAACTGCGCCACAACCTATTCTTACACAGCTCAACCGAAGGAATGCTATCTGCTTTCTTTGCTGCAATTGGCCAAAAGAAAAAAGGTGAACCACTTCGCATGAACTGGAATGCCATCATCGGTGCGACTGGAGTGTGTAAAGTCGGAACCCGACAATATAACGGGAATAATTACAACGAAGTTAAATCCATGCTCTATCCTGAAGATGTGGATTATACAAAAGTGTTGAACCAGCAACCGCAAGGACAAACTACACAACCAAGTTATCAACAACCTCAGCAGCCAAACTTTGCGCAACAACCACCACAGGCTGGATACCAAGCCGGGCAATTCTAGGAGGTAAGGGATGCAATTAAGACCTTATCAACAGGAAGCGCGGGAAGCTGTACAGGCTGAATGGGCTAAAGGTCGCAAGCGCACTCTCTTAGTATTGCCTACAGGATGCGGGAAGACGATAGTCTTTTCCAAAATCATCGAAGACCAAGTGAAAGAGGGCAAGCGCGTGCTTGTCCTTGCTCATAGGTCGGAGCTTTTAGAGCAGGCTAGCGATAAGCTCAAGACTGCGACAGGGCTTGGCACGGCTTTAGAGAAAGCAGAGAATACCTCTATCGGCTCCTGGTATCGAGTAGTCGTCGGATCTGTCCAAACTATGCAGAGGAAGAAGCGACTTAGTCAATTTCCTCCTGACTGGTTCGATACGATTGTAGTCGATGAAGCCCATCACGCTATCTCAGATGGTTATCAGCGCGTCCTTGGATACTTCGAACAGTCCAATGTCCTCGGGGTAACAGCGACCCCAGACCGTGGAGATATGAAGAACCTCGGCTCTTACTTCGATAGCTTAGCTTACGAGTATTCACTAGTACAGGCTATCAAAGAAGGGTATCTATCAAAAATCAAGGCGTTGACAATTCCGCTTAGCTTAGACTTATCAAATGTTAGCATGTCAGCTGGAGATTTCAAAGCGAGCGATGTCGGAACGGCACTAGATCCATATCTGGAGCAGATAGCAGACGAAATGGTCAAGCAATGTGCAGACCGCAAGACAGTCGTATTTTTGCCACTAGTAAAGACCTCGCAGAAGTTTCGAGATATTCTAAACGCAAAAGGCTTTCGCGCTGCTGAGGTCAATGGAGAGTCCAAGGACCGTGCGGAGGTTTTAGAAGACTTTGAGAAAGACCGTTACAACGTGCTTTGTAATTCTATGTTATTGACTGAAGGTTGGGACTGTCCGTCAGTGGATTGCGTAGTTGTATTGCGACCTACTAAAGTGCGGGCGCTGTATAGCCAGATGGTAGGACGTGGGACTCGTTTGCATCCGGGAAAAGAAGAACTGCTCTTGCTCGACTTCCTCTGGCATACAGAACGCCACGAGTTATGTCGACCAGCTCATTTAATCTGTGAGACTCCAGAAGTTGCTCAGAAAATGGTTGAGAATATGGAAGAACAGACGGGTGTTATGCTTGACCTTGAAGATATGGAAGTCAAGGCGACAGAAGATGTGGTCGCTCAACGCGAGGAGGCGTTGGCTAAACAGCTGGAAGAAATGCGCAAGCGTAAACGCAAACTTGTGGATCCGTTGCAATTTGAGATGTCCATCCATGCTGAAGACTTGTCGAACTATGTGCCCAATTTTGGATGGGAAATGGCGCCTGCTAGTGACAAGCAGTTGAAAGCGCTTGAGAAGTACGGTATCTTTACTGACGAAATAGGAAATGCAGGCAAGGCCAATCTCTTGCTAGACAGATTGCACAAACGACAATCAGAAGGCTTGACGACACCGAAACAGATTCGGTTCCTGGAAGGCCGTGGCTTCAAAGATGTTGGGATGTGGCAATTTGACCAAGCCAGAAATATGATTGATCGCATTGCTGCAAACGGCTGGAGATTGCCAGCAGGCGTGCGACCAGCTGAATATGTACCAAATTAAAAAAGGAGAAAACAGTGGCAGAGAATGATTTTAATTTGTTGCCGTTGCTGGATTACATCAATCCTGCCACGGTAGACTACCAGACATGGGTAAATGTGGGCATGGCCTTGAAACACGAGGGCTACACGGCGTCTGATTGGGATAACTGGTCGCAAAATGATAGTCGGTATAAGAAATTTGAATGCTTCAAAAAATGGGACACATTTAACGAAGAAGCAGGAACGGTCGTCACAGGAGCAACCATCACGCAGCTAGCAAAAGAGGGCGGCTGGGTGTCGCAGTCTAGCTACGATAGCGAGAACGCGCATGAATTGGACTGGAACGATACCATAGACCGCGATTATCGAGTCATCGACAAGAATTGGATAGAAGGCAAGGAAATCCACGAGCCGACTGTCTGGAATCCGGTACAGGAAATCATCAAATACCTTGAAACGCTCTTTGAAGCTAGCGAAAATGTCGGTTATGTGACCGAGTGTTATCCGAAAACAGACGACGAAACAGGCGAGATTGAGAAATGGCTACCTACCAAGGGGGCCTATGACCGGACAGCTGGTCAGCTCATTAAAGAGCTGAGCCAGTGCGACGGCGATATTGGAAGAGTCCTCGGTGACTACAAGGAAGAAGCCGGAGCATGGATTCGTTTCAATCCGATGGACGGAAAAGGTGCCAAAAATGAAAATGTGACAGATTTTCGCTATGCGCTGGTGGAATCCGACAACATGCCAATCGACAAGCAAAACGCCATTTATAAAGAGCTGGAGCTACCGATTGCAGCCTTAGTCCACAGCGGGAATAAGTCGCTACATGCTATCGTCAAAGTAGATGCCAAGAATTATGAAGAGTATCGGAACCGCGTTGATTATCTTTACAAGGTCTGCCAAAAAAACGGTATCGTAGTTGATACCCAAAACCGCAACCCAAGTCGCTTATCACGCATGCCGGGCTTTGTCCGCAATGGCCAGAAGCAATTCTTAGTAGACACAAACATCGGTAAGGCCGATTGGGACGAATGGTATCAGTACATCGAAGACTTGAACGATGATTTACCTGATCCTGAAGGATTGGCCGACAGCTGGGATAACTTGCCAGAATTGGCTCCTGAGTTGATAAAAGGTGTCCTTCGTCAAGGCCACAAGATGCTGATTGCTGGTCCGTCTAAAGCTGGTAAGTCATTCGCTTTGATTGAGATGTCAATCGCAATTGCAGAGGGCAAGAAGTGGCTAGGCTGGGATTGTACGCAGGGGCGTGTCCTCTATGTCAATTTGGAGCTAGACAGACCGTCTGCCCTGCATCGCTTCCGTGATGTCTATCAGGCTATGGGGTTGGCACCGCAGAATATCCAGAATATCGATATTTGGAATCTTCGTGGAAAGACCGTCCCGATGGACAAGCTAGCACCTAAACTTATTCGTCGAGCTTTGAAGAAGAATTACATCGCAGTCATCATTGACCCGATTTACAAGGTGCTTACTGGTGACGAGAATAGCGCAGACCAGATGGCGCACTTCACCAATCAATTCGATAAGGTGGCCACAGAGTTAGGCTCTAGTGTTATCTACTGTCACCACCACTCTAAAGGTTCTCAAGGTGGCAAGAAGTCCATGGACCGTGCCAGTGGTTCGGGTGTATTTGCTCGGGATCCTGACGCACTTATCGACTTAGTAGAGCTAGAAGTGTCAGAGGAATTGCTTACTCAAAGACTGAATCAGGCAGCGTGCGAAGTTTACAAACAGGCTTTGCAAGAGCGAAACAATACCTATTACCAGCAGAATGTCGGACTGGATGACCTCTTGAGCCCTGCGCAGATGCGGACGCATTTTGAAAAGGGTATTCCTGACGTGATGGCTCGGGCGCCGTATGTAGACAAGCTCGAAGAAGTCCGCAACAAGATCCAGATAGCGACTGCGTGGCGAGTCGAGGGCACGCTTCGAGAGTTTGCCAAGTTTAAGCCAGTCAATATGTGGTTCAGCTATCCAGTACACGCGCTTGATGAATCAGGTGTACTGGCAGATATTAAACTGGACGACGATAAGCCAGGGTGGATGAAAGCTAAAGAAACTCGCAAAAAGAATGCGAAGGAAGATAAAAAGCAAAAGCTGAAAGAGTTTGACGAAGCTATCGAAAATGCAAATTTTGGCGAGCCACCCTCAAAAGAAGACGTAGCTGAATATTTAGGAGTGTCTATAAAAACTGTCGAAAGACGGTTAAAAACATCAAAAAAATATTGGCTCGATAAAAATACGCTCACTATTTTAAATAAAGAAAATGCGACAGAACTGTAAAATTCTGGTCGTGCCTTAACAACGACAACACTATAAAAATACGGTTGTGTCGTTGTCGCGACAGAACCACAAAATACGGTCGTGTCGTGCGACAAGCAACTATATATTATATATATAGATAATGTCCTGTCGTCCATCATGTCCATACCTGTATAGACAGGGTTGCTTAAAACGCACCCTGTCATATACAAGGGTCATGGACTAAAAGCGAAATTTAAAAAAAGAAAGGAAGTGTATTTTTAAAAATGTTTATTGAATTCTTTTTACCAATGAAAAAAATACCGACAACGACTCACCAACAAAAAAAGGTAAACGTGCAATTTGGGAAGCCGATATTTTATGAGCCAGAGGATCTAAAAAAAGCTAGAGCGAAATTTGAGAGCTTGCTTGCGCAGCATGTCCCTCCTGATAAATTTAAAGGAGCAATTCGTCTGACGGTTAAGTGGTGCTTCCCGCGTATCAAAAAAAGCTACGATGGTCAGTACAAGACCACAAAGCCAGATACGGACAATCTGCAGAAGTTGCTCAAGGATTGCATGACGAAACTTGGCTACTGGCAAGATGATGCACAAGTGGCCAGCGAGATTGTCGAAAAGTTCTGGGCGGATAGAGTCGGGATCTATATCAAGATTGAGGAATTATCATGAAAATCAATTATATTGATTTCTTTAGCAGAGTTATTCCAGAATGGATGGCGTGCAGCAATCAAAAGAGTCAAGAAGTCGGTTTCGGCTCGGATGTCTATTGGTTATGGGTGGTGTCGTCAATCGGAGAAATTTGCAAGCAATACAATGATGATGAGCTGGTGACGGAGCAGTTCGGCCTGCTCTTTAGCTGGCTAGAAAAACAAGCGGAAGGAGCAGGAAGATGAAGAAACAGGAATTGATAAAACATATCGAGGATTTGCCTTACAGTAAGGGACTTATCGTAGATACGATTAAAATCAGTAGAAAAGGACTTTTGGAGCTAGTAAGTCAACTAGACGAACCCCAAAAAGTCAAAATCCCGGAATTTGTAGCGGATTGGATTGAGTATTGTAAATTTACTCACGTTGATTTGCAACACGCCTTGATTGTTGGCGATGTATATTTTTACAACTACGCAAATCAAAAAGATTTTTCAAAACTAAAAGAATTTTTAGAAACTGAAAATAACCAAGCGACCTTCGCTCGTGCATGGATTTTAGGCTACGAAGTTGAGAAGGAGAAGCGGTATACAGTAGTGATGAAAACGACAATACAACCGCTATACTATAACGTTTTGGAAAAAAACTATTTTTCTCGATGGGTGGACTAGCTACAAAATTCACTCGAAAAGAGCTTGAAGATGCTGGTTTTGGCTGGGTGTTTGATTGCCCAGGAATTGAGATTGAGGAGGTGGAAGAATGAGTAGATTTGAAATCTCCCTGTCTAAAGATGACCTTGAATATATCGCTAACGGTTATGACATCAAAATCAAAATCGACGGTAAAAGATTTTTGGGAACAAATGAAATCATTTTGAAGCCTGCTGTGAGAAATGACCTCATGAATCCATTGTTAAAATACAGACATAAGTTAATTGATACTGAGGCACGAAATGTTGCTAATAATTTCATAGGAGGTGCAAGATGATTCCGAAATTTAGAGCGTGGTATGTGTTAGCAGAAGAAATGATTGACGAAATACTGATGATTTCATTTATCAGAAAGGAAGTCGTAGGGAAATTTAGCGATGGTTCTACATCTGTCCCGTTAAAATTCGAAGATAAGCGAAACGGAGAAGATGTCATCCTCATGGAGTCAACAGGATTGAAAGACAAGAACGGTAAGGAAGTATTTATCGGTGACATCGTTAAATGTACAAGAGGATGTCCCCATGAAGTGTATTTAGAAAAAGAATATGGTGGTACATTCATAGGCGGAATGCCAGCAGTGTATCTGAAAGGATTGAACGAAGGATATGCTTGGACGGAGGCAGAGGAAATCATCGGCAACATCTACGAAAACAAGGGACTTTTGGAGGTGAGCGATTGACGATCAATATCAAACAACGATTAAAGGCCTTGCAGTACATCGACATCAAAGCAAAATCAAAACACCAAGAAATTATCAGCTTAAAGTCTGGAATTTTACGAGGACAACAATTCGACAATATGCCGAAAGCAGAAAGTCCGTCTAATCGCTCTGAAGAATTGAACGTGCTGATTATCGATAAGTCAGAACAGCTCTATCGAGAAATTCAAGAACTTTATCAGGAGCGGGATGAGCTGGTACAAGCGATTGAATCGCTGGACGATCCAGTTGAAAATATTATCATGCGGCTACTGTATATTGATGGGCTTTCGTGGAATGAAATCCAAGTCCGATTGCGATGCGGACGTGGGACGATACACAGAGCTAGAGATAGTGCTTTAAAAAAACTTTCTAAAAAAAATGGAACTAATGGAACTCTTTGGAATTCCTAAAGTGATATTATGGTATTGTCGAAAAAGTGAAAACGAAACGATTTTCATGAGGACTCCTAGAAAAAGGCGCATACATGCGTCTTTTTTGTTACAAAAAAATAAGGTGGTGATGGAAAATCGCTAAATTAACTTTAAAACAACAGAGATTCGCTGACGAGTACATCATCAGTGGGAATGCGACGAAATCTGCTATTAAGGCAGGATATAGTTCTAAGTATGCAAATACGAATGCTTCTAAGTTACTACAAAACACTGCAATAAAGATCTATATAGATGAGCGATTGGAACAGCTTGCGTCTAAGAAGATTGCAACGCAGGAAGAGGTGCTTAGCTATCTAACCTCTGTGATGCGTGGAGAAACGCAAGAACAAACTCTATGCAGTATCGGTGAGCTCGGCCAAGAAATCATAGATATAGACGTAGGTGCCAAGGACAGAATCAAAGCCGCTGAGCTTTTGGGTAAACGTCACAGACTTTGGACGGATAAGGTTGAAGTTGATGTAACTGGAACGGTGGTGTTTGCGAATGAGTCCGACATACCAGATTAAACAGAATGACATCGTAGTTGATTTGCCCAAGACAGTTGGTGGTGGCTATGGCCAATTTTGGCGCTCACGAAATTTCTACCGCGTTGTGAAAGGTTCGCGCGGTTCAAAGAAATCGAAGACGACAGCACTGAACTTTATCACGCGCATCTTGAAATATCCTTGGGCTAACTTGCTTGTAGTGCGTAGATACTCGAATACGAACAAGCAATCAACTTATACAGATTTTAAGTGGGCTGCTAACCAACTTAAAGTCGCTCATAAGTTTAAATTCAACGAGTCCCTGCCTGAAATCACAGTCAAAGAGACAGGGCAGAAAATTCTTTTCCGTGGTTTAGATGATGAACTTAAAATCACATCTATCACGGTAGATGTAGGGATTCTCTGCTGGGCTTGGTTTGAAGAAGCTTATCAAATCGAAAGTGAAGACAAGTTTAGTACAGTAGTTGAATCAATCCGTGGTAGCTTAGACGCGCCTGACTTTTTTAAACAAATCACAATCACGTTTAACCCGTGGAACGAAAGGCACTGGCTCAAACGTGTCTTTTTTGATAAAGAGACGCAGCGAGCGGATACGCTGTCGCTCACGACCACTTATCGTTGCAATGAATGGCTGGATGAAGTCGATATTAAACGATATGAGGATCTATACCAAACGAACCCTAGACGTGCGAGAATTGTTTGTGATGGTGAGTGGGGCGTGGCTGAGGGGCTGGTATTCGAGAATTATAGCGTCCGAGATTTTGATATACAGGACACAATCAAACGAGTGGGAGAAACGACTGCAGGTCTTGACTTTGGTTTTACACACGACCCGACTACTTTTCCTCGTCTTGCGGTCGATCTAAACAAAAAAGAGTTGTGGATATATGCAGAACATTACGAGCATGCTATGACCACAGAAGATATTTACCAGATGATTGCTAAAAACGATATGCTAAACGCTGAAATCACGGCAGACAGCGCAGAGCAACGTTTGATAGCAGAGTTGAGGTCTAAGGGTGTGAGAAGAATACAAGCATCTGTAAAGGGAAAAGGCTCAATCAACGCTGGTATAGACTTTATGAAGCAATTTAAAATCTATATCCACCCGTCTTGTGAGAAGACGATAGAGGAATTTGATACTTATATCTATAAGCAAGATAAAGACGGCAATTGGTTGAACGAGCCAATAGACGCGAATAACCACGTAATTGATGCGATCAGATATGCTTTGGAAAAATATCACATCGAAAGAAAATCAACACAAGACCGTATGAAGAACGCGTCTTATTATTTCAGGAGGTAAAGTTGGAAGTTAAATTTTTAAAAGGCACGCGCTTCGACAGTAGATCAAACGAGCATTTTATGATGATGTTTGAGGATTTTGAAGCTATCGAATATGGTTCTGATAATTGGATTGAGCAGTTAAAACGCTATGTGAATCGTCACAAAGCAGAGCAGCAGCCAAGGCTGAAAGAGCTGAAACGATATTACAAAGGTGATAACAATATTAAGTATAGACCTGCTAAAACGGACGAAACTGCGGCAGATAATCGCATTTCCAGCGACTTTGCTAAGTACATTACCATTTTTGAGCAAGGGTATATGCTGGGGAATCCGGTCGAGTATAAGAATGAAAACAAAGCAATCCTTGAACATATCAAGGATTTTTCAGCCAAAAACAACGAGAAGAAGCACAACTCCTCCATCAAGAAAGATTTGTGTGTTTATGGCCGTGCTTATGAGCTTTTGACAGTCACAGAGCGCGATAGCAAGGCGTGGGTTAAATTGTACAAACTTAGTCCAGAGCAGACTTTTGTTATTTATGACGATACTTATGAGCAGAACTCACTAATGGCCGTAAACTACTACGATGTTGACTATGGTGACAGCAAGCGTAAGACGATTATTAAAGTTTATACTGCAGATCGCATCTACAGCTACGAGTGGAAGTCTACGAATAGCGATAAAATGGCGCTCAAAGATGAGCAAGAGCATTACTTCAAAGCTGTGCCAGTCAATGAGTACAGCAATAACGAGGAGCGTTTAGGCTCTTACGAATCTGTGCTGGATAACATAGATGCTTACGACTTATCACAGTCTGAACTTGCTAATTTCCAGCAAAATAGCAACGATGCTATCTTGATGATCAAAGGCAATCCGTATACAGGCGCAGAAGAGAATGACTTTTTGGAAGATGGACGAATCAATCCAAACGGTCGATTGTATGTGTCGCAAGCTTACAAGAAAGCACAAGTCCTCATCTTGGATGACAATCCTAATCCGGGTGGAGCCAATCCAGACGCCGGCTATTTAATCAAGTCTTATGATAGCAAAGGCGCAGAAGCATACAAGCAACGACTCGTGAATGATATTTTGCGTTTTACATTTACACCTGACACGCTTGATAACAATTTCTCAGGTACGCAATCTGGCGAGTCGATGAAGTACAAGCTCATGGCTAGCGATAACTACAGGGAGCAACAAGAAGACCTATTCGAAGCTGGTCTTATGCGTCGCTTGCGATTAGCTGTAAATATCTGGGCAATCCAAGGGAATGAAAGTACAGCTTATGAGTTAATCAATGAAACTTCAGTAGTATTTAAACCTAATATCCCGCAGAACGAAAAAGAAATTGTTGAGATGATTAAATCCTTGTACGGAATTGTCAGTGATCAAACTATTTTTGAATTACTGAATCAAGTTACGGGTGTAGATGCTGCAGATGAGCTGAAACGTTTGAAAGAGCAAGAAGCCCTAGAACAGCCTGAACAACGGCTAGATCCAGTAGATGAGGTGGTCGATGATGAGCAAGAAGCCGAACCAAAACCATCTTGATTACTGGTCAGGTCGTTCAGATGAAATTTTCCGATACTTAGACCGAAAAGATATTGATTTTTTTGCTGAATTAAATAAGATCTATCAAGAGCAAGCTAATGAAATGCAAAAAGCCTTTTATGACTTTGTCAGCAAGTATTCTGAAAATGGTTCTATGAGCTATCAGGAAGCGTTACAGCGCTTGAAAGGCACTGACCTGTCAGATTATCGGGAGAATGCCAGAAAGTATCGTGAGCAAGCTGAGAAAGACCCAGAATTGCTTAAAAGGTTGAACGAACAGTATGCAACTGCACGCGCTACAAGATTAGAGTCTTTGCAACTGGACATGCTCTTTCGTGCCGGGATCGCAAGAGGTCTTATTGCTGATAAGTTTGAAAGTTATTTGCAGAAAATGGCTCTCATGAGTTATAAAAAGTCTATGAGCGGTCGGACTGGTACAATCAACGAACCAGCACTAAAAGAGTTGGTGAAAACTCCGTTTAACGGTTATAACTATAGTCAGCAATTGTGGGGCAATACAGACAATCTTGTCAAGGATTTAAAAAAAGTTCTGAAGGCTGGTTTCGTCCGTGGCGATCACCCTCGAACAATGGCGCGTGATTTGGCACAGAAGTACAAAGTAGCGAACAGTCGAGCTGAAACACTCGTTCGGACCGACGGAACGATGATTGTCAATCGATCCGCTATCCAGCGCTACAAAGATGCAGGGCTGAAATACTATCGGATTTTGGTTCATTTGGACAATCGGACGACTGAAATATGCAAAAGAATTCACGCAGAGGACAAGCGATATCTGATTGATGAAATGCAGGCAGGAGTAAACGCTCCGCCTTTTCATTTTAATTGCCGGTCTGGTGTGATACCAGATGAGAAAGAATTGAATGGAAGTGTTGAAAATAATCCGGATGAGGTGTATAATCTAAGTAAGAGAGATGGAACAGCTGAGTACTACAGTGAGCAACTTTTGGATCGAATTTCAAAAATAGAACCAAAGGTTACAAGCGATATGCAACGTATTGCGGGTAAAAACGAACTGGTAGGTCTTGAATTCCGAAAGAAAACAGCTGAGTCGTTAGCTCGTAAAATCAAAACAGATAGTCAGATTGAAAATATAAGTTTATCAAAAGCTGCAGGTAAAATTAACGACGCTTTGCGATATACAACTATTTTCAATCCTGATACTTTTGAGAAAGAGTACCAGGAGATGACCCAACGTCTCATTGAAGGCGGGTATAAAATTGTAAAAGTAAAGAATACTTGGCTGATGAATGGGCCGTACAAAGGCGTGAATACAGTCCTTGAAAAGGATGGCATCAACTTTGAGATGCAGTATCATACTCAGGAAAGTTTTGAGTTGAAAAATGGTCCATTGCATGAGCTTTACGAAAAATATCGTGATGCAAGCACGTCTAATCAAGAACGCATGAAATTATTTAAGAAAATGCTTGATTTGAACAAGGGACTCGATATTCCTAGAAATATAGAAAGGGTGAAGTGATATGGAAAACATTAAATACTATCAAACAACAACGGACAATCCTCAAACGCTTCGTTTAATTGATGGTGTCATGCAAGTTTTTGATATCGAAAAAAAGTGGGTTGACAGTATTGACTGGTTTAATAAAATCTTTTTCAACGACTTCACTGATTTTAAAGAGATTTCGGAAAACGAAGCCTTTGCATATATCGGGAAAATAGTAGCAGCGTGACTTAAGCACTTAGAATAATCTAGGTGCTTTTCTTATGCTCAGAAAGGAGATAAAATGTTTATTTGGAATTTAGTATCTATTACAGCGGGCGTTATCGTACTGATTATATTATTAGCTATTAGCTATATCGTATTAGCTGGATTACTTGAAGGTGCTAGAAATGCTCTAGCTAGAAGCAGGAAAGAACGAGATGAACAAATACAAAAAGCTGATTGGATTGATCGAAGATAATCATTTTGAAATACAATCTAAAAAATGCCACGACTCGCTAAGTGGCTGGACTGGCAACGAGTTATGGATTGTTGATAAAGAAAATGGTAGTAAAATCTTTGATTTATCAATAAATGGTTACTGTTTTAATGATGAATCGGTTCAGAAAGCTATTGAAAAAATCGAGAACTATCTAGCTTTGAAAAAAATGGATACTTTCGATGATTTCAAAAGCTGGATTGAAAAGAATGCCGTGCCTGAAAAAACGGGATAAACTGCTATAGATTGCTATAAAAAACTATAAACCGTGTCGGATTCGATGCGGTTTTTGTATTGTCCAAACTTTACTGAAGACACTAAAAGCTGTACTGTTTCGTCGCCGGACGTAAAACGAGACTATCGAGTGGCGACGTAATCGCTGGAGGACAATTATGTCAGAAGAAATCAACGGAACTACTACAACTGTGGATCAAACTGAGACCGTCGACACTCAGAACGAGAAAGCAGTAGATGTAGAGTCAAATGCAGATAGCGATAAGCATGGACGTACTTTTACCCGTGCTGAAATGGGCAAGATGTTAGCTGCTGAACGTACAAAGTGGGAAGCTGAACAAGCTACAGCTCTTGAACAAGCTAAAAGTGAAGGTGAACGACTAGCCAAACTAACAAAAGATGAACGCGCTAGAGAAGAAGAAGCGAAACGAATCGCTGAATTGGAAAAGCGCGAACAGGATATAGCTGAACGTGAGATGAAACTAGCGACACAATCACTCTTGGCAGACGAAGGATTACCACAAGAGTTTTTGAATCATGTGTTAGCTCCAACTGCTGAAGAAGTAAAGGCTAAAATCACGGCTTTACGTGATGTATTTGATAGTGAAGTTGAAAAGCGCGTAAACGAACGATTGGTTCAAAGTGCGCCACGTCGTGGTACTACTACAGGAATCACGAAAGAACAAATTATGGCAATTGAAGACACTGACAAACGTCAGGCTGCGATTGCTGAAAATATTAATCTTTTTAGAAAGGGCTAGAATATGGCTGAACAAAAACTAACTACTATGGCTAACTTGGGCGAAATTAAGTCTATTGATTTTGTTAACAAGTTTTCTAAAAATATCAACGACTTGTTGACACTTTTGGGCGTCACACGTCGTCAAGAACTTACAAGCGATCTCAAGATCCAGACTTACAAATGGACTGCTGACGTAAACGCGACAAATCCGGGCGAAGGGGAAGACATTCCACTTTCTCAAATGGTACGCGCTAAAGCAGACGCTTACGAAGTAGCGTGGTTCAAGAAACGTCGTTCTGTATCTGCAGAAGCAATTGCTCGTCATGGAGCATCTATCGCTATTACAGAAGCTGATACACGTTTGATGCGCGAAATCCAAAATGGTATTAAAGAACAATTCTTCACTTTCCTAAAAGCTAACCCGACAAAGAACAAGGGTAAAGGCTTGCAAGGTGCGCTTGCTCAAGCATGGGCAAAAATCGCAACTTTCAACGAATTTGAAGGATCTCCAATCGTTACTTTTGTGAGTCCGACTGATGCTGCTGAATATCTTGGAAACGCTGGTGTAGGCGCTGATGCTTCTAATGTATTCGGTATGACTTTGCTCAAGAATTTCTTGGGTATGCAAAACGTCATCGTCATGAACGGCGTACCAGAAGGTAAAATCTACACAACAGCAATCGAGAACCTTGTGTTTGCTAACTTGAATGTAGCTTCTGGAGATCTAGGTGGATTGTTCGCGGACTTTACAGATGAAACTGGTTTGATTGCAGTTGCTCGCGACCGTGCTTTGAAAAACCTCACTTATGAATCTGTATTCTTCGGTGCTAACGTACTCTTTGCAGAAATCCCACAAGGTGTCGTAGAGACTACTATCGAAAAACCAGCACCAGTACCTGGAGGTTAGTAAATGACGGCGATTGATACAAATGAGATTTTGAAAGAAATCAAATTATTAAAAGGGGTAAGCGATACTGCGCAGGATGACTTGCTGAATTTGACCATCAAAGAAAGCGTTGAGCGCATCCTTGCCTTTGTCAATCGCTACTCTGAAACATCAATTACGGAAATTCCAAACAATGCAGCATACATCGTCCGTGATGTGGCTATCAAACGATTTAACAAGCTGAATTCTGAAGGCGCTAAGGCAGATAGCGAGGAAGGAAGGGCTTTTACATGGGAAGACAGTTATTTGTCTGAAGATGACAAGCAAACCCTTATTTCTTTAGCTACAAAAAGGCAAGCCAGAGGAATCGCACGTTTTATCTAGCAAGGAGGTAGCGATGTGATTTACAATGACAGAGTCATTTTAATTAAAGAAACCACTCCTAAAGACGAGCTAGAAGACGACGTTACAACAGAACAAATTGGTCCTCTGCCTTGCCAACGTGGGACGTTAACCAATAATGAACAGATGGGAATCTTTGGAAAATACAATCTAGACAGTTTTAAGTTGCATTTACAAGGTATTCATCAAGATTTCTCAGAAGTCATTTATAACGGCAAGCGACGAGCTGTCAAAGGCAAGAAACATCACAAAAATAGCACGGTGATCTATCTATGAGCTTGACTTATCGTGTGAAGGGATTAGATAAATTTCTGCGCGAGGTGCAGAGAAAGGGGCGACAAGCTCCGATTGCTGTTGATAGAGAGTTGAATCGCTCCAGTCTACGCGTTGAGCGTTTAGCTAAGCTATATGCTCCTTGGGACACTGGCTGGATGAGCGAGAACATCTACAGCATGCAAGCGAAGTTTATGGGTTATAAGGTCATTTCTCCTGCTTACTACTCAATCTATGTTGAGTTGGGAACGCGGAAGATGGCACCACAGCCGTTTATGCATCCCGCTGTACAAGAGGAATATCCAAAATTGATGAGCAATCTAAATAAGATGTTTAAGAGGTGATTATGGATTCACCAACAAGCAATTTACTAAGAGACTTAAAAAAGCGATTGGGAGCATTAAGTATCCCAATCCATTTTAAATTACCTGATGCGTCCGTAGTCGAGCCGTTTCTTGTGGTGGGCGGTATTGCATCTGATACATCAAAAACAGCACAGACAGGGTTGATAATCGAAGATAGCACTATTCAGATTGATATCTTTCTGCCGGGTTCTAAAAGTCGAGTCCACGCAGAAAACATCAAATCACAGGCTATTCGGTTATTAGGTCGCAATAGGCGGACGACATCAACTATTTTGATGGACAGCTCAATCGGTCGGGAGGTCTATCATATCGTCATTAAAACGACCGAAACAATACTTTAAACAAGGAGGTCCTAAATGGCTGAAAAAGGACAAGTAAAAATCACTACAGCTAAGCCGATTGTTGGTAAGAAGGTATTCTACTTTATCCAATCAATCCATGCAGAAAAAGGCGAAGGAGCGCTTTTGCCAGCTTATCGTACAGGCGGAAGCACAACGCTTGGCGGTGAGTATCAGGATGAGCAAACACAACAAGGACGCTTGCTTGAAAAATCAAGCGATGAGCACTCAATTGAGTTGACTCAATACTTTGCGCCGATGGACCCATCAATCGGGGTTATCTTAGACGCTCAAGCAAAAGGTGAGTCAATCAAGATTTGGCGCGTTATTGTTGATGAAAGTGTTAAAACAAAAATCGGTGAGTCTGGTAATCAAAAAGATGCTTATCCAGCTAAATTCGGTTACGCTAAAATCACTGATGATGTTGAGTTCAACGATGACGTAGAAGGATTCGTTGAACTTTCATACACAGCTGGAATTGTTGGCCGTTTGCAGGATGGCAAGTTCCCGCTTTCTGCCGAAGAACTCGCTTTGTTAAACGATATCTACACATATCAAAATCCGGGCGAAACAACCGGCGATTACGATAATATTCAGCGCTAATTTTCAGGAGGGCGGCTTTCACAGGTCGCCCTTTTATTTTTGATTAAGGAGAAAAACAATGGAATTTAAAATCGGTAACAAAATTGTGGAAATCAAATTTGATTTTCGTTTGATGTTTAGAATTGACAAGGATCTTGCGACAAAAGACGCGAATGGTCAGTCTTCAAAAAACGGAATCGGTGCCCTGTTTTATAAAATCGTCGATCGTGACGACCAAGGTATTGTGGATTTGATTCAGTTTTGTGGCAGCAAAAAAGGAAAAGCAGTCAGTGAAGATGAAGCATTATCAGCTATTGAAAATTATTTCGAAAAATCTGACGCTGAAGATCCGCAAGAAGCCCTATTCGAAGAAATCCAGGAAGAAATGGTCCAATCTGGTTTTTTCAAGAAGAAGATTTTGAAATATATCGAGAACATGCGTCTTGGGCTGGAATTGGCAGAGAGCCAAGCTACAGAAAACGACGCAACAGCTCAAATGCAAGCCAAAGCCATTTCAGAAATTATTGGCAAGATGGAAAGCGCGCTCTCTTAACCGAATGTGCAAGACTTGGTCTAACTGACCAAGAAACAATCCTGAATTGCAATAAATGGGAGCTTGACGCAATCCTAGAGGGTCTGCACTATAGGCAGATTGAAGCGCGTGAAAACTTATCAGCTTTGGCTTTGGAACTGCGCTATACGCTCAATAGCAAGAAGGTTGATACCAACAAACTCAGCAAGCGCAAAGAAAAAGAAAGGGTGCGCAGAAGCTTCCACAAGCCAACAAAACAAGAGATCAAAAATAAAAGCGAATTTGTGGCAAAACTTGAAAAAGCTAGTCAGATGTTTGCGAACAGAAAATAAATAGTAAAGGAGGTGGATGCATGAGTTTTGATGGCTCAATCTTTGCTGAGATTGGTGCGGATACCAGAGCGTATGAGCGCGCTATGAATGAAATTGCTGTTATGACCAAACAAGCCTTTGATAATGCTCAAAAAGCTGCGGTAAATAGTTCAAATCAGATGATCCAAAAAATCGGGCAGCTGATGAATGAGCTGGCTAGCAACAGTAGTACGCTTGGCCAGAAAATCGGTCAAGGCTTCAAAGGCGGTCTAAACATCGCTCTTGGCGAAATCCATCGGATCGCGTCCAATATCGGGCAACGTTTGCCTGAACCCATACAAAACGGGCTAAACAAGGTAGCTCAAGCATTTATTAGTCTTAATTCTAAGATTTCCAGTGCTTTGTCTCCAATAACTACCAAAATGACTTCGGTCGGTAGCTCTATCGGTAACGCTTTTAGTTCTGCATTAGGAAAAGTAAATAATTTTGCAAATCAGGCTAGCAATACGTTAGGTGGCAAGCTGATTAGCAAAGTCAGCACTTTATCCAGCAAAATTTCCAGTGGCCTTGGCAATGCTTTTCAACAAGCAGGTAGTAAAGCTACTAACGCTTTGATGGGCATTGTGAATCACACGAATCAAGCGGCATCTGCCACAAGTAACCTCATTAAGACAGCTTTAGGGATTTCTGCAGCTTATGCAGGATTTAACTTCATCAAGAATGCAATAGGCGGTGCGATCACCAAATCAGCTGACTTCGAAGCTCGCATGAGTAGCATCAAGGCTGTTACTGGCTCTAGCGCTGAAACGATGAAGCAGTTTCATGATGCAGCCGTTAAAGCTGGAGCTGATACAGCATTTTCTGCTACAGAAGCAGCGGATGCTATTGAGGAATTGGCGAAAGCTGGGGTATCTACTAAAGATATCTTAAACGGTGGCTTAACGGGCGCTTTGAACTTAGCAACTGCAGGCGAGCTGGATTTGAAAGAAGCGGCAGAAATTGCATCTACGGCTTTGAATGCCTTCAAACGAGACAATCTGAGCGTAGTAGATGCTGCTAATCAATTGGCTGGTGCTGCGAATGCTTCAGCGACAGATGTCCACGAATTGAAATACGGGCTTTCGGCAGTTGCCCCTGTAGCTAGCGGCTTAGGACTTTCTTTTAGAGATACAACCAACGCTTTGGCTGTATTTGCACAAAATGGTCTCAAAGGCTCTGATGCGGGTACATCTCTCAAGACGATGCTGATGAACTTGCAGCCGCAAACTAAGGCGCAAACGAATATGATGAGAGAACTAGGCATCATCACAGAAGATGGGTCTAATAGATTCTTTACTGCAGAAGGTAAAATCAAATCATTTGCTGAAGTATCTCAAGTATTAAAAGAAAGCTTGAGCGGCCTAACGGAACAACAGCAACAACAAGCACTCAAGACCATGTTTGGTACAGATGCCGTACGTGCGGCAACTATCGCAATGAATGAGGGTGCAGATGGCGCGAACAAGATGCAAGCGGAAATCAGCAAGGTTACTGCTGCACAAGTTGCTGCTGAAAAGTTAAACAACTTAAAAGGCGCTATTGAAGGCTTGAGCGGATCATTCGAGACTCTACAAATTAAGCTCGGAGAATCCGTCCTGCCACTGTTTACTACAATCGTAAAATATGTGGATAAGCTGGTAGATAAATTTAGTCAATCGCAAGGAATCCAAAACTTTACTGATGCTATGGCTACTATCAATCCTGTCTTAGACCATTTCTTGAATGGTACTAAATTGGCAGATAGTGTCATGGAGAAATTTAAAGGGACGATGTCCTCTGCAGCACCTATCCTTAGCCTAATCGGTGGCCTACTCGCATTTGGTCCTGCAACTAAGGGGCTAACATTGCTTACTGGCCTTTTAGGAGGTTTGGGGACTAAAATAGGAGCCCTTGGAAGCATATTGAGTAGCGGTTTTAGCTCAGCCGCTGGAATGGTCGGCCTCTTTGCTGCTCAAGTTAGCGGTTTAGGTGGTGTTTTAGGCGGAGCAGCATCAAAAGGCTTGTCTGTCTTGTCTATGATGACAAGCGGTATCAGCTCTGTCATGAGTGTTGCTTTGGCTGCTATCGGGCCAGCTGCAATCCTTGGTCTCGTCGTGGCTGGTTTGGGTATCATCGACAATCAATTCGGCACTCAAATTGACCAATTACTAAACACAGTAACCACTAAAGGGCCTCAAATTATTCATAATCTGGTTCAAGGGATCACGAATGCTATTCCCGCTCTAATCGCTTCGGGAGCGGATTTGATAGCTAAATTCGCTAGTGCTTTTGCAACTATGTTTCCAGTCATTGTAAATGCTGGGGTGAGCCTGATTGTGAGTTTGGTTCAAGGGATTGGACAGAATGCAACTTCCTTGATTAGCTCAGCCAATACTATTTTAAGTACCTTTGTCAGCTCGCTGTTAAATGCATTACCGACTCTCTTGTCGACTGGGATGGAGTTGTTAGCAAATCTCTCTCAAGGAATTCTAAAAAATATTCCTCAGATGATGGCTAACGCTCAAAAGACCGTTACGACCTTCTTGACTGGTTTGGGTCAACAGATGCCTCAGATTATCCAAAACGGGATCCAAATCCTGCAAAATCTGATAACCGGGATTGTCCAGTCATTGCCAACAATTTTGCAAATTGCGGTACAAGTCATCACGTCCTTTATCCAAGGCTTGGTATCTAACTTACCTGCGATTATCCAGGGCGGTATCCAGCTGATCATGTCTCTTGTGACAGGTTTGATTCAAAATTTGCCACAAATCATCGCTTCAGCAGCTCAAATTGTCATTTCACTTGTTTCTGGTTTGATACAAGCAGCGCCTCAATTGATTATGGGTGGTCTACAGCTGATTGCTCAATTAGTCATCGGTTTGATAACTGGCATACCGAAAGTCTTAGAAGCCGGTTGGGAGCTTATCAAAGCTCTAGGCGGTGCTTTGATTGACGGAATTGTTGGAATTGGTCAAAAAGTAGGTGAGTTCTTCGGCGGGATTTGGGACTGGATCACTGGCAAGAATGAAGAGGGAGCTAGCAAAACCAAAGCTACTATGGATGATTTGACATCATCTGTGTCGGCTAAGACTTCTGAAATGTCCACGGCTGCAAAGACTAATACCCAAGATATGGCTACAGGTGTTCAACTCAACATGGACACGATGGGGCTAAATGCTTCCAATGCGGTCAATACAATGGGTACAAATGTCAATACTAGCTTCCAAAATCTAGTGACATCATCCAATACGAATATGCAGGCCGTAGGAGCTAATGTCACAAACGGAATGACACAGGCTCAGACAAATGCGACGTTACAGGCGCAGACTATGCAGCAAAACGTTGGCAATTCCATGAATCTGATGGGGCTTGATACGCTAAATAAAGTAACGACCATGAATACAAACGTAGACGCTAACATGCAAGCGCTCGTTACGACTACGGGTATTAACATGCAGGCTTTAAGCAGCAATGTATCTAGTAATATGCAACAAGCTCAGACAACCGCTACGACTGAGTCAGCAACCATGAATGCGAATGTATCAAGCAATTTGAGCGGTTTGAATACAAGTGCTAGCTCCTACATGCAGGCGCTTCAAACGGACTCAAACGCTGCATTCCAGACCGTTCAAACTAATGCTAGTGCTATTTCTAGTAGTACGGCTGCCGCTGTTTCGGGTAACTACAATACCATGAGCGGAAATGCGACAGGTTCAACAAATAGCATGCAGGGATCTACCACTTCGGCGTTTACTACTATGCAGTCTAATGCTGAAAGCAGCTCTCAAGCAGTCGCAAATGCAGTGACAAATAACTTTAAGAATGCCGAGACGGCTGCGACAAATGCCATGAACGGCGTTTCCAAAGCCGTTACAGACGGCATGAATAAGGTTGATCAAGCTGCAACTTCGGGCGGAAATAAGATGGCTCAGACATTTGATAGTACCTTGAATAAAGTCAAGAGTTCTGTCCAACAGGGAATGTCTGCTGTTTCGTCTGCTTTTAACAGCGGAATGAACCAAGCCGTCAGCATTTCTTCTTCTGCGAATAGTCAGATTGTGGCTGTTTTCAATACGCTGGCTAGTCATTTGAACTCTGTAGGTGTTCACGCTGGCTCAGGGCTTTACAATGGATTAGCAAGCATGGCTGGCAGTCTGTACGCGCTCGCATATTCAATCGCTTCTAACATTGCAAGCGTGATGCGTTCTGCTCTGGATATCCATTCACCTTCTCGTGTTATGGATGCGATTGGTGGCTTTACAGGCGAAGGAATGTATAACGGTATGGCTGGTTGGGTCAAAGCGATTGACGGAGTCGCAAAAGACTACGCCATGGCCATTACTGACCAGAAATACGGAGTCGATAGCGTAGTTACTACGTCGGCTAGTGTAAATAATAGCGGTATTCGTTCATCTCTTGAAAATCTGAGCGATGATGTGAAGCATTCTCAGCTGTCAGATACGAAATTTGAAATCCACAATGAAATCGTGGGAGACAAGATCTATACGACTGTTAAAGAGAAGGAAGCGCGTGATCGTATCAAGGACGACTACTTTGTCTACGAATAGAAAGGCTACGAAATGGATTTACTGATTACACATGCTAACGCTGAGACGAAATTGTCTCAGCTAGGCATTTATAACATTAAAATTGATGATAGTACGCCTTCTGTTGAGGTAGACAGGCGTACAGTCAAGGGACGTAGCGGGTATATCCACGACGGGGTTACCCTACGTCAAAAAACAATAAAAGTTTCTGGAAGGCTGGCAGTTGCTAGCCTTTCGGCTTTTATGGAAAAACAAGATGAGCTTGCAGGCTGGTTGTACGGTGATGAGCCTTATTTCGTTACGAAAATGCACCCAGTACAAGATGACTTGTACGGGTTTGAATTGCCAGGAGCGAAGAAAGGGGATCTAAATCTTTTGGAAATCCCTCATACACCATGGAAGTATCGATATAAGGTGCATATTGGAAATGAAATTGACTATAGCTTTGTTGGCAAATCAGCAGCAGGCTTGAAATATAACATTTCTTTTGAACTGGTAACTGCTGAATTGCCATTTGGGGAAACTACTCCTCGAGATGTTGTTTTATCTGGTGGAGTCATTCCCTACAAAGGTACAGCAGCTCTTAGTCAGCTAGAGGTGCCTTATGTAGTTGAATTGACTGCAAGTGCTAGCCAAACAAGCTTTTTCTTGGAGATTGACGGAAGGCGCTGGGTCTACAATCATGCTTCGACACCGATTAAAGAAGGTGACAAATTGCGCTTGTCCGGTGTCGAAAATGTAATTTACAAAGGTATGGCATTGCCAGATTTGAACATCAATATTCGAACAAATTATGAATATTTTATCATTCGTCCAAATCCGCAGAAGCAAGTACGCTATTCTACGGATTTTAGGGGTACTATCAAAATTTTAGGTTTTAAAGAATTGTATAAGTAAGGAGGTGGTAGATTGATTACATTTATTGATGAAAAGGGTACAGAGCACAGTGCTTTAGTCGCTTACTCTGCGACTAATGCGGTCAACGGTGAATTGTCTGTAAAAGGCACAATCTACACCAACGATAAAGTCTTGCACGGCATAGATCGTGGCTGGCGTTTTCGCTTAGATGATGAATATTATCGTGTTACTTATGCAAAGCCTAACGATGCAGGACGACAGATTGAAGTTGAATTTGACGCAGTACATCAATTCTTCTACGATATGTCAAAATCAATGGTCTATGATACTTTGAATGGTTCAAAACCATTTGAAACATATCTGCAAGCGATTTTTTCAGGTAGTGGCTATACTTACAATTTGGAAACGACAGTCGGATCTATTCGAAAAGAAAATTTCGGGAATAAGTCTCGACTGTCGCTTTTTAACGACATCATCAAGGCAGCTGGTCTTGAATTTTCCGTGCGAGGGCATGTAGTCCGTATCCTAAAACGGATCGGGACAGACTTATCTGCTATCGTTCGTAAAGATTTCAACATGAACGAGTTGAAAATCGAAAAGAATATCAACAGCTTCGTAACCTATCAGCGAGGCCTTGGTGCTTGGAAAGACGATGAAGATCATTCGAAAGGTCGCTATGAATCTGAGTACGAAAGCCCACTAGCAAAAATCTATGGACGAATTGAAGCAGAGCCTGTCGTAGATGAACGCTACAAAGAAACTGGTAAGCTCTTAGAACGCTTGAAGGAGAACGTGGACAAGTCTTATAAGGTTTCTGTCGAAATCGATATTGAAGACTTGTCACGTGCTGGCTATCGACTTAGTCGTCCGAATCCGGGCGACTTCATTATGGCCATTAACGAAACATTAGGGTTTCGTCAAAAAGTCCGTATCGTGTCGTTTACCAGTGAATACGATGTGGGCGGCAATCTAATCAGTCGCAAGGTTGTCTGTAACGATATCGGCTCCGTTCAACGAAGGGCGAGTGAAATGAGCAGTCTTGCCCGTTCGGTTCAGGACGTTGCCGCAGAGAATGCTAAGGCTATTGCTACAGCGACCAAAGCACTTGTTTCTGCAGATGGCAAGAACACAATCTACTTTAGTGAAAGCAAACCGAGAGACGAGCCTGTAGGGACTCTCAGAAAAGGTGATCAACTTTATCTAAAAGAGGGAGAAAAGACTAATCTGTACTTTTGGAATGGTGCAGAATGGGAACTCAACCCTTTAGAAATGGATCTCGTGAAATTTCGCAAGGAATACGAATCCAAAACTGAAGAGATCAACCAATCCATGGCCAGCCAGAACCAGCAAACCGCCCAAGCCCTCCGCACGGCTGGTACCAATGCCTCCGCTATCGAGGCGGCCAAGGGTGCTATCACCAAGCTCAATCAGGACTTGGCTAGTGCTAAAACCGACCTAACACAGGCTCAGGGGCAGTTGTCTAGCAACATTGCCCAAATCCGATCGGATGTCGGTATCATCCGAACCCAGCAAACAGTCTACGAGCAGACCAATGCACAAAATATGTCGCGAATCGTAGGCCAGCTGGGTGATAAAGCTAGTAAATCAGAGGTCAAGCAGACAGCCGATAGGATCCGCGAGGAATTAGCTAGTTTGGCGGTGGGCGGTCGGAATTACTTTTTAAATTCTGGTCTCGAAATCACATCCGGATATAAAGAGATTCAGATCCATCCTGATTTTGTCAAGCATGCAAAAGGCAAAAGATTTGTTATAAGCGTGCAGGTTTCGGGCGAAAATGTGATCTCTACCGGCAAAGGAAGATTTGGTTTATCTATATCTGCAGGAATTGCCGGTTCATCGCATAGAGATTGGCCTGAGGTTTGGGAAACGGGAACAGGAAATATCTCTAAGAAACGTATCTATAAAGTATTTGAATTTAGAGATAACTGGATTGATTTTATTGCAGGATTATACGTTCAAACGGGAAACGGAGCTGTCACAGGTTTTCCCAAGCTAGAAATAGGTACGATACCGACCGACTGGAGTCCTGCTCCAGAAGACGCCGAAGGCCTCATCACAGAGGCCAAGGCGAGCTTTGAACGGACGGCTCAGGGCTTGCGCACAGACCTGACGGCTGTCCAAGCCTATGTCAGCGCAAACGGTATGATAGTAGAGGCTCTGCGCGCTTACTCTCGAGAGGAAACAGCCCGTCAGTTGATCGCAGAGCGCAAGCTCATTGAGGCTGGCTATGTTGGCAAAGCGCAGCATACAGAGGACGTGCGAGGGCTGACGAGGCGGTTTGAGGAGCTGACAGAGGGAGGTGTCAACCTCTTGCGCAACTCAGCGAATTTGCCTACAGCTGGAGACTACAGAAATGGCAAATGGGTAGCGACAAGCGGAGGAAACGGCACAGCTCAGGTTGTACCCGTCACAAGCTCTCCTAGCCCGCTAATTAAAAGCATGATCCGTATCGTCAATAACACAGTTGGAAACAAGGATTTATCGCAAGCTGCTATGGCTCTTGTGGTCGGCCAGAAATACACTGTGTCTTGCTATGCTCGAGTGGCCAGTGATAGCCCGAGTCCAACGGTTGGTCTGCTAATTAGGTCTTGGGCAAATAACAATGATGCTAATCGCAAATTGCACAAAACCATCTCAAACAGGGATTGGGAGCGGCACTCACTTACATTTACTGCTGATGCCGTGGCTAACTCAATTCAATTTGGCCAAAGTGGCGCTGGAAGCGTCGAAATCTGCGCTCCGAAAATTGAGCTAGGCACTGTTACGACAAGCTGGAGCCCGTCTCCAGAAGACGCAACGGCCTACGCAGATACCAAATTGGCCGAATACAAGCAAAACGTAGACGGTCAATTCGCTACTATCAGCCAGCAAATCGCAGGCAAGGCTAGCCAGACCGATTTTCAACGTGTGCAGGAAACGAGCAAGCTCTATGAGCGGCTGATTGGCTCGACGGAAAAGGAAATCACGGACAAGGTCTCTCGCATGATCATGACTAATCAGCTTTTTCAGATAGAAGTGTCCAAAAATCAAGGTTTGAGGACGGTACAGAGTCAATTAGCTGGAAGCTGGGCGGTGCAGAATCTTAATTCGAACGGGGATATCGTCAGTCAAATCAATTTGACTGGTCCAAACGTCCGCATCCAAGGTGATTCTATCCACTTGGACGGAAAAACCTTGATTGATAACGGGATCATCAAAAACGCAATGATTGAAAGCGTGTTGGCTGATAAAATCACGGCTGGCACACTCAACGCTGCAAATGTAAATATCGTCAATTTAAATGCTAATAAAATCGTTGGTTTAGATGCGAATTTTATCAAGTCTAAGATTGAGCTGGCATTTATCGAGTGGATGAAAGGAAAGGTCATCACAGCTCAGAACGACGCGATGAAAATTGACTTGAATGCTGGGCAAATCAATTATTACACAGACAAGGCAGCATTGAAACGAGTTTTAACAGGCTATCCTAACCAATTTGTTAAATTCGCGACAGGAAAAGTCGTAGGCAAAGGTCTTGCTGGAGTTACGATAATTGGTTCTAATCGTTACGGCAACGAGAGTTCTGATGATGGTGGATTTGTTGGAATTCGCGCATGGAACGGCCCTGATATTGACCAAGTCGATATTGTAGGAGACACTGTCAGATTGACTAGCTCACCTTTTGAATCTGCGGATGGATGGGATGTTATCACTTTACCAAACAAACTAGAGATTGACGCTCACAATGTCAATCATCGTGTTTCTTCAAGGGTAAAAGTTGGTGATGTGTGGTTATGGAAGAATGCTTCCACCTACTCAAGCATGAGAGAGACCATTAACCTCATCATCGATAATCTCCAACTGCTACATAATAATAAAACGACTGAAAAAGGCTATAACTACACTATGCCTGCAAAAATTTAGGAGGAGAATATGAACGAAACAATCCAGTCTAAGCTAGCAATTGAAATTGCTAGTAAATCATTAACAATTGCAAAACTTGAAGCTCAAAACGAAGAGCTTCAGGCGCAACTGCAACAAGCTCTTGATCGTAATGCGGAGCTTGAAACAAGCACAGCATTAGAAACAGAAAAAGGAGAATAACTATGACTTTAGAAATCGTAAAAACTACAAAACTCGTTGGAAGCCTAAAGGTCGGTGATACAGTCATTAAGACAATGACTGCGGATATCGATGATAAGGGCGTGACCACGTTTACCGAATGGATCAATGACAGCGAAGCGTATGCTGCGAATCGTCGCGAAGTACGAAAGCAAGAACAGGCATTCCAAGACGCGGTCTATGCTGCGGAAGATGCGATTATTGCGGAGTTGGAAGTAAAAGGAGCCGAGAAAAAATAGGAGGCGGTGAAATGTGAATCATTTAATAGACTTTGTGGATAAACTCACGCCTGTCCTGGTCGTGATTATCCCTAGCTATTTCAGTTACAGGAGCAATCAAAACAGCAAAGAAACCGACAAGCGAATCGAAGCTTTAGTCGAAGATTTGGGCGACCTGAAAGAGTCTGTGACCAATATACAAAATATCGGAAACAGAAACAATCAGGATCTAAACCTGATTCAAAAAGGCTTACAGCGGCTTCAGCGTTTTCGATTGCAAGAAAATCTAAAAAAAGCGTTGAGGCGTGGCCAGACTACCCAGCATGAGCTGGAAGAACTGTCCCGCCTTTACGAGAGCTATGTTGAGCTTGGTGGCAACGGCGCCATCAAGCTTTTGTTCGAGAAATTCTCGAAATTGCCAATTAGAGAGGAGAAAGTATGAATAAGATTAACTGGACGGTTCGTCTGAAAAACAAGAATTTCTGGCTGGCTCTGGTGCCAGCTATTGCCTTGCTTTTGCAGGCCGCAGGCGACATCTTCGGTCTTAAGCTGGAATTTGGAGTAACGATTGATAAGATTTTAGTCTTTATCAATGTACTCTTTGCTTTGCTGGTGCTTGTTGGGGTTGTTAACGACCCAACGACCGCTGGGCTAGGTGATAGCCAACAGGCTCTAAATTATGACGAGCCTAAAAAATAGAATAAAAGAGCAGGCGCTGAAGCTTGCTCTGTTTGCTTTTGCTGCAACCTATTTTTGGTTTGCGGTCTTTGAAAATTTGAAAGGAAAATAAAAAATGACAAAAGTAAAAGTAACTGATTACGCAGAAGGAAATTTCCGTTTTGGCTTTGGGTCAAAACTCTATCTAGCTCGAAATGAAGAAGCGCAAGTGCGAGCTCACATCTCTACACCAGCGACACAACGCTGGGATAACGGACAATATACATTAAACGAAAGGATTGCAGAAGGATTTAAGCCTGCGCATCCTGTCACATTTACAGCTAAAGTGATCGCTCAAGGTAAAATCCAACCACAAGCTGCAATTGACTTCGTCTTGATGCCAGACGGTCGTGTGCTGGTCAATGCTAGCAATGTGCGTCAGCTGCCTACACCGCTTGACATCGTTGGTGAGGTGACTTATGTTATTGGCGCGAGTCAGTTTGATAAATAGGGAGGAAAATAATTATGACAACAGCAAATGAACTTGTACAATTTACGATTGGCTTAGCGAACTCGGGCATGGGTGTTGATAAAGATGGATTCGGAGGCACTCAATGCGCTGATCTAGTGACTTACCCATCTAAACATTTCTTTGGAGTGGATTTGTGGGGCAATGCCGTTGATTTGCTAGATTCCGCAGAAGCTGCAGGTTGGGAAGTACACCGCATGCCAACCGATGCTAACCCACGTGCTGGAGCATTTTTCAATATGAATGCTTGGTTTGGTGGTGTTAATTATGGTCATTGCGGTATCGTCATTGAGGATTCTGACGGCATCACCATGCGCACTGTCGAGCAGAATATTGACGGTAATGCTGATGCTCTAATTGTAGGAGGCCCAGCTCGATACAATAATCGAGGTTTTGAGGACGTAATTGGCTGGTTTTATCCACCTTATAGCGATGGCGCAGCGCCAGTCACGCCTGCAGATGTAACTCCAACATCAGAAGAAATCGAGCTCACACCCGAAACAGGAACATTTACAATTGGAACATCAGCTATCAATGTGCGTCGTGAACCAAATCTTAACAGTGAGATTGTGCATGTTTACGAAGCCGGGGATACTGTCAATTACGACAGCAAAGGATCAGCTAATGGTTATCGTTGGATCTCTTACATTGGCCAATCTGGCAATCGTAATTTTATGGCCATTGGCCAAACAGACGATGCAGGAAATCGCATCACTCTTTGGGGTGATTTGAGCTAAAACAATAACGCAGCGGAAACTGCGAAAAAAATAATTTCTTAATTTAAATCTAAAAAAGAAAGAACCAATTGATCATCTAAACCTCTAGTTTGTCTAGAGGTTTTCTATTGGAATGGAAAATCATGAAAATGTCCGCTCCGACGGACTTGACAGACCGACAGTGATGTCGGTCTGCTTTCGCGTGGTTTTCGCGTGAAAAATCAAGCGAAAGAGGGGCAAAAAAGGGGCATAAGTAGTAAACTTTTGTATTTTTACGACAAAAAGCAGATGTATTTTACAATGTATAAAGGCTTATTTTAAGCTTTTTTCGGTGTATATGTGTTTATCTATATAGTGCTTTTCAATTACTCTTAAATAATA
>NZ_RJPT01000011.1 GCF_003943515.1 Streptococcus cristatus | reverse complement strand
AAAATATAGAAAGAACCTTTGGTATATTTTTGTTTATCAATAAGGAAAAAATTAAAAAATATATGGGAAGCGTTAAAAAATTAACATATGAAAAAAATTTATTCTCAATCACTAAGTCTACGATCGCAAGCAAAATCCCTATANAATTCAAACCAAGAGTTGCTAATAGATACTTTTTCCAATTCATTTTTTCGCCACTGATATTTGAAAAAAGAATAAATAAAGCTAAAACCTGAAATATTAATGCTACAATTTTCAATCCTATGAACATAAACTCCTCCCACTTCTATCTTAGTACTTCCCTACTGCCTTAAAACTGTCCGCAATCCTTTCATCTTGAGGCGTGATACATAGCAGCTAGCGCCATTCGGGAAATAGGCTATGTTTTCTATCTTATCCAGCTGAGAGATATTCGCTGGATTGACCACATAAGAGCGATGGCAGCGATAGAGTCGCTTGTCCTGCTTTGTAATCTCAGAAAGTTGTCCGTAAAATTCGATCCGCTCTTTCTTGGTATAGAGAACTAGTCTATGAGGCACTTCTGATGTCTCAAAATAATAGATTTCATTAAAGGGCACCTGAAAATCCGACTTAGAATTTTCAAAGAGAAAAGTCTCTTCAGCTTGAAAACTGTCCTTTCTCTCGTAAAGATAGGCTAGGTCCTGCTCAATCTGCTTGATAAAATCTTCCTCAGGCAAGCCTTTGTCAATAAAGTCAAATGCTGATACCTGATAGCGAAAAGTCAAGGGCATAAATTCTGAGTGAGTCGTCACAAATACAATCAGAGCATAGGGGTCCAACTTGCGAATCTTTCCTGCTACCTCGAGTCCCTTCTGCGTCTCTTGCTTAATCTCAATATCCAAAAAGAAAATCTGATGGCTCCCCCGTTCCCTTACTGCATCAATCAGCATGTCCGGCTTGCCATAGATTTCTAAAAACTGGCATTCCCAGCGGTTCTTTTCCAAAATTCCCTGAATGGTGGACTCCATATAGGCTTGTTGCTTAAGATCGTCTTCTAATACAAAAATTTTCATCTTATTTTCTTCCTTCCTGAGACCAGCGCTTGATGAGACTGGATAAATGACGCCTTGAGCAGACAATATCTCCTAAGTCGGACTGCTCAAAAAACAAGCTTTTACGCTCCCTGTCAAACCCTTGGACCTTGGCTAAATTGACCAGTGTTTGACGATTACAGTGAACCAGCTCATCAGGATAGAGCTTAGCCAGCTCAGTCAGAGAAGCCCTAAGGCTGTAGTTGCCTTGTCCAGTGACGATAAGAACGATGTGAGGCTTTTGAGGATGGGACTGGATATAGTAAATTGTCGAAAGATCCAGCTTTCGAAGGGTGCTGCCGTCTTTTATTATGATAGTAGCCATTGTCTACCTCCTTTGCTCTAGCATAGCACAAGTCGCATCGCAAATGACTCCCAAATCCTAAATGGTAGCTGAGAAGTCTTAAATGGTCTCAGAAGCACTAAGTAAAAACTTACTTGTTAGGTAAGTTTTTACGATCTATTATTTCAGTCTGATATATTGGTGCCAAACATTTATACGAACTCTTACTTTTTCTTTTTCTGTGGGAAAAGCGGCATGCCCAAAGCAGCAATCTTTTCAGCCGGAACCTTCATGCCTTCTTTGATCCATTTTGAAAGCACCGAAACAACCGCAGAACTCCAGAATGAATTCATATAGGAATTAGCTGTCTTCTTCCCACCTTTGCTACGCTTTTCAAGGAAATCAAAGACCGCCTGCGTCAGCAACTTTTCAAAATTATAATCAATAGCCAGACTAATGACACGCGCCTCCTTCTTGGCTTCCTTAAAAAGAAAAAGCCAAACTTGATACATTTCCGTTTTGAAATTAAACTGCTCCAGTTTATCGACAATTCCCTGAACCGTATTTTTGAAAATTCCCTCTAGAATTTCTTCTTTAGAGCTATAGTTCCGATAAAAGGCTGCGCGCGAAACCCCAGCCCGTTCGACTAACTCAGAGATGGTAATCTTTTTCAAATCTTTCTTCTCTAACAATTGCATTAGAGAAATTTCTAAGGATTCCTTTGTAATTCGATTAGATTCTTGATTATAAGTTTTTAAATTTGCGAGGGATTTTTCTGATATTTTCTTTTCCGCCATAACAATTTCTTTCTTCCTGTATCAGCTGAGAATTAAGGCTTTATATCAAAGCATCTTCATGTTATAATTGTAAGAAAAGACATGTTTTTTGTCAATGTAGAGAACTGATAGAGCAGGAGAAACTAAATGACTTGGAAAATTGTTGCCGATTCTGGCTGTGATTACCGTGAGATTGCTGATTTGGCTAACCAGACAAGGTTTGAAAGTGTGCCACTGACCATTCAGATTGATAATGAGATTTTTGTGGATAACGCTCATCTCAATATTGATGACATGATGGAAAAAATGTACGCTACTTCAACCGCTTCAAAATCAGCCTGCCCAAGCCCTGATGACTACCTCAGAAGCTTTGAAGGAGCTGAAAATATCTTTGTCGTGACGATTACGGGCTCCCTTTCTGGTAGCCACAATAGCGCCCAGCTAGCCAAAAAGCTCTTCTTAGAAGAACATCCAACAGCAAATATCCATGTCATTGATAGCCTTTCGGCTGGTGGCGAGGTCGATCTGATTGTCAAAAAATTGAACGACCTCATCAAAGAAGGGCTTTCTTTTGAGCAAGTCGTGGAAGCCATCACCCACTACCAAAAAAACACAAAGCTTCTCTTTGTACTGGCTAAGGTAGATAATCTGGTCAAAAACGGTCGTCTCAGCAAGCTAATCGGTGCAGTTGTCGGCCTCCTCAATATTCGCATGGTCGGCGAAGCCAGCCATACCGGTACTCTGGAGCTCCTCCAGAAAGCTAGAGGGGCTAAAAAGGCTCTGACCGCTGCTGTCGATGAAGTTCTGAAAGCTGGATATAAGGGCGGCCGCATTATCATCGCTCATCGTAATAACGAAAAATTTTGCCAGCAATTTACAGAAGTCATCAAGGAAAAATTCCCAGCAGCCGACATTTCATTCCTACCAACTTCTGGACTTTGCAGCTTTTACGCAGAAGAAGGTGGCCTCTTGATGGGCTACGAAATCTAATCCTCTCCTTTTGAGCTGAATATCCGTATTCAGCTCTTTACTTTTTCGATTTAATTCGTTAAAATAGAAGAAAGAAAAGGAGTGAAAGTCATGGCAAGAGGACGCGGTGTCGCTAGCCCCCAAGATAAGGAGGCAATGCGACTCATTTCTAAAAAAATCAAAACTTTATTGAAGGAAAAGCAAATCAAACAAATTGAACTTTCCCGAGGAACAGGAATTCCAGCCAGCACTCTTACTGGCTATATCAAAGGGAATTCCCTGCCTGTCCTAGAAAATATGCAAAAAATTGCAGACTTCTTTGATATGGACGTTCAAGAGCTAGATCCTCGCTATTTATCAGTTCATAACCCTACGTCATTTTCGCTAGAGTTCGCAGATGTTTTCCAAGCCCTAGACCAAACCCACAGACAAGCTGTAACAGACTTTGCTAAAAAAGAGTTGGAAAATCAAACAACTGAGGAAAGATTAAAGGATGATTATTTTCCTTACAAGGTCTATGAGAGCTTCCAGACTTTCTTGAACAAGCCTGAACAAGCTGACATCGTCTGGTTAGACAAAGAGCTTGACTATGATATTGCCCTTTGGATTCGGACAGATTCATTGGAACCCAAGTATCCGCAAGGGTCTGTGGCTCTCATCAAAAATACGCATTTTGAATTTGCAGGCGCTATCTATGCCATTGATTACGACGGGCAAACCATTTTGAAAAGAGTTTTCAACGATCCAACTGGCATCCGCCTCATCTCTCTCAATAAAAAATACAGCGATAAATTTATCCCGCATCAAGAAGAACCCAAGGTCATCGGCCGTGTCATGGCCGCCTTTATGCCCTTAGATTTATCAGAACAAGCACAAAAGCCACTTTAGTACATAAAGCGGCTTTTCTATTTTTTCTTACTCCCTTTGCTTGCAATCGTAATGACTGCTGCTATCAGAAAGAAAATAATATAAGTGGCAATCGGGAACCAGACATAGCGATGATCCAAAGTAGGCAATGGTAGCAAAGGTCTATGACGGCGGCTCCTCACTCCAAAGTAATGTAGCAAAAGAACCATAGGATTTATATAAAGGAGAGGATTGACTAAGTCTTTCAAAGAAGTGCTCCTCTTTGCACTATTTTCACGGAGAATAGAACCATAGGCATAGTACAGTAAAACAAGAATATTTATAAACAAGGGAAAAACATAATTACTCTTTGAATATGTAGGGAGGAAGGGGATTTGAAAAACTAGGATGCCCATAATCATTGCAAAAAGCATAAGGACGGAGAAATCCAATAACCAAGCTAGAAAACCATGGCGCTTGAGCCATGTATTCACTTTATCTAGCCACATCCACTCATTCCAATTTCTATTCACATCCACACACTCCCTCTACTAGCTTGTTTGAACGGGCTTTGAAGCCAGAGTCCATTAGCAAGACTTGCATCAATCAATATAGCGAACACGATTGACCCTGGTTTTCATGATATAGGGATTGACTAAATCATGGTATTCATCATATTCTCCAAAAAAAAGGCCTTTTCGTAAAATAACTTCATTCCCATCTATCCCGTAATCCATATTGATCGGGACAGAATTTTCTGATTTAGCTATAGAGAAATGAAAGAAAATTGAAAACCATATAAAAAGTGCAAGAGGTACACTCAGAATTCCCCAGATGAGATGAAACCAGCGAAACTTTCTATTTTTCAAAAAGAGAAACCATAAGTGACAAAACACGACCACAGACAGAAGAAAAAGCCATGTGTTCCACAGGAGTGGAGTAAAGGCCAAGCCAAACGGACTCAACCCAAAATGCAGCAAGACAAAGATAAACAACAAGAGATAGAGAACTAGCCAAATAACTTTAGAAAACTTCCAGCGCTTCGCTTTTTCTTCCCTTGTATCTTCCAAATTTAGCTCACTCATTTCCAACCAACTCCACAATCTTCTGGAAAGTCTTGCCATTTCGGATGGTCAGCTGCTTGTAGAAACTGGACTTGAGCAGTTTCTTATGGTAGTTGGACTTGAGATAGTCCGCTTGGTCAGCATTGCTATAAAAGAAAGCCGTCTGCCCAAAATGCAGCTGCTCCTTGTCATTTGCCCAACTGCCTGCCAGCTCTTGGACACTCTCCCTGTCTGTCTCTGGCAGATAAAAGAGAACATCTCGCCGAAAGGCTGTCTCATCCTGCCACCAAGTAGGCAGATTTGCTATTTCTTTTTCAAGCATAGTAGAGCTGACAAGGACAAAAGGCAGAGGAAAATCATAAGACTGACTAAAATAATCCGTCAAAATCTCCCGAATCCTCTCCTCCTGCTCTTCGCTATCAAAGAAAAGATTGCCGCTGTTGATGTAGGAAACTGGATTTTCAAAACCCAACCCAGCCAAATCCTTCTTCAAATCGGCCATGACGACCTTGTTTTTCCCGCCGACATTGATGCCGCGGAGTAAAAGTGCATAACGCATGTGTGCTCCTTAAAAATATATCTATTATTTTCAGACTAACTGCTCGAGTTTCTCATGTAAATCATCCGTTTTTCTTTCACGGCTTTTCCTAAGTCAATGACCTTTTCCTCGCCGTCAAAAACAAAACCCATTTTTCCATAGAAAGCGATGGCACGTTTGTTATCTTCTAACACCCATAATAAAATCTCTTGATAACCATCCAAGGCAGCAAATGCAGCCTGCATGAGCTGATGTCCTACACCCTTGCCATAATAATCTTTTAAGACATATAAGGCGATAATTTCACCCGCTATCGTAGCTGGATCTCGAAAATCACCGTAGCTAACAAAGCCAACCACTTTAGCATCATCCAAGGCAATCAAGGTATTTTCAGGATACTTTTGACTATAAAATCGGCACTTATCCAAGGTCATCTGCTCTTGAAATTCCGCAGGCAAAATCTCATCATAAGCTTCTCGCCATGTCTGCCAATGAACTCTGGATTTACTTTCTATCTCGTCAGCTGTTTCCATTGTTTTGATAGTGATGACCATTTATTTTTCTCCTTGATATTCCTCAATCCATCGCCTTTATTTCCAGAATCATATCGCGAATTTGTGCAGCCAACTCGAAGTCCAGAAGTCCGGCAGCTTCTTGCATTTGGCCTTCCAGTTTTCTGATCATGTCCTTGCGCTCTTGCTTGTTGAGGCTTTCGATTTCGACAGTTTCTTCCTTGTCTGGCAAGGCTGACTTGGTCACGCTGATTAGATCGCGGATTTCTTTCTTGATGGTCTGCGGTACAATGCCATGCTCTTCATTGTAAGCCATCTGTATTGCCCGACGACGGGCGGTTTCATCGATAGCTCGCTGCATAGACTGGGTCATAGTATCCGCATACATAATCACATGCCCCTCGCTGTTGCGGGCTGCCCGTCCAATAGTCTGGATCAGGCCACGTTCGTTGCGGAGGAAACCTTCCTTATCCGCATCAAGAATGGCTACCAGACTAACCTCAGGCACGTCAATTCCCTCGCGCAAAAGGTTAATCCCAACCAGAACGTCAAAGACACCCAGGCGCAGGTCTCGGATAATCTCGGTCCGTTCCAAGGTCTTAATGTCTGAGTGCATGTACTTGACCTTGACACCCATTTCCTTGAAGTAGTCCGTCAAGTCTTCCGCCATCTTCTTGGTCAGGGTTGTGATAAAGGTCCGCTCATTCTTTTCAACACGGGCATTGATTTCACCCAAAAGGTCATCAATCTGCCCCATAGTTGGGCGGACTTCCACTTCTGGATCCAGAAGCCCTGTCGGCCGGATAATCTGCTCAATAACAGTATCCGTCTGTTCATTTTCATAGTCGCCCGGCGTAGCTGATACATAGACAATTTGGTGAACATGGCTTTCAAATTCTTCTCGGCGTAGCGGGCGGTTATCCAAGGCAGATGGCAAGCGGAAACCATAATTAACCAGCATTTCCTTACGAGAGCGGTCACCATTGTACATGCCCCGAATCTGTCCCATGGTCATGTGACTCTCGTCAATCATAATCAAGAAATCATCCGGGAAAAAGTCCAAAAGGGTATAAGGTGGCTCTCCTTCGCTACGACCATCCATATGGCGAGAATAGTTCTCAACTCCGTTCGTATAGCCCATTTCACGCAGCATTTCGATATCGTACTCCGTGCGCTGCTTCAAGCGCTGGGCTTCCAGCAGCTTGCCTTCCTTCTCAAAGATAGCCAGCTGCTCATCCAACTCCGCCTGAATCTTGGCAATGGCTACTTCCATGTGGTCCTCATTGGTGACGAAGTGAGTGGCCGGGAAGATGGCCAAATGGTCCACTTCACCCAAGACTCGACCTGTCAAGGCTTCAACCTCACGAATCCGGTCAATCTCATCTCCGAAAAACTCCACCCGAAAGGCATGCTCATCCCGAGAAGCAGGGAAAATCTCCACTACATCGCCTCGAACGCGGAATTTCCCCCGCTGAAAGTCAATGTCATTGCGCTCAAACTGGATATCTACCAAATCATTAAGCAACTTGTCACGGGAAATTTCCAAGCCCGGACGCAGACTTACCACGCTGTCGGAGTATTCCTTAGGCGAACCCAGACCGTAGATACAAGAGACCGAAGCCACGACAATTACGTCATTGCGCTCCAAGAGAGCTGATGTCGCTGAGTGACGGAGCTTGTCAATCTCGTCATTGACCGAGCTATCCTTTTCAATATAAGTATCACTGGAAGGCACATAGGCCTCAGGCTGGTAGTAATCATAGTAGGAAACGAAGTATTCCACCGCATTATTGGGGAAGAATTCCTTGAACTCACCGTAGAGCTGGCCGGCTAGCGTTTTATTATGGGCAATAACCAGAGTTGGTTTGTTGACCCGAGCGATAACCTGACTCATGGTATAGGTCTTACCAGTACCCGTCGCTCCCATGAGGATCTGGGCTTTCTCGCCTCCCTCAATATTGTCCACCAGCTGTTCAATAGCTTGAGGCTGGTCACCTGAAGGCTCGTACTTAGACACCAATTCAAATTTATTATCTGTTATTCTGTTAATCATCTTTTATTCCTTAAATTGTGCTTCTATCATTTTACCATATTTGACACATTTTCTCTGCCTTTGGCTCTGATTTAGTAGTTACATCTCTAAGAACGGCTAGTCTTGCATTCTTATCATTCATTAGCATCAAAAATCGCCCAGCTAAGCTGAGCGATGTCTTTATTTCTTAAACATCAATGCCTGAGGCAAGCGATTTTCTTTCTTGAGCGACCAGTAAAGATAGGCAATACATCCAATCAGGACGATACTAGCAAAAATAGACCCTTCAGCACCGAAAGCTCCACCTGACAACCAGTCAATCGAAGTCTGAGAAGTGTAATTAAAGACAGAGGCATTAGCTCCTTGCCCGCTAACCTGGATGCCGTAGACATTTCCTTGGACGAAATTCCAAGCGCCATGCATCCCAGCCAAGACCCACATATTATCATATTTGATCATGAGTAGGCAGGCAAAAATTCCATTCAAAATAATCGTGACAATGGAAAGAACGGTCACACCAGGGTTAAAGAGGTGCAGTGCCCCGAATAGAGCACTAGAAATCAAGATACCAATGAAGATATTTGACTTAGCACTAATTGCTGGAAAGAGCCAACCACGCGTCACTAGCTCTTCTGTCCCACCTTGGAGAATCCAGAAAGGAATCAAGGCAAGAATAAAGAGAACTGGCTCTAAACTTAGCTCTGCTAATTCTAGGCTTCCCGTACCCGTTAGCAATAGCAAAGCGACGACGAGCGAAAATTGTGCTGCCCCAATCAGGAAGCCTCTGCCCAGTTCTTTCAGCCATCCTTTCTTAAAAAATCCCAGACTGGAGAACGATCTCTTTTCTATAAACTTGACCCACAGAAAAACAAGTAAGGACATAAAGAAAAAACTACCCAGCTGAAAAAAGATACCATAATGTCCGAACACTTCCATAACTATTGCTTGGTCAGCTGTCGGATTTACCATGGCAAGCACAGTTCCAATAATGATCCCTGCAAAGATTTCTCCTACGTGGATAAAGACAATGGAGATCAGAATTGCTAACCAAATCGGCGGAATATAGAGCGACAGCTTCACATTATCTAACATGCGTGATTTAAACATAGAAATCTCCTTTCTTGATTTATCTATTATAACATATTTTATCATAATAGTATAAGAGCCAATATTTGTTATCATGTCAGAAGATATAACATCGAAATAGAAAATATTTGCCTTTTCCAAATTTTTCTGATATAATCAGACAATATTCTAACAAAGGAGAGAAAATATGAAGAAAAAAATCATAGCTTTTCTGCTAGCATTGTTCCCTATCTTTGCCTTAGGAACAACTATTCATGCGGATACCATCAAAATCGTATCTGACACGGCTTATGCCCCATTTGAATTTAAAGATTCCGATCAAACCTATAAAGGGATTGATGTAGATATTATCAATAAAGTTGCTGAAATCAAAGGCTGGGCATATGAAATGTCCTTCCCTGGCTTTGACGCTGCTGTCAATGCCGTTCAAGCAGGACAGGCCGATGCCATTATGGCAGGTATGACCAAGACTGCTGAACGCGAAAAAGTCTTTACCATGTCTGATACATATTATGACACAAAAGTTGTCATCGCAACGACCAAGGCTAATACAGTAAAATCCTACGATCAGCTCAAAGGAAAGACTGTCGGAGTCAAAAACGGTACAGCTGCACAACGTTTCCTTGAAAAAATCAAGGACAAATACGGCTTTACTATCAAAACATTTGATACAGGCGACCTTATGTACAACAGCCTAACAGCCGGAGCGGTTGATGCGGCCATGGATGACCAACCCGTTATCGAGTATGCAATCAGCCAAGGACAAGATTTGAAAATCTCAATGAAGGGTGAGGCCGTTGGTAGCTTCGCATTTGGTGTCAAAAAAGGCAGCAAATACGAATATCTGGTGACGGAGTTTAACGAAGCCTTGGCTCAGATGAAAAAAGATGGCACCTTGAAGGACATCATCACCAAGTGGACTGCCGCTTCTGGCACTTCAACCAACTCAGCAGTACCAGAGACGACAACCAAGTCTGGACAAAAAGCCACTCCAGTCAAAGCTAAATATACGATTGCCAGTGACTCATCCTTTGCTCCTTTCGTTTTCCAAAATGATAGCAACCAATATACTGGTATTGATATGGACTTGATCAAAGCCATTGCCGAAGACCAAGGTTTTACACTGGAAATCTCTAACCCTGGCTTTGACGCTGCCATCAATGCTGTTCAATCTGGTCAAGCTGACGGGATGATTGCTGGGATGTCTGTGACAGAGGCCCGCAAAGAAACCTTTAATTTCTCTGAACCATACTACACTGCTAACTCTATCCTTGCGGTGACAGAATCAAGCACTATTAGCTCCTATGAAGACTTGAAAGGAAAGACCGTCGGAGTCAAGAACGGTACAGCCTCTCAAACCTTCCTCGTCGAAAATCAAAGCAAATACGGCTACAAAATCAAAACTTTTTCAGACGGTTCTTCTATGTATGATAGTCTGAATTCTGGCTCAGTCGCTGCTATTATGGATGATGAGCCCGTTGTCAAATATGCCATCAATCAAGGCAAGAAAATGAAAACGCCAATCGAAGGAACCCCTAGTGGTGAAGTTGCTTTTGCAGTAAAAGCAGGCACCAACCCTGAGCTCATCGAGATGTTCAATAATGGTTTGGCTAATCTAAAAGCGAATGGTAAATATCAAGAAATTCTTGATAAATATCTCTCAGCTGAGAAGGATAATTCCACAACCGTTGATGAAACAACTATCTGGGGACTTCTCCAAAACAACTACAAACAACTGTTGAGCGGACTTGGAATTACCATTGCTTTAGCACTGATCTCCTTTGCGATTGCCATGGTGATCGGGATTATCTTTGGGATGTTCAGCGTCAGCCCAATCAAAGCGCTTCGCATCATTTCAGAAATTTTTGTTGACGTTATTCGTGGTATTCCACTTATGATTCTGGCTGCCTTCATCTTCTGGGGAATTCCAAACCTCATTGAATCTATGACTGGTCACCAAAGTCCGATTAACGACTTCGTTGCAGGAACAATTGCACTGTCACTCAATGCTGGTGCATATATCGCTGAGATTGTTCGCGGAGGGATTCAAGCCGTTCCGGTCGGACAGATGGAAGCTAGCCGAAGTCTAGGTATCTCGTATGGAAAGACCATGCGCAAGATTATCCTGCCTCAAGCAACCAAGATCATGCTACCAAACTTTGTCAACCAGTTCGTCATCGCTCTCAAGGATACAACTATCGTATCAGCTATCGGACTTGTTGAACTCTTCCAAACAGGTAAAATTATCATTGCCCGTAACTATCAGAGCTTCAAGATGTATGCTATCCTAGCAGTGCTTTACTTGGTCATCATCACACTCTTAACAAGATTGGCTAAACGCTTAGAAAAGAGGATTCACTAATGGCTAAATTAAAAATTGATGTTAATGATTTACATAAATACTATGGGGAAAATGAAGTCCTAAAAGGGATTAGTGCTAAGTTTTATGAGGGAGATGTTGTTTGTATCATTGGTCCTTCTGGATCAGGTAAATCAACTTTCCTACGTAGCCTGAACCTGCTTGAAGAAGTAACTAGTGGAACCATTACTGTCAACGGTTATGATTTGACAGACAAGGCTACCAATGTGGACCATGTTCGTGAAGATATTGGGATGGTCTTCCAGCACTTCAACCTCTTCCCACACATGACCGTCCTGCAAAATATCACCTTCGCTCCTGTTGAGCACAAGCGAATGAGCCAAGCTGATGCAGACAAGCTTGGTATGGAGCTCTTGGAGAAGGTTGGGCTGGCAGACAAGGCTGATGCCAAACCAGATAGCCTGTCAGGAGGACAAAAACAGCGGGTGGCCATCGCTCGAGGATTGGCTATGAACCCAGATATCATGCTCTTTGACGAACCGACTTCTGCTCTCGACCCTGAAATGGTTGGTGACGTTCTCAACGTTATGAAGGATCTAGCTCAGCAAGGTATGACCATGCTGATCGTGACTCACGAAATGGGCTTTGCCCGTCAGGTTGCTAATCGCGTCATCTTCACTGCTGACGGTGAATTCCTAGAAGACGGCAAACCAGACCAAATCTTCGATAACCCTCAGCATCCACGTCTCAAGGATTTCTTGGACAAGGTGCTTAATGTATAAACATGACGAATCCTGAAAGTAATCTTTCAGGATTTTTATTGACTTATTTTGCCCTTTTTGCTAGACTAAAGGTAGAATGATTTCGGAGGTACACGGAGACATGAAAAATTAAGTCTATTTTTTAAAGGAAACTTTATTTAGTAGATTTTGTCATGTTTCTGCATATCTGCGGGACTTTCGTTTTTTTGTGCTTTCAAGCTTCTATTTGCTTATATTTAGATCAATCCTGTCACTCCTATGACAGTGCAAGCCGGAAGCCTATAGACGAATAAGCCTACTTGGACACTTATGTGTCTGCTTTGTGCAATCTCAACAGCTCTGCTAAATAAAGCAGGGCTGTATTTTGTGTTATAAAACGAAGGAGATATCTATGCTGCAAATAAGAAATCTAACCATTACCCACTTAAAAGACCTGAAGGAGCTGGTCAAAGATCTGACACTGACCATCAATCAAGGAGACAAGGTCGGTATTATCGGTGAGGAGGGCAATGGCAAGTCCACCCTGCTCAAGCTTCTGCTAGACGAGGGACTAGTCAGCTCCTATGTCAGCTACAGCGGACAGATTGATAAGTTCTATACTGCTGCTGTTTATCTGCCCCAGCAACTGCCTTCAGAGGATGCCCAACTGACGCTCAATGACTATTTCTTTGCTGATTTTGAGACAGAGCTGGACTATGCCAAGCTCTATCGCTATGCTGGGGAGCTCAACTTTGACAGCCAGCGCTTTGCCAGTCAGCAGCGGCTCTCTAGCCTATCTGGAGGAGAAAAGCTCAAGGTCCAACTCATCAAGAAACTAGCCAGCGATTGGGACATTCTCTTTCTTGATGAGCCCTCTAATGACCTCGATCTCGAAACTCTGACTTGGCTGGAAAACTTTATCAGCCACAGCCAAAGAACGGTCCTTTTCGTCTCTCATGACGAACACTTCCTCGCTCAAGCCGCGACCAAGATTGTTCATCTGGAGCGAATCAAAAAGAAGCAGGAGGCTAGAACCAGCGTCAAAAGTCTGGACTACGAAAATTACCGGCAGCAGCGTCAGGAGGCTTTTGAAAAACAAGGTCAATTGGCACGGAAAGAGCGGGAAGAACACGCCAAGACCATGGAAAAACACCGACGGGTTAAACAAAATGTTGAAAATGCCTTGAGAAATACCAAAAATGATGTCCAAGGCCGACTACTAGCTAAGAAGATGAAAAACGTCCTCTCGCAGGGCAAACGATTTGAAAAAGCAGGCGCTGAAATGACCGAAATCCCAACACAGGAAGATGTCATCAGCCTTCACTTCTCAAACATAGAAGCTCTGCCATTGACCAAAAGAATCCTAAAATTAGAAGGAATGAAACTAGAAGCAGACGGACGACAGCTAGCGGAGAACTTGACTCTGGAGGTCTGCGGCCAGGAAAAAATTGGACTGATTGGTGCTAATGGTGCTGGCAAGTCTACTCTACTTAAGGAAATATGGAAGATTCTGCGTGAGCGGACAGACATGCGGGTCGGTTATATGCCCCAGCATTATGGCGACTTGCTGAATGATGAGAGCAGTCCCTTGGACTTTCTAGCTCCCTCTGGTGACAAGGCTCAGGAAGAGAAAATCCTGACGCATCTAGCCAGTCTCCAGTTCACGCGTGACGAAGCCCGTCACCCGATTGGGCAGCTTTCCGGTGGTCAAAAAGCCAAGCTACTCCTGCTCAAACTAGTCCTAGACCGTCCCAATGTCCTCCTTCTGGACGAGCCAACTCGCAACTTCTCTCCCACCTCTCAGCCCCAGATTCGCCAGCTTTTGGCGACTTATCCTGGTGCTATTATCGCTGTCTCACACGATCGGGTCTTTCTCAAAGAAGTCTGCCAGAAGATTTATAAACTGACAGAGACAGGGTTGGAGGAAGTTAAACTATAAGCAAAAAGAGTTGGAAATTCCAACTCTTTTAGTTTTGTTTAGCATCAATCTGTGAACTTTAATAAAGCTCCCCTTCTAGTCCTGCGCCGTCTGCATTTGGTAATAAACACCTCTGGCTGCCATGAGCTCCTGGTGATTCCCATGTTCGACGATATTGCCATCTACCATGACGAGGATGATGTCAGCATTTTGAATAGTGGACAGGCGGTGGGCGATGATAAAGCTAGTCCGTCCCACCATGAGCTTGCTGAAAGCCTCCTGAATCAAGACTTCTGTCCGAGTATCGATGGAGGAAGTCGCCTCATCCAAGATTAGGATTTTAGGAACAGCCAGGAATACGCGCGCGATAGTTAATAGCTGCCGCTGACCTTGAGAAAGGGAATCCCCAGCATCCGCCAGATAGGTGTCATAGCCCTGAGGCAGCTGCTGGATAAAGAAATGCGCATTGGCCGCCTTGGCAGCTGCAATGACCTCTTCTCGGCTGGCGTCTGGCCGGCCAAAAGCTATGTTGTCATGAATGGTCGCCGTCTTGAGCCAAGTCTCTTGCAGTACCATACCAAACTGCTGACGATAAGAGGCTCTGGTGTAATGCGTAATGGGAACATCGTCTAGCGAAATAAGACCACTATCAACATTGTAAAAGCGCATGAGGAGATTGATCAGGGTTGACTTGCCAGCACCAGTTGGCCCGACAATGGCGACCTTGCTAGCTGCCGGAATCCTTATATTCAAATCCTGAATCAGCTCTTTTCCAGGCTCATAGCCAAAAGCCACATGCTCAAAGCTAATCTGTCCTCTGACATCTTCCGACTGGAGGATTTCCTGACCAGACTCTGCTATTTCTTCTTGGTCCAAAACGCTGTAAATCCGCTCCGCACAAGCTAAAGCGCTCTGCAATTCTGACATGACTGACGATATATCATTGAAAGGCTTGGTGTACTGGTTGACGTAGTTGAGAAAAGTTACCAGCTGCCCAACCGTAAAACCTGTTCCCTGAATGATTCGGACAGCCCCAAAGCCTACAATCAAAGCATAAATCAGGGCATTGATAAAACGAGTCGAAGGATTGACCGTTGATGAATAGAAAATAGCCGCCTGAGAATAGTCCGCATAGGTTTGGTTGCTGCGAGTAAAAGCTGTATCAAACTGCTCCTGGGCATTAAAGGCCTGAATCAGACTTTCCTGGGTCAGACTTTCCTCAATCAGCTGGGTCTGTGCCCCTCTAGCCTCCGTCTGACGTTGGAAAAAGCTAAAACTTTTTCTAGCAATAAAGCGAGCTAAAAAAAGAGAAAGGGGCGTCAAAAGCAGAACCAAAAGCAGAAGGAAAAAGTCCAATCTGGCCATGCTAATGATGGTCACTAAGATTGTCAGCAAACCCACAAAAAATTGATTGAAAACCATAAGCAGGCCATTGCTGAGCTGCTCCAAGTCCGTCGTCACCCGACTAACCAAGTCGCCAGTTCCCTGCCGATCCAGATAGGCCAATGGCAGATAGTGTACTTTCTTGATAACGCCTTGACGGAGCTGCTGACTGTAGCGATAGACCAGCTGATTATAGAGCAAGGGATTGAGCCACTGAATCAGCGTATTGACTAAGATGACCAACAGCATCTGGCCCAAAATCGGCATCAAATGTTGCTCCGCTTGAGGGAAAAGAACGCTGTCAACCGCATTCCCGATTAAAACTGGAAGAAGAACAGTCAGAGCCACTTGAGCCACCGTTCCCAGACTAGCTAGGAGAAAGAGCCAGCGCGCCTGCAGCAAATCTCGAGTCAAACGCCTCAAGCTGCTAGATGATGTCTTATGTTTCATGCTTTCCCTCCTCTCCTTGACTATGCTGTGAGTGATGAATTTCTTGGTAAATGGCAGAGCTGACTAAGAGTTCCTCATGGCGACCAAGAGCCACCTGTTCTCCCTTATCTAGGACTAAAATTTGATCCGCTGAGCGCAAGCTATTGGTCCGCTGGGAGATCAAGACCAGACTGGTCTCAGTCAATTCATTCTTAATAGCCTGCAGGAGTCTAGCCTCTGTCAAATAGTCCAGAGCTGAAGTCGTATCATCTAAAACCAAGAAAGGGGCCCTCCGCAAGACAGCTCTGGCAATGGTTAAACGCTGACGCTGACCGCCAGAAAAATTTCGGCCAAAAGCTTCTACAGTCGCATCCAAGCCACCTTCCTTCTGAGAGACAAAGTCCGCCGCTTGAGCAATCTCCAAAGCCTGCCACAAGTCTGCATCTGTTGGCTTGGTTGACAGTCCTAAAGTCAGATTGGAGCGAACAGTTCCTTGAAAAAGCTCCGCCTTCTGAGGCACCAGACTAATCCAAGACCGCCATTCGCTGAGATTTTTAGGACTGCGTCCTTGGGAAAAGATGGTCAACTGACCAGCAGCCACAGGATAGAGATGAGCCAGTAGCTGAACCAGAGTAGACTTACCTGAGCCTGTTCCGCCAATAACACCTAAAGTCTGACCTCTTTTCAAATCAAAAGTCAGACCAGTCAAGGCTGGACTAGCTGCATTTGGATAAGAAAAACTAACCTGCTGGACTTTAATGGCTTGATCTAGCAGAGCTGTTTCCTGCACTAATTCCAGCAGGACATCTTCTTCTGCTTGCTCGAAGACCTGACTAATGCGGCCTGCACTGATATAGCTTTGATTGAGTGAATTGACTAGCATAGCCAGCTTGAGCAATTCCACCAAAATTTGCAATAAATAATTGACCAAGGCCACTAGCATCCCTTGGGTCAGCAACCCTTTGCCAATAAAAGTATTCCCCTGCCAAATCACAGCAATCAGAGTAGCATTGACCGTAAGAAAGGTCAGAGGACTAATCAGACTAGCCAGAGCTCCCGTCCTGATTTGCCATGTCTTATAGAGCTCGTTGCGATTGCGAAAGGTCTGAACCTCGCGCTGGGTCTGACCGAAAGCTCGAATAACCCGCATGCCCTGTAGCTGCTCACGAGTCAGATTGACCAGTTGGTCTGTCAGCTGACGAATCTTAGCATAGAGAGGGTTCATCAGACGAGACATGAAAACGATAATAGCCGTTAAAATTGCCACCATGAGCAAGAACCACAAGGTAATGACCGGACTGATAGTAAAGGCCATGATGATGGAGCCGAAAACAATGATAGGCGCCCGCAGAAAGAGACGAAGAAATTGATTGATTCCCGTCTGAATCTGATAGGTGTCGCTCGTCAGTCGAGTCACCAAGCTAGAAGTCGTCAGCTCATCCCGACTGGCCTTGGGCAAGCGCAGGATTTTTTGATAGAGGTCGCTTGTCATCTGACGAGTAAAGCCCACTGCCGCCTTTGACGAATAATACTGGGCCACCACTGCTACCACCACACCCAGCGCAGCCAAGTCCATCAAAAGAAAAACCATCCAGTAGAGATGGGAGCTGTCGTGTCTAGGAATGGTCTCATCCACAATCCCCGCAATCAAAAGCGGAACTAAGAGTTCAAAACTAGCTTCCAAAAGCTTGAACAAGGGCCCTAGCAAAGACTCCCTGATATAGCCCTTGAAATATTTCAATAAATCTTTCATACTGCCTACTTCTCCATTAAACTGTATTTATTTTACCATAATTTTCAAAGGCTAAAAAATATTCTCTTTCTGTCCAGCAGAAAGAGAACATTGATATTAGACTTCTTGTAAGCTCTGGCTTATTTTCTTTAGACCCATATACAAAAACGGTGTCACTGCTAATAAGAAGCCGCCTAAAACTATAAAAGTCCAGTCGAAGCCAAGATTATCAATCAGCCAGCCTGTCAGAGGGAAGATGACAATCATACTCAGGCTGAACATCATAGAGTAGACACTGAGCATAGTCGCCCGCACTTCACTTGGCAGCTGCTTTTGTAAATCATTGTCAAAAATCGGCTGGAAGAGAGCGTACAAGGCGTTGCTGATTAGATAAACCAAGATATAGATGATTGGCGTGCCAAAGTAGGACAGCAGGTAGGTCACTCCAGTCAGAAGTACCAATAATGGAAAAAGTTTCAAGGCAGAATACTTCTTTCCAACCTTGCTGGCCAGATAGACTGCCAAGATATTCAAGACACTACCAATCAGCATGACCAGCGAAATCTGCCAATCTTTTAAGTCAGGCAATTGATTTTGGTAGTAAAAATAAAACATGCACATGAGCGTTCCGATGATTTGAGACAGAATCATCCAGATAAAAAGGCTGGGATTTCTCTGTAACTCCTCTTTGACAGCCCAGATAATTTTTTTCATGGTCAGACGCTCCGATTTCTCTGCCTTGACACTTGGCTCCTTCAGCATCCAAGTCAAGAAAAGAACGACGATAGAAGTGCCAATCATGATATAGTAGGTCAGATGCAATTGTCCATGGACAAAAAATCCGGCCCAGACCGTTCCCAAAGACTGGGTCGCTTCAGCCACCCCAGACATGAAGCTGGAGATGGATAAGTAACGTTCCTTGAGTCCGGCTTCCACAGACGAATCATAAACCATAGCTGCGCTTGTACCCGAATCAAAATTATAGGACCAAGCACTGATCATCATAGCCAGTGCATAGACCCAAAAGTTCCCCTGCCCCACCAACATGAGAACAGAAGACACAATCCCAGCTATTCGGCTCAGATAAAGATTGGTCTTGTAGGAAAAGCGATCCGCCAACATCCCAGAAGGAATTTCACAAATGACACTAGTGGCATGAAAGATACTTTCCAAAAACCCAATCTGCCAGAGGGACATGCCATTTTGACTTAGAAATAAAATCCAAAAACTGGTAATGCCTAGAAAGGCAAAAAATTCTACTCCGGCCATCAGACCGATATTTTTCCGATAACTTCTTTTAAACATATTTTCTCCTTTAACAAGTGTTTTTCCATTTCTATCCTTTATCACTTGTTAATCCGCTGTTTACATGATCTCCACCTCTTCTTTCTAGTGCTTTGAAGAGGCTGGGACAAAAGTCCTAGCCTCTCAATTGTCTTTGGATTGTCGAGAAAGACGCAGTGATTGAGTGGACTCTACTACGCTGATTTCATCAGCTTTTACAGCCCTACTCAACTATGCGGAGGTGGGACGACGAAATCGAATTCTAACGAATTACCGATTTCTGTCCCACTCTCATTGATTTTAAGGTTTAATACGGTGCAGCATACGTGGGAATGGAATGGCTTCACGGATATGCTTGGTACCTGCTACAAAGGTTACCATACGCTCGATACCGATACCGAAGCCACCGTGTGGAACAGATCCATACTTACGAAGATCCAAGTAGAATTCATATTCTGATGTATCCATACCAAGCTCTTCCATTTTAGCGACCAGTGCGTCGTAATCTTCTTCACGCATAGAGCCACCGATGATTTCGCCATAGCCTTCTGGAGCAAGCAAGTCTGCACAAAGGACGCGATCTGGATTTCCTTCCACAGGCTTCATGTAGAAAGCCTTGATGGCTGCTGGATAGTTCACGACAAAGGTTGGTACACCAAAGTGGTTTGAAATCCATGTTTCATGCGGTGAACCAAAGTCATCGCCATGCTCAAGATGTTCGTAGTCCGCATCCTCATCATTTTCATGGGCTTGCAAGAGATCAATCGCCTCATCATAGGTAACGCGCTTGAATGGCTCTGCAATATAGCGTTTCAAAAGCTCAGTATCACGTTCCAATGTTTCCAAAGCTTGAGGAGCACGGTCCAATACACCTTGAATCAAGACTTTGACATAAGCTTCCTGCAAGTCGAGTGACTCATCGTGAGTAACAAAATTATACTCCGCATCCATCATCCAGAACTCTGTCAAATGACGGCGAGTTTTTGATTTTTCTGCACGGAATACAGGTCCAAAGTCATAAACACGACCCAGAGCCATAGCTCCTGCTTCGAGGTAAAGCTGACCAGATTGGCTCAAGTAAGCTGGAGTTCCAAAGTAGTCGGTTTCAAAGAGTTCAGTCGAATCCTCTGCCGCATTTCCTGACAAGATTGGGCTGTCAAACTTGATAAAGCCATTCTTGTCAAAGAATTCATAAGTAGCATAGATGATGGCATTACGGATTTGCATCATGGCTACTTGCTTGCGAGAACGTAGCCACAAGTGACGGTTGTCCATGAGGAAGTCAGTTCCGTGTTCTTTCGGCGTGATTGGATAGTCATTTGATTCACCGATAATTTCGATATCTGTAATATCAAGCTCGTAGCCAAATTTTGAGCGCTCGTCTTCTTTGACAATCCCTGTCACATAAACAGACGTTTCTTGGCTCAAGCGTTTGATCGTATCAAACTTCTCAAGTCCTACTTCTTCGCCAAATTTCTCAATAAAGTTAGGCTTGAAAGCTACACCTTGGAAAAAGGCAGAACCATCACGCAACTGCAAGAAAGCGATTTTCCCTTTTCCTGACTTGTTGGCCACCCAAGCACCAATCGTTACTTCTTCACCAACATGATTTTTCACATCAATAATTGTTACATTTTTCTTCGACACGTTTTTTCTCTTTTCTATTTTTATTCTTTGTGGCAGACTACTTCGACATTATTTCCATCTGGATCCAAGACAAAGGCTGCATAGTAAGGTAGATGATCACTTCGATAATCAGGTGCACCATTATCTTTTCCACCCGCCTTCAAACCCGCCTCGTAGCAAGCTTGAACCTGCTCGTGGTTTTCTGCAAAAAAAGCGAAGTGAATAGGAGACTGCTCCCCTTTCCCTAACCAAAAATCTCCACCAGGATGAGGACTATTGGGGGCAACAAAACTGAGTAGAGAGTCAGTTCTAAAATCCAATTCGTAGCTAAGAGGAGCAAGAAAGCTTGTATAAAAGTCTTTTGAAATCTGTAAATCCTTTACTTTAATTTCAAAATGATCAATCATTCTTACTTCTCCATAAAATTCTTGAGGCGTTGAACCGCTTCTTTTAGTGTATCCATGTCAGTCGCATAGCTGAGGCGGACATTTTCTGGCGCACCAAATCCGTCTCCTGTCACTAGAGCCACACCTACCTCTTCTAAAATCGCTGTGGTAAAGGCTGTCACATCGGTATAACCTTTCATTTCCATCGCTTTTTTAACATTTGGGAAGAGATAGAAGGCTCCCTGAGGTTTGACAACTTCAAAGCCAGGCACTTGAGCCAGCAAAGGATAAATAGTATTCAGGCGTTCTTCAAAAGCCAATCTCATATTTTCGACCGTATCCTGACTGCCCGTCAAGGCTTCAATAGCTGCATATTGCGCCACCGCTGTTGGATTAGAAGTCGTTTGCCCTGCAACCTTGCTCATGGCTGAGATAATTTCAGGCTCACCTACTGCATAGCCAATCCGCCAGCCCGTCATAGAGTAGCTCTTGGAAACACCATTAATGACGACTGTTTGCTTGCGAATTTCCTCTGACAGACTGGAAATCGGCGTAAATTTATTACCATTGTAGACCAAACGACCATAAATATCGTCAGCTAAGATCAGGATATCATGCTCAACAGCCCAGTTTCCGATAGCTAGCAGCTCTTCTGCAGTATAAATCATACCAGTCGGATTGGACGGAGAGTTCAGAACCAAGACCTTGGTCTTCTCAGTACGGGCAGCCTCCAACTGGGCCACCGTCACCTTAAAGTTGTTTTCCTCTGTCGCTTGAGCAAAAACAGGCTTTCCTTCGGCCATCAAGATCTGGTCGGCATAGCTGACCCAATAAGGCGTCGGAATGATGACTTCATCTCCTGGATCAATCACGCTCATAAAGAAGGTGTAAAGAGAGAACTTAGCACCCGTTGCCACTATCACTTGATTAGGCTGAATCTCATAGCCATAGTACTTGGCAAAATAGTCTACAACCGCTGCTTTTAGCTCAGGCAGGCCACTTGTCACCGTATAAAAACTAGCTCTGCCATCTTCAATCGCTGCCATCGCTGCTTGTTGGATATTCTTAGGTGTCGGAAAATCCGGTTCTCCCAAGGTCAAAGAAAGGATATCCCTACCTTCCGCTTTCAAAGCTTTCGCTCTGGCTGCCGCCGCCAAAGTCACACTTTCTTCCATATTTAAAACACGATTGGATAATTTCATAGCCCCTCCTTGCTGAGCAATGTCTTGCTTTCAAATCCGATATTGTAATAAGTGCTTCCAGACTTAATTTCCCAAACAGGCTGACCGTCTAAGTAACCAAAAGTGGTCTTGTCAATAGAGGTCGCTCCATTTTCCTTGGCTACTTGCTCTGCCTCTGCCTGACTCATCCCATCTTGCAAGCGATAGACATGGATTTTGTTGGAGTTTTTGGAAATCAGAACAGCTTCTTCCTCTTTTTTACTAGTTTTCCCAATCAAACTATAGTAGGACTCTTTGCCATTGTAAATCGAAAAGCTTGTCAGACTTTCCAAATCTGCATATTCCTTAGCAATTTTTTGAGAGCCCTCCTTGGCTGACTGCCAAGGCTCGATAGCAAGGTGCAATATCGTAAAAAATGAAAAAACAAGCGCCGTTAGGACTAGGAAAAGCCCAATGGCATAGTGCCTTATAGGAAATTTAGCCCTTTCTTTAATTTTATGTTTCACTGAATCATTATACTACAAATAACCTGATTTTTCTAGGACTTTTATCACATTTGCATTTATTACTACTTATTGATAAAATGTTGCTATGAAAATAACTGAAAACCTAGACAATGATACTCTACTTGACCTCAAGACAATTATCGTTCTCCATAAGGCGGAGCGCACCATTCGTAATCTCGAAGCTCAAATTTTTAAAAAGCATAATTTGACGCCAACCCAATTTTCCGTTTTGGAAACCTTATATAGTAAAGGAGAACTGCGGATTCAAGATTTAATTGACAGCATGCTGGCTACATCGGGAAATATGACGGTCGTTATCAAAAACATGGAAAGAGATGGCTGGATAAGTCGCAGCTGCGATCCCAATGACCGCCGCTCCTTTCTCATCCAACTAACCGACCAAGGCCAAAAAAAGATCGAGGCTGTCTTGCCAGAGCACATCGCCAATATCCGCCATATGACTGCATTCCTCTCCCAAAAAGACAAGGAAGATTTGGTGCGGATTTTAAAAACTTTCAAAAAGCTGAGCTAAATTATTGCTAATTAGTGATAATTGTTGTAACATAGATAGTAACAGGAGGGACACCTCTTAAATAAAGATAAAATGGAGGACACATTTATGTCTAAAGTACTATTTATTGTTGGATCACTTCGTCAAGGTTCATTCAATCATCAGTTGGCAGCACAAGCAGAAAAGGCTCTAGCTGGCAAAGCTGAGGTTTCCTATCTGGACTACAAGGATGTACCATTCTTCAACCAAGACCTCGAAAGTCCAGCTCCAGCTGCTGTTGCCAAGGTTCGTGAAGAAATCCTTGCAGCTGATGCTATCTGGATCTTCTCACCTGTCTACAACTGGGCCATCCCAGGCGTGGTGAAAAACTTGCTCGACTGGACTTCACGCGCACTTGATTTGTCAGATCCAAGCGGCCCTTCTGCTCTCAATGCCAAAGTGGTAACTGTTTCATCTGTTGCTAACGGCACTTCACCTGATGAGGTCTTCAAGCACTACCGTAGCCTCCTTCCATTCATTCGTATGAATGTGGTTGATCAATTTACTGGTGTCGGTATCAACCCAGAAGCTTGGGGAACTGGCCAATTAGTCCTTTCAGAAAACAAGCTTGCTGAGCTTTCTGCCCAAGCAGATGCCCTCCTAGCAGCTATCAACTAAGATAAAATAAAAACATGAAGCAAGATTTCCGAGAAATACTGCTTCATGTTTTTTTATTTTAAGATAATGGCTGCGACGATTGGACTGACAATTACATACATAATCCCTGTCACTCCGATTGCAAGACCTGCCATAGCTCCAGCAACATGTCCATATTTGAAAGCTGTTCCTGTACCAACTGCATGTCCTGTACCACCTAAGGCCAAGCCAACTGCTACTGGATCCTTAATTTTTAGCAGTTTAAGAATAGTCGGTCCCATGACACTTGTCAAAATACCTGTCGCCACAACGACCACCAAGGTAACAGTTGTCAAGCCCTGCATTTTATCAGTAATGCCCACTGCCATCGCTGTTGTGACAGATTTTGGGAATAGGGAAATCGCTAAAAAGAAGTCCATCCCAAAGAATTTTGCCAGCAGAGCCGTGAAAGTCGTATTGACCACTACAGCGACAAAGGTTCCTAACAGGATACTGCGAGCGTGGTGTTTCATCAAGTGGAAGGTCTTATAAAGCGGAATTCCTAAAGCAACCGTAGACGGTACGATTAAATTGTTCAAGTAAGCCCCACCGACATAGTAGTCCTTATAAGAAATTCCCGTTAATTTCAAAAAGGCAATGACCAAAATCGCTGCTAAAAGGAGAGGCGTTGTCAAAGGATGTGGAAATCTGCGGAAAATCAGCATCCCAATGAGGTAGGCCAAAATGGACAAGGCGAGGCCAAATAGCGGATTGCTCCAAAGATTAGACATGATCCATCCCTCCTTCCTCATAATCGCCTTCAAAATGCTGCTTGATGAATTGTACGACAAGGGCAATGACGATCACATTTAAAACAATGGCACCAAGAATAATCAAAACAATCGGTAGCAGATATGGAGCAATCACGTGAAATTTATCCATAATACCAACCGCCGGCGGCAGAAAAAGAATGGTCATATTGGCCAACAGAAAGTTACCGACCATACTGACATGGCGGAGCCGCAATAACTTAAACTGCAAAGCAAGAAATAGCAAGATTAAGCCGATAATACTACCTGGAATGGGAAGATGGAAGACACTTGATATCCCCTCTCCAATGATGGAAATCGAGAAAATAATCATCAACTGGACATATAACTTCATGCAGAACCTCCGAAACTTTCTATGTACAGTTTACTCCTTTTCAGAAAAATTTCAAGGTTTTTCTCAAATAAAAAAGATGGAAACGAATCCATCTGATTGCTTGCATACTATCCTTACTTCTATAATCTGCGGGTCTAGCATGAAACAAAGTGATTATCATTCTTCGTCCTGCTATCAAAAAAACGCCTTGGGGCGCTTCTTGAAATACAACGGAAGACATGGGATTCGAACCCACGCACGCTTTTACACGCCTACTGCGTTTCCAACACAGCCTCTTAAGCCTCTTGAGTAATCTTCCATAAAAGAGAAAGACTTGCTTTCTCAAAACTTTATCCATTATACCACATTGCAGCTCCAGCCGCTATACTTTCCGTTATATTTTTTCGAAATTTCTATTAATTCCCAAACATGTTGGTTGATGCTATGGAGCTCAGTAGTAGCTAATCGTGATATTTCCAGTTTGTAAGGTCGAGGATCGCCTTCTTCTTTTCCACTAGAAGAAATATCATAATCAAGAGCAGAGGCATCCCCCATAAAGGAAACACGATCATCGTAAGTCTCAAAACTAAACTGATGCCTGATTTCCCGTAGTTGACTATGATCGTCCCCTTCTTTTTCTAGGCGATACCAGATACGCTGGTTTAAAATAGATTGGTACTCATATTCATTTGGATACAAGAAGTCAAAGTATTGTTTCCAGTCAGGATCCACCAGAGTAGCTGAACTATATTGATATTTCGAAAATTGCTCCATTACTTGAGCAATAATCGGCATGTGCCGCTCTCTATCTTTCAAATAGTAATAAAATTCTATATGACCATCTGTGATGACTACTCCGACATAGATAGCCGCAATGCGCTTCATCGCTTCTGAAAGACGATCTTCGATGAGGTTCAAATCAGAAAATTCGTCATAATCTGGAAACCCTGTCTCTGGATCAACATTCAAAATAGCAATTCTCAACCGTAGTGCATAAGTATAGGATGAATAGGGAGCGATAGAATTCAACGCTAAATTTAGACGGATACTAGCCATTCGGTCATCAATAAGGGTCGAAAAAGAGCCCCATTCATTCGGAAGATTTTCTAAATCAACAGAAACTTCCTCAATGGGTAGATGACTATCTTGACTCTTCCCTAAGATTTTTCCAAAAAAACTCATATCATCAAAAACCTCATTTACATATCCCTATGGAGCCGGTGGGAGTCGAACCCACGTCCAAACACCTGCCAACACATTTGTCTACGACCATAGGCCATGTCTTCATTTAACTCAGCTTTGACACATGGCTCAAGCCCAAACTAAGCGAGTCTATCAATCTCTTGTAAAATCCCTAGACTTGATTTTACCGTAGCTTGCTCATAATAAGACCGGTCATCAGACACAAGCAATCCGAATCAGGTCACGCTGGCTGGTTTTTAGGCAGCTAAAGCGTAAGAATTGTTATTTTTTGCAGTTATATTTAACTGGCGTTTTACATCCGCTAGATGAGTCGCAAAATGTGCCGCATAATGCCTGTCGAATCCGTAACGACCCCAAGACAAGTAACTATTATACCAAAATAATGTCCTAATTGCAAAAATCAGGATAAAATTACTCCAAAGATGCTAAAATTCCCTTGATATAAGGCACCAAGGGGATTTAACTACATATGATCTTTTACTGCAACTGCTACCATTCTAGCCTTGGCTCTTGGCTGTCCTGCTACTGACATCTCCATCACGATAATAGCTTTCCTTGCTCCCAATTCCTCAAGCCGCGAAGTAACGATGATTTCCTGATCAATAGGCGTCGGGCTCTGGTAATCAACTTCTAAACGGGCTGTGATAAAGCGTCCAATGACTGTATCTTGAGTCAAGTCCAAGCCTTTTTCTTGATGGGCAAACCAAGCTGCTGAAGCCGTTCCATGGCAATCAAAAATCATAGCAATCATGCCACCAAAAAGATTGGCCGGCACACCACCAGTATAGTGAGATTCTGGTCGTATTCTAGTGATACATTCCTTCCCATCCAAGCTAGGATAAGTCTTTAAATGCAGGCCTAGCTCATTCTTAGGGCCGCAGCCCCAGCAATGTTGAAATCGGTCGCCATATGTATCTTGAATAGCAATCTTTCTTGTTTCTAAAGTCATACCAGTTCCTTTCATTTTTTCTTGTAAGCGTTTTTTGATTAGTATATCAGCCTTTGGAGCAATAGTAAATAGAAAGCAAGGCCAATATATTTTAATTGTTGCTATAATCTGATTTTATAAGTTTTCTACCTCTTTCTTGAATTAAAAATACTCATTTTTAGCCTTAATAGCCTTTCTAAAGCATAGAAAAACCAAGAAGGCCCGATATGGCTTCTTGGTTTCCTCTAATTTTATAACTTCTTCTATTAAAATAGTTCCTGAATCGGTTCAAAAATAATCCGTTCAATATCAGACAAGTAGATAGAGAGTTGTTGCTGCTTATTAAAGAAGGCTGATAATAAATCATTGCCTTGGATTTTATCTCCAAAACTCTGCATCTTTTCTTGAATGTCTGGAGTCGGCATTTGACCTGTTTGAGCCAGTTGCTGCAGCTCTTTCTGGAAAGCTAGATAGTCATCAAAAATAGCCTTGGCTTCACTATCCGCATTGATAGCCTGCTTGCTTTCTACCACAGCTTTGTACTCTGGCATTTCGCGAAGTCCTCGACTGAGTTCATTGGCTAAATCATAAATATTTGACATAGAGTTCTCCATTCTATATTAGTCTACGGACACTAGGTAATCCGTATTTTCTTTTACTATTTTAGCAGATTTTTCCAAATCTTGGCGATTTTTAAAGGTGATTTGCAGAATACCGTGGGTATCTTCTCGGTTTTCCTCGTTGATACGAATGTTGACGACTGAAATTCCGCGCAGAAGCTCCAAAATACCCAAAATCGCATCTTCTTCGTCAGGCACCTCAATAAAGAGGTCGTAAAAGCTATCCACACCAGCACGCTTATGAATTTCCATCTGCTTGCGGCTCTGCCGTCCTCGATCGAAAAATTCCCAGATAGCTGTCTCATCCTTGGCCTCAATCGCTGCGGCCACCTTGTCTAACTGCTTTTTAAAATCTTCCAGCCGCTCCAAAATGGCTTGAGGATTTGTCAAGAGGATAGAGGTCCACATACCCGGCTCACTCTCCGCAATCCGTGTCATATCTCGAAAACCACCGGCTGCAAAAGACTGGGTTAGCTCATGCTCTTGGCTATAAACTGCCGCTTGCTCCATCAGGCTGGAGGCTAGGATATGCGGAAAATGACTGATTTGACTGGTCACTCGGTCGTGCTCGGCTGCATCTACCTGAATAAAGCGGGCATGAAGACCACTCAGCAAATCTTTCATTTCCTCAAGCGTACCAGACTTGGTCAGGCTAGAGGGCGTGAAGATATAATAGGCATTTTCAAAGAGGGTGACATGGGCTGCCTTGGCTCCGGTCTTGTGACTTCCGGCCATCGGGTGAGCTCCGACAAAGCGGATGGGCTTATTCTGCAGATACTTTTCTGCTGCTGCCACAATCTCAGCCTTGGTTGAGCCAGCATCTGAGATGATAACATTTTCCTTCAGGTTCAGCTCCGCTAGATTCTTGATAAATGCTATGGTCTGCTTGATGGGCACAGCCAGAATAATCACATCAGCCAATGGAGCAAAGGCGGCAAAATCATCCGTCACTCGGTCTACCATTCCACGTTCCAAGGCGACTCTGCGCGATTCTTCACTTCGATTATAGCCAAGAATCTCTATCTCAGGATGAGCTCGCCTGATGCCCAGAGTCAAGGAAGCTCCAATCAGTCCCAAACCTGCGATATAGACTGTTTTTCTCTCCATGCCCTTCTCCTTACTTCTAAAAGTTCTTGACAAATTCCCGGTGGCAGGCTACCGCATCCTTTAGTTCTTCTAAATTGTCTGAAGAGAATTTCTCCAGAACTTCAGTGGCTAAAACTGTTGCCACCACGCTTTCCATGACTACACCCGCTGCTGGCAGAGCCGTTGGATCGCTCCGCTCCACTGTCGCCTTATAAGGCTCGTGGGTCTCAATATCCACGCTCATCAATGGCTTGTAAAGAGTTGGAATAGGCTTCATGACACCTCGCACCACGATTGGCTGACCATTGGTCATACCGCCCTCAAAGCCGCCTAGATTATTAGTTCTGCGAGTGAAGCCATCTTCCTCAGTCCAAAGGATTTCATCCATGACTTGACTACCCTTGAGACGGCCAGCTTCAAAGCCCACGCCAAACTCGACTCCCTTGAAAGCGTTGATGGACACCACTCCCTGAGCAATCTTGGCGTCCAGCTTCTTGTCCCATTGGACATAGGAGCCCAGACCAACAGGCACACCGCCAACAACAGCCTCAATGACACCACCGATGGTATCCCCGTCTTTCTTAATCTGATCAATATAGGCCTTAATCTCTTCTTCGCGCTCGGGATTGACAATGGAAACCTCCGACTGGGCGGCTCTTTCTTTGATTTCTGCTACAGTCAGATTGTTCGGTACATCAATATCAATGCCACCAAAGGTCACGATATGACTGGCCACCTCTACACCGATTTCTTCCAGCAAGCGCTTGGCTACTGCTCCGACTGCCACACGCATAGTCGTTTCACGCGCAGAAGAGCGCTCAAGGGAATTTCGCAAATCGTCAAAGCGGTATTTCATACCACCAACCAAGTCCGCATGGCCAGGGCGTGGTTTAGTAATCTTGCGCAGCCCTTTTTTCTTTTCATCCACATCCGCCGCACTCATAATCTCCAGCCATTTCTGATGATCCAGGTTCGTGACATTTAGGGTAATCGGGCCGCCCATGGTCAAGCCATGCCGAACCCCAGACGTAATCTCGACTTGGTCGCTCTCAATCTTCATGCGGGCACCACGGCCGTACCCACCCTGACGGCGCTTGAGCTCAGCATTGATATAGTCAGCGGTCAGAGGAAGACCAGATGGCACTCCCTCAATAATAGCTGTCAGACGTGGTCCGTGGGATTCTCCTGCTGTTAAGTATCTCATACATTTCTCCTATTTCTGGGATGGAAGGATATGGACGACCTGTCTATTTTTATCTAAACTGTCCAATCGTCTTAAACTCCATCTGGCACTTATTTCTTCAGAAATTCTTTCATCTCTTCCAGCGGAATCTGGTGAATACTAGCCGACCCTAGCTCGGGCACCAGTACTAGCTTGATAGAGTTGCCTCGAGCTTTCTTATCGTGGGTCAGAGCCTGATAGAGAGCATTCTCATTCCAAGGCTGGTAATCCACCGGCAAGCCAAACTTCTGACACATACGGATGATATCTTCTGTGATTCCGGCTGGCATGAGGCCTTTCTTTTCAGCGACGCGGGAAACCTGTACCATGCCAATCGCTACAGCTTCACCATGCATGACCTTGCCATATCCTGCTGTCGCTTCGATAGCGTGCCCAATAGTATGGCCGAAATTCAGATAGAGGCGAACGCCATTATCCAGCTCGTCCTCAACCACAATCTTACGCTTGACATCGCAGGAATGGTAGATGATGCTCTCTGCATGCTCCAAAATCGACTCTGGACTGCCATCCATTTCTGACAGCTCATCCCAGAGTTCTTTATCCTCAATCAAGCCGTACTTGACCACCTCACCCATGCCTTCAATCAATTCCCGCTGGCCCAAGGTCTGCAAGACTTCTGGGTCAATCAGAACTCCGTCAGGCTGGGTAAAAGTGCCAACCATATTCTTGGCCCAAGGGGTATTAACACCTGTCTTGCCACCGATAGAAGAGTCCACTTGAGCTGTCAGACTGGTCGGAATCTGCACGAAATGAATGCCTCGCATATAGGTAGAAGCAACAAAGCCTGCCAAATCACCGACAACGCCACCACCTAAGGCTACAATGCCATCACTGCGGGTCAGGCCGACCTTGACCAAAAACTCATAGACTTTGTTGACAGTCTTTAAGTTCTTGCTGGCTTCACCCTCCAAAAAGTCAAAGACAAAGGCCTCAAACCCAGCCGCTTCCAAGCTCAGCTTGACCTTTTCCGCATAGAGTCGAGCCACTCGATTGTCCGTGACGATAACCACCTTCTGAGGCTGCCAAAGCTGACTCAGCCACTTTCCAGCCTGAGATAAAGACCCTTTTTCGATGGTAATATCATAGGGATGATGAGGGAGATTTACATTTAATTTCATAAGTGCCTCCTTGTTTTTCCTGCTCCACCATAGAGGAGCTAAGTACGAGTGACTATTTATACAGCTTTTCTAGCTGCTGCCAAATTTCCTGACAAGGCATGGGTTGTCCTGTCCAAAGCTCAAAAGCTTCTGATGCCTGATAAAGCAACATACCCAGACCATTCACTGCCTCTACCTTCTGACTTCGAGCCCACTTTAAAAAAGGTGTTTCAAAAGGTTTATAAATCACATCCGCGACTAAAATCTGGCTAGGTAGCTGAATACCTTCTGCTAATGGTAAAGTCTCGTCATCCATACCCACACTTGTTCCATTGACCAGAAGGTCTGACTGGTTAATTTTCTCCTGCAAAGTAGCCGAGTCTTCTAAATTCAACACCTGAATCTTGCTCTTAGTCTGGCGACTGATAGCTGCCATCTTGCTGACAGTATTAGCATAGGAAGTCTGCCGAGTAAAGACAAAAATTTCCTCTGCCTGATCCACAGCTGCTTGAGCGATAATAGCTGTCGCCGCTCCGCCGGCACCTAAAATGGTCATTTTTTTGCCCTGAATAGCAAAAGACGGCAAGCTCTTAAAAAATCCCTTGCCATCTGTATTGTATCCTATCAATGTACCATTTTCATTCACCACGGTATTCACAGCTCCGATAAGACGGGCGCTGGAATCCAATTCATCAAGATATTGGATAACCTCCTGCTTGTAGGGCATTGACAAATTTATCCCAAACATATCATACCTTCGGATATTAGCAACGGTCGCTTCTAAATCCTCTGCTTCAATTTCCCAAGCAAGGTAGACACCATTGACAGCAGTTTTCTCAAAGGCAGTATTATGAATAAATGGTGAAATGCTATGCTTAATCGGCTTAGCAACCACTGCTGCTAAACGAGTATGGCCATCAATTTTCATTTAAAATCTCCCGCACAACCTTCATGTTTGCTAAGGAAACCTGACCTGGTGCACTCGGCTGCTCAACACTGGCAAAAGACCAGCTCGAACCTGTCAAATCCGCAGCTAAGCGAGAAATCTTTCCAACTTTTCCCATAGAAATCGTCACATATTCTTGTTCAGGGTTCAAAATCTTAAATCCGCGAGTATAGTTCATCAGGTCCAAGACATCCTGCTCATTGTGAGCCATGACAGAAACTTTGACCACTTTTGGTGCCAAACTTGTCAATTCTGACAAAATTTCCATCATATTTTCAGGCGTTTCCTCAAAATTATGATAGCTGAGAACTAAATTTGGAAACTCGAGCATTTCTTCAAATTTATCTTTATGCGAATAGTATTCAAAATCAACATAGTCTGGCGAATAAAAATTGGCTACTTCTTTGATAAGAGCAACATATTCATCATCTGACAGATCAATTTCGCCACCTTCTACGCGACTTCGCAGCGTGAAAAGCAATTCACGACCAGCAAATTTCTCGAAAATAGCAGGAGCAACATTCAGAATGCTCTCTTTAGGCAAAAAGTCCGCGCGCCATTCTATAATGTCAGCATCATCATAACGACTCACATCAATTGCCTTAGCCTCTTCTAAACTTCTGGGCATGATTGAAACGACTAATTTCATTTGTCCACCTTAACTGTAAATACCTTGAGGTAGTTACTATTCTCATCTTTCTTATTGTATACAAAGTCTGCTGGTAGGCCATATTCCGCTAAATAGCGATGAGGAACTCCTGCAAATCCTTTTTCAATTTCTTTTTTAAACTTATTTTTAGAAACATTAGCTGCGTTGGTCGAGAGAATCAATGTTCCTTTTGGACTCAAGATTTCCAAGGCCTGAGCCACCAAACGATGGTAATCTTTCGCCACAGAGAAGGTCTGCTTTTTATTGCGAGCAAAGCTCGGCGGATCTAGGACAATCACATCATACTTCAATTCGTGGCGCTTGGCGTATTTGAAATAATCAAAGACATCCATGACCACGAAACGATGGGGCTCTAAATCCAAACCATTGACTTCAAAGTGCGCTTGGGAAAGCTCGCGGCTACGTTTGGCCAAATCCACCGAAGTTGTTTGACTGGCACCGCCCATGGCAGCTGCCACTGAGAAAGCCGCTGTATAAGAAAACATATTGAGCAGGCTTTTTCCGCTAGCTAAGCCGTCAACCAGACTGCCCCGCACCTCATGCTGGTCCAGAAAAATCCCAGTCATCAGGCCATCATTCATGAAGACTTGATAGCGCACGCCATTCTCCAAAACTGTAAAATAGGCTGGCGCTTCTACTCCGTAGAGATGGGCAGACTCATAGTCCAAGCCCTTGAAGCGAATCTTCTCGTAAGCTCCAGCGACCTCAGGAAAGGCCTGCTGGAAAGCAGCCACTATCTGATCCTTGATTGAAAAAACAAAGGAATTGTACCAAGAGAAAACGGCATATTTCTCGTAGACATCAACTGTAAAACCGCCAAAACCATCACCTTCTTGGTTAAACAGGCGATAGGCTGTCGTATCCTCCGCATGACGGTAATAGAAACGCTTGTCTTTAGCTTTTTCAAACAAATGTTGAAAGAAGGCTGAGTTCAGCTCTACCTTGGCATGGGAAATCAGCCAGCCAAATCCCTTATTTTGTAAGGAGAGATAAGCTGTTCCCAAGAACTTCCCCTGCTGACTATGCAATTCCACACATTGATCAGTGAATGAAAGAGTTTTAAAATCATTCTTATCTAGAACTAAAATTCCTTTTCTCAACTTTTCCTCTGTCTGTTTATTAACAGTAAGTTTCTTCATAAGCATTATTATACCAAATATTGTGAAAATTCTCAAAGCATATTTATTATTTTCACATAATACTTGTTTTAGTAGAAGAAATTTTCAACATTTTACATATTAAATATTTATTTTATCAGGCGGGTTTTTGAGCAAGCTTCCTCTACTACCACTTTCCACTATCTATCATGAAGCAAAGCCTGTTTAATTTTAGATATTCTTGCGAACAATCCTGAATCTAGGAAATAATTGTCCTTATTAAATTACTTTACAAATAAAATAAACTAAACACTAAATCACCTCAATTTTTCCTCAACTTGAAAAATTGTGATATACTTAGAAGAAGAGAATTTTTAGGAAATAAGACAAGGAAGTATCTTTCTGTGAAAAAAATAACCAAGAATTTACTCAATTTTATGAGTACAAGGCTCGGTTTCGTCTTGAGCTTGCTCACGATTTATTGGTTAAAAACCATGTGGGCTTATACCGTTGATTTTAATTTAGATATTCAAGGAGCCTATCAGATTTTTCTGGCTCTGATTAACCCTTTCCCAATTGGACTTTTACTGATTGGGCTTGCTCTTTATATCAAGCCGACGAAGATTTTTTATTGTGCCAGCACGGCTATCTACATCATGCTCTTTGTCTGGTTAGTCTCAAACTCCATCTACTACCGTGAGTTTACCGACTTTGTGACAGTCAATACCATGTTGGCCTCTAGCAAGGTGTCTGCAGGTCTCGGAGCAGCAGCCATGGAGCTCTTCCGCCCTTGGGATGCTATCTATATCATTGATTTTCCAATTCTGGGCTGGCTTTTTTATAAAAAGTATATCCGCTTGGATCATCGTAGGTTTAATTTCCGCGCCAGCTTTGCCGTAACCTCCCTATCAGCGATGCTCTTTTCGGCCAATCTTTTCCTAGCAGAAATTGATCGTCCTGAGCTCCTGACACGCGGCTTTTCAAATTACTATGTCGTTCGCGCTCTTGGTCTTCCTGCCTTCCTTGGCTACAGTGCTAATCAAACCTATGCTGCTAATAAAGAGCGTTCCAAAGCCTCTGCCAAGGATCTAGAACCCGTTGAACAATATATCCAATCCCACTATGCCGAGCCAAACTCTGAATACTATGGCATTGCCAAAGGTCGCAATGTTATCTATGTCCATCTAGAGAGCTTCCAGCAGTTTCTGATTGATTATAAACTACAGATGGAGGGCAAGGAATACGAGGTTACTCCTTTCCTCAACTCCCTTTACCACTCCAACTCAACTTTAGCTTTTTCAAATATCTTTAATCAGGTCAAGGCTGGAAAGACTTCTGATGCGGAGACCATGATTGAAACAGGTCTCTTTGGTCTCAACCAAGGCTCCTTCATGGTCAACTACGGCGGTACCAATACTCAGCAGGCAGCACCTTTTATCCTGTCAAAAAATGGAGATTACACATCTGCCGTTTTCCATGGAAATACAGGTAGCTTCTGGAACCGTAACACTGCCTACAAGCAATGGGGTTATAACTATTTCTTCGATGCGTCTTACTTTACCAAGCAAGACGAGACCAACTCCTTCCAGTATGGCTTGAACGATAAGATTATGTTCAAAGATTCCATCAAATATCTGGAACATTTGCAGCAACCCTTCTATGCCAAATACATCACTGTCTCTAATCACTATCCTTATACGACCAGTTTGATTGGCGATGAGATCGGTTTCCCACTGGCAGATACCAAAGATGAAACCATCAATGGCTATTTTGCAACAGCAAACTATCTCGACTCAGCTGTCAAAGCCTTCTTTGACTACCTAAAAGAAGCTGGACTGTATGAAAATTCAATCATCGTCCTTTACGGTGACCACTATGGAATTTCTAATTCTCGTAATCCAGCTCTGGCACCTCTGATCAATAAAAACTCTGAGACATGGTCTAGCTATGACAACGCCATGTTGCAGAGAGTGCCATACATGGTCGTGATACCTGGAATGGAAAAGGGAAAAATCATCGATACCTTTGGTGGACAAATCGATATGCTGCCAACCTTGGAGCATTTATTGGGGATTGACTCCAAAAATTACCTTCAAGTCGGGCAAGACCTCCTCTCACCTCAGCACCAGCAAATCGTCACTTTCCGCTCAACCAATAACTTTGTAACACCAAAATACACAAGTTATAGCGGCCGTATCTACAACACACAAACTGGAGAGGAAATCACCCTGCCAGACGAGTCAACAACGGCTGAACTAGAAGCTATCCGAACAGCAGCAAATACGCAGCTGAAGATGAGCGATGCTATTCAGACAGGAGACTTATTCCGCTTTTACACAGGCAATGACCTAGGAAAAGTCAATCCTGATGATTACAACTACATCAACTCTTTCAAGGCTCTCAAAGCCATCGAAAAGGAAAAAGGCGATCAATCGACTAGCCTTTATTCAAAACGTGGCGGTGTGTCCTCTGTGGATCTCTTCAATTCGCCAAGTTATCGAGCACTTCACCCAGAACAATTCCAAACTAGCAGCGAGGAAGGAAGCAGCGGAGAGTCCTCTAGCTCTTCTAGCTCCTCCAGTTCGAGTGCTAGTCCCTAATATCTATGAAAAACTACTTAACTCTTCCTAAAACATTGAAAAATGTTTTGGGGAGAGTTTTTTATTTTTGAAGCACAAAAAAAGATTGAAGACTTAAGCTGCAAAGCCGTCTTCAATCTTTTCTTAACTTTACTCATATTATGCAATCACTTCAAAAACGGAAGCGGTCAGATTTTCAACATAGAAGGGCCTCTTATGACGGCTATTGCCGACCAACAAACGTAGGCGATCCGCATTCTCAAGATAATAGGGCAGGCCACTTGCATTAAAAATGATTTCATAATGTTTTTCATCTTTAATCTCAAAAATGACGATACCACTGCCAGCAAAGGCTTCTCTTACAAAGACATGTTTGTAAATCTCTTCATAGGTTTGATAAGAAAATTCCTTCTGACTTGTCTTTAGATGAATGATTTGCTTAATATAATCAATACTCTCCTGATGTTGGCTGATCAATTCCCAATTCACTTGGTTGACAGCATCGGGAGCATTGTAGCTGTTCATTGCTCTGTCACGATCGCTAGGCAGGACTTGGCCTTCTTCGCCTGTTCCTACTAGTTTTGTGCGGGAAAATTCTTGGCCCAATTCCATAAATGCCATTCCCTGCATGAGCAAGTTCATAGCTGTTGCCAGCTCAATTCTTTTGGTCCGAATGACCTCATCATCATCTGGGTGCAAGTCAACCAGCAAGTCATGCAGGTTGAAATTATCATGCGCCTCCACATAATTAAGAACTTGGGTTGGTGTCAAATAGGACCCTAACTCACTGCTGCCCAAAATGGCTTTAGCTATGATATCTTCAGTCGCTTGTCCGCTCACATAACCTGCTTTCAGACCACCGTAGACTTCAGCACCTTTCACTGCATCACGCTGGGTATCATTGAAGAAACCAATTCGTGACAGTTGATAAGCATTGTCTTTCTTAGCCTTGTCCTCTGGCATCAGGCCTGTTCCCATGTCCCAGCCTTCACCGTAAAGCAAAATCCGTGGATCAATTTTATCCATTTCTTCTCGGATGATATTCATGGTAGTGACATCATGGATTCCCATCAAATCAAAACGGAAGCCATCCACATTGAATTCTTCTACCCAATAGCGAAGTGAATCAATCATGAATTTGCGGAACATTTCATGCTCACTGGCCGTCTCGCTGCCGACACCTGTACCATTCTGGAATGAACCGTTGGGATTCATCCGGTAGTAATAATCGGGAACTGTTGACTGAAAGGCGGAGTCAAAGGTGGAATAAATATGATTGTAAACCACATCCAAGGTCACAGAAATCCCTGCATCGTGGTAAGCCTGAATCATGGTTTTCAAATCTCGGATGGCCTGACCCGGATCATCTGGATTAGAAGAAAAACTGGTTTCTGGTGCATTGTAGTTCTGCGGATCATAGCCCCAGTTATAAGTAACTTGGCCATTTTCATCATAGTCCTTATGTCGGTCAGAAACTGGCTGGAGCTGCACGACATTGATACATAGATTGCGAATGTAATCAAAAGTGGTCTGGTCTCCCTGACTATTTCTAGTGCCGCTTTGACAAGCCCCCAAAAAAGTCCCTCGCAAATGCTCTGCGACACCGGAACTAGGCGATTTGCTAATATCTCGGATATGCATCTCATAGATGACCGCCTGATTTGGGTTATCTAAACGCCAAGTTGCCTCCTTGCCTTGACATACCTTAAAACCAGCAACAGTCTTGTCCTGTTCGGCAACAATAGCTGAATGCTTGCCATCTGGACTGGTGGCGATTGTATAAGGATCACGCGTCAAAAAATGCTGGTTTTCAAAATGAACATGATACTGGTAGGCCTTACCAGCTAAATCTTCTTGCACTTCCACCGACCAAACTCCGATTGTATTTTTAGCATGATCGTGCGAGTAAATCTCTCCCTTTTCCATAGGGAATTCTTTATAAACAGCTGCTTGATTATCGGAAGTTTCATAGACTAGCAATTCAACTTTTTTGGCTGTCGGAGCCCAAACTTTAAACTCATTTACCTGCCCCTGCAGACGATGCCCAAGCCAACCTTGGTAGCCCCAGCATTCATCAAAATAATCCGACCGCATAGCCACATCAAAATTATGGGGACGTCGCCGCGAATATTGGTGGCTCGTCGTCGCCGCTTGCAAGGAATAGTAGACCTGATGATCTCCTTCAATCAACCAAACCTCTGTAGGCAAATGAACTGGCAATAAATCAATGTGATAATCGCAAGATTGGCTGGACCAGTCTGAACGCTTGACAATCACATGAGCCTGACTGAGAGGCTCCCAACTTTCAAAAGATAATTCTCCCTGAATACCAAAATAATCAAGTTTGGAAAAAGGTGCTTCTTTTCCCCACTGATCCGTCTGCCACTGCCACAAATCATAAGAAAAGTAATCTCCCTTAGGATTGTGATAATGGACAATGACTTTATAGTCTAGCATTTTCATTTATCTCTTCATTCTAATTTTTCTAAGGAAAGAGCGCTCTCATCGATTTCATCTATATTGGCGAAAAACTCCAGATGATTGTGCAACACTTCCAATTCTACTGGTGTATCTCCTCCGTACTCACCGTCCAGATTCAACATAAAGGGTGCTTTTTTATCCAATACCTCTAGCTTCAATTTGCTGGTTTTCAGATATTCAACATTAGCATCCGTCACGTGTTGGCCACCATTAATTGCCTGTATGATGAGACTAAGCATATCAAACAACTTGGCCGTTTTTACAAGAATCAAGGTGAAATTTCCATCATCCAGTTTGGTATCTGGTGCTAGCTTTTCAAAGCCTCCGATAGAATTGGTCAAGGCCGCAAAGACAAGCGAAATCTTACCCTCAAAAACACCATGGTCATGCTCAATTCGTACCTTACGGGATTTGGAGCGCGGTAGCATCTTGGCTCCTTCGGCTACATAAGCCAGATAGCCTAAACGGGTCTTGACCTCACTAGGGACACTGTAAGTCAGCTCTGTCAGCGTACCCGCCGCCGCAATGTTGATAAAGTATTTGCTGCCATAAGCCCGGCCGATATCCATCTGAATCGTCTGGTTCTTTTCTATAATGCGGGCAGCCGCTACAGGATCTCCCATGGGAATCTTCAGAGCACGCGCATAATCATTGGTTGTACCAGTTGGGATGAAAGCCAGCTTGGGGCGCACTTCTAGACCCGCAACCCCATTCACTACTTCATTGATAGTCCCATCTCCACCAGCTGCTATAACCAAATCAAAACCTGCTCTTGCTGCTCTTTCAGCTTCTCGCTGAGCAGAGAAAGGCTCTGGAGTCGTCTGGTAGGCACTGGTTTCATAGCCAACATCTTCCAAAACATCCAAGACTTCGGCAATATTTTTTTTGATAATTTCCTGCCCAGAAGTTGGGTTATAAATCAATCTTGCTTTTTTTATCTTATTTTCCATACTCAGCCTCACAAGCTATCTAGCCAGTCCTCGTCTCGAATCTCGATCCCAAGTTCTTGAGCTTTGGTCAATTTGCTGCCTGCATCGCTACCTGCCACCACCAAATCTGTCTTTTTAGACACACTTCCAGCGACATTTGCACCCAAGCTCAGCAACTTTTCTTTAGCTTGATTCCGTGTTAATTTTTGTAATTTTCCGGTCAATACGACTGTTTTGCCAGCGAGAGCGGCATCAGCTGCCACTTTCTCCCCTAGATAGTCTAGGTTGACGCCAGCTTCTTGTAATTCTTGCAGCAGAAGCTGACTGCCTTCCTGCTCAAAGTAAGAATGCAGACTCTGAGCGATAACTGTCCCTAGGCTGTCAATGGAAGATATTTCCTCTTGACTTGCCTGAGACAGCTTGATCATATCGTGGAATTTCTCCATCAAAATCCGACTAGCCTTGCTCCCCACGTGACGGATTCCCAGACCAAAGAGCAATTTCTCTGCTGAGTTTTCCTTGGAAGCTTGAATGGCATTATACAATTTATTCGCTGATTTTTCCTTAAAGCCGTCCAAGGTCAGCAAATCTTCTACAGAAAGTCGGTAAATTCCAGCCACATCCTTGACCAAGTCCTTATCAAAGACCTTTTCGACCACTGCTGGACCAAGACCAGTAATGTTCATGGCATCCCGACTGGCAAAGTGAATCAAGCTCTCCTTGATCTGGGCTGGGCAGAGGGGATTGATGCAGCGCAGAGCTACTTCGTCATCGAAATGCACCAGCTCGCTCTCACAGCTCGGACAGTGACTAGGTACTTCCAAAGTCTCTTCTGAGACCCGCTTGGACTCAACCACTCGCAAGACAGCAGGAATAATATCTCCCGCTTTATAGACGATAACGGTGTCTTTCTGACGAATATCCTTCTCCGCAATATAGTCCACATTGTGCAAAGTTGCCCGACTGACAGTTGTTCCTGCTAGCTGCACCGGCGTCAGATTGGCTGTCGGAGTCACAACTCCCGTCCGACCCACTGTCCAATCAACAGACAGAAGCTGGGCTTCCTTTTCCTCAGCTGGAAATTTATAGGCGATAGCCCACTTAGGTGCCTTGACAGTAAATCCAAGCTCCTCTTGCACCGCCAAGTCATTGACCTTGATAACAATACCGTCGATCTCATAAGGCAGACTGTCCCGCTCCTGAGCAATCTTTTCGATAAACTCCCAAACCGCTTCGATAGAATCCGCCAGAATATGAGTAGGATTGACTGAGAAGCCCAAAGCCACTAGCTTGTTTAAGACTTCTTCTTGGCTATCAGCCTGAGTCGGACTGGCTTCTTGGTAGAGGAAGGTTGCTAGATTGCGCTTGGCCACAACTGCTGTGTCCAACTGCCGTAAGGTTCCTGCTGCCGCATTGCGGGGATTGGCAAATTCAGGCTCACCATTCTCCTGCCGCAGCTGATTAACCGCATCAAAGGAAGCCTTGGGCATGTAACACTCTCCACGAACAGTAATATCCAACGGTTCTTTCAAGGTCAGGGGAATGTCCTTGACCCGCTTGAGGTTTTCCGTGATATTTTCACCGACAGAACCGTCCCCCCGAGTCGCTCCTGCTACCAAGATTCCCTTTTCATAGGTCAGAGAAATAGAAAGCCCATCAATCTTGAGTTCACAAATATAGGAAACCTGAGGAAATTCCTTGCGGATTCGCTGGTCAAAAGCCATTAATTCTTCACGTGAAAAAGCATCCTGCAAACTAAAGAGAGGATACTGGTGTGGATATTTTTCAAATCCTTCTAAAATCTTCCCACCCACCCGATGCGTTGGGCTATCAGGTAGGATATCAGTTGGGTACTTTTCTTCTAACTCCACTAACTCGCGATAGAGTCTGTCATACTCGCTGTCCGATACACTTGGCCTGTCTGCCGTATAGTATTCATGAGCGTATCGGTTAAGCAATTTGACTAATTCTGACATTCTTTCTTTCATATTTCTATTTTATCACAAATACACAAAATCTTCCTCTATTTGTTCTGAATTCTTCCTAAAAAAGAAAGGGAGATAAAAAGAGCGGAAATTCCGCTCTCTACTGTCTTATTTTGTCAAATCAATCCTTTTCGCAATCTGGTTAATAAGGATAGCTCCAACAATCAAAGAAGCAAATTCTCCAATGGCTGTTGTAAACCAAGTCAGGAAGAATGGCAAGCCCTGTAAGAAATACAACTCTGCTGCAATGGTCACCATCGAAATAGAGAAGAAAATAGCAAAATAGAAATGATCCAAACGAAGCAAATCTTTGATCAGGTATTGATTCTTATGGCGACTGAAGAGGTAGACACCTAATGATAGGAAGACTAAAGTTGACCAGCCGCCGACAAAGACATCAATAATTCCAAAGCTATAGAGATTGGCAATCATACAGCCAATGGTCACACCCATGATATATTTCCGATTATAAAAGGCCATAAAGTTCATCATTTCAGAAATTCTGAACTGGTAAGCACCATAGCTTATAGCATTTAAAGGGGGCGTAATCGTTAGGGCTACATAAATAGCAGCAACAATGGCAATGTGTGTCAAATCACGAACTGATAAGTTTTCTTGTTTCATGTTTTCTCCTTTAGCGCATGAGCGCGTGTAATATGCTTGGCGAAAGAAGTTAAGCGCCAAGGGTTGCCTCAGACGGAAAAGCTATCTCCTTCAAATCGACAACCTCACTAGTATAGCATAAATCCTAGAAATGTGATAGACTATGCTTATGAAAACTTTGATTAAAAAATTCTTTGACAATGAAGTCCTATCCTACCTCTTCTTTGGTGTCGCCACAACCGTCGTCTCCGTCGTCAGTCGGATGCTCTGCTATGAACTGACGGGAAATGAACTACTGGCTACGATAATAGGTGATATTCTGGGCATTCTCTTTGCCTTTGTGACCAACGATACTATCGTTTTCAAGCAAAAGAGACAGGGCTGGCCAGTGCGATTGGTCAAATTTTTCACAGCCCGCCTAGCTACTATGGCCTTGAATTTACTGCTAACCTTTATCTTTGTCACTAGCTTCCCACAGATTATCGGTCAATTCGTCCACAACGATATTAAGATGGTCAACACCATTGAAACATTGATGGCTCAAGTGCTGATTATCGTTCTTAACTATGTCTTCAGCAAGATTTTTGTCTTTAAAAATAAGGCAAAATAAGAATAGAGCAGCCTATTTCCCCAAAACAAAAACATCTGGACCAGATATTTCTGATCCAGATATTTTTATTTTTAGACTTCCAAGCTGGCATTGTCAGCTGTCAAGTGGGTAATGTCGCCCTTAACCCCAAAATAGTCCTCAATCAGAGTCTGAAGTTCTGTCATAGCTGCTTGGGCACGCGCAGCCTGCTCTCCATTGATGGCCTCGATAACCAAGATGGCGTCCTTGGTCTCTTCTGTCAGCATGGTCCGCTGCGCTTCTCGCCAGTTAAGGCAACGGCAGACCGCTCCCTCATCATCATAGTAGATGATTTCTTCCGGTAAAGCTGGGGCATCAGTCTCAGCTCCTAGTGGAAAGAACGCTTCACCACCCTTGGCCTTTCCCAGATAAAGGCCGCCGACAATCTTGTCCAAATCCTCACCGCCACAAGGAACAGCATAAGAAAGGGAAACACTATTATAAATATCTACTAAAGGATTGATGGGGTTAAATTCCCGTCCTTGACTGACCCGCTTGAGTAGGGCTTCGATAGAGGAACGCGCTCCTTTCTTGGTCTTAAATTGGCCGAAAGCCTGCCGCCACTCCTGAATGACATCATTCTGAGTGAAATTCTCATCTGGAATAAAGTCTGCTGCTCGCTTCGCTCCCTTATCCAGCAAGGATTTGAAGTATGGATCCTTACTTTCATCAACTCTATTATCCAGCCCCTTGACCACTAAAACACTAATCTGCGCTTCTGGAAACAAAGCCCAAAATTCATTTTCAACTGTAACTTTCATGTTCTACCTCAATAATTTCTTTTCTGGCCTTTTTTGACCAGCTCCCAGTCCTTGGTAATATTCTCTCGGACGCGAACCAGCAACTTCTCTAACTCTTTCCGCTCGTTTTCTGAAAATTTTTCCAACGAAACCTGCTCCGAATATTCGTTTTCCGCTATGATAAAAGGATAAAGTGTTACCCCCTTCTCAGTGACGAACCATTCCTTGTTCTTGCGGTTATTGGCTGCTGGCCGCTGTTCCACTAAGCCTTTACTTTCTAGCTTCTTGACTGAACGAGCCACCGTTGAGCGATCCACCTTGAGCAAGTCTGACAGCTCCTCCTGAATAATCCCAGGATTCTCCGCAATCCGCACCAGATAGAGATACTGCCCCCGCGCCAAATCTATGTCACGAAACTCAATATTAGCGATGGAATCCAAAGCCCGAGCAATGATTCCAATCTCACGTAAAATTGACATACCTCCTCCTTCTGAAGATAGTATAGCAGATTTTTGTTGCAAATGCAATAAAATATTTTAGAAATACTTATCTTAGAAAAATTCTATATCGAACTAAACCTCGGCACAGAACTATTTCCGCCTTTCCCTTATCTGCACCATCAAAAAAGAGGCTCGGAAAAGATCTTTGCCTCACTTTTGAATTATTACGCTAGGATAAATGATAAATGGGGATAAGACCGTATTCAGTAGCTATCTTATCCAAGTTATATAAGCAAAAGAGAAGGCAAATCGTTTGGAATATGTTTTAATCTCGGGTAGAGCCGGTACTATCTGTTCGGAAGCTACAGCCAAAGCAAGCTCCTTCTTTATCCTCCTAGTTCTCCATTTTCAACTAATATTCGGCGTTGTTTGTTCAGTTCGCGGTCTTTGGCAACATCGTAATACAAGTCAAATTCTTCTTTGCTATTAACTGAATGCTCTTGACCATCCTTACTAAATTCGGCTGGGATCGTCAGCCCTTCGTAAAGATTCGTATTGGCTGGGACAAAAAGCTGATACAAATCAAGAAACTGTGGAACATCTCCATAAACCTTATCATAATCATACTTAGAATCAATCAAAAGGAAAAACTGTGAATCTTGCTTATTTAATAATTGATAAACTTTAGGCGCAGCTGTCTCCAGAACACTTCCCTTCAATACATCTTGACGAAAAGACAATTTATTTTGATTCCACAAATCATACGCTGTAGATGTTAACAAATTCGTCGTCATCTCTTTCAGTCTCTCTTTTAAAGGACCTAAATCTACCGACGGCGATTTAGGAAACTGTTGTATTTTTGTATCTTCCCATTCAATTTGCTTGGTTTCTAAATTCAGCCATAATTGTTTTTTTTGTGATAGCTCCCATCCTCGTTTGTATACTTGTAACGTTATATAATCCTTACCATCCTTTTCGATAATACCACCAGTTTTTTCGGGTATATAATCAGGGTTATAGTCTTCTACAAGTTTATAAATATCGAGTTGACTCCCTTCCAATTTTCGATCACCTATTCGATAAATGGACATAGCATAATAAACTTCGGGATCCTCTTTTGGTAATTTTTGTGTCCCTCTATAGGTAGAATTATGGAAATAATCACGAACAATATAGCGTTGATTGGAGGCCCCATGAACGCCTAAAAAATTCTCAGCCACCTCTGGATTGTATTTGGCAAACAACCGGTCTTCTTCTGGATTCAGCGACTTCCAATGAACAGCAACTCCCCTGCCATCCTCTAAAAACTCATAAGAATCAATTTCCCATTTTCCTGTATAGTAACCCATATTTTCATATTTTTCGCGTTCTTGCTTGGCCTGCTCTGATTGTTGATAACTATGATAGCCCCATAGAAGCAGAACACCCAGCAAGACAGATCCAACTATTGTTAGTACTTTCTTCATTTCTCTCCCCCTTATTTACCATATTTCTGTTCGAAATATTCTTAACTTTTCCTATAATCTGATTTAGGCAATTCGTTAGTTTTTGAATCTGCTTTGAAATGATTGCCAAACAGAAAAACAAAAGAAAAAAGTCTTTTTCCCATTACACCATAAAAGGAGAGCGTCTTTCGCTCCCCTTACTCCTCTGGTAATTCCAATTGAAACTCATATCTGTCTTCTGCAACACCTCGTAAACTGCTAACAGAAAGGCTAGATCATTATCAAATGGAGAATAGAAATGTATAAATTATACTTTAATTCTCCTCTGTTGGAAGATGAGCTAGATTTATTGGTTTATAATCTGTATGCGTAGAGATTACTTGACTTGATGTTAGTGTGATTTTATGGACATGGTATCTAACCAAAGGCGATGTCAAAATGAGTCAAAAATATACCAAAAAGCTCAAAGAAACTATTGTTCAATTGCATGAAAAGGTCATTCTCTTTCAGATCTAGTCAAAGAGTAGGAATCACCAATTAAACGATTTACAAGTGGATCCAGCTTAACGAGGCATTAAAAATTGTTTGTTTCATATTTCACCTATTATACATCTGTATCCTTGTCTGCTTTTCCTTAGTCATCAAATCTCAGAATAAGCTCACCACTACGGCTTTCAAAGTGCGATACGAAGCGGCTTTGGATGCTTGCATTGAGGACAGCACCGACGATTAGCACCTTGGCAATCAGGATAAACCAAAACATGATAATCACAACCACCACTGAGCCGACAAAACGCACATCTAAAAAACGATCCAAGTAAGCTTCAATATAAACAGTAAAAAGGTTCATGAGGCTATAAATGATAGCAAGAACCAAGGTCGCACCCGGTAGGACATAGCGGATTTTTGGAATCTTCACATTGGGTAAAGAAAAATAAAGCAGAATCAGCGAGAGAAAGAGCATCAGATAAATCGTAGGCTCTGTCATGGTCAGCAACTGCTGGTAGAGACCGCGGTCAAAGTGCCAGAAATTATAAAGAATCCCAACCAGCATTCGACCAAATAGGGTCAAAACGAGCGACAAGCCTAGCAAGACTTGCAAGCCTAGACTCATAATAAAAGCAAAGATGCGCTCCCAGATAAGGCCCCGCCCTTGCTTCGTACCATAGCATTTATTAAAAGCCTTTTGCAGAAAAGTCATGCTCTGGGAAAAAGTCCACAGGGCAGATAAGATAGAAATACTCAGCAAGCCTGTCGAAGGCTTGGTTAGCACATCTCGGACAACCTTGGCGATCGTCAGATACAATGACTCTGGCAGTAAGTCTTTCAGCGCAACCAAGAGCTCATCTGGCTGGATTTGAAAATAGGGTAGAATATTTGCCGCAATCAATAACAAGGGAAAAATCGAAATCAGAAAATAATAGGCCACAGCAATGCTGGTAATATCTGCCTCCGACGCCTGATAAAAATGGAAAAACGCTCTGAGAAATTCATTTTCTCTTATCTTTTTGATGAATCCTGTCACATCTCTCTCCTATTCAAAAAGACTGGGACAAGCCCAGCCCTCTACTTAATAAGTCCCTTCTTCGCCCTGGCTGGTTAGAATCACAGGACCATCTTTGGTAATGACAAATTGGTGCTCATATTGGCAAGACAGACCGCCATCTAGGGTTTTATGCGCCCAACCGGTCTCAAAGTCTGTGTCAATTTCCCAAGTACCTGTATTAATCATTGGCTCAACGGTTAGAACCATTCCCTCCCGCAGGCGCAAACCGCGTCCTGCACGGCCGTAATGCGGCACCATTGGCTCCTCATGCATGGTTGGGCCAACCCCGTGACCAACCAAATCACGCACCACTCCATAGCCATGGCTTTCAGCATATTCTTGAATGGCTGCACCAATATCTCCAATGCGATTGCCAACTTTTGCAGCTGCAATTCCTCGGTAGAGACATTCCTTAGTCACATCCATGAGCTGCTGCGCTTCTGGACTAATCTGACCCACTGCATAAGCCCAGCAAGAATCTGCGACACCGCCACGGAAGTTTTCTGTGTATTGCTTCATCTGCTCAACATTGTCAAAGTCCAGCTTAGAGACATCCAGCTCAGCCTTGTCTACTAAACCGACAACCATATCAACACTAATGATATCACCCTCGACTAACTTTTGATGGCGAGGAAAGGCGTGGGCCACCTCATCATTGAGGGAACAACAAGTCGCATAAGGATAATCCATAACACTCCCCTCTACTCCAATCTGAAGGGGCAAAGCATTGTCCTCTTTACAGCGCTTGCGGACATATTCTTCAATGTCCCACATGTCAATACCTGGCTTGATCAAGTCTCTCAGACCGATATGAACAGAAGCCAGAAAATCTCCGCTCTTGTCCATTAAATCAATTTCACGTTGTGATTTTATAGTAATCATTATAACCTCTTTACTAATTAATTTTTACAGTAATCGTCGCTTTGGCAACGAAAAGCGAATCTAAGTAGATATCATAGTCAATCACTGCTGTTCGCCGCGTTTGATGAATAATGCGGGGCCGAATCTGCAGGACATCATCAATCTGAACCGCTTGAAAGAAATGAATCATCATCTGATCGACGATCAAGCTACGGCCGCTCCTTGTCATCAACTGCTGCGTAATCCGAGTGATAATTTCTGTCAAGACACCATTAGCCAAAACCCTGTTTTGCTCCAGCATGAAAGGCTCGACGGTGAAAGAAAAAACATCCTCTTGGCGATGAATCTTCTGGCTCACCTGCTCGCTGAAGGTCGGTAAACTGGAAATCTGAGAGCGACTCATTTTCTCCATAATATCCCGACGAGTAATCACCCCAAGGAGAGTTTGATTGCCACGCACTACCGGAATCATCTCAAAATCCTCTGCAATCATGCGCTGACTGATATTGGCAATATTCGCCGACAGTCCAGTCATGAAAATCTTGCGAGTCATAACCTTGTCCAAGGTGGTCAAAGGAGACTTATCACCTGCATCCCGCATCGTCACGACCCCAACCAGCATTTGATGCTGATTAACGACTGGAAAACGACTGGTCCGATTACGACGAACCAAGTCCAGATAGTCACGAACGGTATCTGTGTCATGTAAGAAACCATATTCGTGACTAGCCCTATAAACCTGTTCTACTGTCAAAATATCAGTTTTAATCTGGATATTGGACAGGGCGCGGTTAATCATGGTTGCCACGGTATAGGTATCGTGCTTGGTTCTTAGGACGGGAATTTCAATACAATTGGCCAGTTTTAAAACCTCTGGGTCGACTTCAAAACCTCCCGTTACCAGCACAGCATTCTCATTTTCAAGAGCCAAAATCTGAATCTGCGTTCGATCCCCGACAATAAGAAGGCCGCCTTCGTTTAAGTAACGTAGGATATTTTGCTCGGTCATAGCTCCGATGGAGAACTTGTTAAATTCTTTTTCTAGTCCTCTTTCACCGGCAAGCACCTCTGAGCCAGTAATATCCGCAATTTCCTTGTAGGTCAGATGCTCTAAAACAACTTTTTTCGACTTCACGCGGACAGTTCCACTTCTGGGTCTGGTCTCGACAATTCCCCTATTTTCAGCTTCCTTGATCGCTCGGTAGGCAGTTCCGTCGCTGACCCCCAAGTAATTTGAAATACTCCGAACACTGACTCGCTTGCCAATTGGAAGATTTTCAAGATAAGCTAAAATTTCCTGGTGTTTACTCATTGAAATCTCCTTTTTCGTAGCGATATTCGGTGTAATCTCTCATCCTTCTCGTGTAGCGATCGCTCCCCTTAAACTGACGGAAGAGCTTAAAACCAGCTTTCTGCGCAACTTTTTGGCTAGCTAGATTCTCCTCATGCGTGATGATTGTTAGACGCTTAAAGTCGAATGTCGTAAAGGAAAGAAAAACCAATTCACGGACAACTTCGGTCATCAAGCCCTGTCCCCAATAGTCCTTCCTCAAAAAATATCCTAGTTCAGCTTCTTTTTTTATCTCATCCATTTTCTCAAATTTAATGGAACCAATCATTTCATTCGTTTCCTTATCACAAATTGCCCAAATTCCCAAAGGATTTTTCATAAAATAATTGGCGATAACATATTCACTCTCCTGCAAGCTACTTTCAGTCGGAAAAATAAACTCGGTATTATCCGGATTGGAAGCAATTTTATAAAGGGATTCTGCATCTCCAAAAAGAATCGGACGTAAAAACGAATGCTCCGTTTCAATAAAAGAAAAAGCTGCTAACTGTGTCCACAAATTCATATGCTTCCTCTATAAAAAATAAGCGATGAACGCTTATTCTTCGATGAGCTGGATGTCAGCACCCAGACTTCTTAATTTTTCAATAATATTGGAATAACCGCGTAAAATAAATTCAATATTGGTAATCTCTGTTCGGCCTTGAGCCATCAGACCAGCAATCACCAATGCTGCACCCGCACGCAAATCCGTTGCCTTCACAGAAGCACCTTGAAGCTGATTTGGTCCTTCATAGACGATTTGATTGCTAGCGGTTGAGATTTTACCAGCCATTTTTGCCAATTCAGCGACATGGTTGACTCGTTTCTCATAGATGGTATCAACGATTTTTCCATGACCATGAGCGGTCAGCAAGAGCGGAGTGATCGGTTGCTGCAAATCAGTGGCAAAACCAGGATAAGGCGAAGTCTTGATGTTAATAGCCTTTAAATCCTTCTGCCCTTCTACAAAGATGCTGTCTTCTGAAATGGTCATGCGCACACCCATTTCCTCTAGCTTAGCAATGAAACTTTCCAAATGTTCATAAAGAACATTATTGATCTGGACACCTTGTCCAATTGCTGCCGCCAAAGAAATATAGGTCCCAGCTTCAATCCGATCTGGAATAACCTGATGGCGCGTTCCATGAAGGCTGTCTACACCTTCAATCGTGATAATGTCAGTCCCAGCCCCACGAATATGAGCTCCCATATTGTTCAGCAGGGTCGCTACGTCGATGATTTCTGGCTCGCGTGCCGCATTTTCAATCACCGTACGTCCCTCAGCCTTGACTGCGGCCAACATCGTATTAATCGTGGCACCGACACTAACGGTATCCATGTAAATACTAGCTCCAGCCAAGCGTTTGCCACCCGTTGACAATTTCATATAATTGCCTTCCATGGTCATATGAGCTCCCATCGCTTCAAAAGCTTTGAGATGGAGATCAATCGGACGAGGTCCAAGGTCACAACCTCCAGGAAGACCAACTGTCGCTTCTCCAAAACGCCCTAGCAAACTTCCATAGAAATAGTAAGACGCTCGTAAACTATTGATTTTACCAGATGGCATCGGCATATTCTTGATGTTTCTAGGATCAACCTCCAAGCAATCGGCAGACCGCTTGACAGTCGCTCCCATGATTTCCATGATTTCGATGAGGCTATCAACATCCGAAATCGCCGGTACACCATCTAAAGTAACAATATTATCAGATAAAATAATAGCTGGGATAAGGGCCACAACACTATTTTTAGCACCATTAATAGTCACCTCTCCTTTTAAAGGGCGACCACCATTAATTACAATTTTTTTCATGTTTTAAAATTTAGCTCTTTCACGGTATTACTCTTTATTATATCATAGTTTTATCTATTTTCCTAGACAAAAAAGCCCTCAGTTTAAACCGAGAGCTACTATTTTATTGCAAAGCCGCTTGGAGTGCAGCCACCTTGTCTGTGCGTTCCCAAGGAAGATCGATGTCTGTTCGACCCATATGGCCGTAAGCAGCTGTTTGGCGATAAATTGGGCGTTTCAAATCCAACATTTGGATAATACCTGCCGGACGCAAATCAAAGATCTGGCGGACAGCGTTCTGAAGTCTGCTTTCAGAAACTAAGCCAGTTCCAAAAGTATCAATGCGAACTGAAACGGGCTGAGCTACCCCAATAGCATAGGCCAACTGAACTTCTACTTTTTTAGCCAAACCAGCAGCTACGATATTTTTAGCGATATAACGCGCCGCGTAAGACGCAGAGCGATCGACCTTGGTTGCATCCTTACCAGAGAAGGCACCACCGCCATGACGAGAATAGCCACCATAGGTATCCACGATAATCTTACGGCCTGTCAAGCCAGAGTCTCCTTGAGGACCACCGATAACAAAGCGTCCAGTAGGATTGATAAAGACCTTAGTCTGACCATCTAAGTATTCACTTGGAATCACTTGAGCAATGACCTTTTGGATGACGTCCTGATGAATCTGCTCATTGCTGACTTCAGGATCATGCTGGGTAGAAATAACTACTGTATCCACACGCACTGGACGGTCATTTTCATCATATTCGACCGTAACCTGAGATTTGGCATCTGGTCGCAGATAAGACAATTCACCTGACTTGCGCAGTTCTGCCAAACGACGCACCAGCTTGTGGCTGAGAGAAATAGGCAATGGCATGAGCTCTGGTGTTTCATCTACAGCAAAGCCAAACATGAGACCTTGGTCACCAGCTCCAATCAAATCCAGTGGATCTTTTTGAGCATTTCCTCGAACCTCAAATGCTTCATTGACCCCTTGAGCAATATCTGGCGACTGTTCTACCAAAGATGGATGGACGCCAACTGTCTCTGCAGAAAAGCCATAATCTGTATTGGTGTAGCCAATCTCTGCGATGGTATCACGCACCACTCGATTGATGTCCACATAGGCTGTAGTGGAAATCTCTCCAAAAACATGGACGGATCCTGTATAAACAGCAGTTTCAGCTGCCACATGAGCATCTGGATCCTGAACTAAAATAGCGTCCAAAATAGCATCGGAAATTTGGTCTGCAATCTTATCGGGATGTCCCTCCGATACAGATTCAGACGTGAAAAGTTTACGTTCTGACATAGAAATGTCCCCCCTAATAAAATATTAAACAAATAAACAAACTCCAAAATGATTGCAAATCATCTCGCCCACGAGTTACGACGCGAAAAGAATAAAAACGATACCTTTTTATTTCTGAAGCTAGTAAGGCGCATAGGGTGACCGTAATATAGCGGCAACCGTTGAATGACGAGTGACTTTGGAGCCGTCATTGTTTGCGAGTTACAAAGTACTGATAGAAGTTTCCTACCATCTTATCGGGACTATATAACCTCTCCATTATATCATGATTTTTAGAATTATGCTGAATCATTTTCAAAAGAAAAGCTATAGTTCAAAACTATAACTTTATCATTTAGATTTATTCGATCTAAGCGGATTATTAGTGCTAAATATTTCAAGCAAACTATACCAACTCCGTCTGAGCAATGGCCTCTTTCACATCTTCTATCGGCAAATGTACCAGTTCCACTTCTTTTTCCTTGTAAAGGTACTGAGCATAATCATCTATCCGATATTGGTTGATGTAGACCACGCGCTTGCAGCCGACCTGAAGCAGTTGCTTGGTACAGTTTAAACAAGGAAAATGAGTCACATAAGCCGTAAATCCCTTAGGAATGCCCCTCTCAGCTCCCTGCAAAATAGCATTGACCTCTGCATGCAAGGTTCGCACGCAATGACCATCGATGACCAAACACTCATGATCAATACAGTGCTCCGTTCCTGAAACAGAGCCATTGTAGCCAGTCGATATGACCTTATTATCCTTGACTAAGACCGCTCCGACCTTGGCGCGTTTGCAGGTCGAACGATTGGCAATCAAAAGAGCTTGTGCCGCAAAATATTCATCCCAAGCTAACCGATTTGACATCATCATTCACTCCTCCATCCATTCTCACTATATTATACTAATTATACTAAAACACTTGGAGATTGTCACCCTGACAAGAAAAAAGTTGAAACAATGTTTCAACTTTTTATCTTCTTATTTAGCAAGTTTAGCTTTAGCTGCATCTGCAAGAGCTGTGAAAGCTGCTGCATCATTAACAGCCAAGTCAGCAAGCATTTTACGGTTTACTTCGATCTCAGCCAATTTCAAACCATGCATCAATTGTGAGTATGAAAGTCCATTCATACGAGCTGCCGCATTGATACGAGTGATCCACAATTTGCGGAAGTCACGTTTTTTCTGACGACGGTCACGGTATGCATAGTAGTAAGAGTTCATTACTTGCTCTTTTGCAGTACGGAACAAGATGTGTTTTGCTCCATAGTAACCTTTAGCTAATTTTAAAATACGTTTACGACGTTTGCGTGATACAACGCCACCTTTAACACGTGCCATGTTTTATTTCCTCCAATATTTCCTAGATAATTGTTACAAAATCTCTTATTTAAGACCTGTAAGCATTGCTTTGATACGTTTGAAATCTCCTGCATGCACCATAGATGCTTTACGAAGATGACGACGTTGTTTTTTAGTTTTTCCGTGGAAACGGTGAGAAGTGTAAGCACGGAAACGCTTCAAGCCACCAGAACCTGTACGTTTGAAACGTTTAGCTGATGCGCGGTGTGTTTTTTGTTTTGGCATGATAAAATCTCCTTTTTCTAACTTTTTGACAGTTTATTTTTTGTCACTAATCGGTGCCATTTGCATGAACATTTGACGTCCATCCATCTTAGGCTTTTGCTCAATGATTGCAACATCTTGAGTTGCTTCAGCAAAGTCTGCCAAGACCTTAGCTCCAATTTCTTTATGGGTAATCATCCGACCTTTAAAGCGAATGGATACCTTAACTTTGTTTCCTTTTTCAAGGAACTTGCGTGCGTTACGAAGTTTTGTATCGAAGTCCCCTTTATCAATGGTAGGACTGAGACGTACTTCTTTCACAGTGACAACGCTTTGTTTTTTACGTTGTTCTTTCTGCTTTTTCTGATACTCAAATTTGAACTTGCCATAGTCCATAATTTTCGCAACAGGTGGTTTAGCTTGTGGCTGAATCAGGACCAAATCGACATTCGCTTCATCCGCAAGAGATTGCGCTTCGCTAAGCGGTTTAATACCTAATTGTTCGCCGTCAAGACCGATCAACCGAACTTCACGCACACGAATTTCATCATTGATGAATAAGTCTTGTTTTGCTATGGTTTTCACCTCTTTTTTTATTTTTCGAGAAAAACAAGTGCGGACCTGCTAACGCAAACCCGCACTACATGATAGTATTTCACCACTGAAACTGAATCCTGTAGAGCCAGACAACGTTAGTCGCAAGGCGAGAAGTTCTCACTTCTGCTTTTCTCAACTCTACTATCATACCAAGTTTCTTTTTAATTGTCAATAATTTTTTTCGCTTTTTCTTCAATAAATTTGACAACTTCTGTGATTCCAATGCCTGTCGTATCAAAATGAATGGAGTCAGCCGCTGGTTTCAAAGGTGATACTTCGCGATGACTATCCTTGTAATCCCGCTCCGCTATTTCCTTTTTGAGAGTTTCCAAATCAGCCGGAATCCCTTTTTCGAGGTTCTCTTTGTAGCGGCGCTCTGCTCTTTCCTCAACTGAAGCAACTAGAAAAATCTTCAATTCTGCATCTGGCAAAACGACCGTTCCAATATCACGGCCATCCATGACAATACCGCCTTGTGCAGCAATCAACTGCTGTAAATGAACCAATTTTTCACGCACTTCCGGGATAGCTGATACCCACGACACATTATTGGTTACTTCATTATCTCGAATCGGATGAGTAACATCAACATCTCCTACAAACACTAGCTGCTCACCACTCTCCGAACGACCAAAACTAACCGAATAAGTCTCGAGCAAAGTTACGATCTTATCTGCATCATTTTCAGTCAGATGATTTCGCAGAGCCAGATAAGTGGCTGCGCGGTACATGGCACCCGTATCCAAATAGGTATAATTAAAATCTTTGGCAATAATCTTTGCAACAGTGGATTTTCCACTTGAAGCAGGTCCATCAATCGCAATCTGAATCTGTTTCATAACCCGCTCCTACTGAATCTTAACAATATCACCTGGGTTGGCATACCAAGAACCAGTAGACATGTGCGACGGATTTAATTGCTCCAATTTTGCAATAGAGATACCTGCACGCGCTGCAATCGCAGCTTCTCCTTCACCAGGCTGAACAGTCAAAGTACCTTCTGAAGACTGAGTTGGCTTTTCTTCTGATTCACTTGGTTGCTCTGATGGAGCTGGTTGTTCTGCGCTGCTACTTGAAGATGCAGCTGCATTAGAAGTACCATAAAATCCATCCATAACGGTCTTTTTATTACTTCCACCAGTAGATAGGTAGGCGAAAAAGAGTGCCATAGCAATGACCATCACTAGAAAAATAGCTGCTAATATGGTCAGCCAGCGATCAACTCGACTCGCCTGACTTTTCTTTCTGCGATTCAATTTCTCTGCTCCATTATCATATACATCTGCTTCCCATGGTTCTTTTTCCATGACTTCCTCCTTGAGTTTTTCTAAAAATCTTATTACAATATGAGTATGAAAGTTACACTCATTCCCGAACGTTGCATTGCTTGCGGACTCTGCCAGACCTACTCAGATCTCTTTGATTATCACGATAATGGCATTGTCAAATTTTATCAAGACGACCAGCTCTTAGAAAAAGAGGTTGATAGTCAGCCTGAGATTCTCGAGGCTATTAAAAACTGTCCAACCCGAGCTCTGCTAAAAGACTAATTTTTCTTAGATTGGTCACCATAGTAGACCTCGAAATAATCTAGAAGAGTCAGATTGTCTACTAATTCCACTTCGCCTTTAAAATGTTCATTTAAAGCTAGGGCGTTGACAAAATATTTTTTTGGCCACTTCCGCATACAGAAGGTCCTGCTACGACTCTTCCCTGTAAAATGAAGGGTGATAGACGTTTTTGTAACTTCTAGCTTCTCAATCGTTGAAATATCAATCTTGATTGGCGTGAAAGGATTTGCCGTAATAATGCGCAAAATACCGTCATCATAAATCGTGAAATATCTATGCACACCGATAGCCAGTAAGACCATAAACAAAAAGAATGAAAAGAGGACAAGAGTCGGAACACTGGAACTTTCGTACATCAAGGCCAGTCCTATAAAAATCGGAATGACTGACAAAGACCAATAAATCACCAACACCGACATTTCTGGTTGCCAATGATAGCGTACTTTCCCAAAAATCTTTATCATATCTTCACCCCCTTACTACTAGTTTAGCATAAAATAATAAAAAATAGAATTGGTAAACCTATTCTATTTTTTATTTTGCTGGTACTGCAAAGAAATCCTTCGAAAGATATCCTTTTCCACCAACCATATCATACTCGATCAATTTCAAATCATCTGCAATTTCCTGAGCTGATGAATCCAGTGCTTTCTTGTCCACACTAGCCTTATGGAGAACCTCCGTCAACAAAGCGTAGTAAGGAGATACTTTCGAATTGGTCTGCTCAAGCAGCAGGGCTGAAAAGTCACTAGAATTAACCAAAGGATAGTTCAACTTAGGTGTCTCATAATTACTCCAGATAAAGTAATCTGTCAAATATTGATTTTCAGGATGATCCTTAAAAGCTGACTGAGGGTACAGACCTGGCAAATGATCACCATAAAAGACTACTGTTATTTTTTTATCAATTTTAGAAAGCTTGTCTAGAAACTCCTTGGTCGCATTGTCTGTGTAGTAGAGCAAGCGAGTATAGTTTATTAACTTGTTATTTTCATTGGCTGTAAAGCCCTCCCCTTGTGCCATAAGATTTGAGGGCTCGCTTTCTGACCAGGGTGCATGATTCTGCATTGTTATGACTGAAAAAAACTGATTTTGCTCTTTCTTTAAGTTATCTATCACTAGTTGATAAGTAGAAGCATCGCTATAATTCTCTCCTTGTCTATAAACAGATAATCCACTAGTTCCTAAAGAAATAAATTTATCATATCCTAATGTCTTATAAATAATATCTCTAGAGTAATTCGTTGGAGCAGCTAAATGTATGGCAATACGATTCTTCGATTCAAATTGATCACTAATTGCAGGAAATGCATTCATTCTAGGAACAATTTCTGTATAGAGAACCGATATACTTGGTGAAAGATTATAGTATGGAAGTCCTGAAATTGTTTGAAACTCCATATTCGCAGTTCCGCCACCATAACCGTCTGATTGCATCAAACCACTTGTCGTTCGTGATTTGATATCACGAATATTTGGAATCGGAGTTGTAGTAATTGATATACCTGAAAGCCTTTCAGGATCAGAAAAACTTTCACTCAAAACATAAACTACAGTTTGCTCGCTTATTAGGTTTGATCTAGTAGTATTTATTGAATCTGCTAATTGTTTATACTTTTCTTCCAAAGAACGAATCTTAGACTGACTATAACCATTCGGCTGTGTCATCACATTTTCTGACATCTGCGAGAACCATACGAATGACAATGATCGTAATTGAGAATTAATCGTATTGCCATACCAAGTTAGATCATGGTAATTATTCAAAATAGAAATCACAGGGATATTTTCTGCAACTCTTCCATCTTTTTTAGACGAAAAGATTCCTGTAACTGTAGCAAAAAAACTGCAGATTAGTAAAATTAAAGCCAGTCTATGTTTGAAATTCTGGATTAATTTATTTGGTAAAATATATTTTCTAACAGCAAGATAGAATATTGTTACTATAGAAACGCTAAGTAAAATATACATTCCATAATGTCCATCTGCATAGCTTAGCAAGGTTCTCGGTGTCTTCAACCAAGCTAAGTCACTAGGAAGAATTGGCTCCTGCCTAAATTGAAATTTCAAACTATTTGCAATAGTTGTAACAACTCCCAAAAATATACAAATGATTGTCGGGAATAAAAAACTATTACAAATTAAATAAATTAATAAAAATAAAGCAAAAAAGATAATAATCTGAAAAAGTGTTGCTCCTGTAAATAAGCGTAAATCTAAAATGCTTACATCAGCTTTGAGACTATCTTGAATTGTGTAATTGAAGATAAGCGCAAAAAGTGCACTAAATGTAAATGCTACTGAAAAACTAGAACGATTGTTAATAACATCTCTCATACCTTTCACAAGTACGAAGCTTGGAATTGTAGAGACTAGCACAATGTAGATAACAAAACCAATTAATCGAAAAATATATTGCTCACTATTTGTATTCGTAAATTCTAAAAATAATGAAAGTTTATCCATTACCGCTGGCAATTTAGAATCTGTTAAACACATTATAATAAATAACTGGGAAACGACT
>NZ_RJPT01000010.1 GCF_003943515.1 Streptococcus cristatus | reverse complement strand
ATAAGATATTGTAAGTTAATTCAGCAAGTTAAGTGACGATAGCCTAGGAGATACACCTGTACCCATGCCGAACACAGAAGTTAAGCCCTAGAACGCCGGAAGTAGTTGGGGGTTGCCCCCTGTGAGATATGGAAGTCGCTTAGCAGGATAGGAAGTTTTAGAACTTCCTTTTTGGGAGTTTAGCTCAGCTGGGAGAGCATCTGCCTTACAAGCAGAGGGTCAGCGGTTCGATCCCGTTAACTCCCATATAGGTCCCGTAGTGTAGCGGTTATCACGTCGCCCTGTCACGGCGAAGATCGCGGGTTCGATTCCTAGTTCAGTGGTAGAACACCACCTTGCCAAGGTGGGGGTCGCGGGTTCGAATCCCGTCGTTCGCTTTGAGGCCGGGGTGGCGGAACTGGCAGACGCACAGGACTTAAAATCCTGCGATTGGTAACGATCGTACCGGTTCGATTCCGGTCCTCGGCATAGCGTATATGCGACAGGGCACCCTTAGCTCAACTGGATAGAGTACCTGACTACGAATCAGGCGGTTAGAGGTTCGACTCCTCTAGGGTGCATAAGATAGTTTTGACTTTTTTATGTGTTTTTGTTATAATTGATTATCGTGATATAGAGCACCCTTAGCTCAACTGGATAGAGTACCTGACTACGAATCAGGCGGTTAGAGGTTCGACTCCTCTAGGGTGCATGAAGGGAAACGAGGTCATATTACCCAAGTCCGGCTGAAGGGAACGGTCTTGAAAACCGTCAGGCGTGTAAAAGCGTGCGTGGGTTCGAATCCCACATCCTCCTTAGATTAGAATATCGCGGGATGGAGCAGCTAGGTAGCTCGTCGGGCTCATAACCCGAAGGTCGTAGGTTCAAATCCTGCTCCCGCAATTTGGCTCGGTAGCTCAGTTGGTAGAGCAATGGATTGAAGCTCCATGTGTCGGCGGTTCGATTCCGTCTCGCGCCATACCATTATCTAAGATGCGGGTGTAGTTTAGTGGTAAAACTACAGCCTTCCAAGCTGTTGTCGCGAGTTCGATTCTCGTCACCCGCTTTGAACNNNAGTTCATACCAAGTTTTTATAACTTGGGCGCGTAGCTCAGGTGGTTAGAGCGCACGCCTGATAAGCGTGAGGTCGGTGGTTCGAGTCCACTCGTGCCCATTAAGTATATTGGAGAATTACTCAAGAGGCTGAAGAGGACGGTTTGCTAAATCGTTAGGTCGGGTAACCGGCGCGGGGGTTCGAATCCCCCATTCTCCGTAAATAAGGGAGTTTAGCATTTGCTATCTCCTTTTCTTGTTTTATAGTGCTTTTCTTTTGAAGAATTGTTTCTTGTTGTTTGTTTGAACTTGTTTTGTTGAGTTGTTCTGCTCTAATCTGGATTTATATAAGCGTTTTTTAGGATTTATTGGTTGCGGAGATTGGAATGAATAAATTAAAGATGTCTAAATTTTTGATTTCTATTTTGCTATTTGGGATTGTTATGATAAGCTTGATGCTTTCCCCTCTTTCACCATGGATTGTTTCTGTGACTGGTGATTTTTTGTCCAGTGTTGATCGAGTAGTTGCTATTCCTTTTAATTATCTTGCTAAAGAGAAGAAAAAAGTTGTTCATCTAATAGAGACCTATCAAGAAAATGAGACCCTAAAAGGAACAATTTACAATCTTGAAGAGAAGGCAAATAATTCTGATGCCTTAAAATTGGAGAATGAGGAGTTGCGTTCCCTATTAGAATTACGAAATAATGATCAAAGTGCTGTCAAGATTGCTGCAGAAGTTATTTCTCGCTCTCCATCTACTTGGAAGAGTGAATTAACTCTTGATAAGGGACAGTCAAGCGATGTGACAACCTCAATGTTGGCTATTTCTAACGGCGGTTTGATTGGAGCTGTTAGCAGTGTCTCTGAATCTTCAAGTGTCGTTAGTCTACTGACAAATGAAAAGAATGATAGTTCTATTGCAATTAAAATTAAGACAAAGACTGGCTTTGCCTATGGCATCATTGTTGGTTTTGACACTGAAAAGTCAGCTTTTATCGTCAGCCAGCTAAATACGGTGGATGGAATTGAAGAAGGGGCAACCGTGACGACAAGTGGTCTCGGCTCTTATAATGCTGAGAATGTCTTGGTTGGTCAGGTTTTATCAATATCAGCTGGCAAGGACCAATTAAACAAAGAAGTTTTGGTGAAGCCTGCTGCGGATTTGTCTGATATTCAAGCGGTTCTGTTGGTGAGAAATTAGTATGAAAATTATAAGAGGAACTTTTTTTACAGCTTTGTTTCTATTTCTGATCTTCTTCATTGATGGTCAATTATCAAGAAGTCTTGTAGATCTATTTGCTGGGAAGTGGCATCCGGCAAGTCATATTTTATTGTTCTTTACGGTTTTCTTATTTTTAAACTTTTCAAAGGAATATATTTTTTTCCTCTTCTTTACTCTAGCCCTTTTTTACGATGTTTATTATCTACATGTGATTGGGCTTTTCACCTTTATCTTGCCTCTACTGACAGTTGTCATCTATCATTTTCTTTCTGTATTTTTGCTAAATCGTTGGACCCGCGTTTTGGCCATTATTACGATTGTTTTCTTTTTTGAAATGATCAGCTTTGTTTCTGCGTCGTTATTGCACTTAGCGAGCTTTACATTCCCTGATTTTATTATCTATGCTTTGGTGCCAACTTTAGTATTTAATTCCTTTCTTTTTCTATTGTTACAGCCTTTGTTTGAAAAAGTCTATTTATGATGATTTAGAAATAGAAATGTAACGAATGCGTAATATATAGCCAGAATTTTTTTGATATACTATATAATGTCTTAGTAAGAAGGAGTGTTAATATTTTTATGAAGAAAAAGCTACTTACATCAGTTTTATTGAGTGCGGTGATCCTTTCTCAAGGTGCTGCGCTAGTAAATGTTAAAGCTGATAGTACAGATGATAAAATTGCAGCTCAAAATAGTAAAATTGACAGTTTAACAAATCAACAAAAAGCGGCACAAGCACAAGTTGATGAAATTCAAAAACAAGTTTCAGCTATTCAAAATCAACAAGAAGTGCTTCAAGCAGAAAATGAAAAATTGAATGCTGAATCTGCGAAACTCACTGCTGAAATTGAAGAGTTATCAAAGAATATTGTTGCTCGTAATGAGTCTCTTGCAAATCAAGCGCGTAGTGCTCAAACAAATGGTACGGCAACAAGCTATATCAACACAATTATCAACTCTGCTTCAATCACTGAAGCTATCTCTCGTGTAGCAGCGATGAGCGAAATCGTTTCGGCTAACAACAAAATGCTGGAACAACAAAAAGAAGATAAAGAAAAGATTGCTGAAAAACAAGTTGCTAACAATGAAGCTATCAATACAGTCATTGCAAACCAACAAAAACTTGCAGACGATGCTCAAACGTTGACAACTAAGCAGGCTGAACTTAAGGTTGCTCAACTGAACCTTGCAGCTGAAAAAGCAACTGCTGAAAATGAGAAAAACAGTCTCTTAGAGCAAAAAGCGGCAGCTGAAAAAGCAGCAGCTGAGGCAGCAGCGGCAGAAGCAGCATATAAGAACCAGCAACAAGCACAACAACAAGCGATCCTTGCTTCAGGAAATACAAGCTTCGCAGCACAAGTTCAAGCTGTAAATAATACAGGTGGAACCCCTGCAGCAGAAGCAGCAGTTGCTACATCAGGAGCAGTTGTTGCAACTCCATCATATAGCCTTTCAGCATCAACTTATCCTGTAGGTCAATGTACTTGGGGTGCTAAGACTTTGGCACCATGGGCTGGTGACTTCTGGGGTAATGGTGGCCAATGGGCAGCTAGTGCAGCAGCAGCAGGCTTCCGTACAGGATCACAACCACAAGTTGGAGCGATCGCATGTTGGAATGACGGTGGCTACGGGCACGTTGCAGTTGTAACAGCAGTGCAATCTGCTAACAATATTCAAGTATCAGAAGCGAACTATGCTGGTAACCAATCAATCGGTAATCACCGTGGATGGTTTGACCCAACAAATGCACAAGGATACGTAACATACATCTATCCAAACTAATGAAATATGAAGGAGAACGACTTTTCGTTCTCCCTTTTATTTTTTATTGAAAAATTGCTGGAAAAGCGTTACAATGGTAGATAGGACAAATGCAATTGGTTACAATAAAAGACGATTTAGAATCTGGAGGGAATCATGTCTTTTTCTGATTTAAAGCTCTTTGCTCTTTCTTCTAATCAAGAATTAGCGCAGCGTGTTGCAAAGGAGATTGGGATGCCGCTTGGGAAATCAACGGTTCGTCAATTTTCTGACGGGGAAATTCAAGTAAATATCGAAGAATCGATCCGTGGAAAGCACGTTTTTATCTTGCAGTCAACTAGCTCACCTGTCAATGACAATCTAATGGAAATTTTGATCATGGTGGATGCCTTGAAGCGGGCTAGTGCGGAGTCTATCAACGTAGTGATGCCTTACTATGGCTATGCTAGACAGGACCGAAAAGCTCGTGCTCGTGAGCCAATTACATCTAAATTAGTGGCTAATCTAATGGAGATTGCTGGGGTAGATCGCCTATTGACCATTGATTTGCATGCTGCTCAGATCCAAGGTTTCTTTGACATTCCTGTCGACCATTTGATGGGAGCGCCTTTGATTGCTGATTATTTTGAGCGTCGGGGCATGGTGGGTAGCGACTATGTGGTTGTCAGCCCAGATCACGGTGGTGTCAGCCGCGCTCGTAAGTTGGCTGAATTTCTCAAGACTTCAATTGCAATTATCGACAAACGTCGCAGCGTTGACAAGATGAATACCAGTGAAGTCATGAATATCATTGGTAAGGTGGAAGGTAAGACCTGTATTCTGATAGATGATATGATTGATACGGCGGGGACTATTTGTCATGCGGCAGATGCTTTGGCAGCGTCCGGTGCTGTGGAAGTCTATGCGAGCTGTACTCACCCAGTCTTGTCAGGACCAGCTATGGAAAATATCCAGAAATCCGCTATCAAAAAACTAGTGGTTTTAGATACTATATACCTTTCAGAGGACAGATTAATCGATAAGATTGAGCAGATTTCTATCGCTCATCTCTTGGCAGAAGCCATCGTTCGAATCCATGAAAAACGTCCACTTTCACCCCTTTTTGAAAGACATAATATATAAGGATTGTGGAGTATTAGAGATTTAGCAACTTGCTAAATCTCTTTCTTATTCCTATTTGTAATAAAATTTTGCTGTAGTACTGCATTTATAGTATAATAGTTCTATTAGATTATCGGAGGCGGCTATGGATTTGACTAAGAAGTTTAATAAGAATTTAGATAAAATTGAAGTGTCTCTGATTCGTCAGTTTGACCAGTCTATTTCTACGATTCCAGGTGTTTTGCGGCTGACCTTGGGGGAGCCAGACTTTCCGACACCGGATCATATCAAGGAGGCGGCCAAGGCAGCTATTGATGCCAATCAGAGCCACTATACAGGGATGAGCGGGCTTTTGGAGCTGCGGCAGGCTGCTACTGATTTTGTCAAGGAGAAGTACAATCTGAACTATCGTCCAGAAGATGAAGTCTTAGTCACTATTGGGGCAACTGAGGCCCTGTCTGCGACTCTGACGGCTATTCTGGAAGAGGGCGACAAGGTCTTGCTGCCAGCGCCGGCTTATCCAGGTTATGAGCCAATTGTCAATTTGGTCGGGGCGGAGATTGTCGAGATTGATACGACAGAAAACGACTTTGTCTTGACCCCTGAAATGCTGGAGCAGGCTATCTTGGAGCAAGGGGATAAGCTCAAGGCGGTTATTCTCAACTATCCAGCCAATCCGACTGGCGTGACTTATTCTAGGGCGCAGATGGAGGCTTTGGCAGCTGTATTGAGCAAGTATGAAGTTTTTGTCGTCTGCGATGAGGTTTATTCTGAATTGACTTATACGGAGCAGGGGCACGTTTCACTGGCGGAATATTTACCCGAACAGACCATCGTCATCAATGGTTTGTCCAAGTCTCATGCTATGACGGGCTGGCGACTAGGCTTTATCTTTGCTCCTGCTGCTTTTACGGCTCAATTGATCAAGAGCCATCAGTATCTGGTGACAGCAGCCAACACCATGGCTCAATATGCAGCTATTGAGGCTTTGACGGCTGGTAAGGATGATGCTCAACCGATGAAGGAGGAATACATCCAGCGGCGGGATTACATTATCGAACAGATGACGGAGCTGGGTTATCAGATTATCAAGCCAGATGGCGCTTTCTATATTTTTGCCAAGATTCCAGCAGGCTACAACCAAGATTCTTTTGCCTTTTTGCGGGATTTTGCTGAGAAGAAGGCTGTGGCCTTTATCCCAGGAGCGGCTTTCGGCCAGTACGGAGAGGGTTATATCCGCCTGTCTTATGCAGCTAGTATAGAAACCATCAAGGAAGCTCTAAAACGGCTCAAGGAGTACATGGAAGACCATGCTTAGACCGTTAACGAGCAAGAGTTTGATTCTCTATAATCGGAATTTCCGGGAAGATGATAAGCTGGTCAAGATCTTTACGGAACAGGCTGGCAAGAGAATGTTTTTCGTGAAACATGCGGGAAAATCCAAGCTGGCTCCAGTTATCCAGCCTCTGACTGCGGCAGAGCTCTTGATGAAAATCAATGATGATGGGCTCAGCTATATCGAAGATTACCAAGCTGTGGAAAGTTACGGGCAAATCAAGAGCGATCTCTTTGTCATGGCTTATGCCAGCTATGTGGCGGCTCTAGCAGATGCTAGTATTCAGGACAATCAGCCAGATCCAGCCCTCTTTGCTTTCCTGCAAAAGACACTGGATTTGATGAATCAAGGGCTGGATTATGAGGTTTTGACAAATATCTTTGAAATTCAAATTTTATCTCGCTTTGGCGTTTCTCTGAATTTCCATGACTGTGTTTTTTGTCATCGGACAGGTCTGCCTTTTGATTTTTCCTTTCAATATGGCGGGGTGCTCTGTCCAGATCATTATCACAAGGATGCTCATCGCAGTCATCTCAATCCCAATATTCCTTTTTTGCTCAATCAGTTTCAGGCGGTTCAGTTTAGTGAGTTAGAGACGATTTCGCTCAAGCCGGAAATCAAGCGACAGATCAGGGATTTTATGGATCAACTCTATGATGAATATGTAGGCATTCATCTCAAATCAAAGAAATTTATCGACTCTCTGGGCGACTGGGGCAGTATTTTACAAGACAAACATGAGGAAGAACAGCATGAAAAAAATAGCTATTGATGCCATGGGCGGAGACAATGCCCCTCAGGCTTTAGTCGAAGGTGCCAATCAGGCTCTGAGAGACTTCTCGGATATTGAGATTGTTCTCTATGGGGATGAAGCCAAGATTAAACCTCTGTTGACAGCGACAGAGCGCGTCAGCATCGTCCATACGGATGAAAAGATTGATTCGGATGATGAGCCGACCAAGGCTATTCGCAAGAAGAAGCAGGCTAGCATGGTTTTGGCAGCTAAGGCAGTCAAGGATGGAGAAGCAGATGCAGTCCTGTCTGCTGGTAATACGGGAGCGCTTTTAGCGGCGGGCTTCTTTATCGTCGGACGGATCAAAAATATTGACCGACCGGGTCTTTTATCCACTTTACCGACTGTGGATGGTCGCGGTTTTGATATGCTGGATCTGGGGGCAAATGCTGAAAACACCCCTCACCATCTGCATCAATATGCCATCCTAGGTTCTTTTTATGCGGAAAATGTTCGTGGTATTAAGCAGCCACGGGTCGGCTTGCTCAATAATGGCACTGAAGCCAGCAAGGGAGACCCTCTGCGTAAGGAAACCTATGCATTGCTGGCGGCGGATGACAAGCTGAACTTTATCGGCAATGTGGAAGCGCGTGACCTTATGGATGGAGTGGCAGATGTTGTCGTAGCAGATGGCTTTACGGGCAATGCTGTACTCAAGTCTATTGAAGGAACGGCCATTAGTATCCTAGGCCAGCTCAAAAAGGCTGTGCTAGGTGGTGGTCTCAAGGCTAAACTAGGGGCTTTGTTGCTCAAAGATAGCCTGCAAGAGATGCGCAAGAGTCTGGACTACTCCAGTGCTGGCGGGGCCGTTCTCTTTGGTCTCAAGGCGCCAGTAGTCAAGACACACGGTTCAAGCGATGCCAAGGCCGTATATAGCACCATTCGTCAGATTCGGACCATGCTGGAGACAGATGTTGTCGGAAAATCTGTGGTAGAATTTTCAAAAGAGGTGGATACAGAATGAATCAAGAACAAATTTTTCAAAAAGTAACAGAAATAATCCAAGAACGTCAAGGAAAGGACTTTGTTGTCCAGCCAACTTTGGGCTTAAAAGATGATTTAGGCGCTGATTCTGTTGACTTAATGGAATTCATCCTGACTTTAGAGGATGAGTTTGCGATTGAAATTTCAGATGAAGATGTTGATCGCTTTGAAAATGTCGCAGATATTGTCGCCTATTTGGAAAAGAAACTAGCGAAGTAAGAATGTGACTTCGATTTGAACAGAGAAAAAACCTTGGTTGACAAAACCAAGGTTTTTTTAGTAGATTTATTTTGGATAGATATAGCTAACAGCTCCTTGACCAGCGGCGTAGGGATTGAACCAGCCACGAAAGTTGCCAATATATTGTTTGCCTGCATAGTTGGATTCTTTGATTTGGATGCGGGTGTTGGATTCGACATGGGTGACAACACCAACATGCCCATAGCCACCATCGGTCCAGCAGATGATGGCTCCGACTTGTGGGGTGCTTCCTGTCCGGAAACCAGCTGCGCGTGCGCTAGCTGCCCATTGGCCGCCGTTGCCCCAGTAAGGACCAGCCCAAGGAGCCAGTACTTTTGCTCCCCAAGTACACTGGCCATGAGGATAAGAGGAGGCTCCCGCATAATCAGGGGTGTAGAGGGTTGGCTCAGGCGTGGTTGGTTTATCAACCTGATAGCTGGTGCCTGTAAGTCCAGTCATCTGACCATTGAGATTGCGGTAAACATGGGTATGGAAGACTCCATTTCCAGCATGCTGTTGCGTATTGATGGTAAATTTATACAAGCCATTGCCCACTTTGTTAGCAGTGTACCATTTGATGTCATCTTGGCCGTTGACTTCTGACCAAGTTGGTAGAGAAATGGTTCCTGGTCCAAAAGCATCGGAAACGGTCACTTCGTAATTGTAGGTAGAAATTTTATTGACAGAGACCTTGGCTTTGATATTTTCAGCAGAGAGGGTGACGCTGTCTATCGCATAGCTATGCTCGCTACCATCTTTGTACTTAACGTAGATATGATTGGTGTAGCTTCCAGATAAGGCTTGGTGATTGCGGATATTGAATTGTGCAGTAAAAGTCCCATCTCCATTGTTACTCGCGTCATACCACTTGATATTGCTTTGATTCTGGGTACTCCAAATAGGGACGCGGACGGATTGAATTGCCTTAGATGCCGCAGTTTCGGTGACTTTTACAGTGTAGGTTCCCTCTTCCTGATTGACATTTTCAACAGAGAAAAGCGGTTTTTGGTCTTTTTGAGAAGGAATCTTGCCAGCATCCAGTGTAACACTTGTTCCTGCTAATCCTGTTAACTCAGGTTTAACATAGCTTTCTCCATAGAGATGGATATGGTAGGTTCCTGTATCGTAATTGTGTTTCTTCAGCTCGACTCTAACGCTATAACTGCCATCAGGATTTTTTCTTGCTTGATACCATTGTAAATCATCTTGTCCCTTATTTTCAGACCAGGTTGGGACAGTGACCTTATACATGGATTCAGGAAGATTTTTGATAAGGATTTCCATAATACCAGGTTCAGGGAAGCTTGTCTGAATGGTCGGATTAGGTTTTTCTAGATGGAAAGTGGTGCCCGATTGGTAAATCATTTTGCCATTTTTGTTTTCATAAGTATCTACGAAATATTTTCCATAACCTTTGTGCTTAGAAAAGTTAAATTCAGTACTCTCTTGTCCAGCTTCATACCAATTAAGGTCATCGCCACCATTTTCATCAGACCAGACCGCATGGACAATTTTTGAGTTCCCTTGGTCTTTATTTCGCGTAAAATTGATGCGGCCAGTTTGTCCAGATGTTGTGACGCTTGTCTTGCTAGCAGGCTTATTAACAGTGAAGGTAGTGCCATTTAAGCCAATCATTTTTCCATTTATCTTGATATAAGTATGAACATGGAAGGTGCCATAGCCAGCGTGCTGCCGGAGGTCAATGGCTGTGCTGGATGTCTGAGGCGTGGTGTACCATTTCAAATCATCCTGTCCGTTTTCGTCGGACCAGACTGCGTGGGAAATGGTGTAGGGAACCTGAGCTTTGGAGCGAGTGTAATGAATCTGTGCTGTATCTCCAGTGACATTGACGGTCACATTGCTGGCACGATCAGTGGGGCCTAGGACTTTGTTTCCAGCTTCAGTCGATGCAACAGCTTGAGCCGTGGAATGACTAGCAAACAGCCCAAGGACTGCTCCGGATAATAAAAACAGCTTCTGATATTTTTTCATAAATCTCCTTTGAATAAGTAATTTGGATGATTCCATTTAGATTATTCGGGAAAAAATATAAAAAAAGAAAAATTTTAAAAGATGTTGAAACTTGAATTTCTAATTTATTTTAGTTTTATGAAATTTTTGATATTTGAAATAAAAGTAATGAAATGGTCAAAATACAAAAAATAATATAGGTAGATTTTATTTTTCAGAGATGGATATTCCTAACAAAAATAGATATTTCTCTTCTTTTCCTACTTAGAATAGAATAAAACGAACGATTATGATATAATTTAGATGAATGATTCGTAAAAATGGCAATGGTTTTTACGTGATGTGTTGGCTTGGTGCGTAAGCACCTATGATGATGGATGTTGAGGTATCTTAGCTATGAAGCTTTTAGTTGTTGGTTCGGGCGGTCGTGAGCATGCGATTGCCAAGAAGTTGTTGGAGTCTCAGGGTGTGGAGCAGGTCTTTGTCGCACCTGGAAATGATGGCATGACCTTGGATGGGCTAGACTTGGTGAATATTGGAATTTCCGAACATTCTAAATTGATTGAGTTCGCAAAGGCCAACGATATTGCTTGGTCTTTTATTGGGCCAGATGATGCCCTTGCTGCTGGAATCGTGGATGATTTTAACCAAGCTGGGCTCAAGGCTTTCGGTCCATCTCGTTTAGCAGCGGAGCTGGAGTGGTCTAAGGATTTTGCCAAGGAAATCATGGTCAAATACGGCGTTCCGACAGCAGCCTACGGCACATTTTCCGACTTTGAGGAGGCTAAGGCCTATATCGAGGAGAAAGGCGCTCCTATCGTCGTCAAGGCGGACGGCTTGGCGCTTGGGAAAGGCGTCGTCGTAGCGGAGACAGTCGAGCAAGCGGTCGAAGCAGCCCACGAGATGCTCTTGGATAATAAATTCGGCGACAGCGGTGCGCGCGTGGTTATCGAGGAATTCCTTGACGGCGAGGAGTTCTCTCTCTTTGCCTTTGTCAATGGAGCCAAATTCTATATCATGCCTACAGCTCAGGACCACAAGAGGGCCTATGATGGCGACAAGGGTCCTAATACTGGTGGGATGGGTGCCTATGCGCCAGTCCCTCACTTGTCACAGAGTGTGGTTGACACAGCGGTTGACACTATTGTCAAGCCAGTCCTTGAGGGCATGATCCAGGAAGGTCGCCCGTATCTTGGTGTTCTTTATGCAGGGCTTATCTTGACAGCAGACGGGCCTAAGGTCATTGAGTTCAACGCTCGCTTTGGAGATCCTGAAACTCAGATTATCCTGCCCCGCCTGACTTCTGACTTTGTACAAAATATCACTGATATTCTCGATGGTAAGGAGCCGAACATCACTTGGACCGACAAGGGCGTGACTCTGGGTGTGGTTGTCGCGTCAAATGGCTATCCGCTAGATTATGAAAAGGGCGTTGAGTTGCCGGCCAAAACCGATGGTGACATCATCACCTATTATGCAGGGGCTAAGTTTGCGGAAAGTAGCAGAGCACTGCTCTCAAATGGCGGCCGTGTCTATATGCTAGTCACCACAGCCAACACTGTCAAAGAAGCCCAAGATACCATCTACCAAGAACTATCCCAACAAAAAACAGAAGGCCTCTTCTACCGAACGGATATCGGAAGCAAGGCGATAAAGTAAAGATACAAGAATAAAGCGACGTAGTCGCCAAATACGATAATGGTCGTTTGATTTGCGAGCGTTAGCGAGCTAATATAGAACAATCACCGCCGTTGTGAAAGAATGATTGGGTGATAAGCCAATCGTTCAGGGAAATCGGAGGACCTTGGGCTTCCGATTGAGGCATGAGACACCTTTGGTGGCTGCTGCCGTCCCTCACAACCTAAGGTGATTGTTGAAAGGAAAGAAAAGAAAAATCATGACTAAACCAATTATTTCCATCATCATGGGCTCAAAATCCGACTGGGCAACCATGCAAAAAACAGCTGAAGTCTTAGATCGCTTCGGTGTAGCCTACGAAAAGAAAGTCGTCTCTGCCCACCGTACACCTGATCTTATGTTCAGACATGCCGAAGAAGCCCGTAATCGCGGCATCAAGGTCATCATAGCCGGTGCTGGTGGCGCCGCGCATTTGCCAGGAATGGTAGCGGCTAAAACCACCCTGCCTGTCATCGGTGTACCCGTCAAGTCGCGCGCTCTTAGTGGTGTGGACTCGCTATACTCTATCGTACAGATGCCGGGCGGTGTGCCTGTGGCAACTATGGCCATTGGCGAAGCGGGAGCGACAAACGCTGCCCTGACTGCCCTTCGGATCTTGGCCATTGAAGACCAAGACCTAGCAGCAGCGCTAGCTGATTTTGCTGAAGAACAAGGGAAAATCGCTGAGGAGTCTAGCAATGAGCTCATCTAAAACAATCGGAATTATCGGTGGCGGTCAGCTGGGACAGATGATGGCCATTTCTGCTATCTACATGGGGCACAAGGTCATTGCGCTGGATCCTGCGGCGGATTGCCCTGCCTCTCGTGTGGCGGAAATCATCGTGGCGCCTTATGATGACGTGGATGCCCTGCGTCAGTTGGCGGAACGTTGCGATGTACTGACCTATGAGTTTGAAAATGTCGATGCTGACGGTCTGGATGCTGTTATCAAGGATAGGCAACTCCCTCAAGGAACGGATCTGCTCCGCATTTCTCAAAATCGGATTTTTGAAAAGGATTTTCTCGCAAACAAGGCCCAAGTCACGGTGGCACCCTACAAGGTCGTGACTTCTAGCCAAGACTTGGCAGATATCGACTTGTCCAACAACTATGTCCTCAAGACTGCTACAGGCGGTTACGATGGACATGGGCAAAAGGTCATTCGCTCAGAAGCAGACTTGGAAGAGGCCTATACACTAGCTGACTCAGCAGACTGCGTTTTGGAAAAATTTGTCAACTTTGACCTTGAAATTTCCGTCATTGTGTCCGGAAATGGCAAGGATGTGACGGTTTTCCCAGTTCAGGAAAATATCCACCGCAACAACATCCTGTCTAAGACCATCGTGCCAGCCCGCATTTCGGAAAGGCTAGCAGATAAAGCCAAAACCATGGCAGTGCGAATCGCAGAACAGCTTAACTTGTCTGGAACCCTCTGCGTGGAGATGTTTGCGACAGCTGATGATATCATTGTCAATGAGATTGCCCCACGCCCACATAACTCTGGGCATTATTCTATCGAAGCCTGCGACTTCTCGCAGTTTGACACTCATATTCTGGGCGTTCTGGGAGCACCGTTGCCAGCTATCCACTTACATGCGCCAGCCGTCATGCTCAACGTGCTCGGCCAGCATGTCGAGGCCGCTGAAAAATATGTCACAGAAAATCCAAGCGCCCACCTCCACCTGTATGGTAAAATAGAAGCGAAGCACAACCGAAAAATGGGGCATGTGACTTTGTTTAGTGATATGCCGGATGAGGTAGAGGAGTTTGGTGAGTAAGACAGGCCCCAGTTATAAGAATCGTCGTCTTACCCCTGCAAAGTTGACTAGGCTTGTCGTAGCTGATAAAGTCGGCAAAAGAAAGTCAGTCAACCACTGCTAGAAGAGATTGATTTTTAAGAAAACTCTGTGGAGGAAATGTTATAGATGAGACCAATTATCCCGAAAAGTCCAGAAGTTCCGAAAGAGTTCTCTGGTAAAGAAATTTCCTTTTTAACTAAGAGTGTTTTCGGGGAAATAATCGAACCTCAGCCGTGTGATGTTTTGTTTGTTTTCAGTGGTACTCACCCAGGCCATTGGGAAAAAGCTATTGAGGCTTACCGAAAAGGCTATGTAAGGCGAATCATTGTGACTGGTGGCCGAAGTTTGACAGGAATGTCTCATCCAGATTGGAATGGGCATACAGAGGCAGAGGTTATTATCCAGTTTCTGATGGCTGCGGGCATTCCTGAAGAAGCGATTAAATCTGACAACTCCTCTAGCAATACTTTGGAAAACGTACTTTTTGCCAAAGAAATTTTTGATTTTAAAACTGTTGAGACCGTTATGTTCATTTGCAAAAGTCACGCGACTGGTAGGCAATGGCGGACCTTGGCTCAGCACTTACCGAAGCATCTTCGCTACATCCCATATACCTTCAATGCCTTTTACAAGGATGTTGAGATTGGTCGGGATAGCTGGATGAATACAGACATTGGCAAGTCCAGAGTTTGGGGAGAATATCTGCGGCTTCTCCATTATGGAGAAAAGGGAGATATTTTAAAGTTAGATGTTGAATTGTGATATAGGAGGTTTCTATGATTCAAATCATTGTCAATGCTTTTGTGGAAGAAAGCAAAGAAACTGCTGTTGTGGAAGTGCTCTTTGCCAGTGACGACCATGAAAAAGTAAAATCCAAATATCAGGAATTAAAGATTCAATATCCAAACAATTATCTGACTATCTATGACTTGCCATTGGATACAGTTCTAAGTAGCTTGCCGCACTATCCGTCGGTGGCGATAAGTAAAGAGGAGTTTAATTAGCCTATGAAAACTATCGGTCTGATTGGTGGTATGAGTTGGGAAAGCACCACATCTTACTACCAAATCATCAACGAAACCATCAAAAAAGAGCTTGGTGGTCTGCATTCTGCTAAGATTCTACTTTACAGTGTTGATTTTGCAGAGATTGAGCATTATCAGTCAGTTGGAGACTGGGAGAAAAGCGGTCAACTTTTGGCAGATGTTGCTAAGCGCTTGGAGCAAGCAGGCGCAGATTTCATTGTGATTTGTACCAACACCATGCACAAGGTTGCTCCGCAGATACAGGAGCAGATTACGATTCCAATCTTGCATATTGCACAAGCAACCGCGCAGGCCTTGTTGACTGACGGCATTCAAAAAGTCGGCCTCCTGGGAACCAAGTACACCATGACTCAAGATTTCTACAAGGAGAAATTAATAGAGTCTGGTTTAGAAGTGCTGATTCCAGATCAAGCTGGCATTACAGAGGTCAATCGAATCATTTATGACGAACTCTGTCTAGGAGATATCAAAGAAAGCTCAAAGCAGACTTATCTTGCCGTTATAGATGATTTGAAAAAAGCAGGCGCAGAAGCTGTTATCTTGGGTTGCACCGAGATTGGTCTTCTCGTCAAGCAATCCGACACTGACCTGCCTCTCTACGACACAACAGTGATTCATGCAGAGAAAGCAGCGGAGTGGGCGATAAATAAATGATTATAGAAGACAAGAACAACAGTAAGATGGGGGCATGTGACCTTGCTTAGTGATGCGCCAGATAGTGTGCTTGAATTTGGGGAGGGGATTGATTTTTAAAATGATAGAAGAATTTGATGATGTATTTGAAGATGATATTACTACTCTAACATTTACTTATGCGGATGATGTAGTCATTCCAGAAATTCCGGATGCAGAAGGCATTCATATTGTAGAGATAACAAATAATCAGCTAGTTATAGAGCATACGCGCGATGATGATGAGGTCTATGATTATATAGAGAGTTTTGGATTAACAAGTCGTCCGATAAAACTTTCGATTGAATTTTGTGTTTACGAAGATTCTGAGGAAGAAGAAAATTTTTAGAATTTAATGGAGAAAATCTATGATTCAAATCATCGTTAATGCTTTTTTGGAAAAAGAGAAGACTGGAGCTGTCGTAGAAGTCTTGTATGCTAGTAACAATCACGAAAAAGTAAAGGCCAAGTATGAAGAGCTAGTTGCTCAATACCCCGAAAACTATTTAGCAATTTATGATTTGCCATTGGATACTGATTTGAATACACTAGATCACTATCCATCTGTATGGATTGGGAAAGAAGAGTTTGAATGAGGAAAACTAATTATGTTGGAATATTATTAGAAAGTGAGAAACAGTTTGTCTGAAAATTTGAAATATATATTTTACAGTGTTATTGGACGACACGCTGGAGAGAGTGTGGAAGACATACTTTCACGAAAACAGGAAGAAGTAATAATAGCTGGTTTAAGTTTGTGGTCAGCGGCAATTGATGGAAAATCTATAGAACAGGTATCCAATTTAAATGAGGGGGATAGAGTGAATGTTCTATGTAAATTAAGTCCTAAAGCTTTTGATCCAGTAAAAAATAGTGTTAGTGCAAAAATAATGATTTATCCAAATGGCGAAATTCATGAGATTCCTGACGGTATTGTAACAACTTATACAGAAGGGAAAAAGTATCAAGCTTATGTGGTGAAAAACTACCGGATTTTCGATAAGGCTCAATTATTTGATTTTGGACACTACGAAACTACATTGAAAGATGGAAGCCATAAATCCTATAAAGAAAGATTTAATCTTAAACAATTTCAAAATACTCTTGGACGCTATAATGAAGTTTTGGATGAAACTTGTAAAAAAGAAATTATGGTCGTGATGGAGCTAACTTACCCATTTGTAGTTAATATCAAATAATAAGGAGATATAGGAATGTTAGATGGGAAGATTTCATATGGTACAGTTGTTGATAAACCTACGCATGATGACTTGTTCAATATCAACAAGTATATTGATGGTTTAACGCAATTTATCTTGAATTGTGATACACCAATGACAGTAGCTATCCAAGGTGACTGGGGAACTGGAAAAACAAGTATTATGCAACAAGTTTCTAAAAAATTAGGGAGTGCAGTGACTAAGGTTGATTTTAATACTTGGCAATATTCGCAATTTAATATGGGCGAAAATTTATCTTTTTCTTTGATCAGCGAGTTGTTAAGTAGTTTACCTATAAAAAAAGAGGGTGAAGCTTTTAGAAAGGCCAAAGATGTCTTAAAGGTATTAACGAAAAACCTTGCAACAAGTGCAATTAAAATTGTTGGAGTGGATGGAAAAGAGATTGTTGATAGTTTAGCCAATAGTTTGAGTGAAGATGAACGACTAGTTAGCCTTAAAGAGTTTAAAAATAAATTTCAAGAAGTTGTTAACCAAGTAAAAAACGAAAAAAATGTTGATAGAATAGTTATTTTCATTGATGATTTAGATAGACTTGTACCAGCTCGAGCAGTCGAGTTATTAGAGGTATTAAAACTTTTTTTGGATTGTGAAGGTTGCGTATTTGTTTTAGCTATTGACTATAATGTTGTAGTTAGAGGGGTTCGCAATAAATATGGCAATGACTTAGATGCAGAAAAAGGCAATGCATTCTTTGAAAAAATCATTCAAGTTCCTTTTACAGTCCCAGTTGAAAATTATGATATGTCAGAGTTTATTAAGAGTTCTTTGGAAAGTATGAGAGTACTTAAATTAAAAGAAGATGAGATTGAGGATGTTGTTAAGCTTATTGCTTGTTCAATAGGAAGCAATCCGCGAAGTTTGAAACGGCTTTTTAACTCCTATAGCTTACTTTTGTATATAACTGCTGCTGATGACTGGAAGAATCAAGATAAGATACTTTTGCTTGCGCTTTTGTGCTTACAGAAAAGTTACCAACCTCTTTATTTATATCTTGTACAACAAGACAAAAGTGAGTTAAAGGAAGCGTTGAAAACAGTCAATAATATTCTAACTGCGGATAAGTTGGACGAGGAACTAGATCTAGGAGACGATTTTGAATTGACTTCTGAATTTAAAGAGTTTATTACTATTTTTTTAGAATTGACTGAAGGTGACTTGAATTCTGTATATGACAAGCTGAAAGTTTCAAATACAGTTGCCAGCGGTAATCAAGATGTTAAAACGAAGGGTGATAAATCAGACTTCTGGAGTGAATTTGATACTTTCTTACAACAAAAAAATTTGGGTAGAGATTATGAACTTCCTGATAAAACTCCTCAAAGTGATTATAGAATTACCTCAAAATCAACTGGTAGAAAAACTGAGTTTCAAATTAAGTCAGGATCAGCAAATGTTTTATATTTTAATAAACTTGAGAAGAATTTATACAATTTGATGACTGCAAATGAAGAAAAGTTCAAAATGGAATTGGGGGAAGGTATTAGATTTAGGGAAGAGAATGCCCAACTCCCAGCATTAGTTGTAACTAATAAAAAGTTGAGTTTGAAATCTGATAACTTTTATGAAGTGTTTGAATGGTATTTTAGTACATTGAAAAAAATAGAAGAAATCATTAAAATAGCAGAAGAATAGAATTAAACTTAATATTTAAGGAGCAGAAACTATGATCAACCGTTACTCTCGCCCCGAAATGGCGAACATTTGGACTGAGGAAAATAAGTACAAGGCTTGGCTGGAGGTAGAGATTCTGGCTGATGAGGCCTGGGCTGAGTTGGGTGAGATTCCCAAGGAAGATGTGGCCTTGATTCGTGAGAAAGCAGGCTTTGACATTGACCGCATCTTGGAGATTGAGCAGGAGACGCGCCACGATGTGGTGGCCTTTACTCGGGCGGTTTCTGAGACGTTGGGCGAGGAGCGCAAGTGGGTGCACTATGGCTTAACCTCGACCGATGTGGTGGATACGGCCTACGGCTACCTCTACAAGCAGGCCAATGACATCATCCGTGAGGATCTGCGTCGCTTCACTGACATCATTGCGGAGCGGGCGCGGGAGCACAAGTTCACCATCATGATGGGGCGGACCCACGGGGTGCATGCGGAGCCGACGACTTTTGGTCTTAAGCTCGCGACCTGGTACAGCGAAATGAAGCGCAATATCGAGCGTTTCGAGATTGCGGCTGCGGGTGTGGAAGCTGGGAAAATCTCTGGGGCGGTTGGGAACTTTGCCAACATTCCACCATTTGTGGAAAGCTATGTCTGTGAGAAATTAGGCATCCGTCCGCAGGAAATTTCTACCCAAGTCCTGCCACGTGATCTCCACGCTGAATACTTCTCAGCCTTAGCCTTGATTGCGACTTCTATCGAGCGCATGGCAACTGAGATCCGCGGTCTGCAAAAGTCTGAGCAGCGCGAAGTCGAAGAGTTCTTTGCCAAGGGTCAAAAAGGTAGCTCAGCTATGCCGCATAAGCGCAATCCAATCGGATCTGAAAATATGACTGGTCTGGCGCGTGTTATTCGCGGCCACATGGTGACGGCCTTTGAGAATGTCTCTCTCTGGCATGAGCGCGACATTTCCCATTCATCTGCTGAGCGGATTATCGCACCGGACACGACTATTCTCATCGACTACATGCTCAACCGCTTTGGTAATATCGTCAAGAATCTGACCGTCTTCCCAGAAAACATGAAGCGCAACATGAACTCAACCTTTGGTCTCATCTTCAGCCAGCGGGCTATGTTGACCTTGATCGAAAAAGGCATGACACGGGAGCAGGCTTATGACTTGGTGCAGCCAAAGACCGCCCAGTCTTGGGATAATCAAGTAGACTTCAAGCCTTTGCTCGAAGCAGATCCAGAAGTCACTTCCCGTCTGACTCAGGAAGAGATTGATGAAATTTTCAACCCTACTTACTACACCAAGCGCGTGGATGAAATCTTCAAGCGCGTGGGCTTAGATTAAACAAAAAAACGAGCCTGGACAAAAAGTCCAGGCTTTTGAATCTAAATTAGAAAAAAATAGATGACGCAGTGGTTGAGTGGGCTCTACTACGCTGATTTCATCAGCTTTTACAGCCCTACTCAACTGTGTGGAGGTGGGACGACGAAATCGAATTCTAACGAATTACCGATTTCTGTCCCACTCTCATTTTTATTATTCTCGAATATATTATAAAAGTTTTGTTTTTGTTGGTTTTCAGTCCTATAATACTAAAAAAACATACGAAATTAAAAGATACTGTTTATTTTATGTCATTTTTTGATGTTTATTAAACAAAAATCGTTTAAATGTCTTGCAAATTGGTATAGATAGGTTTATAATAAAGATAGGCTAGTTGGTCAGGAAATGAAAAACGACAGCTCATGAGAACCATCGTTTTTCAGATTAATGATCGCGACTAGAAGAAATAAATTTGATTTTGAAGAAATCGCCACGCTTGTAGGTTTCGCTGTACTCTAGGATTTGTCCGGTATTTTCCAATTTTGTGATCTTGACTTGATGCACAGTTGGGAAGTTTGGATCAATTTCTAAGGTTTTGGCAATGTCTTTTGGCGTTGGAAAGACGATTTCGTTGGTTTCTTCGAAATACTCATCATTCATGTGGATGTGATAATCCGTCTTGAAGCGATTGTAGATCGAGCTGTAGTAGTCCAAATCTGGATAGTTTGGATTGATGTACTGTTCAGGAATGTAGGTTTGGTGATAGATATAGACTTTATCGCCTGTCCTTCTGATACGGTCAATCTTGTAGTAGAACTGGGACGGTGTTAGTTCTAGTTTTTCCAAGATTCTCAATTCATTTCCACGTTCGATGGACAGAACAGTTACCTTATCCTTTTGGATAGGGAAAGTTTCGATATCAGAGAATTCCACACGCTTGTGTTTTCTTGCGCGTGAAACAAACGTTCCCTTTCCTTGCTGACGGATGATGTAGCCATCATTCGCAAGTTCGTTCAAAGCGCGGACAACGGTGATGGAACTAACGTTGAACATCTTGATTAACTCAGCTTCTGTGTAGAATCTATCACCGTTTTCAAAGTTACCAGAAATGATTTGTTGTTTCAAATCATCTTTGATTTGTTGATATTTAGGAATAGCCATTGTGCTCACCTCTCTTTTTTTATCCCTCTCTATATTGATTTTAACATATTTTTTAAAAAAATGTTGACATTTATGCAAAAGTTTATTATATTAATATTATCAAGAAATGAAAGCGTTTTAAATCTAGGAGGAATAGGGAGATGAAGAGATTTGAAATAGGCTCTTCTTTCTACTTGGATGGTCAGGAGTTTAAGATTTTATCGGGAGCGATTCACTATTTCCGGATTCAGCCGGAAGACTGGTATCACTCGCTTTACAATCTTAAAGCCCTAGGCTTCAATACAGTTGAGACCTATGTTCCTTGGAACATGCACGAGCCAAAGAAAGGCCAGTTTGACTTTCAGGGAATTTTAGATATTGAGAAGTTTCTTCAGATTGCTCAAGATTTAGGATTGTATGCCATCGTTCGCCCTTCGCCTTTTATCTGTGCGGAGTGGGAATTTGGCGGCATACCAGCCTGGCTCTTGACCGAGGATATGAGAATCCGTTCTTCTGATGCTCCTTATCTTCAGACTGTTGCAGACTACTATGATGAGTTGCTTCCTCGCTTGGTTCCAAGGCTCTTGGACAAGGGCGGGAATATCCTCATGATGCAAGTGGAAAATGAATATGGCTCTTACGGGGAGGATAAAGATTACCTGAGAGCGATTCGGCAGATGATGTTGGACCGAGGCCTTGATTGTCCGCTCTTTACATCGGATGGTCCTTGGCGGGCGACGCTGAGAGCCGGCACGCTGATTGAGGAAGATTTATTTGTTACAGGAAATTTCGGCTCCAAGGCAGATTATAATTTTGCCCAGATGCAGGAATTCTTTGATGAGCATGGCAAAAAATGGCCGCTCATGTGTATGGAGTTTTGGGATGGTTGGTTCAATCGTTGGAAAGAGCCAATTATCAAAAGGGATCCTGAGGAACTGGCTCAAGCTGTCCATGAGGTTCTAAAACAAGGATCTATCAACCTCTATATGTTTCATGGCGGTACCAATTTTGGCTTCATGAATGGCTGCTCGGCCAGAGGTGTGACGGATTTACCACAGGTGACTTCGTATGATTACGATGCCCTGCTCGATGAACAGGGAAATCCAACTCCGAAATATTTTGCAGTGCAAAAAATGATGGAGACCTACTATCCTGAGTACCCACAAATGAAACCGCTCACAAAAGAATCTTTTGAACTGAGAGATATTGCTCTGAGTGAGAAGGTGAGTTTATTTGAGGCATTGCCTGATTTGGCTCAGCCAGTAGAGAGTCTCTATCCTGTCAAAATGGAGGATTTAGGACAGAGTTATGGCTACTTACTTTACCGTACCGAAGCCAGCTGGGATGCGGATGAGGAAAAAATTCGGGTGATTGACGGGCGAGACCGGATGCAGCTCTTTGTGGACGGCAAGCTTATGGCAACCCAGTACCAAGCAGAGATTGGTCAAGATATCTTTGTTACTGGAGAAAAGAAAGCCACCCACCGTATTGACATCCTGATGGAAAACATGGGGCGGGTCAACTACGGGCATAAGTTCTTGGCAGATACCCAGCGAAAAGGGATTCGGACGGGCGTTTGCAAGGATTTGCATTTCTTGCTGAATTGGCAGCAGTATCCACTTTCCTTTGAAAATACAGAAAACATTGATTTTTCAAAAGGATGGCAGCCAGAGCAACCAGCTTTCTACGCTTTTGACTTTAAAATAAAAGCGCTTAAAGATACTTATTTAGACTTGTCCGGTTTTGGAAAGGGCCTTGCCTTTGTAAATGGCGTCAACATCGGCCGTTTCTGGAATGTTGGGCCAACCTTATCGCTTTATATTCCGCATAGCCTTCTGAAAGAAGGACATAACCGAATCATCATTTTTGAAACGGAAGGGGAATATGAAGAATCAATTAACCTAGTTAACCAACCTACATTTAAAACAATAAAGGGGGAAAATTTATGACAATAGTAGGTGCACGTATCGATGGACGCTTGATCCATGGACAGGTAGCCAATCTCTGGACTACCAAGCTCAACATTTCACGCATTATGGTGATTGACGATGAGGTAGCTGAAAATGCTATCGAAAAGAGCGGACTCAAGTTGGCAACGCCGCCAGGAGTGAAGCTCAGCATTTTGCCAATCGCTAAAGCAGCAGAAAACATCTTGGCTGGTAAGTATGACTCACAACGACTCTTTATCGTCGCTCGTAAACCAGACCGTTTCCTTCGTTTGGTAGAAGCTGGAGTTCCACTGGAAACATTGAATGTCGGCAATATGTCTCAGTCAGACGAAACTCGTCCAATCACTCGCTCTATCAATGTGGTAGATGCAGATGTGGAAGCCTTCCACAAGCTGCATGAAAAAGGAGTGAAGCTGACAGCTCAGATGGTTCCAAATGATCCGGTTGCGGATTTTATGAATTTGTTAAAATAAGGAAAAATTTTTAGGAGGTCATTGTCATGATACAATGGTGGCAAATTTTACTACTCACTCTGTACTCAGCTTATCAAATCTGCGATGAGTTGACGATCGTTTCTTCAGCAGGTTCACCTGTATTTGCTGGATTTATCACAGGTCTCATCATGGGAGATTTACCTACAGGTTTATTGATTGGTGCCAACCTTCAATTGGTGGTACTCGGTGTTGGTACCTTCGGTGGTGCTTCTCGTATTGATGCTACCTCTGGTGCGGTTCTTGCGACTGCTTTCTCAGTAGCACAAGGGCTTGATCCAGAGCTTGCTATTGCTACAATCGCTGTGCCGGTAGCAACTTTGTTGACATATTTCGATATCCTTGGTCGTATGACTACAACTTACTTCGCTCACCGTGTAGATGCTGCGATTGAACGCTTTGACTATAAAGGCATCGAACGCAACTATCTCCTTGGTGCGATTCCTTGGGCTCTTTCTCGTGCCCTCCCAGTCTTCTTTGCCCTTGCCTTTGGTGGAGCTTTTGTAGAAACTGTTGTTACAGGTCTCGGTAATGTACAATGGTTGGCAAACGGTTTGAAACTTGCAGGTCAAATGCTTCCAGGTCTTGGATTTGCAATCTTGCTTCGTTATCTTCCAGTGAAACGCAACCTCCACTACTTGGCACTTGGATTTGGCTTGACAGCTATGTTGACAGTACTTTACAGTAATGTTCAAAGCCTGGGTGCTGCAGTGTCTAGCATTGTTGGTTCTGAAGTGTTCTCTAAACTTCCAAAAGAACAAGCTATTACTTTTGTTAACAACTTCAAGAGTGTATCTATGATTGGTATCGCCATCATCGGTGTCTTCCTTGCAGTACAACACTTCAAAAACAGCCAACGTACAGTCGTAGCTGCTCCAGTAACTGAATCAGAAAGCGGGGAAATTGAAGATGACGAATTCTAATTACAAACTAACAAAAGAAGATTTTAAACAGATTAACAAACGTAGCTTGTTTACCTTCCAATTGGGTTGGAACTATGAGCGTATGCAGGCTTCTGGTTACCTTTATATGATTTTGCCACAATTGCGCAAAATGTATGGAGACGGTACACCTGAACTGAAAGAAATGATGAAATTGCATACGCAATTCTTCAATACTTCACCATTCTTCCACACCATTATCACTGGTTTTGACCTTGCTTTGGAAGAAAAAGATGGTGTGAAATCAAAAGATGCGGTCAATGGTATCAAGACAGGTCTCATGGGGCCATTCGCTCCTCTTGGAGACTCAATCTTTGGATCATTGGTGCCAGCTATTATGGGTTCAATTGCTGCAACTTTGGCTGTTGCGGGAAACCCAGCCGGTATCTTCCTATGGATCGCTGTTGCGGTTGCTTACGATATTTTCCGTTGGAAACAATTGGAATTTGCCTATAAAGAAGGGGTTAACCTTGTCAACAATATGCAAAGTACTTTGACAGCTTTGATTGATGCTGCATCCGTGCTTGGTGTCTTCATGGTTGGTGCCTTGATTGCCAGCATGATTGGTGTTGAAGTTTCTTGGGCTCCACACATCGGGAAAAAAGCTATCGATATCCAAGACATGCTTAACTTGGTCTTCCCACGCTTGGTACCAGCTATCATCACAGGTGTAATCTTCTGGTTGCTTGGACGTAAGGGTATGAACTCTACAAAAGCTATCTTGCTCATCATTCTTGCAGCGATTGCTTTCTCAGCGTTTGGCCACTTCTTCTTTGGAATGGCATAATGGTGTAAATTATGAGCAAACAATTAATTTTGATTAGTCATGGTCGCTTTTGTGAAGAGCTGAAAACAACCACTGAGATGATTATGGGACCTCAAGCGGATATTCATGCCGTTGCCTTGTTGCCGGAGGAGGGACCAGATGATTTCACAGCTAAGTTTTTAGATACAGTCAAGGATTTTGAGGACTATATTGTCTTTGCAGATCTTTTGGGAGGCACACCATGTAATGTAGTCAGTCGCCTTATTTTAGAAGGTAAGGATATTGACTTGTACGCCGGCATGAATCTGCCGATGGTGATTGAGTTTCTCAATGCTTCTCTGACAGGAGCTGATGTTGACTATCCGAAAAATGCAGTCGAAAATATCGTTAAAGTCAATGATATTTTAGCAGGCTTATCAGATGATGAGGATGAGTAGGACTGTTTTCTAAGGAAAAAAGAAATGAAGGGGAGTGGGGAATTTTCCCATTCCCTCTTTTAAAGACAAATAACTAATATATCGATGTTTATTTTGAAAGGACTACCATGCTAGATTATTCAAAAGAGAAACTGGTTGAATTGGGCGCGGAAATCACCACGCGTGAAATCTACCAACAGCCAGATGTTTGGCAGACAGCTTTTAATCATTACAAGGCTCAAGCTGACCAAATCGCTGCTTTTCTAAAAGGTATTGAAGAAAAGCATGATTATATAAAAGTTATCTTTACAGGTGCGGGAACTTCGGCTTATGTGGGCGATACGCTATTGCCATATTTCAGAAAGCTTTATGATGAGCGCAAATGGAATTTTAATTCGGTTGCGACGACTGATATTGTGGCGAGTCCTAAGGTACATCTGCATAAGGAAATTCCAACGGTTCTCGTTTCTTTTGCCCGTAGTGGCAATTCGCCAGAAAGTGTTGCGACAGTGGACTTGGCCAAGCAGTTGGTTGATGAGCTTTATCAAGTGACCATTACCTGTGCTGCAGAGGGGAAACTAGCTCAGCAGGCACATGGCGATGAGAGGAATCTCCTCTTATTGCAACCAGCTCCATCAAATGATGCTGGCTTTGCCATGACTTCTAGCTTCACCTCTATGATGCTGACAGCTCTCTTGGTTTTTGACCCAGCAGATTTGGCTCAAAAAGAAGCAAGAGTAGCTGAGTTGATTGCCTTGAGTCAAAAGGTTTTGGCAGATGTAGCTGACGTTCAGGCTTTGCCAGAATTAGACTTTAACCGGGTCATTTATCTTGGAGCAGGGCCGTTCTTTGGTCTGGCGCACGAAGCTCAGCTGAAAATTTTGGAGTTGACCGCGGGGAAGGTTGCGACTATGTATGAAAGCCCAGTTGGTTTCCGTCATGGACCAAAATCTCTGATTAACGAAGAAACGCTTGTGCTGGTATTTGGCTCAAGGGATGCATACACCAAACGTTACGACTTGGATTTGGTGCGTGAAGTGGCAGGAGATCAGATTGCTCGCAAGGTGGTCTTCTTTACAGAGCACAGAGAAGACTTGGAAAATGTTGAGCAAGTGGTTCTTGAAAGTGATATCTTGGAAGATAGCTATCGAGCCTTCCCTTACATCGTCTATGCTCAGCTCTTCTCTCTCTTGACTTCTTTGAAAGTGAACAATCGACCAGATACACCGTCTCCGACAGGTACGGTCAATCGGGTCGTTCAGGGAGTTATCATCCACCCTTTCCAGCAGTAGAAAGCTGAATATGGAAAAGTCAAACATTAGTCATGGGAAAGCTAGTTATTAAAAAGACTTTCAGATCAAAAGGATGGCCTTCCATCCTTGTCCCTTGACTAAGTCAAGAAAGAGAGTGGGACAGAAATCGGTAATTCGTTAGAATTCGATTTCATCGTCCCACCTCCGCACAGTTGAGTAGGGCTGTAAAAGCTGATGAAGTAAGCGTAGTAGAGCCCACTCAACCACTGCGTCTTGCTCGACAATCCAAAGACAATTGAGAGGCTAGGACTTTTGTCCCAGACTCGAGACAGAGGGAGATTGTATGAAATCTTATCAAGAATCTATTTTTGGTACTTTTAAAGGACAGGATGTCTTAGCCTACACCTTTGAAAATAAGCTAGGCTATCGCTTCAAGGTCATGAACTATGGCGCAACGATTTTAGAATATCGGACGCCAGATAAAAATGGTGATTTTGCCAATATTATTCTAGGCTTTGATCGTTTTGAGGATTATGTTGGCAATAGTCCCAAGCATGGCGCTAGCGTGGGACCAGTTGCGGGGCGGATTGCGAAGGCTAGCTTTGAGCTGAATGGGCAGTCCTATCAGCTGGAAGTCAATAATGGCCAGAATTGCAACCACAGTGGCTCTACTGGCTGGGACAGTGTGATTTTCCAGACAGAAGAAGTCACAAACGAGGGTGTCACATTTTACACAGAGCGCCCAGACGGGACGGGCGGCTTTCCTGGAAATTTGAAAATCTGGATTTCCTATTCTTTGACAGAAAAAGGGGAGATTGAGATTTCCTATCAAGTCCAGACAGATCAGGATAGTCTGGTCAATCCGACCAACCACAGCTATTTCAATCTGTCAGGTGATTTCAGTCAGCCGATTGATCAGCATGTCCTCCAGCTGCATACCAAAGGGGTGTATCCGATTGCTCCTGACGGCGTGCCAGCAAAAGAAGTGGATGCGAATCGTAGCTTTGTCAAAGGCCTGCAAACAGGTCTGGCATTGAAAGAAATTTTTGCTGACCAGGACGAGCAAATTCAGATCGTGTCAGGGCTGGATCACCCCTTTGCTCTTGATAAAGAGCAGGAAGAGGCAGGTTACCTTTATGATCCGGCATCAGGTCGCTATCTGACTTTCCGTACGGATGCTCCTTGCGTCGTGACTTATTCGGCAAATTTTGTCGATGAGTCAGTCATCATCAATGGACAGCCAATGATTCAGCATAATGGTCTGGCATTGGAGGCACAAGCCTTGCCTGATGCGATTCATAGTGACTTGAAGGATCAGGTCATTCTCAAGGCTGGCCACATTTTCACCAGCACCACCGTTTATTTCGCAGGAGTGAAATAAACAGCAAACTTGCTTCATTTGAAGTGTATCTTACATGGCGATAGTAGCCTCAGATACAAGAAAACGGCAGATTCCCCCTCTGCCGTTTTTACTATTTATTTTATTGGTTATCTAAGTCTTGTGGTTGGAAGATCTGATTGTAACGTTCTTCGTCTTCTTGGTTATCACGGATGACTTTTGCAAGAGTGAATGAAGAAGAAATCAGTCCGACAGAACCCATGAGATAGTATCCTTTAACCATCAAAGGCTCTTTCAAAGTATAGAGGCCGACGAGAACAAGAGTCACAAAGAAGGCGAATGAGCCCCAAGCCATAAACATAAAGGCTGGTGTATTCCGATAAGTTTTCTTTTTAAGGTTGTTCATATCTAAAATCTCCTTTTCGATTTTTTTCATTGTATCATGAGTTTTTGCGGCAGTCAATGAAATAGAGGTTATTTTAATCAGACTGAACAATTCATATTAGTTTGTATCATCTTAGTAAGATGTTTAAAAGTATTTTATTTTTTAAAAATATGGTTTATTTAAGTAAACTTTAAGATAAGGACGTTATACTAATACCATCAAATGAAGACCTCCTAACTTTATTTGATAGAAATCCTAAAACTTTTTCATAATAATCTCCCATAAGAGCCACCAAATACGGTGGCTTTTTTTGTGCTTAGAAGCGGGTCGGATTGCTTCCTCTGCCCTATTTTTTGCTATAATAGTCCTATGAGTAGAATTTTAGATAATGAATTAATGGGGGATGAGGAGCTAGTAGAACGTACTCTTCGTCCTCAGTATTTACGAGAATATATCGGTCAGGATAAGGTCAAGGATCAGCTGAAGATTTTTATCGAAGCGGCTAAATTGCGGGATGAGGCCTTGGATCATGCCTTGCTTTTTGGACCTCCGGGTCTAGGAAAGACGACCATGGCCTTCGTCATCGCCAACGAACTCGGTGTGAATATCAAGCAGACTTCTGGTCCGGTCATTGAAAAGGCTGGTGATTTGGTTGCGATTTTAAATGATTTGGAGCCAGGTGATGTCCTCTTTATCGATGAGATTCACCGTTTGCCCATGGCAGTAGAGGAAGTGCTGTACAGCGCCATGGAGGACTTTTACATTGACATTATGATTGGGACTGGTGAAACCAGTCGCAGCGTCCATCTGGAATTGCCGCCTTTCACGCTGATTGGAGCGACCACTCGGGCGGGCATGCTGTCTAATCCTCTGCGGGCTCGCTTTGGGATTACTGGTCACATGGAGTATTATGAAGCCAGCGACCTGACGGAAATCGTCGAGCGGACGGCAGAGATTTTTGAAATGGATATTACCCACGAGGCTGCTCGAGAGCTGGCTTTACGTAGCCGGGGCACGCCGCGGATTGCCAATCGTCTGCTCAAGCGGGTGCGGGACTACGCTCAGATTATGGGGGATGGCCTGGTCGATGCTCAGATCACAGACAAGGCCTTATCCATGCTGGACGTGGACCGAGAAGGGCTGGACTATGTAGATCAGAAAATCCTACGAACCATGATTGAAGTTTATGGGGGTGGTCCAGTCGGACTGGGGACACTTTCAGTCAATATTGCTGAGGAGCGTGAAACGGTGGAGGACATGTATGAGCCTTACCTGATTCAGAAGGGCTTTGTCATGCGGACTCGGACTGGGCGCGTGGCGACTCGTAAAGCCTATGAGCATCTAGGATATGAGTATATGAAGGAATGATGACCGATCAGGAGATTTTAGGGAGACTGGGTCAGGATCAGGATATTCGAGCAATTTTGGAGATGATCCGCAGTCTGCAGCTAGAGGATTCTTGGCTGGCTGCGGGCAGTGTCAGAAATTTTATCTGGAATATCTTGTCTGGCAAGCCAGGCTTTGATACCGAAACGGATGTGGATGTCATATTCTTTGATCCAACTGTGTCTTATGAGAAAATTTTGCAGCTGGAGATGGAGTTGAGAAAAGCTTTTCCCGCATATTCTTGGGAGCTGAAAAATCAAGTCTATATGCATATTCATAGTCCCAATAGCCAGCCTTATACTAGCTCGAAAGATGCTATGAGCAAGTATCCTGAGTGCTGCACGGCTATCGGTCTGCGATTGCTGGAAGATGACAAGCTAGAGCTCTTTGCGCCCTATGGTTTGGCAGATATTCGAGCATTTCAGGTGCGACCAACACCGCATTTTTTGGTGGATGCGGAGCGAAAGAAGCTTTATATGCAAAGAATTCGCAAGAAAAACTGGCAGGCTAAATGGCCACAATTAAGTTTTGAAACTCTTTCTGAAGAAAAGTAAAGTTTAATCTGGTGTAAGTTAGATTGAGTGGATTACCGCCTCAATGATCTGCACTCTTATGTAAGTCGGTATAATTAGCTGTTTGTCAGAGTCCGCTTCCGCTGTCACAGAATAATCAAGAAAGCTCCACAGTTTTCTTTTTATTCTGGTATAATAGATTTATGAAGAAAATTGTATTTGTTTGTTTAGGAAATATCTGCCGTAGTCCGATGGCAGAGTTTGTTATGAAAAGTCTGACTGATGATATACACATTGAGAGTCGAGCGACGTCTAGTTGGGAACATGGCAACCCTATACATCAGGGGACACAGGCTATTTTTAAGAAACATGCGATTTCTTATGATAAGAGAAAAAGTTCTCAGCAGATTTCAGCGCAAGATTTTGCAGAATTTGACTATATCATTGGCATGGATGAAGCTAATATTCGAGATTTGAAGAAAATGGCGCCAGTGGATTTTCAGGATAAAATCTACCAGTTTGCTGATCTCGGTGTGCCGGATCCTTGGTACACAGGTGATTTCGATGAGACTTATGACCTGATTTTGGCTGGTTGCCACAAGTGGCTAGAACGCTTAAATGGATGAAAAATGGATAAAATAAAAGAATTTTACGATAAATATAAAATCTATCTGACCCGTCAGAATCTAGAAATCTTAGCTGTGACTGTGATTGCCTTGTCAGCAATTTTAGTGTTTACCTCCAATATCCCTAGTAAGGGTGCACTAACATTGGATCAAGGTAAAATAAAATATGAAGGCAGTCTAGTTCACGGAAAAATGAATGGCGAAGGTACCCTGACTTTTAAAAATGGGGATAGCTATAAAGGGCATTTCAAAAATGGTACTTTTGATGGTAAGGGTACTTTTACATCGAAGGCTGGTTGGAATTATGAAGGTGAATTTGCCAACGGTCAAGCCAATGGTAAAGGCAAACTGACGACAGAAAGTAATGTTGTCTATGAAGGAACGTTCAAGCAAGGAATTTATCAAAATGCGCATTAGATGGTTTTCACTGGTTCGGATTACTGGACTGGTCTTGGTGTTACTCTATCATTACTTTCAGGGAGTTTTTCCTGGAGGTTTTATTGGAGTGGATATCTTTTTCACTTTTTCAGGATTTTTGATTACTTCATTATTGATTGATGAGTTTACAAGAAGTCGGACGATTGATATTATGGGCTTTCTGAAACGGCGCTTTTATCGTATCGTTCCTCCGCTCGTTTTTATGATTTTGATCATCATGCCCTTTACTTTATTGATTCGTCGGGATTTTGTAGCAGGTATTGGGACGCAGATTGCAGCTGCTCTGGGCTTTGTGACCAATTTTTATGAAATGATGTCGGGTGGCAGTTATGAAAGCCAGTTTGTACCGCATTTGCTGATTCACACTTGGAGTTTGGCACTGGAAGTGCATTACTATATCCTCTGGGGCCTGGCTGCTTGGGGAATTAGCAAGATTAGCAAGTCAGTTGCTCAGTATCGGGGGCTGATTTCTCTGACTTCAATTGCTCTGTTTCTGTTCAGTTTCTTGGCTATGTTTATCGGAGCCTTTTTCAGCAAGAATTACTCCAATATTTATTTCTCAAGTTTGACCCATGTCTTTCCTTTCTTTGCTGGGACAGTGCTAGCGACTTTCTCTGGAGTTGGAAATGTGGGCGTTCAGATGAAGAAACTGGAAGAAAAGGTCGAAATCAAGCAAGTCTTGATCGCTTTAGCTGGCAGTTTTGTTCTTCTTCTTTTGCTCAGCTTTATTTTGAAATTTGACAGCCTGTGGACTTATTTATTTGGTTTCTTGATTTCAACGCTTCTGGCTTGTGTCATGATAGCAGCAACCCGCATCTTGCACGATAAATTGCCAAATATTAAGGAGCCTAGTCCTCTCAACTTTATTGCAGATACTAGCTATGGTGTTTACCTCTTCCATTGGCCTTTCTATATTATTTTTACTCAGTTGATGAGCAATAGTTGGGCTGTGCTTTTGACTACAATCTTGAGTTTTGGTTTCGCGGCTCTTTCCTTCTATATCTTAGAGCCGACTTTAGCTGGACGGAAGCCTCGGATTTTTGGCAAGGAGATGGATTTAAGCTCCATCACCAAGCCGATTTTCTACAGTTTCATTCCGCTGACATTTATCTTGCTTATTATCACAGTCACAGCTCCGTCTGTGGGTGCCTTTGAGGAAAGCCTGATTGTCAATTCTTTGAACCAATCCGATACGAAAATGCAGACAACCCGTAAGCACGCAGACCAAAAAACTGCCACAAATTATAACGTGGCAGAGGGAACGACTGTTATCGGTGATTCGGTTACTTTGCGCTCTGCTGAATGGATCCAAGAGGCTATACCTGACGCTCAAGTCGATGCAGTGGTTAGCCGTAATTTAGTGTCTGGTTTGGAATTTTTCAAGAACGATATTGCTAGCCAAACACTGCTTCAAAACGTCGTTTTGGCATTGGGAACCAATCCGGTTGACAATTATGAAGAATTGCTGGATCAGTATATCGAGCTCTTGCCAAAAGGCCATCGCTTGATTTTAGTCACGCCATATGATGGCCGGACAGCCAATGATCCAAGTAGTATTCCTGTTAAGATGCGACAATACGAACTTGAACTTGCTAAGAAATACGACTTTGTATATGTAGCAGACTGGTATCAGGTAGCGATTAATAATCCGCAGATTTGGATTGGAACAGACTATGTCCATTATGGGGCAGATTCAGAGTCTATGGCAGAGGGAGGTAAACTCTACTCTAACATGATAAAAGAAGCTTTGGCTGCCGCTTCAAGTGGCAGTGTTAAGCCATAAAACTAGCTCGGTTATTTAGCCGAGCTCATTTTATAACAAAAAAGAAAGCGCTAACACATTTTTAGAGAAAAGTATGTGAAATTTTTGAGAATAGATATAGAATTTAGTAAAAAAGCCTGAAATATCAGTGTTTAAAAATAATCCATAAAAAGTTTGTGAACTTTTGTTGAAAGTGTTTACAAATTTGTAGGAATAGAGTATAATTATATTGTGAAATAATTAACAAAGGTTGAAATCTCTATTTAACCTTTTGGCAGAAACCATTGGAGGACTATAATGGCTGATAAGAAGAAAACTGTTGAACAAGAAGATAAAGTGCTAGCGGCTGAAAAACATGTTGACGAGCTAGTGCAAAAAGGTCTCATAGCTCTTGAAGAAATGAGAAAACTAAATCAAGAGCAAGTAGATTACATCGTAGCAAAAGCTTCAGTTGCAGCTCTTGATGCGCACGGGATCCTTGCTCAACATGCGGTTGAAGAAACTGGTCGTGGTGTATTTGAAGACAAGGCAACGAAAAACCTCTTTGCCTGTGAACACGTTGTCAACAACATGCGTGGTGTGAAGACTGTTGGTGTTATCGAAGATGATCCTGTTACTGGACTGACAAAGATTGCGGAGCCTGTCGGAGTTATTTGTGGTATCACTCCAACAACGAACCCAACATCAACAGCAATTTTCAAAGCATTGATTGCCTTGAAGACACGTAACCCAATCGTTTTTGCCTTCCACCCATCTGCTCAAGAATCATCTGCTCACGCAGCGCAAATCGTTCGTGACGCAGCAATCGCAGCTGGCGCACCTGAAAACTGTGTGCAATGGATCACTCAGCCATCTATGGAAGCAACAGCAGCTTTGATGAACCACGATGGTATTGCAACCATCCTTGCAACTGGTGGTAATGCCATGGTTAAAGCTGCATATTCTTGCGGAAAACCAGCTCTTGGGGTGGGTGCCGGAAACGTACCAGCTTACATCGAAAAATCTGCTGACCTTCGCCAAGCTGCTCATGATATCGTGATGTCTAAATCATTTGACAATGGTATGGTCTGCGCATCTGAGCAAGCGGTGATTATTGACAAGGAAGTTTATGACGAATTTGTAGAAGAATTCAAGTCATACCACACTTATTTTGTAAACAAAAAAGAAAAAGCTCTTCTTGAAGAATTCTGCTTTGGTGCTAAAGCAAACAGCAAAAACTGTGCTGGTGCTAAACTAAACGCAAGCATCGTTGGTAAACCAGCTGCATGGATTGCGGAACAAGCAGGCTTTAAAGTACCAGAAGGTACCAACATTTTGGCTGCAGAATGTGCTGAAGTAGGTCCAAATGAGCCATTGACTCGCGAAAAATTGTCACCAGTTATCGCTGTCTTGAAAGCTGAAGATAGAGAAGACGGTCTTAAAAAAGCTCGTCAAATGGTTGAATTTAACGGACTTGGTCACTCAGCAGCTATCCATACAAAAGACGAAGAATTGGCTAAACGCTTTGGTACTGAAATCAAAGCGATGCGGATTATCTGGAACTCTCCATCTACTTTCGGTGGTATCGGGGACGTATATAATGCCTTCATTCCATCCTTGACACTTGGATGTGGTTCATATGGACGTAACTCAGTTGGTGATAACGTGAGCGCTATTAACCTTCTAAACATCAAGAAAGTAGGGAAACGTAGAAATAATATGCAATGGTTTAAAGTTCCTTCAAAAATTTACTTCGAGCGCAACTCTATCCAATACCTTCAAACATGTGAAGATATTGAACGCGTTATGATCGTTACTGACAAATCTATCGAAAAACTTGGCTTTGTTCAACGTGTGATCGATCAATTGAACGCCCGTAGCAACCGTGTAACGATCCAAGTCTTCTCAGATGTTGAACCAGATCCAGACATCACAACTGTAGAACGTGGTGCGGAAGTGATGAAAGCATTTGAACCAGATACAATCATCGCTCTTGGTGGTGGTTCTCCAATGGACGCGGCCAAAGTAATGTGGCTCTTCTACGAGCAACCAGAAATCGACTTCCGTGACCTGGTTCAAAAATTCATGGATATCCGTAAACGTGCCTTCCGCTTCCCATCACTTGGTAAGAAAGCGAAATACATCGGTATCCCAACGACTTCAGGTACAGGTTCAGAAGTAACACCATTTGCCGTTATCTCTGATAAGAAAAACAACCGCAAATATCCACTGGCTGACTACTCATTGACACCAACTATTGCGATTGTTGACCCTGCTTTGGTTGAATCCGTTCCAGACTTTATCGCTGCTGATACAGGTATGGACGTCTTGACTCACGCGACTGAAGCCTATACTTCAAACTTTGCTAACGACTACACAGACGGTATTGCGCTTCAAACTATCAAACTTGTCTTTGAATGGTTGGAAAAATCTGTTAAGACAGCTGACCCAGAAGCTCGTGAAAAAATGCATAATGCGTCTACAATGGCTGGTATGGCCTTCGCCAATGCCTTCCTTGGTATGAGTCACTCAATGGCCCACAAGATTGGTGGTGTTCACCATACTGTTCACGGACGTACAAACGCAATCTTGCTTCCATACGTCATCCGTTACAATGGTACTCGTCCATCTAAGACCACTACATGGCCGAAGTATAACTACTGGAAAGCTGATGAGAAATTCCAAGACATCGCGAAAATGCTTGGATTGCCTCACTCAACTCCAGAAGAAGCGGTTGAAGCATACGCTAAAGCTGTTTATGAACTGGGTGTTGCAGTAGGTATCAAGATGAACTTCAAAGACCAAGGAATCGATGAAAAAGCTTGGAAAGACAGCTTGCATGAAATCGCTCTTCTAGCTTATGAAGACCAATGTTCACCTGCAAACCCACGCTTGCCAATGGTAGCTGACATGGAAGAAATCATGGCAGATGCCTACTATGGTTACGGAGAACGTCCAGGACGTCGTAAATAATGTAGAATCAATCCCTCATTAAGTGGGGGATTTTTCTTTCTTTAAAATGTATGAAATAGACGACTTTTTAAAAAACTAGGGAAAAGATAGGCCAGAAAGCTTTTTTGAAACTAGTTTCAAAAAGAAAAGGAATCATAGCAAAAACAGAAACTAAATTCTTAATATTGTAAAGGATTGAAAAAGGAAAGGTGCTGTGCTATTATTTTGTAAGGGTTTACAAAAAAACAATATTGTTGGAGGATAAGATGCGCAATCCAGATTTATTAGCAGAAGCAAAAGATTATAGAGGCAGAGATGAAGTTCCAGCAGATTTTGATGCTTTTTGGGATCATCAGATTAGCAGTTTGAGTGGCTTGCCGGACTATCAGCTGATTGAAAAAGACTTTCAAATCGCTGGGGTGACCTGCCATGAGCTAGTTTTTGAGGGGACAAATCAGGGGCGAACCTATGCTCGTATAGTCCTTCCCAAATCGAGTAAAAACGTTCCGATTATCTTTCATTTCCACGGTTATATGGGGCGTGGCTGGGATTGGTCCGATATGCTAGCTTATACGGTTGCTGGCTATGGTGTTGTATCTATGGATGTACGCGGCCAGTCAGGCTATTCCTTGGATGGAGGAGCGCCTGTAAGGGGCAATACGGTCAAGGGTCAGATTATCCGTGGGGCAGTGGATGGACCAGAGCGTCTCTTTTATAAGGATGTCTATCTGGATATCTACAGCTTGATTGAGATTGTGGCGAGTTTGGACCTTGTGGACGAGGATCATCTATCCAGTTACGGTGCTTCTCAGGGCGGAGCATTGGCTTTGGTGGCAGCGGCTCTCAATCCGCGCATTAAGCAGACAGTGGCTATCTATCCTTTCTTGTCAGACTTTCGGCGGGTGTTGGAGATTGGCAATACCAGTGAGGCCTATGATGAGCTCTTTCGTTATTTTAAATTCCACGATCCTTTCCACGAAACGGAGGATGAGATTATCCAGACCTTGTCCTATATCGATGTGAAAAATATGGCTCACCGCATTCAAGGGAGCGTGCGGATGATAACAGGACTGGCTGACGATGTTTGTTATCCGATTACCCAGTTTGCGATTTACAACCGGCTGGAGTGTACTAAGGAGCACCTTCTCATGCCAGAGTACGAGCATGAAGCCATGAATGTCTATGTCAATGATAGGGTCTTCAACTGGCTTTGTGGTTCAAAGATTGACCATCCTTCTTTGCTGGAAGCTTTTAAAGACTGGTAAAAATAGATGGTAGTAAGAAAGAAACTAAGCCTGAGATTAGCATAATCTCAGGCTTTTTATGATAAATATTCAAAAATCTATAGTAACTTTTTTTGTAGAAACACTTCTAATCCTGAAAGTAGTTTCAGCTTTTAAGAAAGGAAGTCGGTTTTTAGAAACTAAAATCTAAATCTCAAAACTTATTGAAAGCGCTTTATTTTTTGTATATAATGACATTATAAAAAGAACGGAGAAAACATAGAAAAAGGAGAGATTATTTATGTCACAGATTAGCAAAGATCAATTAATTGCAAAAATCAAAGATGGCATTATCGTTTCCTGTCAAGCTCTGCCTCATGAGCCCCTCTATACGGAGGCTGGCGGTGTCATTCCTCTCTTGGTCAAGGCGGCTGAAGAGGGCGGGGCAGTTGGTATTCGAGCCAACAGCGTGCGAGACATCAAGGAGATTAAGGAAGTAACCAAGCTCCCGATTATCGGGATTATCAAACGGGACTATCCACCACAGGAGCCTTTTATCACTGCGACCATGCGGGAAGTGGATGAGCTGGCTGCCCTTGATATCGAGGTCATTGCTCTGGACTGCACCCAGCGGGAACGCTATGATGGTTTGAAGATTGAGGACTTTATCCGCCAAGTCAAGAAGAAATATCCGCAGCAACTGCTGATGGCCGACATTAGTACCTTTGAGGAAGGCGTGGCAGCTGTAGCAGCTGGCGTTGACTTTGTTGGTACGACCTTATCAGGCTACACGTCCTACAGTCCTAAGGTAGACGGACCAGATTTTGAACTGGTCAAGAAGCTCTGTGATGCGGGTGTGGATGTGATTGCTGAGGGCAAGATCCACTATCCAGATCAAGCCAAGCAGATCCATGATTTGGGTGTCCGCGGTATTGTAGTAGGCGGAGCCATTACTCGACCAAAGGAAATCACCGAGCGTTTCGTTGCAGCAGTAAAATAAAGTGAGGTAAAGCAATGACGACCTTAAAGTTAAATAAGCTCTACAAAAAATATCCTAATAGTGATTTCTACTCTGTAGAAAATTTCGACTTGCAAATCAAAGACAAAGAATTTATCGTCTTTGTTGGCCCTTCTGGATGTGGGAAATCCACAACGCTTCGTATGATTGCGGGATTGGAGGACATCACTGAGGGCGAGCTCTATATCGATGAGACACTAGTCAATGATATTGCTCCCAAGGATCGTGATATTGCCATGGTTTTCCAGAACTATGCCCTCTATCCACACATGACAGTCTATGACAACATGGCGTTTGGATTGAAACTGCGCAAGTACAGCAAGGAAGATATCGACAAGCGGGTGCAAGAAGCAGCTGAAATCCTTGGTTTGAAAGAATTTCTAGACCGCAAACCAGCGGACTTGTCTGGTGGTCAACGTCAACGGGTAGCTATGGGACGGGCCATCGTCCGAGATGCCAAGGTTTTCCTGATGGATGAACCTTTGTCAAACTTGGATGCGAAACTGCGTGTGTCCATGCGTGCTGAGATTGCCAAAATCCACCGCCGTATTGGAGCAACAACCATCTACGTTACCCACGACCAAACCGAGGCAATGACCTTGGCCGACCGCATTGTTATCATGTCAGCGACGAAAAATGAAGCGGGCACGGGGACTATCGGTCGTATCGAGCAAGTCGGAACTCCGCAAGAGCTTTACAATGAACCAGCGAATAAGTTTGTTGCAGGCTTTATCGGCAGTCCAGCTATGAACTTCTTTGAAGTGATGGTATCTGGTCATCAACTGACTGATGGTGATCAACTCAATCTTACCCTGACAGGTGGTCAAGAGAAGCTTTTGACAGAAAAAGGCTACCAAGGTAAGAAAGTTATTTTGGGTATCCGACCAGAGGATATCTCAGCCGACTTGATTGTAGAGGATACTTTCCCTGGCGATGTGGTCGATGCGGAAGTTGTCGTGTCAGAGTTGCTGGGTAGTGACTCAGTGCTCTACTGTAAGGTGGGCAGCCAAGAGTTTTCAGCCAAGGTAGATGCTTCCAATTATCTGGAGCCAGGTTCGAAGCTTCGCTTCACCTTCAAACTACCTAAGAGTCATCTGTTTGATAGTGAGACTCAAAAACGAATTACTTTGTAAAACAACCTAAAATGAACTGACTGACTTTATTTTAGGATAAAAGAAAAGTCACAGATAAGGAGTGATTGTACTTTTAAAAGTTTAGGATTTTAATCAAATATAGGTGGACGCTTGTCCAGAGGAATAACACAGGAAAAACGAGGCTGGGGCGCCTAATGAAATAGGTCCGTCCCACTCTCCAATAGGCAGGTAAAAGCTGTTTAGGTCAGCTTGGAATCTTAATTTTAAAGGAGAAAAACAAATGAAAATGAAGAAATTGCTTTGTTCATTGGTAGCGGGAGCCGCAGTTCTTACGTTAGCAGCTTGTAGCGGTGGTGGTAGCTCAAATAAAGCAGCTAGCTCTGGTGATAAATCTGGTAAGACAGAGATTACTTGGTGGGCATTCCCGGTCTTCACTCAAGAAAATGCCAGCGATGGTGTGGGAACTTATGAAAAATCCATCATTGAAGCATTTGAAAAAGCAAATCCAGACATTCATGTCAACTTGGAAACAATCGACTTCAAGTCAGGTCCAGAAAAAATTACGACAGCTATCGAAGCTGGAACAGCGCCAGACGTGCTCTTCGATGCACCAGGCCGGATTATTCAATACGGTAAAAATGGTAAGTTGTCAGACTTGAACGACCTCTTCACAGATGATTTCGTCAAAGATGTTAACAACGATAACATTATCCAAGCCAGCAAGGCTGGAGACAAAGCTTATATGTATCCAATCAGCTCTGCTCCATTCTACATGGCAATGAATAAGAAAATGTTGGAAGATGCTGGTGTTCTCAATCTAGTTAAAGAAGGATGGACAACAGATGACTTTGAAAAAGTATTGAAAGCGCTTAAAGACAAAGGCTATACACCTGGCTCTCTCTTCAGTAACGGTCAAGGTGGTGACCAAGGAACTCGTGCCTTCATCGCTAACCTCTACGGTGGATCTGTTACAGATGAAAAAGTAACTAAATATACAACTGATGATCCGAAATTTGTCAAAGGTCTTGAAAAAGCAGTGAGCTGGATCAACAATGGTCTCATGATGAACGGTTCTCAATACGATGGCGGAGCAGATATCCAAAACTTCGCTAACGGTCAAACTTCTTATACTGTTCTTTGGGCACCAGCACAAAATGGTATCCAAGCTAAATTGTTGGAAGCAAGTAAAGTAGAAGTGGTTGAAGTACCATTCCCATCAGACTCAGGTAAACCAGCCCTTGAATACCTTGTAAATGGTTTTGCAGTCTTTAACAACAAAGACGACAAGAAAGTAGAAGCAGCCAAGAAATTTGTGAAATTCATCGCTGATGACAAAGAATGGGGACCTAAGAACGTTGTTCGTACAGGTGCTTTCCCAGTTCGTACATCATTTGGTAAACTCTATGATGACAAGCGTATGGAAACAATCAGTGGCTGGACTAAATACTACTCACCATACTACAACACCATTGATGGATTTGCAGAAATGAGAACACTCTGGTTCCCAATGTTGCAATCTGTATCTAATGGAGATGAAAAAGTTGAACCTGCTTTGAAGACATTTACTGAAAAAGCAAACGAAACGATTACTAAAAAATAAGCAAGTTTAAAATCCGCCCCTTTTTCTGTTGTCAGTCTCTAAAAATAGAAAAAGGGGTATTTTGTTAGAAAATCTTGAAAGAGGGGTACCTCATTGTGAAAGTCAATAAAATCAGAATGAAAGAAACCCTAATATCATATGCGTTTTTAGCTCCAATTCTTATATTCTTTACAGTATTTGTTTTGGCGCCTATGATAATGGGATTTATCACTAGTTTCTTTAATTATACAATGACCTCATTTACATTCGTTGGGTTTGATAACTACATTCGGATGTTCAATGATCCAGTTTTTGTTAAGTCACTCATTAATACAGTTATTATTGTAATCGGCTCTGTGCCGGTAGTTGTGCTCTTCTCTTTGTTTGTGGCTTCACAGACCTATGAGATGAATGCTGTTTCTCGCTCTTTCTACCGTTTTGTCTTCTTCCTACCGGTTGTTACAGGTAGTGTTGCCGTGACAGTCGTGTGGAAGTGGATCTACGATCCCCTATCTGGTATTTTGAACTTTGTTTTGAAATCTGGCCATATCATCAACCAAAACATTTCTTGGTTGGGAGACAAACAGTGGGCCTTGGCTGCTATCATTGTTATTTTGCTGACAACATCTGTCGGTCAGCCGATTATTCTCTACATTGCAGCTATGGGAAATATCGATAATTCTCTAGTTGAGGCCGCGCGTGTGGATGGGGCGACAGAGATGCAAGTTTTTTGGAAAATCAAATGGCCGAGCCTTTTGCCAACGACACTTTATATCGCTATCATCACAACTATTAACTCATTCCAATGTTTTGCCTTGATTCAGCTGTTGACATCAGGTGGACCAAACTACTCAACTAGTACGCTTATGTACTATCTATATGAAAAAGCCTTCAAGCTATCTGAATATGGCTATGCAAACACCATGGGAGTCTTTCTGGCGATTATGATTGCGATTATCAGTTTCGCTCAGTTCAAGATTCTCGGTAACGATGTGGAATATTAAAGAAAGGAGCAGGATATGAAACCAAAAAAATTTAATTCATTTAAAGTGTTCTCATCTGTTATTTTAGCACTTTTGACCGTGCTCTTTGTCTTTCCATTCTATTGGATTCTGACTGGAGCTTTTAAATCTCAGCCGGATACAATTATGATTCCGCCTCAATGGTGGCCACAAAATCCGACAACAGAGAACTTCCAGCAATTAGCCGTTCAAAATCCAGCTTTACAATGGATGTGGAACAGTGTCTTCATTTCGCTGGCGACCATGTTCTTGGTTTGTGCGACGTCATCTTTAGCTGGTTACGTTTTGGCTAAGAAACGCTTTTACGGGCAACGGATTCTCTTTGCCATCTTTATCGCAGCTATGGCCTTGCCTAAGCAGGTTGTCCTAGTACCTCTAGTGCGGATTGTCAATTTCATGGGAATCCACGATACCCTTTGGGCAGTTATTTTACCTTTAGTTGGCTGGCCTTTTGGGGTCTTCCTCATGAAGCAGTTTAGTGAAAATATCCCGACAGAGCTTCTGGAATCAGCTAAGATTGACGGTTGTGGTGAAATCCGGACCTTCTGGAGTGTAGCCTTTCCTATCGTCAAACCAGGCTTTGCAGCTCTGGCTATCTTCACCTTTATCAACACTTGGAATGACTACTTCATGCAGCTCGTAATGTTGACCTCGCGGAACAATCTGACGATTTCGTTAGGGGTTGCGACCATGCAGGCTGAGATGGCAACCAACTACGGTCTAATTATGGCTGGTGCTGCTTTGGCGGCAGTGCCAATCGTAGCAGTCTTCCTCATCTTCCAAAAATCCTTTACCCAAGGGATTACTATGGGAGCTGTCAAAGGATAAGGTACTCAATAGAGGAAATAAAACTATGATTTTTGATGATTTAAAAAATGTGACTCGTTACAAGGGCCTTCATCCTAACCTGGATAAAGCGATTGATTATCTCTATGAGCACCGCAAAGACAGCTTTGACTTGGGACGCTATGAAGTGGATGGAGATAAGGTCTTTCTCTTGGTTCAGGAAAATACCCTTAATCAAGAAGCCAATGATCAATTTGAATATCATAAAAAATATGCAGATTTCCATCTGCTAGTAGCAGGGCATGAGTATTCGGCCTATGGTAGCCAGGTGGTCGATGAGGCAGTGGCATTTGATGAAGAGGCGGATATCGGCTTTGTTCATTGTCAAAATCGTTATCCTCTCTTGTTGGGTTACCATAATTTTGCGGTTTTCTTTCCAGGAGAAGCCCATCAGCCGAATGGCTATGCGGGTCTGGAAGAAAATGTCAGAAAGTATCTTTTTAAAGTGTTAATAGACTAGCCCTAGGTGAGCGAGATTTTTGAGTGTGCCAGGCTAGCAGAGAAAGGAGAGACTTATGTCAGATAAGGGAACAGGACTTATCAGAGCTATATTTGATACGGATAATTTCTTCATGCAAATCTGTGAGAAAATCCTGGATTTGATGACGGTCAATCTTCTCTTTCTCTTGTCTTGCCTGCCCTTGGTGACCATTGGAATTGCCAAGCTCAGTCTCTATCAGACACTTTTTGAAATCAAGGGAAATCGTCGAGTAAAAGTAATCAGAACTTACACTCGAATCTTTCGAGAAAATTGGAGGCAAGGACTCAAACTGGGCTTGCTGGAATTGGCTTTAGTCGGTATCAGTCTCTTTGACCTCCTGCTTTTTCGGACGCAGGAAGCCCTGCCTTTCCAAGTTTTAAAGGCGGTTTGTTTTGGAATTATTATTTTTACAATCCTGCTTTCTCTTTGCGTTTATCCCTTGGCTGGTAAGTTTCTCATGTCTTTTAGAGACCTTTTACAGACCAGCCTAGTGATTGTAAGTCTGAATTTTCCTTGGTTTTTTGTTATGATGGCGGTTATAGCTGCGATCCTTGTTATCATCTACAGTTCAGGCTTTGTGTTGCTGTTAGGATTTTCCCTCTTTGCCTTTATCGGCTTTGCAGGTCTGGCTTTTTTGCAGCTTCCTATTTTGGAAAAAATCTTCGCTAAATATAGCAGTCTATAATCTACAATTAGTACATTTGGAGAAAATTTGAAAATGAAAGATTTAAAGAAATATCACGGTGTCATCCCAGCTTTTTATGCTTGTTATGACGAGGAGGGTGAAATCAGCCCGGAGCGAACTCGCGCTTTGGTGGAGTATTTCATCGACAAGGGCGTGCAAGGTCTCTATGTCAACGGCTCGTCAGGCGAATGTATCTACCAGAGCGTGGCCGACAGAAAAGTAATTTTGGAAGAAGTAATGAAAGTTGCTAAGGGCAAACTGACCATCATTGCTCACGTAGCCTGCAACAATACTAAAGACAGTATCGAGTTGGCAAAACATGCGGAAGCTCTAGGAGTTGATGCCATTGCGGCTATTCCGCCGATTTATTTCCGTCTGCCAGAATACTCTGTCGCTCAGTACTGGAATGATATCAGTGCGGCTGCCCCACATACTGATTTTGTGATTTATAATATTCCGCAATTGGCTGGCGCAGCGCTGACACCAAGTCTTTATAAGGAAATGCTGAAAAATGAGCGCGTGATTGGGGTGAAAAATTCCTCTATGCCAGTTCAGGATATCCAGACTTTTGCAGCACTTGGTGGCAGTGACCATTTGGTCTTTAACGGTCCAGATGAGCAGTTCTTGGGCGGTCGTCTCATGGGAGCAGCAGCTGGAATTGGTGGTACATACGGGGCTATGCCAGAACTTTTTCTCAAGCTTAATCAACTGATTGCAGACAAGGAACTAGAAAGAGCCAAAGAGTTGCAGTTTGCCATTAACGATATTATTGGCAAGCTAACCAGTGCTCACGGTAATATGTATGCTGTTATCAAAGAGGTTCTCAAGCTCAACGAAGGACTGACTATCGGCTCTGTCCGTGCTCCTTTGACCCCAGTCGTAGAAGCAGACCGTCCGGTCGTAGAAGCAGCAGCGGCCTTGATCTGTGAGACCAAGGAGCGCTTCCTCTAACAAGAAAGAAGGATGCTTATGGGAAATTATGTTACGATTGATATTGGCGGTACCAATATCAAATACGGCCTGATAGACGACCAAGAAACGATAGTAGAAGCTCATGAAATACCTACGGAAGCCCATAAGGGTGGTCCAGAGATTATGCGTAAGGTTCAAAAGATAGTTGCGGACTATGCGCAGGCTGGTTCGATTGAGGGGATTTGTATCTCCTCAGCTGGTATGGTCGATCCAGACAAGGGAGAGATCTTTTATGCTGGTCCTCAGATTCCTAACTATGCTGGGACGCAATTTAAGAAGGTCTTGGAGGAGGAGTTTTCCATTCCTTGCGAGATTGAGAATGATGTCAATTGTGCCGGTCTGGCTGAGGTCATGTCTGGCCATGGTAAGGGAGCAAAAATTGCGGTCTGTCTAACGATTGGGACAGGGATTGGTGGCTGTCTAGTAGCGGATGGGCAAGTTTTTCACGGCTTTAGCAACTCAGCCTGCGAAGTAGGCTATCTGCACCTGCCGGACGGAGCCTTTCAGGATGTAGCTTCGACCACAGCCTTGGTTCAATATGTTGCTGACTTGCACGGAGAAGATCCCTCTCTCTGGAATGGTCGAAGGATTTTCAAAGAAGCGACAGAGGGCAATGCCATCTGTATCAAAGGAATTGACCGCATGGTAGGCTATCTGGGGCAGGGCATTGCCAATATCTGCTATGTCGTCAATCCGGAAATCGTCGTCTTGGGCGGTGGTATCATGGGACAAGAGGCCATTCTTCGACCGCGTATTCAAGCGGCTCTCAAGGATGCTCTGGTTCCTAGCATAGCTGAGAAGACCAAACTAGCCTTTGCCTATCACCAAAATACGGCAGGCATGTTCGGAGCCTACTACCACTTTAAAAATAAACATCAGTAATCCAAGTAAACCTGGGGAGTGACCTCGGGTTTCTTGCTTTTAGAAAACGGCTTCTGTAGATGGCTAGACGATATTTTAGAAGGAATTGAAATAACAGGAAAAATTCGGTGGATAGAGCTAAATGTCCAAAAATTTAACTTTGCTCACTTGTCTTTAGGAGTAGATTTAAAAGGTTGCCCAAGCCTTTTAAGAAGTACCAGCCCCTCGAGGTTGAGCAATCAGTAAACCATCAAGGAGTTAAAAATAAGGCCAGGATTTTTGTCCTAGCCTTTTATTGATGCCTACGGTAATAGCCGTTAAGTTTGTGATTTTCCCAGTAACTATTGAAGATTTTTTCCTTTCTCTCTCGGTCAATCTCTAGGAAAAAGGCATAAAGTATATCGATCATCAACAGCATTGGGAACTGAGCTGAGATTCGTTGGATGAACTGAGGTTTACTTTGCATTGCAACTGGGATGATTTCTGAAAAGTCTTCTTTAATCAAATCAGGCTGGCCAGTGATTAATACGGTCTTGGCTCCCATGCCCTTGGCATCAATCAGGCTGTCAATAATGGATGGGGTTTGACCTGAAAGAGAAAAGCCGATAACTAGGCAGTTTTTGTCTAAAATGCTCGTTGTCCAAGCAAAGCCATCCGCATCTGTCAGAGCTTCACAAATAACCCCTAAGCGCATGAAGCGCAGTTTCATATCGCGAGCGACGAGCCCCGAGCTTCCCGTGCCAAAAAAATAGACACGATCCGCTTTTTCAATCAGCTGAGCTACGCGCTCCAATCTTTTTTCGTCAATCAAGTCCTCGGTTTGTTGCCGAATTTGAATATAGTTGCGTAGCACTTGGCGGGACGAATCATTTTTCAGATTTGTATGCTCCGTTTTGCTGATTTTCAGCTGTTGGAGATATTGGAAGTTGAACTCTCGATAGCCCTTAAAGCCACATTTTTTTGCAAAACGGGTCAAGGCCGCCTGTGAGATGTGCAAGGTTTGCGCTACTTCGAGGGAGGACAGATCCCCTTCTATATCGGTCGGATTCAAAAAATAGTCGGCAATCCGCTTTTCGACATCGGTCATAGTGTCGTAACAGCTTTCAATGATGGCCAAGATATTTTGCTGGTGTCTCATGATGGGTCACTTTCTTTGGTTACAATAATAAAACATAATTTCATTATAACATAGTTTAGAGGGAATAAAGTGTTTTCACAGCCAAGAATTATCAGACCTCACTTTCCATTGGAGTATGAGCGGTCAGTAGTTTCAGTATTTCCTGATAATATGACGGTCTTTCTTTCTGAGCAGCTATTTCCTAAAGATTGTGTCGGGTACAGGAAAAAGTGATATAATTTACACAAGTAATGTTCCAAGTTTGGATTTGAAGCAAGGGAGATAGGAGCCACTGTCCATTACAGCTTCCAAGTCTTATTTTGGACATCAGTAAAGCTAGATTGTGAGGTTTTTTATGCGAATCAATGAACTAGGCCAGCCTATTGGGGAGGCTCTGCCGGACTTTAAGCCGGGGGATCTGCCCAAGCTGGAGCGAATCGAAGGCCAGTATGTTATTATCGAGCGTTTGTCCAAGGACAAGCATGGAGCGGATTTGTATGAAGTGTATGGTCCGGATTCACCTGCGGATATGTGGACCTATCTCTTTCAAAATCCTGCCCAAAATCAGGCAGAATGGTCCCAGAAGCTAGATCGGATGCTGGCAGCTCAGGATCGTTTCCACTATGCCATTGTGGACAAGGAGAATGGCAAGGCGCTGGGAACCTTCGCTTTAATGAGGATTGACCAAGGTAATCGTGTCATTGAAGTGGGGTCTGTGACCTATTCGCCCAAGCTGAAGCGCACCAGACTAGCCACAGAAGCCCAATATTTACTGGCGCACTATGTCTTTGAAGAGCTGGAGTATCGCCGCTACGAATGGAAATGCGATGCACTCAATCAGCCTTCAAGGCGAGCGGCAGAGCGGCTTGGTTTTACCTACGAAGGTAGGTTCCGTCAGGCGGTTGTCTATAAGGGGCGCAACCGAGACACTGATTGGCTCTCCATGATTGATAGCGATTGGCCTGCCGTTAAGAGTCGTTTGGAGAAATGGCTGAGTCCAGACAATTTCGATGAAAAGGGACAGCAAATAAAAGCCTTGTCTGAGTTTTAACATTTGATTGAGAGTGGGACAGAAATCGGTAATTCGTTAGAATTCGATTTCGTCGTCCCACCTCCGCACAGTTGAGTAGGGCTGTAAAAGCTGATGCAATCAGCGTAGTAGAGCCCACTCAACCACTGCGTCTTGCTCGACAATCCAAAGACAATTGAGAGGCTAGGACTTTTGTCCCAGACTCTTTTTACTTTTTAATTTTGATGAAAATGGAGAATTTTCTGATAAATTTTGATATAATAAAACGAACTACAGATAAAGGATGAGAGAGAATGACTTTAGTTTATCAATCAACGCGTGACGAAAAGAATAGAGTGACAGCCAGCCAGGCGATTCTGCAAGGTTTGGCGACAGACGGCGGTCTGTTTACGCCCATTACCTATCCGCAGGTCGATTTGGACTTTGCCAAGCTCAAAGACGCTTCTTATCAGGAAGTAGCCAAGCTGGTTTTGTCTGCTTTTTTGGATGATTTTTCTGAAGCGGAGCTGGATCACTGTATCAACCATGCCTATGACAGCAAGTTTGATGATGCGGCTATTGCTCCTTTGGTCAAGCTGGATGGTCAGTACAATCTAGAGCTTTTCCACGGAGCGACCATTGCCTTCAAGGACATGGCTTTGTCCATCCTGCCTCACTTGATGACAACCGCAGCCAAAAAGCACGGCTTGGAAAACAAAATTGTCATTCTGACAGCGACTTCTGGCGACACAGGCAAGGCAGCTATGGCAGGCTTTGCGGATGTTCCTGGGACTGAGATTATCGTCTTTTATCCCAAAGACGGTGTCAGCAAGGTCCAAGAGCTGCAAATGACGACACAGACAGGTGCTAATACGCATGTCGTTGCCATTGATGGCAATTTTGACGATGCCCAGACCAATGTCAAGCACATGTTCAATGACACAGACCTAAGAGCTCGTCTCTTGGAGCACAAACTGCAGTTTTCATCAGCTAACTCCATGAATATCGGCCGTTTGGTACCGCAGATTGTTTACTATGTCTATGCTTATGCTCAGTTGGTGAAGACAGGAGAAATCGCAGCAGGCGACAAGGTCAACTTTACCGTTCCGACGGGGAACTTTGGGAATATCCTAGCGGCCTACTATGCCAAGCAAATCGGTCTGCCAGTTGGCAAGCTGATCTGTGCATCGAATGAAAACAATGTCCTGACTGACTTCTTCAAGACTCAGGTTTATGACAAGAAGCGGAGCTTCAAGGTGACCACTAGTCCATCCATGGATATTCTGGTTTCCTCTAACTTGGAGCGCTTGATTTTCCATCTGTCTGGTAACAGCGCTGAGAAAACAGCTGCTCTGATGGCGGCTCTGAATGAGCAAGGCCAGTATGAACTGACGGACTTTGACGCTGATATTTTAGAGCTCTTTGTGGCTGATTATGCGACAGAGCAAGAAACAGCTGCTGAAATCAAGCGGGTCTATCAGGCCTCTGACTACATCGAAGACCCTCATACAGCTGTTGCGTCCGCTGTCTATCAAAAATACTTGGCAGAGACCGACGATCAGCGCAAGACTGTTATTGCGTCTACTGCTAGTCCTTATAAATTCCCAGTCGTAGCTGTTGAAGCTGTGACTGGTCAAACAGGCCTCAGTGATTTCGAGGCTTTGGACCAACTGCACGAGCTTTCTGGCGTAGCCCTGCCACCAACTGTGGACGGCTTGGAAAAAGCCCCAGTGCGTCACAAAACAACAGTCGCTGCAGACCAAATGCAGGCCGCAGTCGAGGACTACTTGGGCTTGTAAAAATTGCATAAAAAACTAAAATCAGCTGGATATCTGGTTGATTTTTTCTTAGGACGTCCAATGAAAGAAAGTGAAGTAGCTGATGCTTAAAAGGAAGAAATTTCTCTATGACGACTTATAAAAAAATCATGAATATCGCCTTGCCAGCTATGGCGGAGAACTTTTTGCAGATGCTCATGGGGATGGTCGACAGCTATCTGGTGGCCAGTCTGGGGCTGATTGCGATTTCTGGTGTCTCGGTGGCCGGCAACATCATTACCGTTTATCAGGCAATTTTTATCGCGCTGGGGGCTGCTGTTTCCAGTCTCATCTCCAAGACTCTGGCTCAGGGAGACAAGGAGCGTTTGGACTATCACACAGCTGAGGCTATCAAGCTGACGCTACTTCTGAGCCTTCTGCTAGGTCTCCTTTCTCTGCTTTTTGGTAGGCAGATGCTGGATCTGCTGGGGACGGAAAAAGCGGTGGCTGAAGCAGGCGGTCTCTATCTGGCTCTGGTTGGTGGGACTATTGTTCTGCTAGGCTTGATGACTTCTTTTGGAGCTCTGGTGCGGGTTACGCGCAATCCTAGATTCCCCATGTATGTCAGTCTTCTGACCAATGTCCTCAACGCCCTTTTTTCAGCTCTGGGCATTTATGTCTTTCGGCTTGGGATTGTCGGTGTAGCGCTGGGAACAGTGCTGGCTCGCTTGGTTGGGGTGATGATTCTCTGGCGGGAGCTGGATTTGTCTACAATTCGCTGGAGCTGGGGTTTAGATGGAGAGCTCCTGCGCCTGTCTCTGCCGGCTGCTGGAGAGCGGCTCATGATGCGGGCGGGCGATGTGGTGATTATCGCCATTGTGGTCGTCTTTGGGACGGATGCAGTAGCGGGGAATGCCATCGGTGAAGTCCTGACTCAGTTTAATTACATGCCGGCTTTCGGGGTCGCGACAGCAACCGTCATGCTGGTAGCCCATGCGGTTGGTGAGGGAGATATGCAAGCGGTTGGTCTGATTCGTCAGCGGGCCTTCTGGCTGTCTTTTGCTTGCATGCTGCCCTTGGCTTTAGGGATTTTCGCCCTTGGTCGACCGCTGACCTTGCTCTATACGGACAATAGCGGAGCGATCACAGCCAGTCTTTCAGTCATCCTCTTCTCCCTGCTGGGAACTCCCATGACAGTGGGAACCGTGATTTACACAGCTGTCTGGCAAGGGCTGGGAAATGCCAGACTGCCCTTTTATGCCACGACCGTTGGCATGTGGCTGATTCGCATCATTGCGGGTTATGTGCTGGGAGTGACTTGTGGCTTGGGCCTTCCGGGAGTCTGGGCTGGGACTCTCTTGGACAATGGCTTCCGCTGGCTATTTTTAAAGGTTTTATTTGATAGAAAAATGAGGGAAATTGCATGACAAAAGCGTTTATTTGGGATTTGGATGGCACTTTGCTGGACTCCTACGATGCTATTTTGGCGGGGATTGAGGAAACCTACGCTCACTATGGTCTGGACTTTGACAGGGCGAGTATTCACAGCTATATCCTAAAGCACTCTGTCCAGAAGCTTTTGGAAAAAGTAGCGTCTGAGAAAGGTCTGGACGCTGCCGAGATGAATGCCTTCCGTGGAGCAAGCCTAAAGGAGAAAAATGCTCAGGTCCATATGATGGAAGGAGCTGCGGAGATACTGACTTGGGCTAAGGAGCAGGGCATTGCCCAGTTTGTCTATACCCACAAGGGACTCAATGCCCATCAAATCTTGCAAGACTTGGGCATTCATGATTATTTTACAGAAATCATCACAACAGCCAACGGCTTTGAGCGAAAGCCCCACCCAGAAGGTGTCGACTATCTGCTCGAGAAATATGGCCTTGACAAGCAGGAAACCTACTATATCGGCGACCGAACGCTGGATGTGGATGTTGCCGTTAACAGTGGCATCCAGAGCATTAACTTCTGTGACTACCGACCAGAAATCAATCAGAAGATAGAAAAGTTGCTGGATATACAGCAATTATTTACAAAATAAAAAGCAGACTAGAACTGATCTACTGTCAGTCTAGCCTGCTTTTTCTTTTACATATGCTCAATGTGAAGTTCTAGCAAGAACTCAAGAGCCTCGGGAGTACAGTTCTTTTTTTCAATAGGGAAGCCGACATTTGGCCCCAACATGATATAAAAATCATCTTTAGTATGGAAAACTTTGACGATGTCATCATAGCTATAAAGAAACTCTCCTCGTTTGCTTTTCACAGAAAATTTATCCTTCTCAAATATAAGAGTTTGCTCCATATCCTTCCAGAAAGGAGTTTTTCGATAGGCTTTCTTTATCTGAAAGTCCGTGCCAAAGTACATTACTGGGAATATAATCAAAGATGTAAATAGCACGATAAAGAAAGAAAAACGCCTCAGGTTTTCAGGTAGGAAGGTTAGATAGAGAGCTAGGATTCCTATCAGAATGAACAGATTTAGCAAAAATCTTTTCCCGCGTAAGAAAACAGACCAAGCAAATCGTTGATAGACTTCCTCAGTCACAAGAGTTGGAATGGTTATTGGGAACATGCTTTACCTCCTAGTTTTTATTATTATACCATAGAAGAGTGATAAGATATAGCTGGCTCTTGCTAGGCGATGCCATCTTTTATAGGAGGTGAGAGCTATTCCCATTTTTATCTAAAACCAGCACATCTGGCATGGGAAGATTATGCCAAAAGTTATAATCAATTCTGGAGTCGAATGCACTCAGCAAGATGCAAATCAGATTGCCATGGGAGCTAATGATAATTTCTTCGTTTTGGTGTTTGCTTTCCAGTTCATGAAGAAGAGCTAAGGCTCGCTGTTGAGCCTGTTGATTAGACTCGCCACCAATAAGTGAAAATGTTGGCCGTGACCAAAGTTGCATGAGGGCTTCTTCAAAGTCTTGGTCGGCAATCGCTTGGCTACTTAACTTTCGCTCTATTAGTCGTTTGTCGGTTTGAATAGCGAGTTTTAGACTTTGAGCTAAAGTCTCAACCGTTTGGATGGCTCTTCGATAGGGGCTGGAATAAATGGCGGTAATAGGTTTGTCTGCTAAAAATTCAAGCTGTGCCAAGGATTCTTGTCCCTCGTCTGATAATGGTCGGTTGATTTCATCAGGTGTATAGTTAGAATGCGCATGACGGATAAAATAGTAGGTATTGTTCATAAGACGATTATAGCAAAATTTAAATCTCAATTCATTTTCTACCTATTTTCCACGCCGCCTTTTCTGTCTTTGTTTGCCTTTCGTGTTATAATAAACCTATGGAAAAAAAGAACAAATTATTATTAATCGACGGTTCGTCCGTTGCTTTTCGCGCTTTTTTTGCGCTTTATAATCAAATCGACCGTTTCAAGAGTCCATCAGGCCTGCATACCAATGCCATTTATGGCTTCCACCTTATGCTCAATCATCTCTTGGAGCGCGTGCAGCCGACTCATATCTTGGTAGCTTTTGATGCTGGTAAGACGACCTTCCGGACTGAGATGTACGCCGACTATAAGGCTGGTCGGGCCAAGACACCGGATGAATTTCGTGAGCAGCTGCCCTTTATCCGAGAAATACTGGACTACTTAGGCATCCGCTACTATGATCTGGCTCAGTACGAGGCGGATGACATCATCGGAACCTTGGACAAGATGGCTGAAAAGACAGCAGTGCCTTACGATGTGACCATTGTCAGCGGCGATAAAGACTTGATTCAGCTGACGGATGATAATACCGTGGTGGAGATTTCCAAGAAAGGCGTGGCCGAGTTCGAAGAATTTACCCCAGCCTACCTCATGGAGAAGATGGGCATCACGCCAGAGCAGTTTATTGACCTCAAGGCGCTGATGGGCGATCAGTCGGACAATATCCCCGGCGTGACTAAGATCGGTGAGAAGACTGGTCTCAAGCTCCTCTTGGAGTATGGTTCTTTGGAAAAACTTTATGAAAATATCGACCAGCTCAAGGCTTCTAAGATGAAGGAAAATCTGATCAATGATAAGGACAAGGCCTTCTTATCTAAAACCCTAGCTACCATCAATACTCAGGCTCCGATTGAAATCGGACTGGATGATTTGGTTTACAACGGTCCACAGGTAGAGGCACTGAGCAAGTTCTACGACGAGATGGGCTTCAAGCAGCTCAAGGCTCAGCTAGGCACTGGTCAGGAGCCGGTAGAAGTCAAACCAATTGAATTTACCAAAGTGACTGAGGTGACAGCGGATATGCTGGCACCAGAGCAATTCTTCTATTTTGAAATCTTGGGTGACAACTACCACAAGGAAGAGATTGTTGGTCTTGCCTGGGGCGATAGCCGTCAGATTTATGTAGGCTCCAGCGATTTACTGCAGCAGCCTCTCTTTCAGGAGTTTTTGACAAAAACAGCTCTAAAAACCTACGACCTCAAGCGTACCAAGGTACTGCTCAGTCATTACGGCATTGAACTACCAGCAGCAGCCTTTGATGCGCGCCTAGCCAAGTATCTGCTTTCAACGGTCGAGGATAATGAGCTGGCGACTATTGCTCGCCTCTACGGCCAAACAATCCTGCCGATGGATGACGAGGTTTATGGCAAGGGAGCCAAGCGCGCTCTGCCGGAGCAAGAGCAGCTCTTTGAGCATCTAGCTCGTAAGATCCTAGTGTTGCTGGAAACAGAAGAACCGATGCAAGAACAGCTCCGTTCCCACAATCAGCTGGATTTGTTGCTTGAAATGGAGCAACCGCTGGCCTTTGTCCTAGCTAAGATGGAGATTGCGGGGATTAAGGTTGAGCGGGAAACCCTGCAAGGCATGCAGGCGGAAAATGAAAAGACGCTGGAAAGTCTGACGCAGGAGATTTATAATTTGGCTGGTCAGGAGTTTAATATCAACTCGCCGAAACAGCTGGGAACCATTCTCTTTGAAGATATGGGACTGCCACTGGAGTACACCAAAAAGACCAAGACGGGCTACTCGACAGCGGTGGATGTGCTGGAGCGTTTAGCACCGATTGCACCGATTGTGTCTAAGATTCTGGAATACCGTCAAATCAGCAAGCTCCAGTCCACTTATATCATCGGACTGCAGGAGGCGATTGCGGCTGACGGCAAGATTCACACTCGCTATGTTCAGGATTTGACCCAGACTGGCCGCCTGTCCTCGGTCGACCCTAACCTGCAGAATATCCCCGTTCGCTTGGAGCAGGGGCGCCTCATTCGCAAGGCCTTTGTGCCAGAGTGGGTAGACAGTGTGTTGCTCAGCTCGGATTATTCCCAGATTGAGCTGCGGGTGCTGGCTCACATTTCTCAGGACGAGCATTTGATAGCTGCCTTTCAGCATGGAGAAGACATTCACACGGCTACCGCTATGCGGGTCTTTGGTATTGAAAAGGCAGAGGATGTGACGCCGAATGACCGCCGCAATGCCAAGGCTGTCAACTTCGGAGTAGTCTATGGCATTTCCAACTTCGGCCTAGCCAATAATCTAGGCATTTCCCGCAAGGCTGCCAAGGACTACATTGAGACTTATTTTGAGCGTTTCCCTGGTATCAAGAATTATATGGAAACAATTGTTCGTGAAGCGCGTGATAAGGGTTATGTAGAGACCATTTACCATCGCCGTCGCTCCTTGCCAGACATCAATTCCCGCAATTTTAACATCCGAAATTTTGCGGAGCGCACAGCCATTAACAGCCCAATCCAAGGCTCCGCCGCAGATATTCTCAAAGTCGCTATGATTAATCTGGACCGAGCTCTGACAGAGAAGAATTTTAAATCTCGCATGCTCTTGCAGGTGCACGATGAAATCGTGCTGGAAGTGCCAAATGACGAGCTAACAGCCGTCCGCCAGTTAGTCAAAGAAACCATGGAAGCCGCGATTGAGCTGGCCGTTCCACTAGTAGCTGATGAAAACGCTGGCCAAACTTGGTACGAGGCGAAGTAAGACAAGATAGAAAGAGCGTCAAAAAACGACTGAAAATCAGGAATCTGGCCGAAGGAGTCATGCTCCCAGAACGGAATATCTATTTCCAAGGTTTTAGCTCGTATCAGTTAGGCTTGCAAGATTTTGGAGAATTTATCTATTTTCCGAAGTTTCAGCTCATGTTCAGCTAAGATATCATTGTTAAAAAAGTTAAAAATTATTTATAAAACAGGAGGAGCATTATGACTTACCATTTTCAAAATCCCAGTGACGGCGTTGTCAAGCGCTATCTAGAAACCAGCAAGGTGATTGCTGTTGTCGGTCTATCAGACCGTGAGGAAACGACCAGTAACCGTGTGTCCAAGGAGATGCAGGAGCGGGGCTATCGCATTATTCCGGTAAATCCGCGGGCAGCGGGCAGTCAGATTTTTGGTGAGACAGTTTATGCCAGTCTCAAAGATATTCCTTTCCCAGTGGATATTGTCGATGTTTACCGTCGTAGCGAGTTTTTGCCAGATGTGGCGCGTGATTTTCTGGAAGCAGATGCCAAGATTTTCTGGGCTCAGTTGGGCTTGGAAAATGAAGAAGCTGAACAGATTTTGCGTGCAGCTGGTCACGACGATATCGTCATGGATCGCTGCATCAAACGCGAGCATACCCGCTTGATTCTGGGCGAATAAATGGCCAAGTTAGTCATTATTCGTGGCAATTCCGGCTCTGGCAAGTCGAGTCTGGCCAAGAAACTGCAGGCACACTATGGTCGAGGGACTCTTTTGATTGCGCAGGACACAGTTAGACGAGACATGCTCAAGGAAAAAGTAGAGCCAGGGAATTTGTCTATTGACCTGACGGAGACATTGGCACGCTTCGGTTACGAACATGATCTGCTGGTCTTGGTAGAAGGGTTTTATGAGACAGACATTTATGGTCACATGCTGGAGCGGTTACGGACTTTGTTTTCTTCTCAGATCCTAGCTTATTACTATGATTTGACTTTTGAAGAAACCGTCCGTCGCCATCGGACCAGAACCAAGCAGGAGGAATTTACCCCAGCCGACATGAAGCGCTGGTGGAAAGATCGAGATTTCTTAGGCTGGCAAGAAGAATCGTTCTTTAGGAACGAAGATTCTCTAGAAGCAGCCTTTGAGCGGATCGTTCATGATTTAGAGAAAATTTGAAACGAAGCACAGGAGGAGGAACTTCTGTGCTTTTTGCATCAAAAAGGCATTTTCAGAAATTTTAAATAAATTTTGAGAAAAATATCACACAAAATGTTGACAAAATTATTTCACAGGATTACAATTAGATTACAAAATATTTCTTTTATTACAAAAAGTTTTAAAGAATATATTTTAGTGGGGTAAGATGTCCCCTATGCAAGCCAACATCCCTACTATCGTTTAGCAAATTGATGATAAACTGACAAGGAGATTTCATTATGAAACGTAGTAAATTTATTCTATTGACAGCCACTGCCTTGTGCTCTGCTTTCCTGCTCGCCGCCTGTAGCTCTAAGCCTTCCACGAAGGTGAACAGCAGTTCCACTTCCCAGACATCTAAGACTAGTAGCTTAGGCGAGTCCTCCACCAAACCATCAGCTAAGCAAAGTTCTGCTTCTAACTCCGTGACATCCTCTTCAACTCCTCAGACTTCTAGCGACCAGGGTATTTCCAGTCAAGCTGAGAAGCCCGTGGAAAACAAGACTTCAGCAGATTCAAACACGTCACCAACTCCGGCTACTCCAGTGGCTCCAACAACTTCTGGTATGGATATCAATGCTCTAGCAAATGGTGATTTCTCTAGCATTACTGGTACTTGGCAAGACGATTTGGGCAATCAATTAGTCTTTGATGCAAATGGTTTGGTGTCCCATACTTACAGAGGAAATGAATCAAGCGACTACACTTTGACAAATAGTCAAGTATATGAAGGTAAGTTTGGAGCGTTTTTAACTCATAAATCAGGGAATCAAGTGGCCTCCTTCACAGCCATTCCTAAAGGAGCTCGTCTTTATGATACTGGAAGTCAAAATCCGAAAGAACGTATTTTAGTGGGGCAAGATTTCACTTACGCATCTCAACATCCCTACTATCGCGTAGCGAATTGATGTATTGAATGATGAGAATCGCGGTGCGAGTAGCTTTCCAAGGTACTCGTCATGCTGAAAATATAAAAACAAGGAACAGAATTGATTGCTGTTCTTTTTCTTTGCTTTATTGGGAAAGTTTGCTCGTAGGGCTGTTTTGGATTATTTTTTTGTAAAATGGCTCTTTCTTCTCCAAAAATTGGTACAATAAAAGAAAGCGTTTTAATTGAATGATGAGGTAGTAACGATGAAAATATCTTTAGAAGAAATTCAAAGAGTTGCCAACCAAGGTCCTTTCTATCCAGACTGGGACTCTCTTGCGACCTATCAAGTGCCCCACTGGTTCAAAAGGGCTAAGTTTGGGATTTTTATCCATTGGGGACTTTACAGCCTTCCTGCCTTTGGGAGCGAGTGGTACTCTCGAAATATGTACATCCAGGGTACGGCAGAGTTTGACCACCATATCAAAACTTATGGGCCTCACAAAGATTTTGGCTACAAGGATTTTATCCCACTCTTTACTGCCGAAAATTTTGATGCGGACGAATGGCTGCGCCTCTTTAAAGAAGCGGGAGCCCAATACATGTTTCCAGTGGCGGAGCATCACGACGGCTTCCAGCTTTATGCCAGTCAGCTTTCTCCTTTTAATAGTGTAGAAATGGGGCCAAAACGTGACATCTTGGGGGAATTGAGTCAGGCAGCTCAAAGAGAGCAAGTTCATTTTTGTACTTCCTCCCATCGGGCAGAGCATCACTTTTTCTTTTCGCATGGGAAGGAGTTTGCCAGTGACATTGCCAGCGAAGTCAGTCGCGAGGAACTCTACTGGCCGGCTATGCCAGAGCCAGACCACCATGATTTGTTTGGTCAGCCTTATCCGAGTCAGGAGTTTCTAAATGATTGGCTCTTGCGTACCTGTGAGCTGGTTCGAGATTACCAGCCTGAGATTTTGTATTTTGACTGGTGGATTCAGCATGCAGCTTTTAAAGAGTATATAAAGCTTTTTGCTGCCTATTATTATAATTTAGGAGCAGCTTCTGGGAAGCCAACTAGCATCTGCTACAAGCATGATGCGCTGGCTTTTGGTGCGGGGATTGTGGAAGTGGAGCGCGGTGGTTTCGCAGAGATTCAACCTTTCACTTGGCAGACGGATACGGCTATCGCGCGAAATTCTTGGGGCTACACAGAGAACCTTGACTATAAGTCAGCTAAAGAAATCATCCAAACCTTGATTGATGTCGTGTCCAAAAATGGGAATTTGCTGCTGAATATCGGTCCCAAAGGAGACGGGGCGATTCCAGAAAAAGATCGAGAAATCTTGAGAGAAATCGGGGCTTGGCTCCAAGTGAATGGCCAAGCAATCTATGATTCACGTGCGTGGAGGCAATTTGGAGAAGGTCCTACACAAGTATATAGTGGGCCATTTTCGGATGGGAAAAACATCCCTTATACAAACCAGGATTTCCGTTTCACGGCCAAGGGCGGAGCGGTGTATGCCTTTCTGATGGAGCCTGCAGTAAATCAGTGGCTGACCATTCAGGCCTTGGCAGACGAAAGAGAAAATCCCGCTTCTCGCTTTCATGGTATCATAGAAGAGGTGTCCTTACTGGGCTATGAGGAACCGCTCGAATGGGGACAAACACCCCAAGGTTTACGCGTCTTCATGCCGAGTGTAGCAGGCGACTCACCCTTGGTGTTGAAGGTCCAACTGCGTTAAATCTAGACGAAAAAATGAGGCTGGGACAAAAGTCCTAGCCTCTCAATTGTCTTTGGATTGTCGAGCAAGACGCAGTGGTTGAGTGGGCTCTACTACGCTGATTTCATCAGCTTTTACAGCCCTACTCAACTGTGCGGAGGTGGAACGACGAAATCGAATTCTAACGAATTACCGATTTCTGTCCCACTCTCATTTTACTTACTTAGTGATTTTAAATTTTCATAAAAGAGTGCTCGAGCTGTCGTGATATAAGGATAGACCACGACACCAGCGATTCCCAGTGTGATACCGATCAGGATATACCAGCCGATAAAGCTAAGATCCAGCAAGAAACGTTTCCACTTATAGCCGTTCATCATGCGTCTACTTTGCACGATGATTTGCCAAGGACCTTGGTAGGTGCCAGTGCTCAGCTGATCATAAAGGATGAAGTCGGTCTGAGAGTAAGCGTAGTTGGCCATCAGGAAGACTGCCGTACCAGCCAAGACAATGAGAGTGCCGAGAAACATCATGGGCGCATAGCTGACGATTTGCTCCACCTCAGGACTAGCAGCTGTCAATTGGGACAAATCGGATATTTTCCCATAAATAGCCAGCACCTTGTAACTGCTGAAAATAAGGAAAAATGAACCGACAAGGCTGATAGAATTCCACAACAAGAGGAGAATACTCTTAGTCAGCTGTGTGATAAAAATCGGTGAGAAAAGCTCGGCAGAAAAGATTCGGCCAATATCTGTAAAGCCAGCTGTATCGCGTTTTTTTCGGACGACTTCTATCATGCTGAAGCTAGCAGATAAAAAGAGCAGGGCGATGACAAATTCCACGATTTGCGGGAAAATCTGACGACCAAAAATCACAACAAAGGCCTGATTGATCTCCAACTGGGGAATAATCTCCTCCAGATGACGATTGGGAGATAGATAGGTAGATAAGATGGTTACCAGAGTTGGAATGGCAAAGAGCGAGTAGATGCCGTTGGTTTGATTTCGGATAGTGCGTGCCTGGGCACGGATTTCGCTTAAATTCATACAGACCTCCATTTCATGATTTTTATTATACCACATATCGTGACAGACGAGACTTTTTTTGGTAAAATCATACGGTATCTTATGAGCGCTTGTCGCTTATTTTATAGAAGAAAATAGCTGGGACTGTCTTTCCCAGCAGGAGGAAACATGTCAGATTCACCGATTCAGTATCGTTTGATCAAAAAAGAAAAGCACACAGGTGCGCGCTTGGGGGAGATTATCACGCCTCATGGCACCTTTCCAACACCTATGTTTATGCCGGTCGGCACTCAGGCTACGGTCAAGACTCAGTCGCCAGAAGAGCTCAAACAAATGGGTTCTGGTATCATTTTGGCCAATACTTACCACCTCTGGTTGCGGCCGGGTGATGAGCTGATTGCCCGTGCAGGTGGCCTACACAAGTTCATGAACTGGGACCAGCCTATTCTGACCGATAGTGGTGGTTTTCAGGTTTATTCTCTAGCTGACAGCCGCAACATCACAGAAGAAGGGGTGACTTTCAAAAACCACCTCAACGGCTCCAAAATGTTCCTGTCGCCAGAAAAGGCCATCTCGATCCAGAACAATCTAGGCAGCGACATCATGATGTCCTTTGATGAGTGCCCACAGTTCTACCAGCCTTATGACTATGTCAAGAAGTCCATCGAGCGGACTAGCCGTTGGGCGGAGCGTGGACTCAAGGCTCACACTCGTCCGCACGACCAAGGTCTCTTTGGGATTGTTCAGGGTGCTAGCTTTGAAGATTTGCGTCGCCAATCTGCTCAAGACTTGGTCAGCATGGATTTCCCAGGTTACTCTATTGGAGGTCTGGCTGTTGGCGAGTCTCACGAAGAGATGAATGCAGTGCTGGACTTCACAACGCCCTTGTTGCCTGAAAACAAACCTCGCTATCTCATGGGAGTTGGAGCGCCAGATAGCTTGATTGACGGTGTTATTCGTGGGGTTGATATGTTTGACTGTGTTCTGCCGACTCGGATTGCCCGAAACGGTACCTGTATGACCAGTGAAGGACGTCTGGTTGTCAAAAATGCCCAGTTTGAGGAAGATTTCACGCCGCTAGATCACGACTGTGACTGCTACACTTGTACAAACTACACGCGGGCCTATATCCGCCACCTGCTCAAGGCTGATGAAACCTTTGGACTCCGCTTGACCAGCTATCACAACCTCTATTTCTTGGTAAATCTTATGAAGAAGGTTCGTCAAGCCATTATGGATGACAATCTGCTAGAATTCCGCGAAGATTTTGTCGAGCGCTACGGCTACAACCGCTCCAAGAGAAATTTTTAAGAATCTTCATTGAAGGGAAGAAGTATGTCTGATGAAGGAAAATTGTTGGAAAGCTTGGTAGACTATCTGTCGGATGGTCAAAAGCACACTCTGAGGATTTTTGGTCACGGAGCTTCAGGTAAGTCAACTTTTGCTCGAAAACTCCAGCTAGCCTTGGGTGAGGAACGAACCAATCTTTTGGAAACAGATTCTTATGTAATTACTGGGGAGTATCGAGATTTGCTTAGCTCTAAGGATTTTCCTCATCAAAAAGTAACGGCTTGTATCCCAGCCGTTCATGAACTGAGTAGTCTGGAGCGTGATATTTGTGCTTTGCAGTCTGGTCTGGATATTCTGACCATTGGAAAAGCTTGGTCACCGAGTTTGCGTTTGTCAGCTCAAAAACCAATTTTAATAGTAGAAGGTATGTCAGCAGCTTTTTTGCCTAAAAGCTTGTTTGATTTATCGATTTGCTTTTACACGGATGATCAAACTGAGTTAGAACGCCGCTTAGCGCGGGATGTAGCTGTGCGAGAACGTAGACCGGAGTGGATAGAGCAGACGCATTTAGATCGGAGAGAGCAATATCAGCACTTTTATCAGCCCTATCTAGCAGCTGCAGACCTTGTCATATGCCAGACTGGCAATAGCTTTCGCATCGAAAAGGACAGCCCGTTGTTATAAAATAAAGTAGTAAAAGCAAATTTCTCATTCTTAATCTCACTGATGTGCGTCAGTGAGCATTTTTATTTTTTGAGCAAAAACTCAAACGAATAGGTAGAATAATCTAAATTTTCTTCTATATAAGTGATTACAAGAATTATAAGTCGCCTAGAAAACGCTTTTATAAAAAATTATCCTAAAAATCTTTAAAAACTTGCTCAAATCCCTTGCAATGCTTGGTTCTTTGTGTTAAGATACTATGGTGCTGTGAAAACAGCGTGTAGCTTTGATGCAAGAGGTTGCGACACGCTCGGTTGCATTGCCACGCAATCACCTGTCGGTTTTCTTGTGGAGCTAGCCTATTATCTTAAATAGACGAAAAAAGGAGAAAAAGATGGCAAACAAAAAAATCCGCATCCGTTTGAAAGCTTACGAACATCGTACACTTGACACAGCGGCTGCAAAAATCGTAGAAACTGCTGCACGTACAGGTGCTGAAGTTGCGGGTCCAATCCCACTTCCAACTGAACGTAGCCTCTACACAATCATTCGTGCGACTCACAAATATAAAGACTCTCGCGAACAATTTGAAATGCGTACTCACAAACGCTTGATCGACATCATCAACCCAACTCAAAAAACAGTTGACGCTTTGATGAAGTTGGACCTTCCAAGCGGTGTGAACGTAGAAATCAAACTTTAATCTAAAGCTTGATATCTTGAGCATAAAAAACGCTCGTTAAAAACTTTTTAGACAAAAAATAGAAAAGGAAACATTTTCTCATGACAAAAGGAATCTTAGGGAAAAAAGTGGGAATGACTCAAATCTTCACTGAAGCTGGCGAATTAATCCCTGTAACTGTTGTTGAAGCAACTCCAAACGTTGTTCTTCAAGTGAAAACAGTTGAAACAGACGGTTACAACGCAGTTCAAGTTGGTTTTGATGACCTTCGTGATGTATTGAGCAACAAACCTGCTAAAGGACATGTAGCGAAAGCTAACACGGCTCCTAAGCGCTTCATTCGTGAATTCAAAAACATTGAAGGCTTGGAAGTTGGTGCGGAAATCACAGTTGATACATTCGAAGCTGGTGATGTTGTTGATGTAACAGGAACTTCAAAAGGTAAAGGTTTCCAAGGTGTAATCAAACGCCACGGCCAATCTCGCGGTCCAATGGCTCACGGTTCACGTTACCACCGTCGTCCTGGTTCAATGGGACCAGTTGCGCCAAACCGTGTTTTCAAAAACAAACACTTGGCTGGACGTATGGGTGGCAACCGTGTAACGATTCAAAACCTTGAAATCGTTCAAGTTGTTCCAGAGAAAAACGTTATCTTGATCAAAGGAAACGTACCTGGTGCTAAGAAATCTCTTATCACTATCAAATCAGCAGTTAAAGCTGGTAAATAATAAAGAAAGGGGAAATCAGTCACAATGGCAAACGTAAAATTATTTGACCAAACTGGTAAAGAAGCTGGTGAAGTAGTTCTTAACGACGCAATCTTTGGTATCGAACCAAATGAATCAGTTGTCTTCGACGTGATCATCAGCCAACGCGCTAGCCTCCGTCAAGGAACTCACGCTGTTAAAAACCGTTCTGCAGTATCAGGCGGCGGACGCAAACCATGGCGTCAAAAAGGAACTGGACGTGCTCGTCAAGGTTCTATCCGCTCTCCACAATGGCGTGGTGGTGGTATCGTCTTCGGTCCAACTCCTCGTTCATATGCCTACAAACTTCCACAAAAAGTTCGCAGATTGGCATTGAAATCAGTTTACTCTGAAAAAGTTGCTGAAAACAAATTCGTAGCTGTAGACAGCCTTTCATTTACAGCTCCAAAAACTGCTGAGTTTGCAAAAGTGCTTGCAGCATTGAGCATTGACACAAAAGTACTTGTTGTTCTTGAAGAAGGAAATGAATTTGCTGCACTTTCAGCACGCAACCTTCCAAACGTTAAAGTTACAACAGCAACATCTGCAAGTGTTCTTGACATTGCAAACAGCGACAAACTTCTTGTTACTCAAGCAGCTATCTCTAAAATTGAGGAGGTTCTTGCATAATGAATTTGTATGACGTTATCAAAAAGCCTGTCATCACTGAAAGCTCAATGGCTCAGCTTGAAGCAGGCAAATACGTATTTGAAGTAGACACTCGCGCTCACAAACTTTTGATCAAGCAAGCTGTTGAAGCTGCTTTTGAAGGAGTTAAAGTTGCTAATGTCAACACTATCAACGTAAAACCTAAAGCAAAACGCGTTGGACGTTACACTGGTTTTACAAACAAAACTAAAAAAGCTATCATCACTCTGACAGCAGATTCAAAAGCAATCGAGTTGTTCGGAGCTGCTGAAGCAGAATAATCTAAGGAGGAAATATCGTGGGAATTCGTGTTTATAAACCAACAACAAACGGTCGCCGTAATATGACTTCTTTGGATTTCGCTGAAATCACTACTAGCACTCCAGAAAAATCTTTGCTTGTTTCTTTGAAGAGCAAGGCTGGTCGTAATAACAACGGTCGCATTACTGTTCGTCACCAAGGTGGCGGTCACAAACGTCACTACCGTTTGATTGACTTCAAACGTAACAAAGACGCTGTTGAAGCAGTAGTTAAAACTATCGAGTACGATCCAAACCGTTCAGCAAACATCGCTTTGGTACACTATACTGACGGTGTGAAAGCATACATCATCGCTCCTAAAGGTCTTGAAGTAGGTCAACGCATCGTTTCAGGTCCTGAAGCAGATATCAAGATCGGTAACGCACTTCCGCTTGCTAACATCCCAGTTGGTACTTTGGTTCACAACATTGAGTTGAAACCAGGTCGTGGTGGCGAATTGGTCCGTGCTGCTGGAGCTTCTGCTCAAGTATTGGGTCAAGAAGGTAAATACACTCTTGTTCGTCTTCAATCAGGCGAAGTTCGTATGATTCTTGGTACTTGCCGCGCTACAGTTGGTGTTGTCGGAAACGAACAACATGGATTGGTTAACCTTGGTAAAGCAGGTCGTAGCCGTTGGAAAGGTATCCGTCCAACAGTTCGCGGTTCTGTAATGAACCCTAACGATCACCCACACGGTGGTGGTGAAGGTAAAGCACCAGTTGGTCGTAAAGCGCCATCTACTCCATGGGGCAAACCTGCTCTTGGTCTTAAAACTCGTAACAAGAAAGCGAAATCTGACAAACTTATCGTTCGTCGTCGCAACGAGAAATAATCTAAAACAATCTATCCGCCAGCTCGGTAGCGCTGCTAAGCAGCGCAGGCCGCTGTGGTACTTATTTTAAAGGAGAAAACATAAAAATGGGACGCAGTCTTAAAAAAGGACCTTTCGTCGATGAGCATTTGATGAAAAAAGTTGAAGCTCAAGCTAACGACGAAAAGAAAAAAGTTATCAAAACTTGGTCACGTCGTTCAACGATTTTCCCAAGTTTCATCGGTTACACAATCGCAGTCTATGACGGACGTAAACACGTGCCTGTTTACATCCAAGAAGACATGGTAGGTCACAAGCTTGGTGAATTTGCACCAACTCGTACTTACAAAGGTCACGCTGCAGACGACAAGAAAACACGTAGAAAATAAGGAGAACATAAATGGCAGAAATTACTTCAGCTAAAGCAATGGCTCGTACAGTGCGTGTTTCACCTCGTAAAACTCGTCTAGTTCTTGACAATATCCGTGGTAAAAACGTCGCTGACGCAATCGCAATCTTGAAATTCACTCCAAACAAAGCTGCTGGCATTATCGAAAAAGTATTGATCTCTGCAATCGCTAATGCTGAAAACAACTTTGGTTTGGAAAAAGCTAACTTGGTAGTATCTGAAGCTTTCGCAAACGAAGGACCAACTATGAAACGTTTCCGTCCACGCGCTAAAGGTTCAGCTTCACCAATCAACAAACGCACAAGCCACATCACTGTGGTTGTTGCAGAAAAATAAGGAGGTAACATCGTGGGTCAAAAAGTACATCCAATTGGTATGCGTGTCGGCATCATCCGTGATTGGGATGCCAAATGGTATGCTGAAAAAGAATACGCGGATTACCTTCATGAAGATCTTGCAATCCGTAAATTCGTTCAAAAAGAATTGGCTGACGCAGCTGTTTCAACTATTGAAATCGAACGCGCAGTAAACAAAGTTAACGTTTCACTTCACACTGCTAAACCAGGTATGGTTATCGGTAAAGGTGGAGCTAACGTTGATGCACTTCGTGCAAAACTTAACAAATTGACTGGAAAACAAGTACACATCAACATCATCGAGATCAAATCTCCAGATTTGGATGCTCACCTTGTTGGTGAAGGAATTGCTCGTCAATTGGAGCAACGTGTTGCTTTCCGTCGTGCTCAAAAACAAGCAATCCAACGTGCAATGCGTGCAGGAGCTAAAGGAATCAAAACTCAAGTATCAGGTCGTTTGAACGGTGCAGATATTGCTCGTAGCGAAGGATACTCTGAAGGAACTGTTCCACTTCACACCCTTCGTGCGGATATCGATTACGCTTGGGAAGAAGCTGATACTACTTACGGTAAACTTGGTGTTAAAGTATGGATCTACCGTGGTGAAGTTCTTCCAGCTCGTAAAAACACTAAAGGAGGTAAATAACCAATGTTAGTACCTAAACGTGTTAAACACCGTCGCGAATTCCGCGGAAAAATGCGTGGTGAAGCTAAAGGTGGTAAAGAAGTAACTTTTGGAGAATATGGTCTTCAAGCAACTACTAGCCACTGGATCACTAACCGTCAAATCGAAGCTGCCCGTATCGCTATGACTCGTTACATGAAACGTGGTGGTAAAGTTTGGATCAAAATCTTCCCACACAAATCATACACTGCAAAAGCAATCGGTGTACGGATGGGATCTGGTAAAGGGGCTCCAGAAGGTTGGGTAGCACCAGTTAAACGTGGTAAAGTGATGTTTGAAATCGCTGGCGTATCAGAAGAAATCGCTCGTGAAGCTCTTCGTCTTGCAAGCCACAAATTGCCAGTTAAATGTAAATTCGTAAAGCGTGAAGCAGAATAAGGAGAAAGCATGAAACTTAAAGAAATTCAAGATTTTGTTAAAGAACTTCGTGGTCTTTCTCAAGAAGAACTCGCGAAGCGTGAAAATGAATTGAAGAAAGAATTGTTTGATCTTCGTTTCCAAGCCGCTACTGGTCAATTGGAGCAGACAGCGCGTTTGAAAGAAGTGAAAAAACAAATCGCACGTATCAAAACTGTTCAATCAGAAGTTAAATAATAGACTTGGGAAAGGAGAAATTCTAAAATGGAACGTAATCAACGTAAAACCCTCGTCGGACGCGTCGTTTCTGACAAGATGGATAAGACAATCACAGTTGTAGTTGAAACAAAACGTAACCACCCAGTCTATGGTAAGCGTATTAACTACTCTAAGAAGTACAAAGCACATGATGAAAACAATGTTGCCAAAGAAGGCGATATCGTTCGTATCATGGAAACTCGTCCGCTTTCAGCTACAAAACGCTTCCGTCTTGTAGAAGTTGTTGAAGAAGCGGTTATCATCTAATCAAACCAGAAAGGAGAAAACTTAAATGATTCAAACAGAAACTCGTTTGAAAGTTGCTGACAACAGCGGTGCTCGCGAAATCCTGACAATCAAAGTTCTTGGTGGTTCAGGACGTAAGTTCGCCAACATCGGTGATGTCATCGTTGCATCTGTAAAACAAGCTACTCCTGGTGGTGCGGTTAAAAAAGGTGACGTTGTAAAAGCGGTTATCGTTCGTACTAAATCAGGTGCTCGTCGTAAAGATGGTTCATACATCAAATTCGACGAAAACGCTGCAGTCATCATCCGTGAAGACAAAACTCCTCGCGGAACTCGTATCTTCGGCCCAGTTGCTCGCGAATTGCGTGACGGTGGCTTCATGAAGATCGTATCATTGGCTCCAGAAGTACTTTAATCTAAAATCAAACAAGTCCCCTGGAAGTTTTCCAGGGTGCCCTCATGGGCGTAAGAAATTAAAGGAGAAACCTAAGAATGTTTGTAAAAAAAGGCGACAAAGTTCGCGTAATTGCTGGTAAGGACAAGGGTGTTGAAGCACTTGTTGTTGCAGCTCTTCCAAAAGTAAACAAAGTTGTTGTTGAAGGTGTTAACCTTGTTAAGAAGCACCAAAAACCAAATAGCGAAAACCCTCAAGGTGCTATCGTAGAAAAAGAAGCACCAATCCATGCGTCAAACGTTCAAGTTCTTGACAAAAATGGTGTTGCAGGACGCGTTGGTTACAAGTTTGTAGACGGCAAAAAAGTTCGTTACAACAAAAAATCAGGCGAAGTGCTTGACTAATCACGAAGGAAAGGAGAAGTATAATGGCAAATCGTTTAAAAGAAAAATATCTTAATGAAGTAGTACCTGCTTTGACTGAAAAGTTCAACTACTCATCTGTTATGGCTGTGCCAAAAGTGGATAAGATCGTTTTGAACATGGGTGTCGGTGACGCTGTATCAAACGCTAAAAACCTTGAAAAAGCTGCTGAAGAATTGGCTCTTATCTCAGGTCAAAAACCACTTATCACTAAAGCTAAAAAATCAATCGCCGGCTTCCGTCTTCGTGAAGGTGTAGCGATCGGTGCTAAAGTAACCCTTCGTGGCGAACGTATGTATGAGTTCTTGGATAAATTGGTTACTGTATCACTTCCACGTGTGCGTGACTTCCATGGTGTTCCAACAAAATCATTTGATGGACGCGGAAACTACACACTTGGTGTGAAAGAACAATTGATCTTCCCAGAAATCAACTTTGATGACGTTGATAAGACTCGCGGTCTTGATATCGTTATCGTAACAACTGCTAACACTGACGAAGAGTCACGTGCATTGCTTACAGGCCTTGGAATGCCTTTTGCAAAATAATATAGGAGGTAAAACAAATGGCTAAAAAATCAATGATTGCTAAGAACAAACGCCCAGCGAAGTTCTCTACGCAAGCTTATACTCGTTGTGAAAAATGTGGCCGTCCACATTCAGTTTACCGCAAGTTTAAACTTTGCCGTGTTTGCTTCCGTGAATTAGCATACAAAGGACAAATCCCTGGCGTTACCAAAGCATCTTGGTAATTCTAGCTTCCAATTCCGTCACGATTCTTCGTTATCGGCTTTTGCCTAACTTTAGTTATGCCTACAAGCCGATGCCTAGACTCACTTAGGACTTGAAGCCTAGAAACTTATTCTGAGCCTAGCTCAATCATTAACTAGCAAGTGCAGCTTGCAAACTACTAGTAAGAGGAGAAATATAAAATGGTTATGACTGACCCAATTGCAGACTTTTTGACTCGTATCCGTAACGCTAATCAAGCGAACCACGAAGTACTTGAAGTACCTGCATCAAACATCAAAAAAGGGATTGCTGAAATCCTGAAGCGTGAAGGTTTTGTAAAAAACGTTGAAATCATCGAAGATGACAAACAAGGCATCATCCGTGTCTTCCTTAAATACGGACAAAATGGTGAAAAAGTTATCACTGGTTTGAAACGTGTTTCAAAACCAGGTCTACGTGTTTACAAGAAACGCGAAGACCTTCCAAAAGTCTTGAACGGACTTGGAATTGCTATCCTTTCAACATCTGAAGGTTTGCTGACTGATAAAGAAGCACGCCAAAAGAACGTTGGTGGAGAAGTTATCGCTTACGTTTGGTAAAATCAAGATACAAAGAGCGTCATGGGCAATGTGAAAATAGGAAATCTGACAAAGAGTGTTAACACTCTAGGAAGATTTGTCTTTTTCACACAGACCATAGCTCGTGTTCAATTTAGCTGATTTACTGATCAGCTAAATAGAGAGTAAATTAGTTTAGGAGAAAAAGATGAAAGCTACTGAATTGAATGAAAAACTTATTGTTGCAGAAGACGCTTTGGCTGAATTGTCAAAAGATGACCTTGTATCTCTTTTATGTGAAATTGGTTATAGTCCTGCGGCTATTGATGTATTGACAGAATATCAGGAATTTGTCAAAGCTTTTCGAAAGAAACTAGGTTTGCTCTAATCCGAATGCCCCCCGTGAAAACTGGTCGCTTGCGGCCTGACAATTTAACAGGAGAAAATAAACATGTCACGTATTGGTAATAAAGTTATCGTGTTGCCTGCTGGTGTTGAAATCACTAACAATGACAACGTTGTAACTGTAAAAGGACCTAAAGGAGAACTGACTCGTGAGTTCTCAAAAGATATTGAAATCCGTGTGGAAGGAACTGAAGTAACTCTTCACCGTCCAAACGATTCAAAAGAAATGAAAACAATCCACGGAACTACTCGTGCCCTTTTGAACAACATGGTTGTTGGTGTATCAGAAGGATTCAAGAAAGAACTTGAAATGCGTGGGGTTGGTTACCGTGCACAACTTCAAGGCTCAAAACTTGTCTTGGCTGTTGGTAAATCTCACCCAGACGAAGTTGAAGCTCCAGAAGGAATTACTTTTGAACTTCCAAACCCAACAACAATCGTTGTTAGCGGAATTTCAAAAGAAGCAGTTGGACAAACAGCTGCTTATGTACGTAGCCTTCGTGCACCAGAACCATATAAAGGTAAAGGTATCCGTTACGTTGGTGAATTCGTTCGCCGCAAAGAAGGTAAAACTGGTAAATAATATTGATTGGCTGATCTTTTCAGCCAGCCAATTTATTTTCCGATTTTGTGCTAAGGCACGTCAATAAAAATAAGAGGTGAAAATTGTGATTACGAAACCAGATAAAAATAAAATCCGCCAAAAACGCCACCGTCGCGTTCGCGGAAAACTCTCTGGAACTGCTGATCGCCCACGTTTGAACGTATTCCGTTCTAATACAGGCATCTACGCTCAAGTGATTGATGACGTAGCGGGTGTAACGCTCGCAAGCGCTTCAACTCTTGACAAAGAAGTTTCAAAAGGAACTAAAACTGAACAAGCCGTTGTTGTAGGTAAACTCGTTGCAGAACGTGCAGTTGCTAAAGGTATTTCTGAAGTGGTGTTTGACCGCGGTGGATATCTCTATCACGGACGTGTAAAAGCTTTGGCTGATGCAGCTCGTGAAAACGGATTGAAATTCTAATAGGGAGGACACTAGAAAATGGCATTTAAAGACAATGCAGTTGAACTTGAAGAACGCTTAGTTGCAGTCAACCGTGTTACTAAAGTTGTTAAAGGTGGACGTCGTCTTCGTTTTGCAGCTCTTGTAGTAGTTGGTGACCGCAACGGTCGTGTTGGTTTCGGTACTGGTAAAGCTCAAGAAGTACCAGAAGCTATCCGTAAAGCAGTTGAAGATGCGAAGAAAAACTTGATCGAAGTTCCAATGGTTGGTACAACTATTCCTCACGAAGTTCTTTCAGAATTTGGTGGAGCGAAAGTATTGCTTAAGCCAGCTGTTGAAGGTTCTGGAGTTGCTGCTGGTGGTGCTGTTCGTGCCGTCATCGAATTGGCAGGTGTGGCAGATGTTACATCTAAGTCACTTGGTTCAAACACTCCAATCAACATCGTTCGCGCAACTGTTGAAGGCTTGAAACAATTGAAACGCGCTGAAGAAGTTGCTGCCCTTCGTGGTATTTCAGTTTCTGACTTGGCTTAAGAAAGGGGAACTCATGGCTCAAATTAAAATTACTTTGACTAAGTCTCCAATCGGACGCATCCCGTCACAACGTAAAACTGTTGTAGCACTTGGACTTGGCAAATTGAACAGCTCAGTTATCAAAGAAGACAATCCAGCGGTACGCGGTATGATCACTGCTGTATCTCACTTGGTAACTGTTGAAGAAGTTAAGTAAGCCTTAGCTGAAAAACTTTTATTAAGATACATTAGGGGATTTGAGAATTTTCTCAGCCCCTAAAACTAAAAATATGTATAGGCGAGTTTGTATCAGAGACACCTTTTCTCTGGTACGAGCGCTAGCATTTTACAAAAGAGGAGAAAAAATAATGAAACTTCATGAATTACAACCTGCTGCAGGTTCACGTAAAGTTCGCAACCGTGTTGGTCGCGGTACTTCATCAGGTAACGGTAAAACTTCTGGTCGCGGTCAAAAAGGCCAAAAAGCACGTAGCGGTGGCGGTGTTCGTCTTGGTTTTGAAGGTGGACAAACTCCATTGTTCCGTCGTGTACCAAAACGTGGTTTCTTGAATGTAAACCGTAAAGAATACGCGATTGTTAATCTTGACCAATTAAATATCTTTGAAGATGGTGCAGAAGTAACTCCAGTGGTTCTCATCGAAGCAGGTATTGTAAAAGCTGAAAAATCTGGTGTTAAGATTCTTGGTAATGGAGAATTGACTAAGAAGTTGACTGTTAAAGCAGCTAAGTTCTCTAAATCAGCTGAAGAAGCTATCACTGCTAAAGGTGGTTCAGTCGAAGTCATCTAAGAGAGGTGACCTATGTTTTTCAAGCTATTAAAAGACGCACTTAAAATAAAACAAGTACGGTCTAAGATTTTGTTTACACTGTTCATCATCTTAGTTTTCCGTATTGGTACAACTATAACCGTTCCAGGAATTAATGCGAAAGCATTGAATAGTTTAAGTGATTTACCTTTCTTAAACATGCTTAGTTTGGTTTCTGGGAATGCCATGCGTAACTTCTCTGTTTTTGCTCTTGGGGTTAGTCCCTATATCACGGCTTCGATCGTGGTTCAGCTCTTGCAAATGGATTTGCTTCCAAAATTTGTAGAGTGGGGCAAGCAAGGGGAAGTCGGACGGAGAAAGCTTAATCAAGCAACTCGCTATATTTCCCTGGTATTGGCTTTTGTCCAATCCATCGGGATTACAGCTGGGTTTGCGACTTTGTCAAGAACCAAACTAGTAGCGAATCCAAATTGGCAAACCTATCTTTTGATTGGTGCCCTCCTCACGACAGGTTCAGTTATTGTGACTTGGTTAGGAGAGCAAATCACAGATAAGGGTTATGGTAATGGTGTATCCATGATTATCTTTGCAGGGATTGTATCTGGTATTCCTGGTATGATCAAAGGAATCTATGAAGATTACTTTGTTAATATCCCGAGCGATCGACTCAATTCGTCTTTGATTTTCGTTGGGATCTTAATTGTTGCTGTTTTAGTGATTATTTATTTCACAACCTTTGTGCAACAAGCTGAGTACAAAATTCCAATTCAATATACGAAGATTGCTCAAGGTGCCCCTTCAAGTTCCTACCTACCGTTAAAAGTGAATCCTGCTGGTGTTATCCCAGTTATCTTTGCAAGTTCGATTACAGCTGCTCCAGCAGCTATCTTCCAATTTGTAAGTGCTATGGGCTATAACGCATCATGGGTTCGGACGGCGCAGGCGCTTCTGGCGACTACAACCATCAGTGGTATGTTTACCTATGCTCTCTTGATTATTCTCTTTACTTTCTTTTATACATTTGTACAAATTAATCCTGAAAAGACAGCAGAGAATTTACAAAAGAGTGGAGCCTACATCCCAGGTGTTCGTCCAGGTAAGGGAACGGAAGAATATATGTCTAAATTGCTTCGCCGTTTGGCGACAGTTGGATCGCTATTCTTAGGGATTATTACAATCATTCCGATCCTAGCCAAAGATCTTTTCGGTCTGACTGATGCAGTTGCTCTTGGAGGAACTAGTCTTCTTATCATCATTTCAACAGGTATTGAAGGAATGAAACAGTTGGAAGGTTATCTTCTGAAGCGTAAGTATGTCGGATTTATGGATACTACAACAGAATAGAAATAGGTTGACTTAGTCAACCTTCTATTTTGTTTTTAAAAAAGTTTATTAAGTGTTTTAATAGATTGCTTTAAAAACAAAAAAGGAGACAAAACATGAATCTTTTGATTATGGGCTTGCCAGGCGCAGGCAAGGGAACACAAGCAGCCAAAATTGTGGAACAATTCCACGTGGCACATATTTCAACTGGGGATATGTTCCGTGCTGCTATGGCCAATGAAACAGAAATGGGTGTTTTAGCGAAATCCTACATTTCTAAAGGCGAGTTGGTGCCAGATGAAGTGACAAACGGAATCGTGAAAGAGCGCTTGGCACAAGATGATATTAAAGAAACTGGTTTCTTGTTGGACGGTTATCCACGGACAATCGATCAAGCTCATGCTTTGGATCAAATCCTTGCGGAACTTGGTATTCAGCTTGAAGGCGTAATCAATATCGAAGTAAATCCAGATAGTTTGTTAGAACGTTTGAGTGGACGGATTATCCACCGCGAAACAGGGGAAACCTTCCACAAAGTTTTCAACCCACCAGTGGATTACAAAGAAGAAGATTACTATCAACGTGAAGACGACAAACCTGAAACAGTCAAACGTCGTTTGGATGTTAATATCGCTCAAGGCCAACCAATTATTGATCATTACCGTGCTCAAGGACTCGTTCACGACATTCAGGGCAATCAAGAGATTGAGGCAGTCTTCTCAGATATCGAAAAAGTCTTGTCAAATTTAAAATAAAAGCGTTTTTCCCACTTGCAATATTTGACAAGTAGTGATACAATGAGTTAGTCTGACTTATAATTGTTACCTCTGTGCTCAGAGGAATCTATCGAAATTTAGGGAGGTGCTTTTGCGTGGCAAAAGACGATGTGATTGAAGTCGAAGGCAAAGTAGTTGATACGATGCCGAACGCAATGTTTACGGTTGAACTTGAAAATGGACATCAGATTTTAGCAACAGTTTCTGGTAAAATTCGTAAAAACTATATTCGTATTTTAGCGGGAGATCGTGTTACTGTCGAGATGAGTCCTTATGATTTGACACGTGGACGGATCACTTACCGCTTTAAATAATCGAAAAACTTGGAGGGATAAGAAATGAAAGTAAGACCATCGGTCAAACCAATTTGCGAATACTGTAAAGTTATTCGTCGTAATGGCCGTGTTATGGTAATTTGCCCAGCAAATCCAAAACACAAACAACGTCAAGGATAAGATAGAAAGGAGAAAACATGGCTCGTATTGCTGGAGTTGACATTCCAAATGACAAACGTGTAGTTGTTTCACTTACTTACGTGTACGGTATCGGACTTCCAACTTCTAAGAAAATTTTGGCTGCGGCTGGAATCTCAGAAGATATCCGTGTCAAAGATTTGACATCAGATCAAGAAGACGCAATCCGTCGCGAAGTGGATGCAATCAAGGTTGAAGGTGACCTTCGTCGTGAAGTAAACCTTAACATCAAACGTTTGATGGAAATCGGTTCATACCGTGGTATCCGTCACCGTCGTGGACTTCCTGTCCGTGGACAAAACACTAAAAACAATGCTCGTACTCGTAAAGGTAAAGCCGTTGCGATTGCAGGTAAGAAAAAATAATATAGGAGGTAAAAGTCTTGGCTAAACCAACACGTAAACGTCGTGTGAAGAAAAATATCGAATCTGGTATTGCACATATTCACGCTACATTTAATAACACTATTGTTATGATTACTGATGTGCATGGTAATGCGATTGCTTGGTCATCTGCTGGTGCTCTTGGTTTCAAAGGTTCTCGTAAATCTACACCATTTGCTGCCCAAATGGCATCTGAAGCAGCTGCTAAGTCTGCACAAGAACACGGTCTTAAATCAGTTGAAGTTACAGTTAAAGGTCCAGGTTCTGGTCGTGAGTCAGCTATTCGTGCACTTGCTGCAGCTGGTCTGGAAGTAACTGCTATTCGTGATGTGACTCCTGTGCCACACAATGGTGCTCGTCCTCCAAAACGTCGCCGTGTATAATCATAAACAATTACACTGCTTTTCGTTTAAGAGGGAGTTAACTAAATGATTGAGTTTGAAAAACCAAATATAACAAAAATTGATGAAAATAAAAATTATGGCAAGTTTGTAGTTGAGCCGCTAGAACGCGGTTACGGTACAACACTTGGAAATTCGCTTCGTCGTGTACTTCTCGCCTCACTTCCAGGTGCAGCAGTGACTTCTATCAACATTGATGGAGTATTGCACGAATTTGATACGATTTCTGGGGTCCGTGAAGATGTGATGCAGATTATTCTGAACATCAAGGGGATTGCTGTAAAATCTTACGTCCAAGACGAAAAGATGATTGAATTGGATGTTGAAGGTCCTGCAGAAGTAACTGCTGGAGATATTTTGACAGACAGTGATATCGAAATTGTAAACCCTGATCATTATCTCTTTACAATCAGTGAAGGTGCTCGCTTTAAAGCGAAAATGGCTGTGAATAGCGGTCGTGGATATGTGCCAGCTGACGAAAATAAAAAAGATGATGCACCAGTAGGCACACTTGCGGTAGATTCTATCTATACGCCTGTGACAAAAGTAAATTACCAGGTTGAGCCAGCTCGTGTTGGTAGCAACGATGGTTTTGATAAACTTACCCTTGAAATTTTAACGAATGGAACAATTATTCCCGAAGACGCTTTGGGACTATCAGCTCGTATCCTGACAGAGCATCTGAACCTCTTTACAGATTTAACAGAAGTTGCTATTTCAACTGATGTGATGAAGGAAGCAGAGAAATCTTCAGATGATCGCATTTTGGAACGTACAATTGAAGAATTGGATCTATCAGTTCGTTCATACAACTGTCTGAAACGTGCAGGAATTAATACTGTCTTTGATTTGACAGAAAAATCTGAGCCTGAAATGATGAAAGTTCGTAACTTGGGCCGCAAGAGTCTTGAAGAAGTTAAAGTTAAACTTGCTGACCTTGGTCTTGGGTTAAGAAATGATAAATAAAGGAGGAATACATGGCTTACCGTAAACTAGGACGCACTAGCTCACAACGTAAAGCAATGCTTCGCGATTTGACTACTGACTTGATTATCAATGAATCAATCGTAACAACTGAAGCTCGTGCTAAAGAAATCCGTAAAACAGTTGAAAAAATGATTACTCTTGGTAAACGTGGTGACTTGCATGCTCGTCGTCAAGCAGCAGCTTTTGTACGTAACGAAATTGCATCAGAAAACTACAATGAAGAGACTAACAAATACACTACAACTACAGCTCTTCAAAAATTATTCTCTGAATTGGCACCTCGCTATGCTGAGCGCAATGGTGGATACACTCGTATTCTTAAGACTGAACCACGCCGTGGGGATGCTGCGCCAATGGCAATTATTGAATTAGTATAATTTTTATCAATTTTGTTGAGTGTTATGATGATGGAGTTCTTATACTCTTAGTCTAGCTCTGGTCTACCGCTAGGAATTTTCCTAGCGGGAACACTCATCATCATGATGAAAGGGTAGACGCTTGTTTACGAAATTGCTTTTAGTGAAAAACAATTTCGTAAGCAGGCGTTTTTGAGTTTTAAGTGGAAAAAGAAAAGGATTTAGTGAGGGAAGGAGAAAAAATGCAAGATTCGATTGCTATTTTGAAAGAGCGTTATTTAGCCAATATAAAAGAAAATCCAGATTTATATATTGGGATTGAGTTAGAATTTCCGATTGTGAATCTTCAGGGAGGTGCGACAGATACTCGTGTAACAAAGGAGCTGTTAGTAAGGCTAGATTCAGACTATGGCTTTATCGTAGAAAGAAGGGATTCAGAGGGCAATCCTATCCAATTAAAAGCTTCAGATAGTGAAGATCGGATACTTTTTGAAGTGTCTTACAATATTTTAGAGTTCGCATTTGAAAAAGCGAAAACAATTCAGGAAGTCGAAAGACGCTTTAATCATTACCTAGATACCATTCAAAAGATTTTGCGCAAAAATCATCATGAACTTCAGGGACATGGTTTACATCCATTCTGGAAGGAGAATGATAATCGGCCCGTGAAATATCCTCGCTATCAAATGTTGATGCAATATCTGGCTTTGAGTGAGAAAATTGGAGGAGATTTTTTCCATCGCCATCCTGATTATGGTAGCTTTATCTGTGGGAGCCAGGTACAGTTAGATGTTTCACGGGCAAATTTCATACAGGTAATTAACGCCTTTAATCAAATCGAGGCTGCCAAAGCTTCTCTTTTTGCCAATTCAGAATTACTTACAGAAGATTTTAACACTAGAATCTCGAGAGACCGCTTCTGGGAAGAGTCCATGCATGGCTTGTTAGTAGAAAATGTCGGTGTTAATCCCCGTGATTTCAAAGATGAGGCAGATTTTTTCAATTATTTAAATCATACAGCCATTTTCAATGTTGAGCGAGAGGGTGACACCTATTATTTTCCTCCTATCGTAGCTGGGGAGTATCTAAAGCAGGAGCAAATCAAGGGATACAATTTAAGTGGCAAGGAAAGTCTAGTAATCCCCCATGCAGATGATTTTTGTAATCACAGAAGCTATCAGTACCAAGATTTGACAACGCGGGGAACGATCGAATTTAGGAGCACTTGTGCTCAGCCTCTCGATAGGACCTTTGCACCAGCAGCTTTTCATTTGGGATTGTTGGCTAATCTTGAGGAAGTGACCGCTTATCTTAAAGATTGTGATTTCTTCAAATTAGAGGGGCGTAACTATAAAAGGCTGCGCAGAAAGTATTCGCAAATCGAGTTAACACAAGCGGATCAAGACTCTATTCAATCATTTGCAGCTGATCTCCTTCAATTAGCTGTTAAAGGTCTGGAGAAACGAAAAGAAGGGGAAGAGTGCTACTTGTTACCGCTTATGAATGAGAGATAAAGTAATTTCTTTTTAACCTCTAATAGAAAGCTGAAGTAAATTTCTTTATGTGATTGATTGGACTGTGTATTATACTAGTTTGAGTATATTTGAATGAATTTAATTGTAGCTAGAGTATTAAGCGACTTTAGCAGCACGGTGCTATAGAGAATAAGGGAGAGGTAAGAGGGAGATGTTACCTTTCCCTTTTAGTTATTGATTTATCAGTGATTTTGTAGATGGCAGGAAATAAATTTGTAAAAAAAGATAAAAAAATTCAAAAAAAGTGTTGACAAGGGAGTGGATAGGTGATATACTGATATAGTTGTCGCTTGAGAGAGCGATAAAGACCTTTGAAAACTGAACAAGACGAACCAATGTGCAGGG
>NZ_RJPT01000009.1 GCF_003943515.1 Streptococcus cristatus | reverse complement strand
TTTTCAAGATTACATGTCTGATAAGGATCTCTTTGAAGTAGATTTATCAAAGTTATCTCCAAAAGTTCTTTTGGATTTATTGTTAGAGTGTGAAAAAATTTTTGAACAAAATAGAAAAATCGGTTTTATATTTAAAATAAAAAGTATTTTTAAATATAAAATAAGGAATTTTAGTTTTTATAAGCAAAATCCAGATTTTTTAGCTGCAACGATTCAGAAGAAATTCTATGAGACTGAGTTGGAAAAACTTAATAAAAAGTTATCAAAACTCGAAAATGATTATAAAACGAATTTGAGCGATGAATATATAGCCAATATGATAGAATATTCAAAATCTATTTTGAAAAGTGCTTTGTTAGAAAAATATATTCCTGGGGCGCCTCGGAAAGTAAATAATACAGATAACTCTGCAAAGAATAGGCTAAATTTTTCTAAAAAAATTTTAAAAGATTATCCTATAATCTTAAGTACAACATTTTCTGCCAGAAACTGTGTAGCTGATTCTATGTTGTACGACTATTTAATTATTGATGAAGCCTCACAAGTCGATATTGCTACAGGAGCATTAGCTTTATCATGTGCTAAAAATGTAGTAATTGTTGGAGATCTTAAGCAATTACCAAATATTGTTACAAGGGAATCAAAAGAAAAGTCAGAATGTTTACGAAAGGATTTGAAGATAAAACCTATATATAGCTTTAAAAAGAGCCTTTTGGAAGTAATGGTAGAATTATTTCCTGAAGAGCCTGCTACCTTATTGAAAGAGCATTATCGCTGTCATCCTAAAATTATTCAGTTTTGTAATCAAAAATTCTATAATGGGAAATTATGTATTATGACTAAAGATCATGGCGAGAAAGATGTACTTATTGCTTATAAGTCTGTAGCGGGGAATCATGCACGCCAGCACTCAAATCAGAGAGAAATTGATATCATAAAAAAAGAGGTGATTGATTATTATCTATTAGATAATAATACTACAGGAATTATTGCTCCATATCGTAATCAGATTGAGTTGTCTCAAAATCAACTGGAGGAATATATTAGTGAAACTGTACATAAATTTCAAGGTAGAGAATGTGAAACAATAATCCTTTCTACAGTAGATAATCAAATAACACATTTTACTGATGATCCCCACCTATTGAATGTGGCTGTTTCAAGAGCTAAAAATCGACTTATTTTAGTTACTTCTGGTAATAAACAAAAATCAAATATGAATATAACAGATTTAATAGACTATATTGCATATCAAAATTGTGATATCAAAGACAGTATGGTTAGATCAGTATTTGATTATCTGTATAAACAATATGAAGAACGTAGACTAAATTATTTTAAAAATCGGAGCAAACATTCAAAATATGATTCAGAAAATTTGATGTTTGAATTACTAAAAGAAATTCTTACTTCATATTCAGAGCTTGACTTTATCACACAGTACCGATTAAAACATTTGATAAAAGATTTTTCATTGCTGTCATCTGATGAAGCAACATTTGTTAATCAGAGTCGAACCAGTGTAGATTTCCTGATATTTAATAAGGTTACAAAAGTTCCAGTTCTAGCGATTGAAGTTGATGGAGTTAAGTATCATAATAATCCTGACCAAATGAAGCGAGATTCGATGAAAAATAATATTTTCAAAAATTATCAACTTCCTTTACTAAGGTTAGCAACAAATGGTAGCGGCGAGGAAGAAAAAATAAGGATTGCTTTGGCTGATTATAAATCAACTGACGAAATCATTCAGTCAAAAGATATGATTAACAATATTTAAATAGTAATAATTCTATATTCGAGGAGGAATTAATGCCTATCACCGGTATTATCGCAGAGTTCAATCCTTTTCATAATGGGCACAAATATCTGCTGGAGCAGGCTTTTGGTCTGAAAATCATCGCCATGAGCGGCAATTTTGTTCAGCGAGGGGAGCCGGCTATCGTGGACAAGTGGACTCGGGCACAGATGGCTTTGGAAGCTGGAGCGGATCTGGTCCTTGAGCTGCCTTTCTTGGTCAGCGTTCAGGCGGCGGACTTTTTCGCTAAGGGGGCAGTAGACATCTTAGAGAGACTGGGTATCGAACAGCTGACTTTTGGGACCGAGGAAGTGCTGGATTATGAGAGTATTTCAAGGGTCTATGGCCAAAAGGCTGAGCAGATGGAGGCTTATCTGGCGGGCTTGCCTGACTCCCTATCCTATCCTCAGAAGACACAGGCTATGTGGCAGGAATTTGCAGGGCTCAATTTTTCAGGCTCTACTCCCAATCATATCTTGGGCTTGGCCTATGCCAAGGCTGTGGCGGGAAAGGCTATAAAACTGCGTCCGATTCAACGTCAGGGNGCCGGTTATCATTCCTTATCAGCTAATGAGGAATTTGCCTCAGCCACAGCCCTTCGCCAGAATCTGAATCAGCCAGACTTTCTGAAAAAATTCACCCCAGCCTATCACTTGCTTGAAATGGCTCCCAAGGTGACCTGGTCGGACCTCTTTCCTTATCTCCGTTACCAGATAGTGACAAGTCCGGATTTGACAGATTTTTATCAGGTCAATCAGGAGTTGTCTGTTCGGATTAAGGAGGCTCTGAAAAGCAGTGAGACCATAGAAGAGCTGGTCGAGCAGGTGGCGACCAAGCGCTATACCAAGGCTCGGGTTCGACGTCTGCTGACCTATATCCTGGTCGGAGCTAGACAAGAAGAACTTCCGTCTGGAATCCATATTTTAGGCTTTTCCGAGCAGGGGCGTCAGCATTTGTCCAAGCTTAAGGGAAAAGTTGAACTCGTCAGCCGTATTGGCAAGGAGCCGTGGGACAGTTTGACCCAGCAAGCTGACAAAGTTTATCAGCTGGGCAATCCTGCACTGACGGAGCAGAATTTTGGACGCTTTCCACTACAAAATACCCTCTGATAGTCTAGATAGATTTGAGAAATTTACTTGTAAATAGAGAGTGGGACAGAAATCGGTAATTCGTTAGAATTCGATTTCGTTGTCCCACCTCTGCACAGTTGAGTAGGGCTGTAAAAGCTGATGAAATCAGCGTAGTAGAGTCCACTCAACCACTGCGTCTTGCTCGACAATCCAAAGACAATTGAGAGAGTTTGGGACAAAAATATTTCAATTTTTAAAAATCTTAATTATTAAGCCCTTCAAATCTATAATTAAATGCGAAAAGCGAACAAAGCAGAATTCTGATTACCAGAAAACTAGTTTTGTTCGCTTTTTATATTTGAGGTCGGACTTTTGTCCCAGACTCTTCTTATTCACTAAATCGTAGAAAATATCCATCTGGATCCAAAACCGCAAATTCATGAGGATAAATAAAGCTATTTCCTACGCGAAATTCTCTTTTTGTCAGTTGACGATGGATGGGATAGTCAGCTTCCAGCAGTTTTTGGTGGAGCTGAGGAACATCCTCAATGCCAAAGGAAATATTGACACCGCGCCCGAAAGGATAGGTAAGTTGTGCTAATTCTTCTGCGCTGCCTTCTTCTAACATGAGCTGACAGTCTTCAAGCGAGAGGAAGAGAAATTTCTCTTCGGGACGCTCGTATTCGACAGAGAAGCCCAGTAAGTCGCAGTAGAAGTGACGCGATTGTTCGAGGTCAGATACCACAAATTCGGGAATGACAGGCTGATAGTCCATCGGATTCCTCCTTAAAGTTCAATTTCCATGACAATCGGTGTGTGGTCTTGGCGTGCACCAGAGTCGATCATATCAGACTTGGTTACCTTGTCAGCCACGCGGTTGCTGGTCAGCCAGTAGTCGATTCTCCAGCCTGTGTTGTTGATTTTAGAAGTTTTGCTGCGTTGCGCCCACCAAGTGTATTGGTTAGGGATATCGCCGTGCAAGTGGCGGAAGGTATCGGTAAAGCCTTTAGCCAGCAGGTTGGTGAAGCCGGCACGTTCTTCATCGGTAAAGCCTGGTGAACGGCGATTGCTAGCAGGATTAGCAAGGTCGATTTCCTTGTGGGCTACATTGTAGTCTCCAGTTGCGAGGACTGGTTTTTGTTCATCCAGTGATGCCAAGTATTCAGCGTATTTGACATCCCAGACCTGACGTTCTTCCAAGCGTTTGAGGCCATCTCCAGCATTGGGTGTGTAGACCTGAGTAACGAAGAAGTCGTCAAATTCCAGCGTAATGATGCGGCCTTCAACATCCATGGTTGATGGTGCACCGATTTCTGGGAAGGTCACGATGGGTGTCAGTTCTTTTTTGTAAAGGAACATGGTTCCAGCATAGCCTTTGCGGGCTGGCTCTTGGGAGGAGCGCCAAGTGTTTTCATAGCCTGGGAAGAGGTCTTCTAAAATCTCAAGATGTTTTTTAGTCGGTCCTTTAGCGGAAAGCTTCGTTTCCTGAATAGCGATGATATCCGCATTTTCTGCTTGCAAGGTCCGAAGGACAGCCTGAGAGAGCTGAGCGCGGGCAGAATCACTGGTCAAGGCAGCGTTTAAAGAGTCAATGTTCCAAGAGATGAGTTTCATAAAATGTCCTTTTCTAGTAGAAATTTCCTGAGTTTATTATACCAAAAGATAGAGTTGATTTATAGCAAAGTGATTGTGAGAGGCTTGAAAAGCATGAAAGCTTTTCGACAATAGTTGGTGTATAACATCCTAAATACTCTATTATCACAGATGGCATTGCCCAAATTGATGTCTTGGAAGTTATTGACAAGACTGACGACTGTTTTCTTCTTATAATGGTCTTTTATTTGGCATACCGGCCTTGCGGGGGTATTTGTTGGGGGTTTCTTTCTTCTTTTCCACCACTGTGATAAAGCGGGGGTCGCCGTTTGGTAGGGCATAACTGAGGTTGTCTTGAACCTTACTAAAGAGCAGGTTCAAGGCATTTTTTGACTCTTCCAGTTCTTCAGGAGCATTAGAAGCCTTGAGTGCCAGCAGCTTGCCCCCCACTTTTAGGTAAGGGATAGTCAGTTCAGATAGGACTTGCATCCGAGCGACTGCACGGGCAGTCACTAGGTCAAATTGAGCTCGAAAGGCCTTGTCCTGAGCAAAGTCTTCTGCACGGCCGTGGTAGAAGTGAACCTTGTCCAACTCCAGCTCTTCTGCAAGTAGTTTTAGGAAGTTGATACGTTTGTTAAGGGAGTCAATGATAGTCACATCCAGCTGGGGACAGATGATTTTCATAGGGAGGCTAGGAAAGCCGGCCCCAGCTCCGATGTCCAGCAGCTTAAGCTCTTGATTATCAATCAGGCCTTGCAAAACGGGGGCAATTGAATCATAGAAATGCTTGAGATAGACTTCATTTTTCTCTGTGATAGCTGTCAGATTGATTTTTTCGTTCCATTCGACCAAGAGTTCAAAATAACGCTCAAACTGGTCTTTCTGGCGATCGGTCAGCTCAATTCCCTGCTGGCTTAGTAGCTGGTAAAATTCTTGCGGTGTCATAGTTTCATCCTTGTTTTCAGTATTCATCCTATTATATCATAAAACGGGGCAAGGTGCTGCTGCCTATCAGCTTCTTGTGTCTCCAAGGATTAGATACTGACTTGCCTTGATTTCCAGAATTTGTTTTCTAGAAAAGTGAAGAAGCTTTTTCTAGATTTCTGACTATTTTAGCGTTTGGATATTATTTAAGATAAACCTATTTTACTAGATGACATGTCAAGAAAGACAGGTTGAGCTTTTTTTGTTATAATAGGTGCAATCAAATCATAAGGAGTATCTTTATTATGTCCATGTTTTTAATTATTATTGCAGTTGTGGCAGTTGTAGCTATTTTCGTGATTTCTGTTTACAATGGTCTTGTTAAGAGCCGTATGCAAACTCAGGAAGCTTGGAGTCAGATTGATGTCCAGCTCAAGCGCAGAAATGACCTGATTCCCAACCTTTTGGAGACGGTCAAAGGTTATGGAAAATATGAGAAATCAACCTTGGAAAATGTTACTCGATTGCGTAACCAAGTAGCTGCTGCCTCATCACCTGCCCAAGCTATGGAGGCTAGTGATGCCCTGACTCGTTCGATTTCTGGTATCTTTGCAGTTGCTGAAAATTACCCAGACCTTAAGGCAAATACAAACTATTTGAAACTTCAGGAAGAGTTGACAAATACAGAAAATAAGATTGCTTATTCTCGTCAGCTTTACAATTCAGTAACCAGCAACTACAATGTCAAAATGGAAACTTTCCCAAGCAATGTTATTGCAGGTATGTTTGGCTTCAAAGCAGCAGACTTTTTGAAGACACCAGAGGAAGAAAAGGCTGTTCCTAAAGTGGATTTTAGCGATTTGGGGTAGGTGGCCACTATGTTGTTTGACCAAATTGCCAGCAATAAAAGGCGCACTTGGGTTCTCCTCGTCGCCTTCTTTGCTCTTTTAGCTTTGATTGGGGCAGCTGTCGGCTATCTTTGGCTCGATTCTCCCTTTGGTGGGATGGCCATCGCCTTTATCATCGGTGGTATTTATGCTGTCAGTATGATTTTTCAGTCCACAGAGATTGTCATGTCGATGAACGGTGCAAGGGAAGTTTCCGAGCAGGAAGCGCCTGAACTTTATCACGTTGTGCAGGATATGGCTATGGTGGCTCAGATTCCTATGCCTCGGGTCTACATCATAGAAGATGCTTCACCCAATGCCTTTGCGACTGGCTCAAAGCCTGAGAATGCGGCAGTGGCTGCCACAACTGGCTTGCTTGCCCTCATGAATCGTGAAGAGCTTGAAGGTGTAATGGGGCATGAAGTCAGTCATATTCGCAATTATGATATTCGCATTTCGACGATTGCAGTGGCACTTACAAGTGCTGTCACGATGCTGTCTAGCATGGCTGGGCGCATGATGTGGTTTGGCGGTGGTGGCCGTCGAAGAAACGATCGGGACAATGACAATGGCTTAGGAATTGTTTTGATGATAGTCTCTCTGCTGGCTCTTCTTTTGGCGCCGCTTGCTGCAACATTGGTGCAGTTGGCCATTTCTCGTCAACGTGAGTATCTGGCAGACGCTTCAAGTGTTGAGCTGACCCGTAATCCTAAGGGTATGATCAGCGCTCTGCTGAAGTTAGACAATAGCCAGCCTATGGAGCACCATGTAGATGATGCTAGTGCAGCCCTTTATATCAATGATCCTAAGAAGAAGGGTGGCTTGCAAAAGCTCTTTTATACTCACCCACCAATTTCTGATCGGGTAGAAAGATTGAAAAATATGTAATAAGGAAGCCTAGGCTTCCTTATTTTTTGTATGAAATTGCGACGATTTTTACTCTAGTTGTTTTTGAGGCTGAGTAGAAGGCAGACACCACCAAGCAGAGAGAAGACCAACCAAGCGCTTCCCATATTCCACAGACCAAGGCTGGTAAAAATCATGCTTCCCAGTGGAATGGAAAAGGTAAAGAGCATGGTGAGAAAGTTGGAGGTTTGGGCTAATACTTCTGGAGGAAGTTTACTCAGCAGCATGCTGTTGATTTTGGGATTGATTTTTCCAGAGATATACATGAGAAAGGTAAGAAAGAAAATTCCCAAGAGAGCAGGAGCTTGGAGTAAATTGCTGAGTCCTAGGAGGAGCAGAGCTAGCGAGCACCAAACGACGAGTCGCATCAGAGAAAGCTTGGAAAAATAATCATTTGAGAAGGCACTGGCGGAGATAATCCCAATCACTGTGCAGGACTCGATAATGAGCAGAGACTGGCTCAGGTTTAGTCCCCAAAATGGGTGATCCAATAAATAGAGGTTGTAGAGTCCCATGATAGAGCCGGCCAATGCGTTTAAGAGGAGGACTTGAAGCAGCACTAGCAAGAAGTTTCCAATTTTTTCTTGTTCAAAAATCATTTGGACATTCTGGTAAAGGTCTTTCATCTGAGTCTTGAAAGGAAGTTTTTGCTCTTCAACAGCAGGAGCGTCATGGGTGAGCTTTTGTCGAACCAGATAGAGAGTGCTTGAGGAGAGTAGGAAGCAGAGGGCGTTGATGAGGGCGACCACAGCGAAATTCTGCTGGCTGATACTAAGTAACCAGACTCCTAGAGCTTGCCCAGCAAAATTTCCTAGAAAAGTGAGAAGTTGAGTGAAAGAGTAAGCTTCCATCAAATCTTTTTCTTCTATATTTTTCTGTAAGATAGGCATCTGCAGACCACTACGATAGTCGCTGATAATGTCGGAAAAGATATTGAGAAAGCAGACGGTAGCAAAGGCTAGGTAGGAGGCAGACTTGGTCAGGAGGGCGACTAGGATGAAGAGGAAGGCCTGCAGGTAACCTAGATGAATAAGCCAGCGAGCCTTTTGAAGGGTTTTATCAGCTTTCATCCCGACAAAGACTGTGAAAAAGGTAGGAACAAGAACGATAAAATTAGCAATACCAACAGCAAACTTAGGTTGGGGCATGCTAGAAGCAAATACGATAAAAACGATATTATAGATAGAAGAGCCTAGGATATTAAAGATCCGTGACAGACTGATAGAGGCAAATAGTCGATTTCGTAAAGCAAGTTTCATAATAAATCTCCTTTGGGGACGAATTAATTTTGGAATGTGAAGGAATTCCAACTCGCAATGCATTGGTAGTTATGATTATAGCAGAATTTGTCATGCCCGCAAGGCCTTTTCGCTGACTGGTAGAAGCTTGTAGGCCAAGTGGTAGATATCTGAAAGTGACTTGCAAAAGCTATAAGGTAGCCTATCAAAAACTGACATATTCTTTTAAATTTTTTTTTATACATGAATGTGATATAATAGATAGGATATGACAAAAGAATTTCATCACATTACCGTACTTCTTCATGAAACGATTGACCAGCTTGATGTTCAGCCAGATGGCATCTATGTTGATGCGACCTTGGGTGGAGCTGGTCACAGCGAGTATCTTTTGAGCAAGCTGGGAGACAAGGGGCATTTGTATGCTTTTGACCAGGATCAGACTGCGATTGATAATGCCAAAAAACGTCTGGCTCCCTATATTGAGCGGGGCATGGTGACCTTTATCAAGGATAATTTCCGCAATCTCAAGACTCGTTTGAATGAAGTAGGGGTCGAGAAGATTGATGGAATTTGTTACGACTTGGGCGTATCTAGTCCGCAGCTAGATGAGCGGGAGCGCGGTTTTTCTTATAAGCAGGACGCTCCGTTGGATATGCGGATGAATCAAGAAGCTGCCTTGACAGCTTACCAAGTTGTAAATCAATATCCTTACAACGATTTAGTCCGTATTTTTTTCAAATATGGTGAAGATAAGTTTTCCAAGCAGATTGCCCGTAAGATCGAGCAAGCGAGAGAAATCAAACCCATCGAAACGACGACAGAGCTGGCCGAAATTATCAAATCAGCCAAACCTGCTAAGGAACTGAAGAAAAAAGGTCATCCAGCTAAGCAGATTTTTCAGGCTATTCGGATTGAGGTCAATGACGAGTTGGGAGCGGCCGATGAATCCATTCAGCAGGCCATTGACTTGTTGGCTGTAGGTGGTCGTATTTCAGTGATTACCTTTCATTCGCTGGAGGATCGTCTGACCAAGCAACTGTTTAAAGAAGCCTCAACCGTAGATGTTCCCAAGGGACTGCCTTTCATTCCAGATGATTTGCAGCCCAAGCTGGAGTTAGTTTCTCGCAAACCCATTTTACCAAGCAAAGAAGAATTAGAAGCCAATAATCGCGCCCATTCTGCGAAATTGCGCGTGGCTAGGAAGGTGCATGAGTAAGTTTCATGGCAGAAAGAAAGCAACACCCTATTCAAAAACGGATTCGGAAATTTTCCCGAGTTGAAAAAGCCTTCTACGGCTCTATCGTTTTAACAGCGATTATCCTTGCAGTCAGTATTGTGTTTATGCAGACCAAGCTGCTGCAGGTCAATCATGATTTGACTGAAGTTAATGCTCAGATTGAGTCAGAGCAGGCTGAATTGGATAATATTAAGCAAGAAGTGAATGAATTGACACGTTATGAAAGGCTGTCCCAGTTGGCCAGCTCTCAGGATATGAAACTCCAAAAGGGAAATCGTAAGACAGTGAGTACAACCAATGAGTAATAGATTTTTAAAAAACATTCAGCGATATGCTTTAAAAAATAGACAGACACCCGAATACAATCGAAGAAGAGTGGGAAAAAGCATGAGTGCCTTAGCCGTCTTTCTTTTTTTCATTTTCTTGATTAATTTTGCGACCATTATCGGGACGGATCAGAAATTTGGTGTTAATTTGTCAAAAGGTGCCAAGCAAGTTCACCAAAAGACAGTCGTGGTCGCTGCCAAGCGAGGAACGATCTATGACCGCAACGGTGTCCCGATCGCTGAAGATGCAACAACCTACAACATTTATGCTGTTATTGATAAAAATTACAAATCCGCTGCTGGCAAGGTCCTCTATGTAGAGGAATCCCAGTATGAAAAGGTTGCTGAGATTCTTAATCAACATCTAGGAATAGATAAGGACTATGTTAAGCAGCAACTTGCGCAAAAGGATTTAAAACAGGTTTCTTTTGGTTCTCAAGGAAATGGGATCACCTATAGTACTATGAGCTCTATCCGGCAGGCGATGGAGAAGGAAAAGATAGAGGGAATTGATTTCACAACCAGCCCTAACCGCAGCTATAGTAACGGTATCTTTGCTTCGCAATTTATCGGTCAGGCTCAGATGCAAGAGGATAAAGAAGGTAATAAAACTCTTGTGGGAACCTCAGGGATGGAGCAGTCGCTAGACCGTATCTTGGGCGGTCAGAATGGTCTGGTTACCTATGAAAAAGACAGTAAAGGAAACATCATCCCAGGTTCAGAGGAAATTTCTGTTAAGACAGAAGACGGAAAAGATGTGTATACAACCCTCTCTGCCCAGCTACAGACATACTTGGAAACGCGGATGGATGCCTTCCAAGAAACAGCTAAAGGAAAATTTGTCAGTGCGACTTTGGTCAGTGCCAAGACAGGCGAGATTCTAGCAACAACTCAGCGTCCGACTTATAATGCGGATACCAAAGAGGGCCTGAATGTAGATCATTTGAAAACTTGGAATAGCTTCCTTTACCAGACGCAGTATGAGCCTGGATCAACGATGAAAGTTATGACTCTAGCCTCAGCGATTGATAATGGATCCTTTAATCCAACCGGAACATACGATAGCTCGGAATATAAGATTGCAGATGCTACCATCCGCGACTGGGATGTAAACATGGGGTTAGCAACAGGACAAGTCCTGACCTATGCTCAAGGTTTTATATACTCTAGTAATGTTGGGATGACACGTATTGAGCAAGACATGGGAGATGCCAAGTGGATAGACTATCTATCAAAATTCAAATTTGGCTTACCGACTCGTTTTGGGATGGGATATGAAGAATATGGTGCCTTGCCTACAGACAATGCTGTAACCATTGCTATGAGTTCCTTTGGACAAGGGATTGGGGTAACCCAAGTGCAGATGTTACGTGCCTTTTCAGCTGTGTCAAATGATGGTGTCATGTTAGAGCCGAAATTTATCTCTGCCATCTATGACTCAAAAACGGGTAGTGCCCGCAAATCCCAGCCAGAAATCGTTGGTCATCCAGTTTCAGGAAAAGCAGCGAAAACGACTCGGGACTATATGATTCAGGTTGGAACGGTCCCTTATTATGGAACACTGAATATCGGCGGAGAACCGGTTATCAAGGTTTCTGGGCAAGATGTGGCCGTGAAATCCGGAACAGCCCAAATTGCGACAGCTAAGGGCTATTTGGAAGGGGAGAATAATAACATTTACTCCGTAGTAGCCATGACGCCGGCAGAAAGTCCAGATTTCATTATGTATGTCACTGTTCAGCAGCCTGAAGTTAAATTCTCCCCTCTTTTCTGGCAGGAAGTTGTCAATCCAGTCTTGGAAGAAGCTGTGGCACTTAAAGATAGCTTGAATCTAACTGGCGATAGCCCTGCCTTGGAATTGGTTGAAAAAGAAACAACCTACAAAATGCCATCTATCGATGGTTTGACCAAGCAACTGAAGCTGAAAAATCAAATCAGCCCAGGAGGCTTGGCTGATGAACTCCGCCGCAATCTAGTGCAGCCCATCATTTTAGGAACAGGCAGTGAAATCAAGAAGATTTCTGTAAAAGAAGGGCAAGAACTAAAAGCCAATCAGCAGATTTTGATTTTAAGTGATAACTTTGAAGATTTGCCAGATATGTATGGCTGGACCAAGGAAAATGTGGAGCAATTTGCTGAATGGCAAGGGCTGGAAGTCAATTTTAAAGGTAAAGGCTCAAAAGTTGTCAAGCAGAAGGAAAAGGTCAATACAGACCTGAAAAAATTGAAAAAAATAACCGTTACATTGGGAGACTAGCATGTTAACAGCAATTATTGCAGGAATTCTGACCTTTATCCTAACGCTTGTTGGGATTCCTGCCTTTATCCGTTTTTATCACAAGGCTCATATTTCAGGCCAGCAAATGCACGAGGATGTTAAGCAGCATCAGGCTAAGGCTGGAACGCCGACGATGGGGGGAACCGTCTTTCTAGTTGCTTCTGTTTTGGCTAGTTTTGTGACAGCTTTGCTTTCCCAACAACTGTCCAACGGCTTGATTATGATTCTCTTTATCTTGGTTCTCTACGGAATCGTTGGCTTTTTGGATGATTTCCTCAAGGTTTTCCGTAAGATCAACGAAGGCCTGAATCCTAAGCAGAAACTAGCTCTGCAGCTGGTAGGGGGAGTTATCTTTTACTTCTTCTACAATCAGCACGGGGCAGGTGACTCTCTCAATGTCTTTACGATTCCAGTGCAGCTGGGCTTCCTCTATATCTTCTTCGTCCTCTTTTGGCTGGTTGGTTTCTCCAACGCTGTCAATCTGACTGATGGAATTGATGGCTTGGCTAGTATCTCCGTTGCAATCAGCTTGGTGGCTTACGGAGTCATTGCTCTGGAGCAGAAGCGCTTTGACCTTCTGATTGTCATTATCAGCATGATTGGTGGTTTGCTAGGCTTCTTTGTCTTTAACCATAAGCCAGCTAAAATCTTTATGGGGGACGTGGGAAGTCTTGCCTTAGGTGGTATGCTTGCAGCCCTCTCCATTGCCTTGCACCAAGAGTGGACCTTGCTTCTCATCGGAATCGTCTATGTTTTTGAAACGACTTCTGTTATGATGCAGGTGACTTATTTCAAGCTGACGGGTGGCAAGCGGATTTTCCGTATGACGCCAGTCCATCACCACTTTGAGCTGGGTGGCTTTTCTGGGCATGGTCAGCCTTGGAGCGAATGGAAGGTTGATTTCTTCTTCTGGGGCGTAGGCCTCTTAGCCAGCTTGCTGACTTTGGCCATTCTATATTTGTGATATGAAGGTGGGTGTAAGCCCGCCTTTTCTCGTCCTGAGCTGAGCAGAAAAGATATTTTTTTGGTATAATAGATAAGATTAAGAGTAAACAGAGGAAAAAATGAAATTTACAGAATTTAACTTTAAAGATTATATTCAGGAAGCCCTCAAGGACCTGAACTTTGTGGAGGCGACGGAGGTTCAAGAAAAGCTGATTCCGGTGGTGTTATCTGGCCGAGACTTAGTTGGGGAGTCTAAAACAGGATCAGGCAAGACCCACACCTTCTTGCTGCCTATCTTCCAGCAATTAGATGAAGAGGTGGACAGCGTCCAAGCGGTAATTACAGCACCCAGCCGAGAATTAGCAACCCAGATCTATCAGGCAGCCCGTCAGCTAGCTAGCTTTTCAGAGCAAGAGATTCGAGTGGCCAACTATGTCGGCGGAACTGACAAGGCTCGTCAGATTGGCAAGCTAGAGTCCAGCCAACCTCATATAGTCATTGGAACGCCAGGGCGGATTTATGACTTGGTTGAGTCAGGTGATTTGGCTATCCATAAGGCTCATACCTTTGTTGTGGACGAGGCTGATATGACGCTTGATATGGGCTTTTTGGAGACAGTTGACCGGATTGCGGCTCGCTTGCCTAAAGACCTGCAGTTTTTAGTTTTCTCAGCTACTATTCCGCAGAAGCTCCAACCTTTCTTGAAAAAATACCTATCTAATCCGGTCATGGAGCAGATTAAGACCAAGACGGTGATTGCCGATACCATTGATAATTGGCTCCTGTCAACCAAGGGGCGGGATAAGAATGCCCAGATTTATGAGATTAGTCAGATCCTCCAGCCTTATCTGGCGATGATTTTCGTCAATACCAAGACTCGGGCGGATGAATTGCAGGCCTATCTGACTGCGCAGGGCCTAAAAGTAGCCAAAATTCATGGCGATATCCCGCCGCGGGAGCGCAAGCGTATCATGAATCAGGTCAAGAATCTGGATTTTGAATACATCGTAGCGACGGACTTGGCGGCTCGGGGGATTGACATCGAGGGGGTCAGCCATGTCATCAATGATGCCATTCCACAGGATTTGTCTTTCTTTGTCCATCGCGTTGGTCGGACGGGACGAAATGGTCTTCCCGGCACAGCCATTACCCTCTATCAACCGAGTGACGATTCCGATATTCGAGAGTTGGAAAAGCTGGGCATCAAGTTTACTCCTAAGATGATCAAAAATGGGGAATTTCAAGATACCTACGACCGAGATCGCCGTGCTAATCGGGAGAAGACCAAGGAAAAGCTGGACACAGAAATGATTGGTCTGGTCAAGAAGAAAAAGAAAAAAATCAAGCCAGGCTATAAGAAGAAAATCCAATGGGCGGTTAATGAGAAGCGCCGCAAGACCAAGCGAGCTGAAAATCGTGCACGTGGTCGAGCAGAACGCAAGGCTAAGCGCCAGACATTCTAGCCATAAATTCTTTTTATGGACGATATAGAAAAATTATATTTTAAAGACCAGTGAAACTATGATAGACTAGGATTACTGGTCTATTTTATTGTTATTTCCCACTTAGCTATTAAAGGTTTAAAGATTATCTATTTTTGATGCCAAATAGTTTGCATCTGGGTCAAATTATGATAGAATAATGCATTATCGAGAAAGAGAAGTAATTGAAATGTTTACAACTTATATCCTAGCTGCAAACTGGTATGAAGAGCTCTTGAAGCTTCTTCCAGACGGCAAACTATTTAGTCTACGGGCTGTTTTTGATGCCATTCCAGCGATCCTGAAAACCTTGCCTGTCACACTTTTGTTGACGCTGGGTGGTGCATTTTTCGGCATCATCTTGGCCATGATTTTTGCAGTGGTCAAGATTAACCGCACGAGAATTCTATATCCTATTCAGTCTGTCTTTGTGAGCTTCCTCCGTGGGACGCCCCTTTTAGTTCAGCTCATGTTGACTTATTTTGGGATTCCGCTCCTGTTGAAAGCTATCAATCAAAAATATGGGACGGCCTTTAATATCAATGCCATCCCTGCCTCAGTCTTTGCGATTATTGCCTTTGCCTTCAATGAAGCGGCCTATGCCAGCGAGACGATCCGAGCAGCCATTCTTTCGGTGGATCCGGGTGAGATTGAAGCAGCTCGTAGTCTGGGAATGACCAATCGCCAAGTCTATCTGCGGGTCATCATTCCTAATGCAGCGGTTGTGGCAACACCGACTCTGATTAACTCCCTCATCGGCTTGACCAAGGGGACTTCTCTGGCCTTTAGTGCGGGTGTCGTAGAAGTCTTTGCCAAGGCTCAGGCTATCGGTGGTTCGGATTATCGTTATTTTGAGCGCTTCATTTCCGTTTCGATTATTTACTGGATTGTCAATATCGTGATTGAGCAAATCGGACGTGCGATTGAAAAAGCTATGGATATCAAGGCGCCAGCCAATCTGGAAAAAATGGAGCAAGCGCAAGGAGGTAGGATTTGATGATTAAAATTTCCCAGTTAAGTAAGGAATTTTCTGGCCAAAAGGTCTTGGATAATCTGAGTTTGGAAATTCAAAAAGGCGAAGTCATTGCTCTAATAGGCTCCTCAGGTGCTGGTAAATCAACCTTCCTGCGCAGCCTCAACTATCTGGAGCAGCCAGACAGCGGAAGGATTGAAATTGATAACTTCAAGGTGGATTTTTCAACTATTTCACCAGATGAGATTTTGACGCTGCGTCGAAAATTGGCTATGGTTTTCCAACAGTTTAATTTATTTTCCCGTCGGACGGCTCTGGAAAATGTCAAGGAAGGTTTGCTGGTAGTTAAAAACTTATCTGACCAAGAAGCGACTAAAATTGCCAAGGAAGAGTTGGCAAAAGTTGGCTTGTCTGACCGTGAGAATCATTATCCCAAGCATTTATCAGGCGGTCAAAAACAGCGGGTGGCTTTGGCACGGGCCTTGGCCATGAAGCCAGATGTTCTCTTGCTAGATGAGCCGACCTCAGCCCTTGACCCAGAGCTAGTCGGTGAGGTAGAGAAATCCATTGCCGACGCTGCCAAAGCAGGACAAACCATGATTCTGGTCAGCCACGATATATCTTTTGTTTCCCAAGTGGCAGATCGGGTGCTTTTCTTGGATAAGGGGCATATTATTGAGTCAGGCAGTCCAGAGGAGATCATCAATCATTCCAAGGAGGCTAGAACCAAAGAATTCTTTGCTAGTTACAAACGGACTTATATTTGATATAATAGAAAAAGTGAAAGCTCAGTTGGCTAGACCAGCTGGGTTTGTTTTCGACTAAAACCTTTTTAAGGCAACTGATTATTGAGGAGCTGACATGTTAATTAAGATTTTTTCTCTCTATATCCAAAGTCTCATCTATACGACGATTCTGGTAGGCCTTGCCGATGGTTTGTGGCTTTTATTGCAGCGGCTCGGTCGCAAGGATCGAACTCTTGCGGTAGGCCAAAGCCAAATTTACGATCTTCTTTTGATTACAATTATGACGATTCCAATCTTGTCTTTTGCGATTTTTGGTTTACTGGTTGTTCTCAAAGCTTAAATACTTGTAAAAGATGCGCTAGTCTGTTAGAATAACAGTAGTTACAACAAAGAGAAAGGAAAAAGATGATGTACGATACAATGATTATTGGAGCTGGTCCTGCGGGAATGACAGCAGCCCTCTATGCAGCTAGAAGCAACTTAAAAGTGGCCTTGCTTGAACGCGGAATTTACGGCGGCCAGATGAATAATACTGCGGAGATTGAAAATTATCCCGGTTATGCTCGTATCAGCGGACCAGAGCTGGCTGATAAAATGTTTGAACCTTTAGAAAATCTAGGTGTAGAGCATCTATTTGGTCAGGTTGAAAAGATTGAAGACCATGGTAACTATAAGAAAATCATTACTGAGGATGGAGCCTTTGAGACCAAGACAGTGATTTTGGCTTCTGGCGCCAACCATCGTCATCTAGGAGTTCCTGGCGAGGAAGAATACAATAGTCGTGGCGTTTCCTACTGTGCGGTCTGCGACGGTGCCTTTTTCCGTGATGAGGATCTCTTAGTGGTTGGAGGCGGCGATTCTGCCGTTGAAGAAGCGATTTTCCTCACGCGCTTTGCAAAGTCTGTGACCATTGTTCACCGTCGTGATCAACTGCGGGCGCAGCAGCTCTTGCAGGAGCGGGCCTTTGCCAATGAAAAAATCAGCTTTATCTGGGATTCCGTCGTAAAAGAAATCAAAGGGGACGATCGCAGGGTAACTAGTGTCGTTTTTGAAAATGTAAAAACGGGGCAAATCAGCGAGTCAGACTTTGGCGGCGTCTTTGTTTATGTCGGCCTAGACCCTGTTAGCGATTTTGTCAAAGACTTAGGGATTTGTGATGAAGCTGGCTGGATTATCACAGACCAACACATGAAAACGGCTATTGACGGCATTTATGCCATTGGAGATGTCCGTCAGAAAGACCTGCGCCAAATCACCACAGCAGTTGGAGACGGAGCAGTGGCAGGCCAAGAAGTTTATAAATACATCACAGAGCATTAAAGAGGAAGAGGTTGGGATAAGATCAAAAAATGAATCATTTTTTGGTCTGTCCCAGCTCTTTTTTTATTTTTGTTTACGAATGAAATAATAGAAAGAATAGGTTTTAAATCAGTTTAGGATTAAATGATACAAATTTGTTACCAATTTGTAATAATTGTCCTATTATGCTACAATAAAGGTGTGCAACTCTAAAAAGGATGGAGAAAGCGTATGAAAACAAAAGGATTAGTTTATCTAGCTAGTACAGCTATTTTATTAGCAGCCAGTGCTAATAGCGTTTTTGCTGACGAAATAAATCAAGCAGCAAATGATGGACAGCAATCAGAGCCTTCAGTTGCTGTGACCAATCGAGATACTTCAAAACAGGCGGATCTAGCTAACAAGGCTTCAGAAGTAGATTCTGAGACGAAGAAAGATAGTGGTGCATCTGAAGCTTCTTTAGGTAAAGATGAAAAAATCGCTTCAGCTTCCTCTGAAAAGGATGGAAACTCGCCGTTTGAACAGTCTAAAGACAATTTAGCATCACTTTCTTCTGAAAATATTTCTTCAGGGAGAGCTTCATTTAGATCTGTGACAGCTTCTTCTGATAAGCCACAAGAGGCAGAAACAAAGCCAGAATCTGAGCCAAAAGTGAGAGTTTCTCGTGCAGTTGATGACAAGCCTCAAGGCACTATCAATATTACAAATGTGGATCCAAATGCTGGTACTTTCGATGTTCATGTAACCAATATTTCATCCCCTAAGCCTATCAAAAAAGTCGCCCTACCAACTTGGTCCAGCGTGAATGGTCAGGATGATATTATCTGGTACGATGCTAAACGACAAGTTGATGGTACTTATAAAATCAGTATTTCAGCTCGTGACCATAAGTATTCCACAGGTGAGTACAATATCCACCTCTATTATTTGCTGGAAGACAATCAGCTAGTCGGTGTAGGTGGTACCACAACAACTGTTACGACTGGTAAACCGCAAGGAAAAATTGATATTGTCAATAATAATCCAGACACAGGCAGTTTCGATGTTGTTGTCTCAGGGGTTTCTAATCCTTATGGTGTGAAAAAAGTTGTTGTTCCTGTTTGGTCTAGTGTCAATGGTCAAGACGATCTAGTCTGGTATGAGGCGCAGCGCCAGACCAATGGCAACTACACTGTCACAGTCAAAGCTTCCCACCACAAGAACTCTCTAGGTGAGTACAATATCCACCTCTATTATGTTCAGGATAATGGTCAGCTGGTCGGTGTAGGTGGTACAAGTACTGTGGTTTCTAAGGCTCAGCCTAAAGGAACGCTAAAAATTGAAAACAATAATCCAGATACAGGTAGTTTCGATGTTGTCGTTTCTGGTGTTTCCGATCCTTATGGTGTCAAGGAAGTTAAACTGCCAACCTGGTCCACCGACAAAGGTCAAGATGACCCTAATCTGGTACACAGCAGTCAAGCAGGCTGATGGTACTTATCGGGCAACCGTCAAAGCAGTAAATCATAAGAAATCAACAGGCGAATACAATGTCCATCTCTACTATATTCAAGATGATGGTCAGCTGGTTGGTGTAGGTGGTACTCGAACAACAGTTAGCCTATCTCAACCTAAAGGAACCTTGAAAATTGAAAACAACGATCCAGCTACTGGTAGCTTTGATGTCGTTGTCTCTAACGTTTCCAATCCTTTTGGTGTTAAGGAAGTCAAACTGCCGACTTGGTCTAACGATAAAGGTCAAGATGATCTAGTCTGGCACACAGCAATCAAGCAGTCCGATGGCACCTATCGGGCTCGTATCCAGGCTCGGGATCACAAATATTCTTTGGGAGACTACACTGTTCATCTTTACTATATCCAAGATGACGGTCAATTAGTCGGTGTAGCAGGCACCCAGTTCAGTTTAGCAGCCAAGCCTAAAGGGACTTTGAAAATTGAGAACAATAATCCGGATACGGGCAGCTTCGATGTTGTTGTGTCTGATGTTGTCAGTCCTTTTGGCGTCAAGAGCGTGCATCTGCCGATTTGGTCTAGTGATAAAGGCCAAGATGATATTGTTTGGTATACAGCCACCAAGCAGTCCGATGGCACATACAGGGCTAGCATTCAAGCCCGCAACCATAAGATGTCCACTGGTGAGTATCATATCCACCTTTACTACCTTCAAGATAATGGTCAGATGATTGGGGTTAGTGGCACAACAACTACTGTTTCTGTCGCTAAACCAAAAGGAACTCTCACGATTGCCAATAATAATTCAACAACAGGTAGTTTTGATGTTGTCGTGAGCGGAGTGAGCAGTCCAGAGGGAGTTCGTGAAGTGCTTCTGCCAACTTGGTCTAGCACTAATGGTCAAGATGATATTATCTGGTATCGAGCTGCCAAGCAGGCTGATGGTACCTACAAGATGAATATTAAGGCGAGCGACCATAAATATTCTACAGGTGAGTACAATGTTCATCTCTATTATGTAGGGAATAATGGCCAGTTGGTCGGAGTTGGAGGAACCAAGACGACCGTATCTCTAGGCACCCCAAAAGGTAAGTTGACCATCCAGAACAACAATCAACAGACAGGCACCTTTGAAGTGGTGGTTTCTGAAGTTGAGAATGCTTATGGTGTCAAGGAAGTTAAATTGCCAACCTGGTCAAGTGCTAACGGTCAGGACGACATTATTTGGTACACAGCAGTCAAGCAAGCCGATGGTACTTACAAGGCACAGGTCAATCTACGTGACCACAAGTATTCTACAGGCGAATACAATATCCACCTCTACTATGTTCAGAATGATGGCCGTATGGTCGGGGTCGGAGGCACGAAGACAACAGCGAATGTAGCTTCAGAGCACATTAAGCCAACGGGTCAAATCACCATTAAAAATAATAATCCTCGATTAGGCACGTTCGAAGTTGTAGTGACCAATGTTTATAGTCCAAAAGGAGTCAAGGAAGTCAAATTGCCAACTTGGTCAAGTGTCAATGGTCAGGATGACATTGTTTGGTATCGGGCTCAAAGGCAAGCGGATGGTAGTTATAAGGCCCTAGTACGCACCTCTAGCCATAAATATTCTACGGGAGAATATAATATTCACCTCTATTATGTTCAAAATGATGGTAGTTTGGTAGGCGTTGGTGGAACGACTACAACAGTCAGCAGAGGAGTTTATGATACGCCATATTATTCACAACGTGATCCTAGATGGGCTGGTTTATATTATGGAAAATATAATTTAGCAGCTACTGGCTGTGTTCCTACCACATTAGCAATGACTATTTCTGGTATTACAGGTCAAACTGTTTTACCAACAACCGTAGCGGACTTCCTTTATCATCACACAGACTCCTTTAACAAAAATGGTCTATTTGGAACGTCAAGTAAGGGTATTGTCCAAGGGGCACAGAACTGGGGACTGACAACAGATGTCTTACATTCATCAGCAGCACTTAAAGAAGCTTTGGCAGCAGGCCATCATGTCATGGCAGCCGTTGGTAGCAGTGTCTTTGCCAGCCATTTTGTTACCCATGAGATAGTCTTAAGAGGCTATCAAAATGGCCAAACACAGGTCTATGATCCTTATAATGCTAATAATAACGGTTGGTACTCAGTGGATTATATCTTTGGTTCAAAGAGCGGAGCGCCTGAAGATAATACAGAAGGTTCACCATTTATCTCTGTGAGAGCTTAGATTATAGCTGGTTACAAAACAATTTATATGGAGTTTTAGCCTACTTTAGTGAGCTAGCAGTACCTACATTCAGGAGGTTGGGACAAAAGAGTCCCAGCCTCTTTTTTATGCCTAGCTTGTAAATATCATGCAAGAAAAAACTCACAGAGTCTCAACTCGTGTGAACTGTAAGTCGCTAGACCACCAGCTCCACTAGGAGATTCTATGAGTTTTTATCGTCTTATCATATTGGAAGATGATTTGCGTCCTCATCTTGATACTTTCAAAAGCGTCAGTTGTGACTTATGCTCTAACAAATGCCATTCCGAGCACACTTCCCCAATAATATTTCCATCTTGTTTTTTCAAGGTATTTTTTGAATGCGATCAATTCATCGGACTTATTCTTGAGCACCTCATCACATACAAAAGGATACAACTTAAATGCCAAATAACTAATTTGGTCCCCCTTCTGTAGCCCTTTGGCACTACTTAAGAGCTCTTCCCGTAACTTTGAGCTAATGATGATACTATCGTTATTATAGATCCTATCAATCTGTTGGTAGTATTCATCTCTCTTCTTGCGATTTTTAGTAAAGATCATAACTAACATCTCCTCACAACTCTAAATATATAATTGGTCGGGTAAAAACAAGAAAACTAGAAAGTGGAGCCCACAATCCTTGGACCCTATCATCCCAAAGTGGTTCACATAAAAATGGTATTGCCCTAGCAGATTTGTAGAGTTTTCTGCACTTCATAAGGTAGGAGCGAACATTCATCCTTAGGTCATTATAGCAAATATCTCTTTGCATATCAATTTTAAGTGTATAATCGCCATCAAAATTTTGACAATAGGAGCAATAGACCTATAGTGTTTAAGGAGAACAATTTGCTGATCATTCGCTGCTATCAAAAGCTGGTATAAACGAAGGAAAAATCATTTTTAGACCCGCAAAAAGACGTTAAAAAATTGGTCTGGATGGAGTGGATTGCGGATTGAGGACAGTGGTTTGGTCAATGACTTGCACCTTTTCTCTAAGTGCGATCTCTTGCTTCTGCAATTTGCATTTTAAAAAATTCTCTTTTAGTGGTATAATAAGGGTAATATCTTAGAGAAAAGAGTTCATTTATGACAAATTATGCCGTTATTTTGGCTGCGGGTAAGGGTACTCGCATGAAATCAGATTTACCAAAGGTCTTGCACAAGGTGGCAGGAATTTCCATGCTAGAGCACGTTTTCCGTAGTGTCAGTGCGATTGAGCCTGAGAAGACTGTTACTGTTATCGGGCACAAGGCGGAGCTGGTCGAGCAAGTCTTGGCAGGTCAGACAGAGTTTGTCCGTCAGACCGAGCAGCTGGGAACTGGTCACGCCGTTATGATGGCTGAGCCTGTTTTGGAAAATCTGACTGGTCAAACATTAGTTATTGCTGGCGACACTCCTCTGATTACGGGAGAAAGCTTGAAAAATCTGATTGATTTTCATATCAACCACAAGAATGTTGCAACAATCTTGACAGCAGAAGCTGACAATCCATTTGGCTATGGCCGGATTGTGCGCAACCAGCATGGAGAAGTCATCAAAATTGTCGAGCAGAAGGATGCTTCTGACTTTGAGCAACAAATCAAGGAAATCAATACGGGGACTTATGTCTTTGACAATGCCCGTCTCTTTGAGGCCCTCAAAAATATCAATACCAACAATGCGCAGGGAGAATACTATATCACAGATGTGATTGGTATTTTCCGCGAAAATGGTGAAAAAGTCGGCGCTTATACGCTCAAAGACTTTGATGAGAGTCTGGGGGTTAATGACCGCGTGGCTTTGGCGACAGCTGAAAGCATTATGCGCCGCCGGATCAACCAGCAGCATATGGTCAACGGTGTCAGCTTTGTCAATCCTCATGCGACTTATATCGATGTGGATGTAGAAATTGCGCCAGAGGTTCAAGTTGAAGCAAATGTGACCTTGAAAGGTCGAACCAAGATTGGGGCAGAGACGATCCTGACCAATGGGACTTATATTGTAGACTCAGAAATTGGTCAGCGAGCGGTCATTACAAACTCGATGATTGAAGAGTCTAGCTTGGCAGATGGTGTGACGGTCGGGCCTTACGCTCACATCCGTCCAGGCTCTAGTCTGGCTAAGGATGTCCATGTCGGCAACTTTGTAGAAGTTAAAGGATCGTCAATTGGCGAAAATACCAAGGCTGGTCATTTGACCTACATTGGTAACTCTGAAGTCGGTGCTAATGTCAACTTTGGTGCGGGAACGATTACGGTCAATTATGATGGTCAGAAGAAGTACAAGACAATCATTGGCGACAATGTCTTTGTTGGTTCAAACTCGACTATTATTGCTCCAGTTGAGCTGGGTGACAACTCACTGGTCGGTGCGGGTTCTACCATCACGAAGGACGTGCCAGCAGATGCTATTGCTCTGGGACGTGGCCGTCAGATTAACAAGGAAGATTATGCTAAGCGTCTTCCTCATCACCCTCAAAATAAGTAGGTTCAGCCATGGAATTTGAAGAAAAAACCGTCAAACGGATGGAAATTTATCAGGGGCCGATTTTTAAAGTGGTTCAGGATCAGGTGGAACTGCCAGAGGGTAAGGGTCAAGCCCAACGGGATTTGATTTTTCATAACGGAGCGGTGGCTGTGATTGCCATCACTCCGGAAAATAAGATGATTTTGGTCAAGCAGTACCGCAAGGCGATCGAAGCGACTTCATATGAGATTCCAGCTGGGAAGTTGGAGCTAGGAGAGAATGCAGATCCCCAAGCGGCTGCCCTCCGAGAATTAGAAGAAGAGACAGGCTACACTGGACAGCTGGAGTTGGTCTATGATTTCTACTCTGCCATCGGTTTTTGCAATGAGAAAATCAAGCTCTACAGCGCCAGTCATTTGACAAAGGTCGAAAACCCTCGTCCCCAAGACGAGGATGAAACATTAGAACTTTTTGAAGTCAGTCTGGAGGAGGCACATCAGTTGCTGAAAAACGGTGACATCTGCGATGTTAAGACTATCATGGCTCTTCAGTACTGGGAACAAAAAAATCTGAATAAATAGGAACGTAGATCAATGGGAAAAGCTTTATTAACAGATGAAATCATTGAGCGGGCCAATCGTGGAGAACATATTGATGGTCCCTTGCTGATGGACGATGAAGAAACTAAGGTCATTTCTATTGCTAGAAAAGGAGCTTTCGGTTATGCTGCTCCACGGCAAGCTGTCAATCAGGATACTCTGCAGATTGAAGTTGAACCGACAGTTATCAAAAGTCGTCGAATCGAAAATCAAAAACGAAGTATTTTTCAGGCTAAGTTAAACAAAATCCTGTTCTGGATTGTGCTTCTTTTGATTGGATTAATTGCGGCCATTATTTGGCTATGATAAAGAAGGGGAGTGACGGAAACGAGAAAATGAAACTCTACTTCCTCTCCCTCTTTTTAATGTAAAAAAGGAAAGAATGAATCATGAAAATCGGAATTATCGCGGCTATGCCTGAGGAGTTGAAGCTGCTGGTGGAGCATCTGGAAATGGCTGAGAAACACCAGCGCCTAGGGCATATTTACTATACTGGTCGTATCAAGCATCATGAGGTTGTACTGGTAGAAAGTGGAATCGGCAAAGTCATGTCGGCCATGAGTGTGGCTGTGTTAGCCAATGACTTTGAGGTGACGGCGGTCATCAATACGGGTTCCGCCGGAGCAGTGGCTCCAGGTCTAGAAATTGGAGATGTAGTGGTGGCAGATCGTTTGGTCTACCATGATGTGGATGTGACAGCTTTTGGCTATGACTACGGTCAAATGGCACGGCAACCCCTCTACTATGAAGCCAGTCGCTACTTAGTTGAGGAGATGAAAGCAGTGCTGGAAAAGACCCAGCAGACGAGCCGAGTTGGCTTGATTGCGACGGGAGATAGCTTTATCGCTGGACAGGACAAGATTGACCAAATTAAACAACATTTTCCTGATGTTTTGGCAGTAGAGATGGAGGGAGCAGCCATTGCTCAAGCCGCGCATTCTCTTGGATTGCCTTTTATGGTCATTCGCGCAATGAGCGATACAGCCAGCCATGATGCCAATATCACTTTTGATGAATTTATCCTAGAAGCAGGTAAGCGCTCAGCTGAAACCCTCATTCAATTATTGAATAACTTAGACTAAAAAAGACTTCAGAATGAACAATCATTCTGAAGTCTTTTTGTGTAGGATAACTCTATTTGACGATAGGCTGTTTATTAGAGTCTAAGGTAAAACCTTCTCCTAAAATTTCATGGGCTTCTGTAATAGTTGTAAAGGCCAATGGATCGATGTCATTGATGAGTTTCTTCATTTGCTGCATTTCGTTACGAGAGACAACACAATAAACGATTTGCAAATCTTGCTTGCTATAGAAGCCCTGTCCTTGCAGATAGGTAACCCCTCTTCCAAGTTTTTCATTGATCGCTTCAGCTAGTTCTATTGGTTTGCTGGTGACAATCAGGAAGCCTTTGCCAGCGAAGCCACCCTCAGCAATCAAGTCAATAACACGAGAGGTGATAAAGACAAACATGAGTGTATAAGAAACCATGCGTAGATCTTTAAAGACTAAAAGAACCAGAGAAATCACGATGAAGTCCACTGTCAGCATGAGGCGGCCCATGGAGATGCTGGTATATTTATTGAAGATGCGAGCTACAATATCGGTACCACCAGTCGTCCCTCCGGCATTGAAAATGATGCCTAGGCCAACTCCAAGGATAATTCCTGTTCCAAGGCAGGCCAGTAAGACGTCGCCATCCAAGGAAGAAAAGAAATAGTCTTGCAAGTGTTTGGAAGCAGGCAGCATCTCGAATACTTTTAGCCAAGCTGATACCGAGAAGGTGCCTAAAATGCTGAGGTAAAGGGTGCGATTTCCCAGTAATTTCCAAGCGAGAATAAAGAGTGGAATATTGATGACCAAGTTGGTGGTTGATACAGGAATCTTGAAGAGGTAGTAGACAATCAAGGTTATCCCCGTTGCTCCGCCTTCATACAAGTGAAAAGGAATCACCAAATAATGAATCCCAAAAGAAAAAATTCCAGCCCCCAGAATGATGGCCAGTATATTTTTAAATTTAAACATCAGACTCTCCTAAGAATTTTCTGACTCTATTTTATCAAAAGTTTTCATTTTTGAAAATAATATGAAATATTTTTCGAGAAATTCTTCTATGGGCTTTTGGGATAATTTTTGGTACAATAAAACATAGACTAAAATAGAAATTTCTGCAGCCATTGGCAGAATGAATGTAAAAGGAAAACGATGAAAAAAGGTGTTTTTATATCGCTAGAAGGCCCAGAAGGTGCTGGGAAAACCAGTGTTTTAGAGGCTTTGCTTCCTCAGCTGAAAGAGATGGGCTATGAGTTGCTGAAGACTAGAGAGCCTGGCGGTGTGGCTATTTCTGAGAAAATCCGCGAGGTAATTTTGGATAAGGGGCACACAGTCATGGATGCTAAGACCGAGTTGCTACTTTATATTGCCAGCCGACGTCAGCATCTGGCGGAGAAGGTTCTGCCTGCTTTGGAGCAAGGGACATGGGTCTTGCAAGATCGGTTTATTGATAGCTCGGTGGCCTATCAAGGCTACGGACGAGGCTTGGCAGTTGACGATGTGGAATGGCTCAACCAGTTTGCGACTGATGGGCTCAAACCAGATTTGACCCTCTATTTCGATATTGATGTCAAGGAAGGTCTGGCTCGCATTGCTCGAAATAAGGAGCGCGAAGTGAATCGTTTGGACCTGGAAGGTCTCGACTTGCACGAGCGCGTGCGCCAAGGCTATCTGACTATTTTAGAAAAGGAACCAGAACGTGTCGTCAAGATAGATGCTAGTCAGCCGCTGGAGCAAGTCGTGGCCGACAGTTTGGCAGTTATCAAAGAGCGTTTTATCAAAGAAAAATGACAGTAGAAGAATTACGTCAGGCCCAGCCTCAACTTACAGAAACTTTTCAGAAAATTCTAGAAGCAGGTCGGCTCAATCATACTTATTTATTTTCGGGGAATTTTTCTAGTTTTGCCATGGCTTTGACCTTGTCACAGAGTCTCTTTTGTGAGAATCGTCAGGGAGTTTGGCCCTGCGGTACTTGTCGGGCTTGTCGCTTGATTGAGAGTGAGGATTTCTCAGATGTGACGGTTGTGCGGCCAGTGAATGGCATTATCAAAACGGAGCGCATTCGTGAGTTAGTGAGAAGTTTTTCCCAGAGCGGTATGGAGGGCAACAGACAGGTCTTTATCATCTGTGATGCAGATAAGATGCACGTCAATGCCGCTAATTCCCTCCTCAAAGTCATCGAAGAGCCCCAAAGTGAGATTTATATTTTTCTTTTGACGGCCGATGAGCATCTGATTTTGCCTACTATCAAGAGCCGAACACAGATTTTCCACTTTCGGAAGAATCAGGCCACTCTCCAGCACCAGCTGGAAGAGTCTGGCTTGATCAAAAGTCAGGCTGAGTTACTGGCTGCTTATAGCCAGACCCAGGAAGAAGCCGATCAGCTGGCTTCCAACAAGTCTTTTTTTGAGCTGGTCAGTGAGAGTCAGCGTTTTGTCAAGGCCGCCCTGACCAATGAGAATCAGGCTTATCTCCAAGTGGCCAAGCTGGCTAAACTGGCTGAGGACAAGGATAAACAGGAGCAGGTCTTTAAAATCTTGGAAGTCTTGCTGGCCAAGGAACTTGGAAGCGAGGCAGGTCGCAAGAAACTGGAAGATCTCTTGGAAGCAAAGAAGATGTGGCGAGCCAATGTATCTTTTCAAAATGCTCTGGAATACATGATTTTAAAAGACAGTGCCCAAGCAAGATAGGAGCAGACAATGAATAAAAAAGAACTATTTGATGCCTTGGATGATTTTTCTCAGACGCTTTTAGTGACCCTTGCCGAGGTAGAGGCCATCAAGAAAAATCTCAAGAGTGTCGTAGAGGAAAATATCGTCCTCCAGCTAGAAAATGACAAGCTGAGAGAGCGACTAGGTGAGGTAGAGCAAGCAGCACCGGTTAAAATCAATAAAAATCGGGACAATCTCCGCAAACTGTACTACGATGGTTTTCATGTGTGTACAGATTTCTATGGTCAACGCCGAGAAAACGATGCGGAGTGCATGTTCTGCGACGAGTTGTTATTCAGGGAGTAGAGATGCAGATTCAAAAGAGTTTTAAGGGACAGTCGCCCTACGGCAAGCTGTATTTGGTGGCGACTCCTATTGGAAATATGGATGACATGAGCATTCGCATGGTCAATACCCTCAAGGAAGTGGATGTTATTGCGGCCGAAGATACCAGAAATACGGGTCTTCTGCTCAAACACTTTGGGATTGAGGCGAGGCAGGTCAGCTTTCATGAGCACAATGCTCAAGAAAAGATACCGATCTTGCTGGACTTGCTCAAATCAGGTCAAAATCTAGCTCAGGTATCCGATGCTGGCTTGCCTAGCATTTCGGATCCAGGTCATGATTTGGTCAAGGCGGCTATTGATGAGGACATTGCTGTGGTGACGGTTCCGGGCCCCAGCGCCGGGATTTCTGCTCTAATTGCCAGTGGTTTAGCGCCTCAGCCTCATATTTTTTATGGTTTCTTGCCTCGTAAGTCTGGGCAGCAGAAGGAGTTTTTCCAGAGTAAAAAATCCTATCCAGAGACACAGATATTTTACGAATCTCCCCACAGGGTCAAGGCCACGCTGGAAAATATGTTGGAAGTCTATGGGGACCGCTCAGTGGTTTTGGTTCGGGAATTAACCAAAATTTATGAAGAATACCAACGAGGAAGGATTTCTGAGTTGATAGACTATCTGGCGGAAAATTCCCTCAAGGGCGAGTGCCTCCTGATTGTGGCTGGTGCAAGTCTGGAGAAGGAAGACAAAGCGGATGCGGATCTCTTGGCTGAAATTGATAGCTTGGTCCAATCCGGTAGCAAGAAAAATCAGGCTATCAAGGAAGTATCCAAAAAATACGGGCGCAATAAGAGTCAGCTCTATGCCCTCTATCATGAAGGAGACAGAAACTAGTCCTATTCGACTAGTTTTTTGTTCAAAATCCTCCTTTTGTTCGGGAATTTCGCCAAAAGTAAAATATATTTGAAAGAATTATAGAAATTTTCTGAACATTGTGATATGATAGACAAAATACATTTTTGGAGGTAGGATATGACCATTTACAATTTTTCTGCTGGACCGGCAGTATTGCCCAAGGAAGTCTTGAAAAAAGCTCAGGCTGAGTTTTTAGACTATGCCCAAAGCGGCATGAGCGTGATGGAGCTATCCCACCGATCCAAAGAATTCGACGATATTATCAAAGAAGCTGAGAGCTTGCTGCGTGAGCTCATGGATATCCCAGACAATTACCGCGTCCTCTTTCTGCAGGGCGGAGCATCTACCCAGTTTTCTATGCTTCCTCTCAATCTCGCCAAGGGCGGCAAGGCCTATTACCTAGTAGCCGGATCTTGGGGCAAGAAGGCCTACACAGAAGCAGTCAAGCTGGCTAAGACCGTGCCTTTTGAGCCTATTCTTTTGGCTTCGTCAGAGGATTTAAATTACACAGAAATTCCTTTTTTTGATGAAAAAGAGATTGATCCGCAGGCGGCCTATGTGCATCTGACAACCAATAATACTATCGAAGGAACGGCCATCTACGACCTGCCAGCGACCAATGGCGTGCCCATTGTGGCGGATATGTCTTCTAATATCCTTGCTGCTCAGTATCGGGTAGAGGATTTTGGTTTGATTTATGCTGGAGCTCAGAAGAATATCGGACCAGCCGGCGTGACAGTGGTCATCATTCGTGAGGATTTGCTCAATGACGAGCCAGTTCTGTCTAGTATGCTGGACTACCGCATTCAGGCGGACAATGACTCTCTCTACAATACACCACCAACTTTCGCCATCTATATGGCCAAACTGGTCTTTGAGTGGGTCAAGGAGCTGGGTGGCGTAGCAGAAATGGAAAAGCGCAATCGTGAAAAATCTGGCCTTTTGTACGACTTCATTGAGCAGTCGGACTTTTATCGCAGTCCAGTCCGTTACAAGGAGCAGCGCTCAGTAGCTAATATTCCCTTTGTGTCTCCTAGCCCAGAGCTGGATGCCAAATTTAACAAAGAGGCTGCAGCAGCGGGATTCAAGAATATCAAGGGGCACCGCAGCGTAGGCGGCATGAGAGCTAGTCTCTACAATGCTTTTCCGCTTCAAGGTGTCAAGGACTTGATTGCCTTTATGCAGAAATTTGAAGAAGAAAATTCTTAAGAGAGGGAAATTATGGTCTTTAGTGTCAAAACCTTTAACAATATCAATCAAATCGGGCTTAAGGAGCTGGGCAATGCTTTTCAGATTGACGGAGATAAGTCGGACAATCCAGATGCTTATATCCTGCGCAGTCAAAACCTGCATGGACAGGAATTTCCAAGCAAGCTCAAAGCCATCGCGCGGGCAGGCGCAGGAACCAATAATATTCCTGTTGACCAGGCAACAGCGCAGGGAATTGTGGTCTTTAACACTCCAGGAGCTAATGCTAATGCGGTGAAAGAAGCTGTCTTGGCTTCCATTCTCCTGTCTGCCCGTGACTATATCGCAGCTAACAGCTGGGCTAACGACCTTTCTGGAGATGATGTTCCCAAGCAAGTGGAAGCCGGTAAGAAGCAGTTTGCTGGGACAGAAATTGCAGAGAAGACTTTGGGAGTCATTGGGTTAGGAGCTATCGGTGGCCGTATTGCTAACGATGCCTATCGTCTGGGAATGAATGTCCTAGGTTATGATCCTTATGTATCCATTGAAACAGCTTGGAATATCTCTAGCCATGTCAAACGGGTAGCAGACATTAAGGAAATCTTTGAGAAGAGTGATTATATCACTATCCACGTCCCTCTGACTGAGGATACACGTGCTACTTTTGATCAGGCTGCTTTTGGTCTTATGCAAAAGGGAACAACCCTTATCAACTTTGCTCGTGGCGAGCTGGTGGACAATGTCGCCCTCTTTGAAGCTTTGGAAACAGGTGTTATCAAACGCTATATCACAGACTTTGGTGTAGAAGAGCTGCTCCGTCATCCGCAGATTACAGTCTTTCCGCATCTGGGCGGCTCAACAGAGGAAGCTGAGCTCAACTGTGCCATTATGGCTGGGAAAACCATCCGCCGCTTCATGGAAACGGGCGAGATTATCAACTCAGTGAATTTCCCTAATGTCCGTCAGGCTCTCTCAGCCCCTTATCGGATTACCCTGATTAACAAAAATGTACCGAATATTGTAGCTCGGATTTCAACAGCGGTCAGTGATTTGAATATCAATATCGACAATATCATCAATCGTTCCAAGGGTGATTATGCCTATACTTTGCTGGATCTGGATGAGTCAGATGAAAGCAAGATTCAGGAGCTGGTTGATAAATTTGAGAATAGCGATAATATTGTGCGCGTGCGTTTAATTAAGAAATAACAAAAAAATACGGCTTACATAAAAGTGATTTATATGCTAAATATCATAAGTAAAATATCATAGGAGTTATTATGTTTATTATTGATTTAACTTATAAAAAAGACCTAGTAGAAGTTGAAAAATATTTACCAGAGCATATTTCTTTTTTAGATAAATATTATGCATCTGGCCATTTTATCGCATCAGGACGGAAGAATCCTCGGAATGGTGGGATTATTTTAGTGAATACAGATAGTAAAGAAACTGTTCAAAAGATTATTTCAGAAGATCCTTTTTATATTCAAGAGATTGCAGCATATACTTTCACCGAGTTTTATCCGACAAAGTATTCGCAGCACTTCAAGAAAATATTGGATGAGGGTGATGTCTTGTAGAGGAAGCATTTGCTTTCTTTAACAGTAAGCATAGAAATTTCAAGCTATTTTGGAATTTTAGACCACAAAGGCTAGAGATAAATAAGAATTGAGGTAAGTATGTTACAATTTATCGAATACCCCAAATGCTCTACTTGTCGCAAGGCAAAAGCTGAGCTGACTCAGTTGGGACTGGACTTTGAAGCAGTGGATATTGTCAAGGAAACGCCTAGCCAAGAGCAACTTTTGCAATGGATGACTCATTCTGATTTGGAGATTAAATCTTTCTTTAATACCAGTGGTATCAAGTACCGAGAATTGGGGCTCAAGGATAAGGTACCTCAGTTTTCTGCTGAGGAGGCAGCCGCACTCTTGGCGACCGACGGCATGCTGATTAAGCGACCACTGCTAGTCCAAGATGATCGGATTGTGCAAGTTGGCTATCGGACCGAATACAAGGAATTAAACCTTTAATTAAAGACGGGAAATTTCCTGTCTTTTTATATTTTGCTGAAACAATTGAATTTGGTTAATCTATAGGGGCGCAGTATTTGATATGATTTCTAAGAAAGTCCCAATCAAAATCCTATAAAAGTTTCTCTTTTTATGAGAAAATAGAGGAAAAGATTGGAGGGATGTTTATGGCAGAAATTTATCTAGCGGGCGGTTGTTTCTGGGGCTTGGAGGAATATTTTTCTCGGATTGAAGGCGTTGAGGAGACGACAGTAGGCTATGCCAATGGACAAGTAGAGTCCACCAACTACCAGCTCATTCACCAGACCGACCATGCGGAGACGGTGCACTTGATTTATGACGAAGAAAAAATCAGCCTGCGGGAAATTTTGCTCTACTATTTCCGAGTCATTGACCCCTTATCCATCAACAAACAGGCTAATGATATTGGCCGTCAGTATCGAACAGGTGTTTACTATGTCCGTGAGGAAGATCGCGCCACTATCGAGCAGGTTTTTGCTGAACAGGAGGAGCAATTAGGACAAAAGTTGGCTGTAGAGCTAGAGCCCTTGCGCCATTATATCTTGGCCGAGGATTATCATCAGGATTATCTCAAGAAAAATCCGACGGGTTATTGCCATATCAATGTCAAGGATGCTGAGCAGCCCTTGGTAGATGCGGGCCATTATCCTAAGCCTAGCCAGCAGCAACTTAAAGCAGTGTTAAGTGAGGAGCAGTATCAGGTGACTCAGCAGAGTGCAACGGAGCGCCCCTTCCATAATGCTTACAACGCGACTTTTGAGGCAGGGATTTATGTTGATGTGACGACAGGCGAGCCCCTCTTTTTTGCGGCCGACAAGTTTGAATCGGGTTGTGGCTGGCCTAGTTTTGCCCGTCCTATCGCTCGCGAGGTTATCACGTATTATCAAGATTTGAGTCATGGCATGGAGCGAATCGAAGTGCGGAGTCGTTCAGGAAATGCCCATTTGGGTCACGTCTTTACCGACGGTCCTCAAGAATTAGGTGGCTTGCGCTACTGCATCAATTCAGCAGCTCTGCGATTTATCCCGAAAGAGCAAATGGAAGAGGAAGGCTACGGCTACCTGCTATCCTATATGGACTAATACTCACTTTTGTCGCTTGTCAACCTTTTCAAAATCTAGCTAAACTAGACAGAAATAATCAGCCAATCTCCTCTTTTCTAACGCTCCAAGCATTTATATATGTAAATACCATAGAAAAGTGTATAATGGTTAGGAAAAGATAAATGTTATGGAAGGAATGCAAAATGGAGAAATTGGATATTACTACAATGTCTGATTATAAAAAGGTAGAAGCTGTTATTCAATTACTAATCGATGGAGTTTTGACCAGCTATCGTGTGGCGACAGATGCCAACATCAGCAAAATGAGCATCTTGACATTGGTCAAAGGTAGCAGCAAGATTAAGAATATTACTTATCAAACGGCTATTGCTCTGATTAATTGGTATGAAGAAAATCATGAAAAATACGGTATTACTATTCAATAAGTAGCCGATTTTACTGGGAAATATATATAACTGGAATTCTATGAGTGCTTGCTTGTGGGATTCTTTTACTGAAGGAAAGAATGACCTTTCCATTATTGCAGGAAAGGCAAAAATTTCATATAATGGAAATAGGAAAAATGAGCGTAGGAATGTCTGCTGCTTGTAGCAGCCCGCTAAATTTTTTATAAGGAGAACTCAATGTCACAATTATCTGTTAATGCCATTCGCTTTTTAGGAATTGACGCGATTGAAAAGTCTAAGTCAGGTCACCCTGGTGTCGTGATGGGCGCTGCGCCGATGGCTTACGACCTATTTACCAAACAGCTTCGTATCAATCCAGAAGAGCCAAATTGGATTAACCGCGATCGCTTCGTTCTATCTGCAGGACACGGCTCTATGCTGCTTTATGCCTTGCTCCATCTGTCTGGCTTTAAAGATGTCAGCATGGAGGAAATCAAAAACTTCCGCCAATGGGGCTCTAAGACACCAGGTCACCCAGAGTTTGGTCATACGGCTGGAGTTGATGCGACGACTGGACCATTGGGACAAGGGATTTCTACAGCGACTGGATTTGCTCAAGCAGAGCGTTTCTTGGCTGCTAAGTACAACCGTGAAGGCTATCCGATTTTCGACCATTACACTTACGTAATCTGTGGTGATGGCGATTTGATGGAGGGAGTTTCAGCTGAGGCGGCTTCTTACGCTGGTCTGCAAAAGCTGGACAAGCTGGTTGTCCTCTACGATTCAAATGATATCAACTTGGATGGGGAAACTAAGGATTCCTTTACAGAAGATGTTCGTGCCCGCTATGAAGCTTACGGATGGCACACTGCTTTGGTGGAAGATGGAACAGACCTTGCAGCGATTGATGCGGCTATCAATGAAGCGAAGGCTTCTGGCAAGCCATCTTTGATTGAAGTTAAGACAGTTATCGGTTACGGTTCTCCAAACAAGCAAGGAACGAATGCAGTGCACGGTGCGCCTCTGGGAGCAGAAGAAGCGGAAGCTACTCGTAAAGCCTTGGGCTGGGACTATGCGCCATTTGAGATTCCTGAGGAAGTCTATGCTGACTACCGTACAAATGTAGCAGAGCGTGGTGCCGCAGCATACGATGCTTGGAAACAGCTAGTAGAGGACTACAAGCAAGCTCATCCAGAATTGGCAGAAGAAGTAACAGCTATCATTGCTGGTCAGGATCCAGTAGAAATCAAACCAGAAGATTTCCCAGCACTTGAAAATGGCTTCTCTCAAGCGACCCGTAATTCTAGTCAGGATGCCCTCAATGCAGCAGCTAAGGTGCTTCCGACTTTCCTCGGCGGTTCTGCTGACTTGGCTCATTCCAATATGACCTACATCAAGGAAGGCGGTCTGCAGGATGATGCCCACCGTCTCAACCGCAACATCCAATTTGGTGTGCGCGAGTTTGCCATGGGAACAATTCTCAACGGTATGGCGCTCCATGGTGGACTTCGCGTTTATGGTGGTACATTCTTCGTATTCTCAGACTATGTTAAGGCAGCTGTTCGTTTGTCTGCTTTGCAAGGCTTGCCAGTGACTTATGTCTTCACACATGACTCAATTGCAGTAGGTGAAGACGGCCCAACTCATGAGCCGATTGAGCATTTGGCTGGTCTGCGTGCTATTCCAAACCTGACTGTTTTCCGCCCAGCAGATGCGCGTGAAACTCAGGCAGCTTGGTATCTGGCCCTTAAGAGCCAATCTACTCCGACTGCTCTGGTCTTGACCCGTCAGAATCTGACAGTTGAAGAAGGCACAAACTTTGACAAGGTAGCTAAAGGTGCTTATGTGGTCTACGAAACAGGAGCAGATTTCGATACCATCTTGCTGGCTTCTGGTTCTGAGGTTAATTTGGCAGTTGCAGCTGCTAAAGCACTTGCAGCAGAAGGCGCTAAAATCCGCGTGGTCAGCGTGCCATCAACAGAGCTTTTTGATGCTCAAGATGCAGCCTACAAAGAAGAAATTCTGCCAAATGCAGTTCGTCGCCGCGTAGCCATCGAGATGGCAGCTAGCCAGCCTTGGTACAAGTATGTTGGTCTGGACGGTGCAGTTATCGGAATCGACCAGTTCGGTGCATCTGCTCCAGCAGGCAAGGTGCTGGAAGAATACGGCTTTACAGTTGATCACGTAGCAGAAGTTGTTAAAAATCTTAAATAAAATGACATAGAGGCTGGGACAAAAGTCCTAGCCTCTCAATTGTCTTTGGATTGTCGAGTAAGACGCAGTGGTTGAGTGGGCTCTACTACGCTGATTTCATCAGCTTTCACAGCCCTACTCAACTGTGCGGAGGTGGGACGACGAAATCGAATTCTAACGAATTACCGATTTCTGTCCCACTCTCTTTTGGAAATCATTTTCCTGCCTTGTCAAACGGTGCAAAATCTGCTATAGTAATTAGTAGATGAATTCCAAAGGAGAAGAGAAATGAATCCAACAATGATGATTATCTTTTTTGTTGTACTAGTAGGAATGATGTATTTCCAAGTACGGACACAGAAAAAGCAAGCTGAAAAACGGATGGAGAGCCTTAATAAACTGCAAAAAGGCTATGAAGTCATTACTATTGGTGGTCTTTACGGAACTGTTGACGAAGTTGATTCAGAGCGTAAGACGGTTGTCTTGGACGTAGACGGTGTTTTCTTGACATTTGAATTAGCAGCCATTAAGACTGTTTTGCCATTGACAGAAGGTACCCCAGCTGCTGCGGGAGTGGAAGGCGATATCGCTGTGTCTGATGAAGATACTGCAATTGAAGAATAGGATACAGGACAGCCGAGAGGCTGTTTTTTATTTTAAGGACATTTTGTAAGCTCATCTTTTACAATATTATAGTTGCACAACACTAGTGAAACCTATCTGCATACACTACCAACTATTTATCATCAGCTCTGATAGACGAAAAATCAGCTCTCCTGCCCACATTTAAAGGATTTATGATATAATGAAATGATAAAACTTTAAATAGGATAAAAAATATGTTTAGTTTTAAGAAAAAAGAAAAGCTCGACGAGGCCTTGCTTGTTCCCAAGCATATAGGCATTATCATGGATGGCAATGGTCGTTGGGCTAAAAAACGTATGCAGCCGCGCGTCTTTGGCCATAAGGCAGGTATGGAAGCCTTGCAAGAAGTGACGATTGCAGCCAAGGAGATGGGCGTGCAGGTCTTGACAGTCTATGCCTTTTCAACGGAAAACTGGACGCGACCAGAGAAGGAAGTGTCCTTCATTATGAATTTGCCGGTTGAATTTTATGACCGCTATGTACCAGAATTGCACAGAAACAATGTGAAAATTCAAATGATCGGTGACACGAAGCGACTTCCTAAAGCAACCTTTGAGGCCTTGGAGAAGGCTGAAGATCTAACTCGCTTGAATACAGGGCTAATTTTGAACTTCGCCCTGAACTACGGCGGACGAGCTGAAATCAATCAAGCGGTTCAGAAGCTTGCCCAAGATGTTTTAGATGCGAAAGTTCAGCCAGCGGATATTACAGAGGAAATGCTTGGAGATTATCTTTATACCAGCAGTTTGCCTGCAAGTTTACGGGATCCTGACTTGGTCATTCGTACGAGTGGCGAGCTGCGCCTTAGCAATTTCTTGCCCTGGCAGACAGCATATAGCGAGTTGTATTTTACAGATATTCTTTGGCCGGATTTCGATGAGAAGGCTTTGAAGGATGCGGTTGTAGAGTATAATCGCCGTAATCGACGCTTCGGCGGTGTATAAAGGAGGGAGAAAAAGATGAGTTTAGATTTACAAAGACGTCTTCTTTTTGGAGGAATTGCTCTAGCTATTTTTATTCCTCTAGTGAAGATGGGGGGGCTTCCCTTCCAGATCAGTGTTGGCCTTTTAGCTATGCTAGCAGTGCATGAATTGCTTAAGATGAAGGGGCTTCCGACAGCGACCTTAGAAGGCGGCTTGGCTATGCTGGCAGCTTTTGTCTTAACCCTGCCACTTGAGAATTACTTGAAGTTTTTGCCTGTGGACGGCAATGTGATGGCTTATGGCTTGGTTGTTTTCGTCTTGCTAGGGGCGACTGTTTTAGGTTCCTCTTATAGCTTTGAAGATGCGGCTTATCCGATTGCTTCTAGTTTTTATGTCGGTCTAGGTTTTAATGCTTTGATCGATGCCCGTTTGGTGAATGTGGACAAGGTTTTGCTGGCTCTCTTTATCGTCTGGGCGACAGACAGTGGGGCCTATCTGGTTGGTACCCGCTACGGACGGAGAAAATTATTGCCAAAGGTATCGCCAAATAAAACCATTGAAGGCAGTTTAGGAGGCATTATCTCAGCAGTGCTGGTTTCTGCGATTTTTATGTCTGTTCGTCCGCAAGTTGCCACTCCGTATAGCTTTGTGACCATGCTGCTCTTGACTGTTGTCTTTAGTATTGCTGGCCAATTCGGTGACTTGGTAGAGAGCGCTATTAAGCGTCACTTTGGTGTCAAAGACTCAGGGAAGTTTATTCCTGGGCATGGCGGCGTTTTGGATCGCTTTGATAGCTTGCTTTTTGTCTTTCCACTGATGCACCTCTTTGGCCTGTTTTAAGGGGTTTGGTGGCCAAGCAGCCGAAAGCCTTCTTGGCTTAATGAACAATCTTAAGAGAAAGATTAGACTTATGCAGATTATTACATTTATTATTATTTTTGGGATCATCGTGGTGGTTCATGAGTTTGGACATTTCTACTTTGCCAAAAAATCAGGCATTTTAGTTCGTGAGTTTGCCATTGGGATGGGCCCGAAAATCTTTGCTCATATTGGCAAGGATGGAACAGCCTATACGATTCGGATTTTGCCGCTCGGTGGTTATGTCCGCATGGCTGGCTGGGGCGAGGATTCGACAGAAATTAAAACAGGTACGCCAGCTAGTCTGACCTTGAATGAAGATGGAAAAGTCGTCCGCATCAATCTGTCTGGCAAGAAAATTGATCAGACGGCTCTACCTATGAATGTGACTAGTTTTGATTTTGAAGAAAAGCTGGAGATTACAGGGCTGGTCTTAGATGAGACCAAGACTTATTCTGTTGACCACGATGCGACCATTGTTGAGGAAGACGGAACGGAAGTTCGGATTGCTCCGCTGGATGTCCAGTATCAAAATGCGACTATCTGGGGACGCCTCATCACCAATTTTGCTGGCCCCATGAATAATTTCATTTTGAGCATTCTGGTTTTCATGCTCTTGGCCTTTCTGCAAGGCGGTGTCCAAGATGAAAGTAGCAATCATTTTCAGGTGTTGGAAGGTGGCGCCGTTGCCAAGGCAGGGGTAAAAAGTAATGACCAGATTCTGAAAGTCAATAATTATGAGATTGCAAACTGGGGTGATCTGACTAAAGCAGTGTCAGAAGCGACGAAAGATAAGGCAGATGCACCAAAATTGACCATCACTTATAAGAGTGGCGGTCAGACTCATAAAGTGGACATAGAGCCTAAAAAAGAGGGGGATCGCTATCTATTGGGCGTTTCACCTGCTATCAAGACTGGTTTTTGGGACAAGGTAGTCGGAGGCTTTACTGCTACTTGGACGACTACAGGTCGGATTTTGACAGCCTTGAAAGATTTGATTTTTAACTTTAATTTAAATAAATTAGGTGGCCCAGTTGCTATTTATAATGCCAGCAGTCAGGCTGCTCAGCAAGGTCTGCCGGCTATTCTGAGTCTCTTAGCCATGCTGTCTCTTGATATCGGGATCTTTAATCTAATTCCGATTCCGGCCTTGGACGGTGGAAAAATTGTTCTCAATATCCTTGAAGCTATCCGTCGTAAACCCTTGAAACGGGAAACAGAAAGCTATGTTACCCTTGCAGGGGTAGCTGTCATGGTTGTCCTCATGATCGCTGTGACTTGGAATGATATTATGAAATTGTTCTTCTAACATTTTAAAAGATTGAAAAATATTCTATGAAGGAGTTTTGTTTTTATGAAACAAAGTAAAATGCTAATCCCAACGCTGCGCGAAATGCCAAGCGATGCTCAGGTTATCAGCCATGCCCTTATGTTGCGGGCTGGCTATGTTCGCCAAGTTTCTGCGGGAGTCTACTCTTATCTGCCACTGGCTAACCGTGTTATTGAAAAAGCTAAAAAAATCATGCGGGAAGAGTTTGATAAGATTGGTGCGGTGGAGATGTTGGCTCCGGCCCTTCTCAGTGCGGACCTCTGGCGCGAGTCAGGTCGTTACGAGACCTATGGTGAAGACCTCTATAAATTGAAAAACCGTGAAAAGTCAGACTTTATCCTAGGTCCGACACATGAAGAGACCTTTACTTCTATTGTCCGTGATTCTGTTAAATCTTACAAGCAATTGCCACTCAATCTCTATCAAATCCAACCTAAGTACCGCGACGAAAAACGCCCACGTAACGGCCTTCTTCGTACTCGTGAGTTTATCATGAAAGACGGTTATAGTTTCCATGCCAACTATGATAGTTTGGATGTAACTTATGATGAGTACAAATCTGCTTATGAGAAAATCTTCACTCGCAGCGAGCTAGATTTCAAAGCCATTATTGGTGACGGCGGCGCTATGGGTGGTAAGGATAGTCAGGAATTTATGGCGATCACGCCTGCTCGTACAGACCTTGACCGTTGGGTCGTTTTGGACAAGTCAGTTGCCTCATTTGATGAGATTCCTGCAGAAGTGCAAGAAGAAATCAAGGCAGAATTGCTCAAGTGGATGGTCTCTGGTGAAGATACGATTGCTTACTCTAGTGAGTCTAGCTATGCAGCCAACCTAGAAATGGCGACCAATGCTTACAAACCAAACAAAAAAGTAGTGACTGAAGCAGAGTTGGTGCGTGTGGAAACTCCTGACTGCAAGACCATTGATGAGGTGGCAGCTTTCCTACAAGTCGATACAGAAAAAACAATCAAGACCTTGGTTTACATGGCTGATGAAAAGCCTGTCGTAGCGCTCCTTGTCGGCAATGACCAACTCAACGAAGTTAAGCTGAAAAATCATCTGGGAGCTGATTTCTTTGAAGTCGCTAGTGAAGAGGATGTTCGTCAGATCTTGGGCGCAGGCTTTGGCTCACTAGGCCCAGTCAATCTGCCAGAAGATGTGACCATTATCGCGGACCGTAGAGTCCAAGACCTTTCTAACGCTGTAGCAGGAGCCAATGAAGATGGCTATCACCTGACTGGTGTTAATCCAGGCCGTGACTTTAGCCCAGAGTATGTGGATATCCGCGAAGTTCGTGAAGGTGAAGTGTCTCCGGACGGTCAAGGTATCCTCAAGTTTGCTCGTGGGATTGAGATTGGGCACATCTTCAAGCTGGGAACACGCTACTCTGACAGTATGAATGCCAATGTCTTGGACGAAAATGGCCGAGCAGTACCAATGATTATGGGCTGCTATGGTATCGGTGTCAGCCGTCTCCTCTCTGCTGTTATGGAGCAACACGCTCGTCTCTTTGTCAATAAAACTCCTAAGGGTGAATTTCGCTATGCTTGGGGCATCAACTTCCCGAAAGAGCTGGCACCATTTGACGTGCACCTGATTCCAGTCAATGTCAAGGACGAGGAAGCTCTGGCTCTAACTGACCAAATCGAGGCTAACTTGCTAAACGCTGGTTATGAAGTCTTGGTGGACGATCGCAATGAGCGTGCAGGTGTTAAGTTCAGCGACAGTGATTTGATTGGTCTCCCAATCCGTGTCACAGTTGGTAAAAAAGCCGCATATGGCATCGTTGAAGTCAAGATTAAGGCTACGGGCGATACCATTGAAGTCCACGCTGATAATCTGCTAGAAACTCTGTCTATTTTGACAAAATAAAACAAGAGTTTAGGACAAAAGTCCTAGCCTCTCAATTGTCTTTGGATTGTCGAGCAAGACGCAGTGGTTGAGTGGGCTCTACTAGGCTGATTTCATCAGCTTTTACAGCCCTACTCAACTGTGCGGAGGTGGGACGACGAAATCGAATTCTAACGAATTACCGATTTCTGTCCCACTCTCTTTCTTTTGCTTATTGGCCTTGAAAATGCTATAGTAGGGAAAATGGATTGGAGGATCGAAACATGGGATTATTCAGCGGTTTATTGGGCAATGCTTCTCAGAAAGATATTGAAAAAACAGAAAGAGAATTGGAGAATATTCTGACGCCAGCAGAAAATGTGGAGTTGGCTTTCAGTCTGATTCGTGATTTGATTGTCTTTACAGATAAGCGGTTGATTTTGGTGGACAAGCAGGGAGTGACTGGCAAGAAAACAGCTTATAAGTCTTATCCTTATCGCTCCATTTCTCGCTTCTCAGTGGAAACAGACGGCCATTTTGACTTAGATGCTGAGCTGAAAATCTGGGTTTCGAGTGCTGAGGAACCGGCTGAAACCCTAACTTTCCGAAGTGATAAAAGTGTCATTGCCATCCAAAAAGCGCTGGCAGAAGCAGTGTTAAGGTAAAACTCTAGGCTTTCTTGTAATATGAACAAAGAGCGGACAAGCTTGTCTGGCTCTTTTTCTGTCGAAAAAAGTGCTGATTTATGGTAAAATAGGGTCACTACTGTACGAGGAAATGTCATGTCAAACAAGTTTGAAATTTTAATGCATCAGCTGGATATGCCACTGGAAATGAGAAATTCAGAGGCCTTTTTGAATGCAGAAATTGAGAAGGTTCTGGTCCACAAGGTCAGTCGGGTCTGGGAGTTTCATTTTTCTTTTTCAGATATATTGCCTATTGAGATTTTTCGGGAGTTGCAGAAGCGCTTAGCTCAAGAGTTTTCTAAGACGGGCAATCAAGCCGTTTTTGAAATTCACTGTCAGGCTCCCCAAGTGTCGGATGAGCTCTTGCAGGCTTATTACCAGCTGGCCTTTGAGGAGGGGCCTTGTGCCAGCCATGGCTTTAAGAGTCTGTATCAGGATTTACGGGTCCATTTGGATGGGGACAAGCTGCTGATTGAGGGGGCTTCGACCATTGATACGGAGCATTTTCGCAAGAATCACCTGCCCAACCTCAGTCGCCAGCTGGTTAAGTATGGCTTTCCTCAGCTGACCTGTCAAGTTCAGCACAGCGATGAGCTGACCCAGCAACAAGCAGAGAATTTCCAAGCGGAGAATGACAAGATTGTCCAGGCGGCCAATGAAGAGGCGCTCAAAGCCATGGAATCCCTGCAACAGATGGCGCCACCGCCAGAAGAAAAACCGACTTATGATTTCCAAGCTCGCAAGGCTGCGGCTAAACCAAATCTGGACAAGGCAGAGATTACCCCGATGAACGAAGTTCAGACTGAGGAAAATCATCTGGTTTTCGAGGGAATGGTCTTTGACTTGGAGCAGAAGGTCACTCGGACCGGCCGGGTCTTGCTCAATTTCAAGATGACAGACTATACTTCCAGCTTCTCCTTGCAGAAATGGATGAAAAACGAAGAAGAAGCCAAGAAGTTTGACATGATTAAGAAAGGTGCCTGGCTGCGGGTACGCGGAAATGTGGAGATGAACAACTTCACCCGCGACCTGACCATGAATGTGCAGGATGTGCAGGCCGTTACCCATTATGAGCGCAAGGACTTGATGCCTGAGGGGCAGAAGCGGGTCGAGTTTCACGCCCATACCAATATGTCTACTATGGATGCCTTACCTGAGGTCGAGGAAATCGTGGCAACAGCAGCCAAGTGGGGCCACAAGGCTGTCGCCATTACTGACCATGGCAATGTGCAGAGCTTTCCCCATGGCTACAAGGCTGCCAAGAAAGCTGGTATTCAGCTGATTTACGGTATGGAGGCCAATATTGTCGAAGACCGAGTGCCCATCGTCTACAATGAAGTGGACATGGAGCTGAGCGATGCGACCTATGTTGTCTTTGACGTGGAAACGACAGGGCTTTCAGCAGTTTATAATGACCTGATTCAGGTCGCAGCCAGCAAGATGCACAAGGGCAATATCATCGCTGAGTTTGATGAGTTTATCAATCCTGGCCATCCTCTGTCGGCCTTTACGACGGATCTGACTGGGATTACTGATGAGCATGTCCGCAATGCAAAGCCACTTGAGCAAGTGCTGAAAGAGTTTCAGGAATTTTGCCAGGACAGTGTCCTCGTTGCCCATAATGCTACCTTTGACGTGGGCTTTATGAATGTCAATTATGAGCGGCATGGCCTGCCGAAAATTACCCAGCCAGTCATTGACACGCTGGAATTTGCCCGCAATCTCTATCCAGAATACAAGCGTCATGGTCTGGGGCCTTTGACCAAGCGTTTCCAGATTGCTCTGGAGCACCACCACATGGCCAACTATGACGCGGAAGCGACAGGCCGCCTCCTCTTTATCTTTATCAAGGATGTAGCTGAAAAGCATGGTGTGACCAATCTCAAGGATTTGAATACGGATCTGGTCGATGAGAATTCCTACAAGAAGGCTCGGGTCAAGCATGCGACCATTTATGTGAAAAATCAGACGGGACTAAAAAATATTTTCAAGTTAGTCAGCCTGTCCAATACCAAGTATTTTGAAGGAGTTCCACGGATTCCACGGACCGTCCTTGATGCCCATCGTGAAGGCCTGATTCTGGGCTCGGCATGCTCAGAAGGCGAAGTCTATGACGCCGTTGTCTCTCAGGGGGTGGACGCGGCTGTCGAAGTAGCCAAGTATTATGACTTTATCGAGGTCATGCCGCCGGCTATCTATGAGCCTCTGATTGCCAAAGAGCAGATCAAGGACCAGGAAGAACTGCAGACCATTATTCGCAATCTGATTGAGGTCGGAGAACGCTTGGGTCAGCCTGTCCTTGCGACGGGGAACGTCCACTATATCGAGCCGGAAGAAGAAATCTATCGAGAGATTATCGTTCGGAGTCTGGGTCAGGGAGCCATGATTAACCGGACCATTGGTCACGGTGAAAATGCCCAGCCGGCTCCGCTTCCTAAGGCTCACTTCCGGACTACCAATGAGATGCTGGACGAATTTGCCTTTCTAGGCGAGGATTTGGCTAAGAAGCTAGTTATCACCAATCCAAATCAGCTGGCGGAAACCTTTGAGCCGGTCGAGGTGGTCAAGGGCGACCTCTATACGCCTTTCATTGACAAGGCTGAGGAGACAGTTGCTGAGCTGACCTATCAAAAAGCCTTTGAGATTTATGGCAATCCGCTGCCAGATATCGTGGACTTGCGAATTGAAAAAGAGCTGACCTCCATCTTGGGGAATGGCTTTGCCGTGATTTATCTGGCTTCGCAGATGCTAGTGCAACGCTCCAATGAGCGGGGCTATCTGGTAGGATCGCGGGGGTCTGTCGGATCCAGCTTTGTTGCGACCATGATTGGGATTACCGAGGTTAATCCCCTGTCACCTCACTATGTCTGTGGCAAATGTCAATACAGTGAGTTCATCACGGATGGCTCCTATGGTTCTGGCTTCGATATGCCGGATAAGGACTGCCCAGAGTGCGGCCACAAGCTGAGCAAGAACGGTCAGGATATTCCATTTGAGACCTTCCTTGGATTTGACGGGGATAAGGTACCCGATATTGACTTGAACTTCTCTGGAGAGGATCAGCCAAGCGCCCATTTGGACGTGCGAGATATCTTTGGTGCAGAGTATGCCTTTCGGGCTGGAACTGTTGGTACCGTTGCGGCTAAGACGGCCTATGGATTTGTCAAGGGCTATGAGCGCGACTACGGGAAATTCTATCGGGATGCCGAAGTTGAGCGTCTGGCGCAGGGAGCTGCCGGAGTCAAGCGGACGACTGGACAACACCCGGGCGGAATCGTTGTTATCCCTAACTATATGGATGTCTATGACTTTACACCAGTCCAATATCCAGCTGACGATGTGACGGCCGAGTGGCAAACCACCCACTTTAACTTCCATGATATCGATGAAAATGTCCTCAAGCTAGACGTTCTGGGACACGATGATCCGACCATGATTCGGAAGCTTCAGGACTTGTCTGGCATTGATCCTAATGACATTCCTATGGATGACGCTGGCGTTATGGCCCTCTTTTCTGGGACAGATATTCTGGGAGTGACTCAGGAGCAAATCGGTACGCCGACTGGTATGCTGGGAATTCCAGAGTTTGGAACCAACTTTGTACGGGGCATGGTTGATGAGACCCATCCGACGACCTTTGCCGAGCTCTTACAGCTATCTGGTCTCTCTCATGGTACGGACGTATGGCTGGGCAATGCTCAGGACTTGATCAAGCAAGGAATTGCTGACCTGTCCACCGTTATCGGTTGTCGGGATGACATCATGGTTTACCTCATGCACAAGGGCTTGGATCCTAAGATGGCCTTTACGATCATGGAGCGCGTGCGGAAGGGCCTTTGGCTGAAAATTTCTGAAGAAGAGCGCAATGGCTACATCGCAGCCATGAAGGAAAACAATGTGCCAGAATGGTACATCGAATCCTGTGGAAAGATCAAGTACATGTTCCCCAAGGCCCATGCGGCAGCCTATGTTATGATGGCCCTGCGGGTGGCCTACTTCAAGGTGCATCATCCGATTTATTACTACTGTGCTTATTTCTCCATCCGGGCTAAGGCCTTTGATATCAAGACCATGAGTGGCGGACTTGATGTCGTCAAACGCCGGATGAACGAAATCGCTGAGAAGCGTAAGAACAACGAAGCCTCCAATGTAGAAATTGACCTTTATACGACTCTGGAAATCGTCAATGAAATGCTGGAGCGGGGCTTCAAATTCGGCAAGCTAGATCTCTACAAGAGCCACGCGACCGAGTTTCTCATCGAAGGAGATACCCTTATCCCGCCTTTCTCTACCATGGACGGTCTGGGTGATAACGTTGCCCGCCAATTAGTTAGAGCGCGGGAAGAAGGTGAATTCCTTTCTAAGACAGAGCTCCGCAAACGTGGCGGCCTCTCTAGCACCCTAGTTGAAAAAATGGATGATATGGGCATTCTCGGCAATATGCCAGAGGATAACCAATTGAGTTTGTTTGATGAGTTTTTCTAAAATATAGAAAGAGGTTTTTATGAAACTTACCATTTCCGCACAGGATAAGCCAGCGCAAAAGGTGTTTGATTACCAGCTGGATCTTGATCCAGATATGATTTTGAAAATGACCGCCTTGATTTGCGGTACGGTGGCAGCGGTTAGCCTGCTGTCCCTGTTTAAAGAGAAATAAAAAGAAAAAAGGAGAAAGAAAATGGTTCTACCAAACTTTAAAGAAAACTTAGAAAAATACGCAAAACTATTGGTTGCCAATGGTATCAATGTGCAGCCGGGTCACACAGTAGCGCTTAATATTGATGTGGAGCAGCGTGAGCTGGCTCACTTGATTGTCAAGGAAGCTTATGCTCTGGGGGCTCACGAGGTCATCGTCCAGTGGGCGGATGATGTCACTAACCGGGAGAAATTCCTCCACGCGCCGATGGAGCGTTTGGACAATGTGCCAGAATACAAGATTGCCGAGATGAACTATCTCCTCGAAAAGAAGGCTAGCCGCTTGGGTGTCCGTTCATCTGATCCGGGAGCTTTGAATGGCGTGGACGCTGAGAAATTATCAGCTTCTGCTAAAGCTATGGGATTGGCCATGAAGCCGATGCGGATTGCAACTCAATCAAACAAGGTCAGCTGGACAGTCGCTGCAGCCGCTGGTACAGAGTGGGCTAAAAAGGTCTTTCCAAATGCAGCCAGCGATGAAGAAGCAGTGGACCTCCTTTGGGACCAAATCTTCAAAACTTGCCGTGTCTACGAAGAAGATCCTGTTAAGGCCTGGGAAGAACATGCAGCCATCCTCAAGAGCAAGGCAGATATGCTTAATAAGGAGCAATTTTCAGCCCTTCATTACACAGCGCCAGGGACAGATTTGACACTTGGTTTGCCTAAGAATCACGTTTGGGAATCAGCTGGTGCTATCAATGCACAGGGAGAAGGATTCTTACCAAATATGCCAACAGAAGAAGTCTTCACTGCCCCTGATTTCCGTCGCGCGGATGGTTATGTTACTTCTACAAAACCTCTTAGCTACAATGGAAATATCATCGAAGGGATTAAAGTAACCTTCAAAGATGGCCAAATCGTTGACATTACTGCTGAAAAGGGTGATCAGGTCATGAAAGACCTTGTCTTTGAAAATGCTGGAGCGCGTGCCTTGGGTGAATGTGCCTTGGTACCAGATCCAAGCCCAATTTCTCAGTCAGGCATTACCTTCTTCAACACCCTTTTCGACGAAAATGCATCAAACCACTTGGCTATCGGTGCAGCCTATGCGACTAGCGTCGTTGGTGGGGCAGAGATGAGCGAAGAAGAGCTTGAAGTTGCGGGCCTCAACCGTTCAGATGTTCACGTAGACTTTATGATTGGTTCTAATCAAATGGATATCGACGGTATCCGAGAAGATGGCAGCCGTGTGCCAATCTTCCGCAATGGAGACTGGGCAATTTAAGATTTGAAGTCGTTTTGACGGGTACTTTTAATCTGACAGCTCCCACCTGCTTCTCGAAAAGTATTCTTAGAAACATAGAAAGAAGGATCCTATATGATTGGTAGTATGTTTGTCGGTTTTATTATTGGTCTCATGGCTGGGGCTATTACCAGCCGCGGGGAACGTATGGGCTGTATCGGAAAAATCCTCTTGGGCTGGTTTGGTTCATGGCTTGGGCAATTGCTTTTTGGCCACTGGGGACCGATGCTAGCGGACACAGCTATTCTTCCCTCAGTCTTGGGCGCTGTGATCCTTTTGGCTCTTTTCTGGGAACGAGGCACCTAGAATAGTGTAAAAGAAATACCTAGACGTGAAAACGTCTAGGTATTTTTGATTGCAATATATGGCCGTTTATTCCAGTACCAGCATGCCGTCTTTCACTGCAAATGGGTCTTTTTCATTGATACGATCGTAAAACATAATGCCGTTGATATGGTCAATCTCGTGTTGAACCACGATAGAATTGTAGCCTTTGAGTTTGATGCGGTGTTTTTGACCATCCTTGTCAAAGTAATCCACGGTCACCCGTGCATGGCGCACGACATAGCCTGGCACTTCTCGGTCGACGGAAAGGCAACCCTCGCCGTCAGCCAGAGCTGCATCTTGCACAGAGTGGGCCACAACTTTAGGATTGTACATGACCTGAGCCAGTGAGTAGGCTTCTTTAGGAGGATTTCCTTCTTCGTCCTCCAGATTTGGCACCAGCACAGCGATGATTCGCTTAGAAATGTCCAGCTGAGGCGCTGCTAGACCGACTCCGCCACGGAGACCCATTTTTTCCGCCATGACAGGATCTTGAGAATGTTTCAAAAACTGCATCATTTTCTCACCTAAAATGATTTCCTGATCAGATAGGGGAAAGCTGACTTCCTCAGCCACCGCACGCAAGGTAGGATTTCCCTCGCGGATAATATCGCTCATATCAATCAAATGAGCTGCCTTGGTTAATTTATCCATAACCGATTTTTTTTCAATAACAGACATGATTCTCTCCTTTTTCCTCCCTTCATCATAACACAAATCCCGCCAGAAATAAAGAAAGGGCTTGTCCTTTTGTCAGAGGAGAAATTTTTCGAAAGAATAATCTTTTTAATGGCCGAATTTTTAAGAAAAGATGATTGCGTCTTTTTCTAAAAAGCTGTATGATAGAATGAGTGTGATTTTTAAAGGAAAATAGAATGAAAAAGTTTATGGAAAAAGTGAGTATTCTCTCACTTTCTTTGGTGTTGACGACCTCCTTTTCGATTTCCAGTGCCCAATCGGCTATGTTTGCTTATTATAAAGACTTGCCAGAAAGTTGGATTGAATTGTTGGTTTCTCTCCCATCGGCTGGGATTATGCTCATGCTAATCTTAAATGGCTTGGTGGAGAAATATTTATCGGAACGAAAGATGATTGTGACGGGGCTCTTGATCTTCGCTCTTTGCGGCTTTGTTCCTCTCGTGAATAAGGCCTACTGGGTGATTTTTGCCTCTAGGCTTATCTTTGGTATGGGAGTTGGTTTGCTCAATGCCAAAGCTATCTCGATTATCAGCGAACGTTATGAGGGCAAGGAACGCATTCAGACCTTAGGTCTGCGTGGATCGGCTGAAGTTGTTGGGACAGCCCTCCTGACACTTGGAGTGAGCCAGTTGCTTCGCTTTGGCTGGGAAATTTCTTTCTTGGTCTATGCTTCGGGTTTGATCGTTCTAGCCCTCTACCTGCTCTTTGTTCCCTATGGCAAGGAGGAGAAGCATCATGAGGCTCATCAGGAAGGCAAGGGCTTGACAGCTGCACAGTGGTTTCTGACAATCGGCCTAGCCCTGGTAGCAGCGGTGATTGTCTTGACGAATGTTGTCATCAACGTGCGCGTGCCCGGACTGGTTGAAAAGTCTGGTATGGGTAGTGTTCAGACGGCAGGTTTGATTCTTTCAACCATGCAGTTGATTGGTATTGCTGCAGGCTTGTCCTTTGCACCTCTTCTTCATTATTTCAAGGAAAATTTATTGACGGTTGCAGGAGTGGTCTTTGGTCTTACTACGATCATGATTGGTTTGGCACCCAATCTCTTGCTCTTGAGTGTCGTTACTATCGCTTATGGCTTTGTTTATAGTGTCAGTCTGACATCGATTTTCCATATTCTTTCTGAGAGAATTCCTAGCAAATCCCTGAATCAAGCAACTTCGATTGTGATTTTAGGTTGTAGTGCTGGAGCTACCGCTACAACTTTCTTTTTGTCATTGATTAGTCAATTTTCAAGCCAAGCTTCCTTTATCTTTGGCGTTTTGGGAAGCCTGATGGTTTTAATAGCAGTGCTGGCATTCGGCATTCTCAAGAAAAAGTTTGCTTAGGAGAAGAGTATGCGTCTGGATAAATTTCTAGTAGAAAGTGGGCTTGGCTCGCGCAGTCAAGTCAAGCAACTATTGAAAAAAGGTCACGTCTGGGTTAACGGGACAGCAGTCACGTCAGCCAAGGCACAGATTGATGAACGGTTGGATCAGATTGTGGTGGATGGTCAGACCTTGGTTTATGAAAAATTTGTCTACTATCTCTTAAACAAACCAAAGGGTGTCATTTCTGCCACTGAAGATGACTGCCATAAAACGGTTTTAGATTTGTTGGACCATACTGCCCGTCAAAAAGAAGTCTTTCCTGTGGGGCGGTTAGATGTGGATACGCATGGTCTTCTGCTTTTAACCAATAATGGTCAGCTATCGCACGCTATGCTATCTCTCAAGCGCCATGTGGCTAAGGTTTATCAGGCCCAGGTTGCTGGTCTGATGGATCAGGCAGATGTTGAGCGTTTTGCTCAAGGAATCGAACTCAAAGATTTCACTTGTCAGCCTGCCCAGCTCGAAATTATCGAAAGAGATGAAGGAGCACAGACCAGTTTGGTTCATATCACGCTCTCAGAAGGCAAGTTTCATCAGGTGAAGCGGATGGTTCTAGCGTGTGGGAAGGAAGTCACCGACCTTCAGCGCTTGTCTATGGGACCATTGCAGCTTGATCCAAGTCTGGAGCTGGGGCAATGGCGACGCTTGACAGAAGAAGAAATGCAGAGTTTGGAAATTTTTCAAGTTGAACTATAGAAAGCTAGGAAAGTGGAGCAATGTATTGCTTCACTTTTTTGCTTTATTTGACAGTTAAGCCTTGATATGATAAGATTTAGGTAACTATATCTAGAAAAAGTTTCAGAGGAAATTATGGCAATTGAAAAGACAGTCAGCGAGCTGGCCGAGATTTTAGGAGTCAGCCGTCAGGCAATCAATAACCGTGTCAAGGCTCTGCCGCCAGAAGATACAGAAAAAAATGAAAAAGGGGTCACAGTCGTGACCCGCAGTGGCCTGATTAAGCTAGAAGAAATTTATAAAAAGACCATTTTTGAAGATGAGCCAGTCAGCGAAGAAGTCAAACAGCGCGAGTTGATGGAAATCTTAGTGGATGAAAAAAATGCTGAGATTTTGCGCCTTTATGAGCAACTAAAAGCTAAAGATAACCAGCTAGCTAAAAAAGACGAGCAACTCCGTATCAAAGATGTGCAGATTGCCGAAAAAGATAAGCAGCTGGACCAGCAGCAGCAGTTGACAGCCAAGGCTATGAGCGAGCGGGAAACCCTTCTTTTGGAGCTGGATGAAGCCAAGGAGAAGGTACAAAAGCAGGAAAACAAAGGCTTTTTCGCCCGTTTATTTGGTAAATAAGAAAGAAGAGGCTGGGACAAAATTCCTAGCCTCTCAATTGTCTTTGGATTGTCGAGCAAGACGCAGTGGTTGAGTGGGATCTACTAGGCTGATTTCATCAGCTTTTACAGCCCTACTCAACTGTGCGGAGGTGGGACGACGAAATCGAATTCTAACGAATGACCGATTTCTGTCCCACTCTCTATTTGTCAAAGAAGGGGTGGAGCCAAGATGGCAATAATAGGAGCGGACTCACTGTAGCCACTGTAACTTGACTGCCCCTGTTTCGCCCAAATTTCTGAAAGAAGAATAAGATGAAACCAGAAAAACTTAGCTTTAAGCGCTTTTATCATAATTTAGACAAGATCCTAGTTCTCTTTTTCATGGTCTTTATGATGATGGAGTATGCTTGGATTCCCTTTAATTCCTACGCAGCAGAATACCTACTCAAACAGACAGGCTATCTTTTTTTGTCCTACAATAATGTCTGGGCAGTCCTCAGCTCTAATTGGCTGGTCGGTCTGGGTTTTCTAGTCCTCGTTGTGGTCAATCTTTTTGTCGCCTATTTCCAGAGCGGCATGATTTTCATGGGGATTCGCAACCTTTTGGATAGAGAAAATCGACCAGTATTCGCTTTTCTTGGAAAAACATTTAGGGATAGTTTTGCCATTGTCAAGAAGGCTGGCCCAGGGAAAATGCTCTTTATCGTACTTTATATGGGCTTTCTTTTTCCCTTCTTGCGCCAAATTTTGAAAATTTACTATCTCAATAAAATTTTGGTTCCGGATTTTATTGTCACCTATTTGGCAAATAATATTTTGTTCGCCGTTTTAATGGGACTTCTTGTGGTCGGCATGCTTCTAGTGGCAGTGCGACTAATGTTTGCCCTACCACAGCTCTTTTTTGAGCACGCAACAGTTCCTCAGGCAATTCGCTATAGTCTGGCCAAGACCAAGAACCGCCTTTTCTTTTACACTAGGCATCTTTTTTGGATTATTATCAAAAGCTTTCTGATTTATACTTTTCTCTCAGCTCCAGCTATACTAGGGCAGCGATACGCGAACACTCAACCAAATGAGGTTGTCCTCTTTAGCGGTATTGTAGCTTTTGTCCTGATTAAGTTTGCCTACTATGCTATGTTGTCCTATTTCCTCCTCAAATTTGTCTCCTTCCTGACAGATCGTACCTTAAATGACTATCCAACGAAAAGAGGCCTATCTCTAATGCGTTGGTTTGTTCTGACTATTGCCGGCTTAAGCTTTTCATTAGAAGGTTATGTCTATCTAAATTTCCCTTTGGAGAACGTTCCGATTACGATTTCCCATAGAGGGGTTTCTAGGGAAAATGGAATCCAAAATACCGTAGAAGCGCTGGAAAAAACAGCCTTGCTCAAACCTGACTTGGTAGAAATGGATGTGCAGGAAACCAAGGATGGGCAATTTGTCATGATGCATGATGCAAATCTGAAGCAGTTGGCAGACCTTGATACCCAACCTCAAGACTTAACCTTGGCTGAGTTGACTTCGCTAGAGATTTCAGAAAATGGCTATCGGGCTAAGATTTCTAGTTTTGACGATTACTTTACTCGAGCCAATCAACTCGGCCAGCGCCTCTTGATAGAAATCAAGACCAGCAAGAAAGATTCCAAGGACATGATGGAGCGATTCTTGAGCAAGTATGGTGCCAAAATCAAGGTTTATCAACACCAGATTCAGTCTTTGGACTACCAAGTCATCGATCAGGTAGTCAAATATGACTCTTCTATCCCCAGCTTCTTTATCCTGCCTTATAATACAATCTTTCCACGAACTAAGGCTTCTGGCTACACCATGGAATATTCAACCTTGGATGAACATTTTGTCAATAAACTTTGGCAATCCGATAAACGTCTCTATGACTGGACCATTAATGATGAGGATAGTATCGTCAAATCTTTTCGCTTAGGAGTGGATGGGATGATTACAGATGATTTGGAGTTGGTTCAAAATTCCATTAAAGAACTCAAGGATGATCCGGACTATACTACCCTTCTATTAAATAAGTCTATAGACTTGCTAAGTTTTTCTTAGAATAGCAGTGGAAAATGAACACGAGTAATAGAGTAGAGTTATTGCATGGCTACCATAATATTCAGAAAATTTAGTTTACTTTTTTACTTTCTTGTGCTATAATCCTAAGTAAACCTAAAAAACAAAATTGGAGAATTCGTATGAAAAAAAGCAAAGTATTAGCTTTAGCTGGGGTTAGCCTTCTTTCAGTAGGTGTTTTAGCTGCTTGTTCTGGTTCATCAAAAGGAAACAGCGCATCTAAAGCTTATAACTATGTCTATGTTGCTGATCCAGAAACATTGGACTATGTGACATCTGGTAAAGCTTCAACAGTTGACCTTGTGACAAACGGTGTGGACGGTTTGTTGGAAAATGACCAATATGGTAATTTTGTACCGTCTATTGCAGAGTCTTGGACTGTTTCTAAAGATGGTTTGACTTATACCTATAAAATCCGTAAAGACGCTAAATGGTATACTTCAGAAGGTGAAGAATACGGAGATGTGACAGCTCAGGACTTTGTGACTGGTCTCAAGCATGCTGCCGACAAGAAATCTGAAGCCCTATACCTTGTTCAACAATCTGTCAAAGGCTTGGATGACTATGTGACTGGTAAGACAACTGACTTCTCTACTGTCGGAGTTAAGGCAGTTGACGACCACACTCTCCAATATACTCTGAACCAACCTGAACCACAGTGGAATTCAAAAACAACTTCACAAGTTCTTTGGCCAGTTAACGCAGATTTCCTTAAGAAACAGGGGGACAAATTCGGTCAATCTACTGACCCATCTTCTATCCTTTACAATGGACCATTCTTGATGAAGTCTATCACTGCTAAGTCTGCTGTTGAGTATCAAAAGAATGAAAACTACTGGGATAAAGAAAATGTCCATATTGACACAATTAAGTTGTCTTACTTTGATGGACAAGACCAAGATGCCCTTGCTCGTAACTTTAAAGACGGTGCTTACACAGTAGCTCGTCTCTACCCTACAAGCTCAAACTATGCTGGAGTAGAAAAAGACTTTAAGGACAACATCTACTTTACTGCACCAGCTGCTACTGTAAATGTGATGAGTATCAACCTTGACCGCCAAGGTTACAATCACACAAGTAAAACAACAGATGCTCAGAAGTCTGCTACTAAGAAAGCGATTCTTAACAAAGACTTCCGTCAAGCCTTGAACTTTGCTATCGACCGTAAGTCTTATTCAGCACAGATCAATGGTGAAGAAGGTGCACCTTACGCTGTTCGCAATACTTTTGTACCACCAACTTTTGTTCAAGCTGGCGATAAATCTTTTGGTGATCTAGTCGAAGAAAAAGTGGCTGCATTGGGTGACGAATGGAAAGGTGTTAAACTTGAGGATGGTCAAGACGGACTCTATAATGCTGAGAAGGCAAAAGCAGAGTTTGCAAAAGCAAAAGCTGCCTTGCAAGCAGAGGGAGTTGAATTCCCAATCCATCTAGATCTTCCAGTTTCTCAAACATCGAAACCATTGATCAACCGTGCTCAATCCCTTAAGCAATCTGTTGAAAAGGCTTTGGGAGCTGAAAATGTAGTGGTAGATATCCAACAAATGTCAGAAGATGACCTCTTCAATATTACTTACTACGCACCAAATGCTGCCGCTGAAGATTGGGATATTTCAGTCCTCGTTAGCTGGGGTCCTGACTATCAAGATCCATCAACATACACAGACATTCTGAAGACTTCAGCAGCTGAAACAACAAAAACCTACCTTGGCTTTGAAGGAGCAGATAATGCTGCAGCTAAGCAAGTTGGTTTAGATGAATATGACCGCTTGGTAGATGAAGCTGGTAAAGAAACTTCAGATGTTGCTACTCGTTACGAAAAATATGCAGCGGCTCAAGCTTGGTTGACAGATAACTCTATTATTGTTCCATTGATGGCAAACCAAGGAGCAGCACCATTTATCTCACGTATCGAGCCGTTCTCAGGCGCTTATGCCCAAACAGGTAATAAGACATCTTCTACTTACTTCAAACGTATTAAAGTGAAAGATGAAGTAGTAACGAAGAAAGACTACGAAGCAGCTCGTAAGAAATGGCTGAAAGAAAAAGAAGAGTCAAATGCGAAAGCACAAAAAGATCTCGAAAGTCATGTAGAATAAATCGTTCACTAGAACTTTCTCTAATAACGAGAGAAAGTTCTTTTGAAATTTAAAGGAAACGATAAATGAAGAAATACATTTTTATGCGTATTTTACGCTCAATTGTGTCGATTTTCTTGGTAACGACCTTGACCTATACCATTATTTATACAATGGTTCCGAGAAGATTGATTTTCAAACAAGACCCGAACTACAATAAGATAGCCACAACCGAAGATAAAAAGACAAACTATGAAAATACAGTCTATGAACGGATGGGTTATATTGACTATTATGATACAAAAGAGTTACAGGAAAAAGCCAAGAAGGAAAATAAATCTGTAACTACTGAGGCAACCGATGAGAATAAAAAGATCTACGAAGCCTATGTTGAAAAACTTGGCAAAGGTTGGAAATTGTATCAATTCAAAGAAAGCAAAGAATTCTATGCTGTTCGTGAAGTTCCAGTTTACGAGCGTGTACTTGAGTTCTATGCTAATCTGATTCAGATTGATCATCCAAATGCGATTCAAGATGAGGAAAATCCAAATCTTAAGCGCTATATCCGTATCGAAAATGACCCGGCCATTGGTTGGTCAGTCGTAGGTTCTGGTACTCGTCATAAATATCTTCTATATTTTAATGGCCAATTCCCATTTGTTCACCAAAACTTTGTTAGTTTGAACCTAGGAAATTCTTATCCTACTTATGCGAATACGCCTGTATTGCAAGTTATTTCCCAAGGACAAGGTCAAACAAAATCATCAGAAGTTCAATTCCCAACAGGTAAGAAAACTTCTGCTGTAGATATTTACTCTCGTACCTACAAGACTCCAAGTAAGGCAGACTCGCAGGATATTGCTAAATATGGCAAGGGAGATGCTTACACTGCAACCAAGAATAACTATCAAAACCCATCGATGATTGTCAGCTCATCTATTATTGGTCTGATTGGTGTGGCGCTTTCTTATTTGATTGCTGTTCCGCTTGGTTCTTATATGGCTCGTTTGAAAAATACATGGTTTGATAGTATTTCAACAGGTGCCTTGACCTTTATGATGTCATTGCCAACCATCGCTCTTGTTTATATTGTTCGTTTGGCTGGTTCAGCTGTTGGACTTCCAGATTCCTTCCCAATTTTGGGAGCAGGCGACTGGCGTTCCTATGTTTTGCCATCTCTGATTCTTGGACTTTTGAGCGCACCTGTGACAGCTGTCTGGATCCGTCGTTATATGATTGACTTACAATCCCAAGACTTTGTTCGCTTTGCTCGTGCCAAAGGTCTTTCTGAGAAAGAAATTTCGAACAAGCACATTTTCAAGAATGCGATGGTACCGTTGGTGTCTAGTATTCCAGCTTCTATCGTTGGTGTTATTGCAGGTGCGACCCTGACAGAAACTGTCTTCGCTTTTCCTGGTATGGGTAAAATGCTGATTGATTCTGTTAAGGCATCAAATAACTCAATGGTGGTTGGTCTTGTATTCATTTTCACCTGTCTTTCAATTTTTGCCCTCTTAGTTGGTGATATCTTGATGACAATGCTTGACCCACGTATTAAATTAACATCTAAAGGAGGTAAATAATGGCTACAATTGATAAAAGTAAATTCCAATTTGTCAAACGTGACGATTTTGCCTCTGAAACGATTGATGCTCCAGCTTATTCATACTGGCGCTCCGTTATGCGTCAATTCTTGAAAAAGAAATCAACGACGATCATGTTAGGAATTCTGGTTGCCATCGTTTTGATGAGTTTCATTTATCCAATGTTCTCGAATTTCGATTTCAATGATGTCAGCAAGGTAAATGACTTTAGTATGCGTTATATCAAACCAAATGCTGAACACTGGTTTGGTACAGACAGTAATGGTAAATCTTTGTTTGACGGTGTTTGGTTTGGTGCTCGGAATTCTATTCTGATTTCGATTATCGCAACACTCATTAACCTGATTATCGGAATTATCATTGGTGCTATCTGGGGAATTTCCAAAGCGGTTGACCGTGTCATGATGGAAGTCTACAATGTTATTTCAAATATTCCAGCACTCTTGATTGTCATTGTCTTGACTTACTCTATCGGTGCTGGTTTCTGGAACTTGATCTTCGCCATGACCATCACTGGCTGGGTGGGGATTGCGTATACGATCCGTATTCAAATTATGCGTTATCGTGATTTGGAGTATAACTTGGCATCGCGTACCTTGGGAACACCGACATATAAGATTGTGACTAAGAATATCATGCCCCAGTTGGTATCTGTTATCGTGACGACAACTTCTCAAATGCTTCCAAACTTTATCTCGTACGAGGCTTTCCTTTCCTTCTTTGGACTTGGTCTTCCTGTAACAGTACCAAGTTTGGGACGCTTGATTTCCGACTATTCACAAAACGTAACAACCAACGCTTACCTTTTCTGGATTCCATTGACAACCTTGATCTTGGTATCCCTTTCCTTCTTCGTAGTTGGTCAAAACTTAGCCGATGCAAGTGATCCACGGACACATAGATAGGAGTAAATATGACAAAAAATAAAAATGTAATATTGACTGCTCGCGATATTGTCGTGGAATTTGACGTTCGTGACAGAGTATTGACCGCCATTCGAGGCGTTTCCCTTGACCTAGTTGAAGGTGAAGTTCTGGCTCTAGTTGGAGAATCTGGCTCTGGTAAATCTGTTTTGACAAAAACATTTACTGGAATGTTGGAAGAAAATGGCCGTGTAGCGCAAGGCACGATTGATTACCGAGGAACTGATTTGACGGCCCTAAAGAGCAACAAAGACTGGGAACCCATCCGTGGTGCTAAAATTGCGACTATTTTCCAAGATCCGATGACTAGTCTAGATCCGATTAATACAATCGGAAGTCAAATTACCGAAGTTATCATAAAACACCAAGGAAAAACAAGCAAAGAAGCCAAAGAAATGGCAATCGACTACATGACTAAAGTTGGAATTCCAGACGCTGAAAAACGTTTTGAAGAGTATCCATTCCAATATTCTGGTGGGATGCGCCAACGGATTGTTATCGCGATCGCCTTGGCTTGTCGTCCAGATATTCTGATCTGTGATGAGCCAACAACAGCCCTCGATGTGACGATTCAAGCCCAAATTATTGACTTGCTCAAGTCATTGCAGGCAGAATACCATTTCACGACTGTCTTTATCACCCATGACCTTGGTGTTGTAGCAAGTATTGCTGATAAAGTGGCAGTTATGTATGCTGGTGAAATCGTTGAATATGGAACGGTTGAGGAAATCTTCTACGATCCAAAGCATCCATATACATGGAGCTTGCTGTCTAGCTTGCCGCAGTTAGCTGAAGCAAATGGTGAACTTTACTCGATTCCAGGTACACCACCATCACTATACACTAGCATTAAAGGGGATGCTTTTGCACTTCGTTCGGACTATGCAATGGCTATCGATTTCGAAGAAAAAGCTCCTGCCTTTCAGGTTTCCGATACGCACTGGGCTAAGACCTGGCTCTTGCACGAAGATGCACCAAGGGTCGAGAAGCCAGCCATTATCGAAAACCTTCATGATAAAATTCGTTCAAAAATGGGCTTCAATCACTTAGAAGCTTAGGAGGAAGGAAATGACTGAAAAATTAGTTGAAATTAAAGATTTAGAAATTTCCTTCGGCGAAGGAAGTAAGAAATTTGTAGCTGTAAAAAATGCGAATTTCTTTATCAATAAAGGAGAAACTTTTTCCTTAGTAGGTGAATCTGGTTCTGGGAAGACAACCATCGGCCGTGCTATCATCGGCTTGAACGATACCAGTGCAGGGGACATCTTATACGAAGGTAAAAAAATCAACGGGAAGCAATCTAAAGCTGAGGAAGCTGAATTGATCCGTAAGATTCAAATGATTTTCCAAGATCCAGCTGCTAGCTTGAATGAGCGTGCTACGGTTGACTATATCATTTCAGAAGGTCTTTATAACTACCATCTTTTTGAAAATGAAGAAGACCGTCAAGAAAAAGTTAAGAATATCATTCGTGAAGTTGGTCTTTTAGCTGAGCATTTGACACGCTATCCTCACGAATTTTCTGGTGGTCAACGTCAGCGGATTGGGATTGCTCGTGCCTTAGTCATGGAGCCAGATTTCGTCATTGCGGATGAGCCAATCTCTGCCTTGGACGTTTCTGTCCGTGCGCAAGTCTTGAACCTTTTGAAAAAATTCCAAAAAGAACTTGGCTTGACCTATCTCTTTATCGCCCACGACCTATCTGTAGTTCGCTTTATTTCAGATCGAATCGCTGTTATTTATAAAGGGGTTATCGTCGAGGTGGCAGAGACGGAAGAGTTGTTTAACAACCCTATCCACCCTTATACGCAGTCTCTTTTGTCTGCTGTGCCTATTCCAGACCCAATTCTGGAACGCAAAAAGGTCTTAAAGGTTTACGATCCAGAGCAGCATGACTACTCAGTGGATCAACCTAGCATGGTTGAGATCCGTCCTGGTCACTATGTCTGGGCTAATCAGGCAGAAGCTGACCGCTATAAAAAAGAATATAAATAAAAAGAAGCTGTAGAAACATGGAATTGAATGTTTCTCGGCTTTTTTATTGTCATTTCAGCAAATTTATGGAAATATACGCAATCGCTTGCATACTAAAATTTCACCTTATTCTATATATTATTCCACTAAATATAGGAAAAAGTCCCAAAATAATTTTTATAAAAGCCTTTACAAAATTAAAAATAGTGGTATAATAGTATTATTCAATGCAAACGATTTCATTAAGGGGTGGTTTGTGAAAATATAAGGAGGTCTGGATGATGAAAGATTCATTCAAAAACATTTTTAGCTTTGAATTTTGGCAAAAATTCGGTAAAGCTTTGATGGTGGTTGTTGCGGTTATGCCCGCAGCAGGTTTGATGATCAGTATTGGTAAGTCAATTCCGATGATCAATCCTGAGCTAGGTTTTCTAGTGACTACTGGTGGCGTTTTAGAACAAATTGGTTGGGGGGTTATCGGTAACCTGCATATCCTCTTTGCTCTTGCTATTGGAGGTAGCTGGGCGAAAGAACGTGCTGGTGGTGCCTTTGCGGCAGGTTTATCCTTCATTTTGATTAACCGTATCACTGGGGTTATGTTTGGTGTATCAAGCGATATGCTGAAAGATTCTAAAGCAGTAGTTAGCACTTTCTTAGGAGGAAGCATCAAGGTTTCTGATTACTTTATCAGTGTTCTTGAGTCTCCTGCTTTGAATATGGGGGTTTTCGTCGGAATCATCGCAGGTTTTGTCGGAGCAACAGCTTACAACAAATACTACAACTTCCGTAAATTGCCAGATGCTTTGTCATTCTTTAATGGTAAGCGTTTTGTACCATTCGTTGTTATCTTGCGTTCAGCGATCGTAGCAATTGTTTTGTCATTCGTATGGCCAGTTGTTCAATCAGGTATCAACAACTTCGGTGTTTGGATTGCAAATTCACAAGATACTGCACCAATCCTCGCACCATTCATCTATGGTACTTTAGAACGTCTCTTGCTTCCATTTGGATTGCACCACATGTTGACTATCCCAATGAACTATACTCAACTTGGGGGAACTTATGAAGTATTGACTGGTGCTGCTAAAGGAACTCAAGTATTTGGACAAGATCCACTTTGGTTGGCTTGGGCAACTGACTTAGTTGGTACTAAGACAGCTGATCCTACTAAGTACCAATATTTGCTTGACACATTCCATCCAGCCCGCTTCAAAGTTGGACAAATGATCGGTTCATTTGGTATCCTTATGGGTGTTGCTGCAGCTATTTACCGCAATGTAGATGCTGACAAGAAACACAAATACAAAGGTATGATGATTGCGACTGCTTTGGCAACCTTCTTGACAGGGGTTACTGAACCAATCGAGTACATGTTCATGTTTGTTGCAACACCGCTGTATATCATCTATGCTTTTGTACAAGGTGCTGCATTTGCAATGGCTGATATCGTCAACCTTCGTGTACACTCATTCGGATCAATCGAATTCTTGACTCGTACTCCAATGGCAATCAATGCTGGTTTGGGTATGGATGTCATTAACTTTATCTGGGTTACAGTTCTCTTTGCAGTGATCATGTACTTCATTTCTAACTTCATGATCAAGAAATTCAACTATGCAACTCCAGGACGTAACGGTAACTATGAAACAGCAGAAGGTTCAGATGAGGCTTCTTCATCAGAATCTGGTAATGGTAAAGTTGCTGCAGCTTCTCAAGCCGTTAATGTTATCAATCTTCTAGGTGGTCGTGCTAATATCGTTGATGTTGATGCATGTATGACACGTCTCCGTGTGACTGTTAAGGACGCAACAAAAGTTGGTTCTGAAGAAGAATGGAAAGCCGAAGGCGCTATGGGCTTGGTTATGAAAGGTCAAGGCGTTCAGGCAATCTACGGACCAAAAGCTGACGTTCTTAAATCTGATATTCAAGACTTGTTGGATTCAGGAGAAGTGATTCCTGAAACTTTACCAAGTCAAAAAGCTGAGTCTGCAGCTGCAGCAGTTAGCTACAAGGGTGTGACAGAAGCAATTGAAACAGTTGCTGATGGTGAAGTTGTTAAGTTGGAAGATGTTAAAGATCCAGTCTTCTCACAAAAAATGATGGGTGACGGATTTGCAGTTGAACCAGCAAATGGCAAGATCTATTCTCCAGTAGCTGGTAAAGTGACAAGCGTCTTCCCTACAAAACATGCTCTTGGTCTCTTGACTGAAGCTGGTCTTGAAGTGCTTGTTCATATCGGTTTGGATACTGTTAGCCTTGAAGGCAAACCTTTTGAAGTACATGTAGCAGAAGGACAAACAGTTGCTGCAGGTGATCTATTGGTGACAGCAGATTTGGCGGCTATTAAAGAAGCGGGTCGTGAAACAACCACTATCGTTGTCTTCACAAATGCTCCAGCAATCAAATCAGTAGCAGTTGAGAAATTCGGTAAAGTCGCTGCTAAGACAGTTGTGGCTAAAGTAGAATTGTAAGATAGAAAAGAGAAATCATGGCAAAATTCCTGACTTTAAATACTCATAGTTGGATGGAAGAAGAGCAAGAAAGCAAGCTAAATCAGCTAGCTGAGCGTATTCTTCAAGAAAAATATGATGTCATTTGCCTGCAGGAAGTCAATCAATTAGTGGAGTCTGAACAGGTTGTTCAGGCTCCCTTCTATTATGAGGTAGATGGCGCCATTCCGATTCACCAGGACCACTATGCCCTACGTCTGGTTGAAAAGCTAGCTGAGGCAGGTCTGGACTATTACTGGTCTTGGGCTTATAACCATATTGGGTTTGATATTTATAATGAAGGGGTTGCAATTCTGTCCAGAAATCCCCTGAAGGTAAGAGAACTCTTGGTGTCTGATGTCAATGATCCAAGTGACTACCATACGCGTAAAGTCTTACTGGCAGAAACAGAGCTTGATGGTCAACTCATCACGGTTGCTTCTTGTCACTTATCTTGGTGGGATAAAGGCTTCCAAGAAGAATGGGCCAAGTTTGAATCTGAGCTTTTGCAAGTTGAGACTCCGCTAGTTCTCATGGGTGATTTTAACAATCCTGTTGATTATGAAGGCTATCAGCACATTCTTCAAAGTCCGCTTGTTCTTCAGGACAGCCATAAGGTGGCTGACCAAACAATTGGTACAGCGACAGTTGAAGGCGATATTGCTGGATGGGCAGGAAACAAAGATGCTCTAAAAATTGATTATATCTTTACAAGTAAAGATTTCAATATTGAAAGATCTGCTGTTGTTTTTGATGGGCAACGTGGTCCAATCGTTAGTGACCATTTTGGCTTGGAAGCACAAGTCCATTTCTAAGCTTGTCTGAACAATAGAAATAAACTAAAAATCGCTTTAAATGTTTGTTTTGCTTAAACAGCATTTGAAGCGATTTTTTGCTTTTTAGAGGAAAAGTGCAAAGAAGTCTAGAGCCTAGAAGTTCTGCTGCTAAAGATAGGATAATCTTTCCATTTCATGCCTCAGACGGAGGTTTTTTTGCTTAATTTTGTTACAATAGAGATGTAAGGAAGGGAATAGCTATGTGGAAAGTTCAATTATTCATCTTTGTTGAAGCGATTCTATTATCAATGGCGCTGGTTACCATGCTGGCTGCCGATTTTTCGCGTGTTGTTCTCATCATGCTACTCTTTCTCTTGTTTTTATATTATTATTTCGGCAAGCAGAGAGGCAATTCGCTGTTAGTCGCGACTATGATTGTCTTCTTTTTCATTGTCATGCTCAATCCTTACGTTATAGCCGCTGTGCTCTTTGCCTTGATTTACGGCATGATCGTAGCCTATCCTTATCTGTACAAGGAAAATCAAGAGACTCATCTTTTCTTTGAAGATGCGACCGAAGTTCGGGCTGAAAAAAATCGTTGGTTGGGAGATTTACAGCATTTCTCAAAGGATGACTGCCAGTTTCATGATATCAACCTTTTAAGAATGATGGGAAAGGATACCATTCATTTAGAGGATGTCATTGTGGTTAATCATGATAATGTGATTGTGATTCGCAAGGGCTTTGGGGATACCAAGATCGTCATTCCTTTGGATGTGGAAATTCAGCTTCAGATCAATACCCTATACGGAGACTTGAATTTTTTAAATCATCCGCCACGCAAGCTGCGCAATGAAACGATTTCGTTGACAACGCCTGACTATAAGCGAGCCAGCAAAACAGTAAAAATTGTCTTGGTCAGCTTTTTAGGAAATGTGGAGGTTGTTAGAAAGTGAAAAAAACAAGTTATTTGGTCATTTTTCTCTATACCTTCTTCGTTTTAGGGATTATCTTTCATTACATTTTTAATCTTTTTAATTTAGAATGGCAAAAGCTGCTGAATAATCTGGAACTGCTCCAGTCCTTTGCCTTTTTTGTTCTGGTTCTGGGCTTAGCGCTAACTATTTTCTTGGCCGCTGCTGCGCGCTTCCTTCAGCATCTGTCCCTTTCTCAAGTTCAAAAGAATTTAAAAGCTATTTTAGAAGGCAGGGGCATACAAGAAACCGGGCAGGCAGAATTAGATGATTCTTTCGTCCACTTGAAAGAAAAGGTGGATAGTCTAACCGAAAATTTGCAGAAATCTGAGAATCAGGCTTTACAGGCTGAAGAGAAGATTATTGAAAAAGAACGCAGGCGGATTGCTCGCGATTTGCATGATACGGTCAGTCAGGAGCTATTTGCTGCTAATATGATTCTCTCAGGTGTCGCTGGAAACGTGGAGCGTCTGGATAAAGACAATCTCCAGCAGCAGTTAAAGGGAATTGCAGACATTCTAGATACGGCACAAAAAGACTTGCGGATCTTGCTCTTACATTTACGGCCGACAGAATTGGAAAATCGGACCTTGGTAGAGGGCATGAATGTCTTAATCAAAGAATTGACAGATAAGTCGGACTTGACTGTCCAGTTTAAGCATGAGGTCATCGGTCTACCCAAGCAGATAGAGGAGCATATTTTTAGGATTATCCAAGAAATCATCAATAATACCTTGCACCATGCTCAGGCCAGTCGTCTGGACATCTATCTCTATCAGACGCCAAATAGGCTCAAACTCAAGGTTTCTGATGACGGAATCGGTTTTGATCCAGCTAGCTTGGCTGACATGAGTTATGGTTTGAAAAATATTGAAGATCGAGTGCATGATATGGCTGGCACCTTGAAGATTCTGACGGCTCCCAAAAAAGGAGTTTCTATCGAAATCAGTGTTCCATTGTTAGAAGGGGAAAAGGATGAGAATATTACTAGTGGATGACCATCAAATGGTCAGATTGGGCTTGAAAAGCTTTTTTGAATTACAGGACGATATTGAAGAAGTGACAGAGGCTACCAATGGTAGAGAAGGTGTCGAAAAGGCTCTGGAAAGCCGTCCAGATGTGATTATGATGGATATTGTTATGCCAGAGATGAGTGGCATTGATGCTACTTTGGCTATCTTGAAAGAATGGCCAGAGGCAAAGATTTTGATTTTGACGTCCTATCTGGACAATGAAAAAATCTATCCAGTGTTGGATGCGGGTGCTCGTGGCTATATGTTGAAGACTTCTAGTGCGGATGAAATTCTCCATGCCGTCAGAAAGGTTGCAGAGGGTGAATTTGCCATTGAAACAGAAGTCAGCAAGAAGGTCGAATACCATCGAAATCATATAGAGCTTTACGAGGATTTGACAGCGCGGGAGCGGGATATTTTGGGGCTTCTAGCTAAGGGTTATGAAAACCAGAGGATTGCTGACGAGCTCTTTATCTCCTTGAAAACGGTCAAGACGCATGTGTCCAATATTTTGTCTAAGCTAGAAGTAAGCGATCGGACCCAGGCAGTTGTCTATGCTTTTCAGCATCACCTTGTTCCGCAAGATGACTTTTAATGATATAATAGAGAAGATTAAATTGAAAGAGGAAGATATGAAGGCAAAATTAAAATATAAGGCGAAAAAGATTAAGATTGTTTTCTTTGATATCGATGATACCTTGCGGGTTAAGGAAACGGGCTTCATCCCAGAATCGATCAAAGTTGTATTTAAGCAGCTGAGAGAAAAGGGGATTCTGACAGGAATTGCTTCTGGTCGTGGCATTTTTGGAGTTGTTCCAGAAATTCGTGACTTGGATCCTGATTTTTTTGTTACCTTGAATGGAGCTTATGTTGAAAATCGAAAAGGCGAAGTCATTGCTAAAACTGTCATTCCGCAAGAATGCGTGGAATCCTATATTTCTTGGACTAAGGAAGTGGGAATTGAGTACGGTTTGGTAGGCAGTCACGAAGCGGCTTTGTCTGTTCGCAATCCTATGATTTCGTCAGCAATTGATATCATTTATCCAGATCTAGCTGTCAATCCTGATTTTTACCAAGATCATGAAATCTATCAAATGTGGACTTTTGAGGATGTAGGTGACAGTTTGCAGTTGCCAGAAGATTTGGGCAAGTCTCTCCGTATGGTACGTTGGCATGAGCATTCATCGGATATCGTACCGAAAGAAGGTTCAAAGGCAGCTGGTGTTGCCAAGGTCGTGGAGCACCTCGGTTTCAAGCCAGAAAATGTTTTAGTTTTTGGTGATGGACTCAATGATTTAGAATTATTTGACTATGCAGGGCTCAGTATTGCTATGGGAGTTTCCCATGAGGAATTGCAGAAAAAGGCTGATTTTGTCACAAAAACGGTCGAAGAAGACGGCATCTTTGATGCCTTGGAGCAATTGGGCATGGTGGAGAAAGAATTGACCTTCCCACAGCTCCATCTTGATGAGGTTCAAGGCCCAGTTGCAAAGATCAAGACAAATCATGGTGAACTGAAAATTCAACTCTTCCCAGACCAAGCGCCCAAAACAGTTGCCAACTTTATCGCCTTATCAAAGGATGGCTACTATGATGGAGTAATCTTCCACCGAGTTATCAAAGATTTTATGATTCAGGGGGGCGATCCGACAGGTACTGGCATGGGTGGAGAGTCCATCTACGGTGAACGCTTTGAAGATGAGTTTTCACCGGAACTTTACAATATTCGTGGTGCCCTATCAATGGCGAATGCTGGACCAAATACCAATGGCAGTCAGTTCTTTATTGTCCAAAATAGCAGTCTTCCTTATTCAACCAAGGAATTGACTCGGGGAGGATGGCCGAAGCCAATCGCTGAAGTTTATGCTAGCAAGGGCGGGACACCGCATTTGGACCGTCGACATACTGTGTTTGGTCAACTGGTGGATGAGCCATCTTATGAAGTTTTGGATAAAATTGCAGCGGTTGAGACAGCTTCAATGGATAAACCACTTGAGGATGTTGTCATTGAGACGATTGAGGTTATAGACTAATGAAAATCGGAGATAAGTTAAAGGGTAAAATTACAGGAATTCAGCCCTACGGTGCCTTTGTCGAACTAGAAAGCGGTCTGATCGGTCTCATTCATATTTCTGAGATCCGGACGGGCTATATTGACAATATTCACGATATTTTAAAAATCGGGGATCAGGTCCTCGTGCAAGTGGTGGATTACGATGAGTTTTCTGGTAAGGCCAGCTTATCGATGCGAACCTTGGAGGAGGAAAAACATTGTTTACCGAGACGACATCGCTTTTCAAATGATCGTTATAAAATTGGATTTGCGCCCTTAGGTAAGCAATTGCCAATCTGGATAAGGGAAGCCAAAGCTTTTCTGAAAGAACAAAAAGAGTAAAAAATTCCTACCCAAACGGGTAGGAATTTTGTTAACTCTTTTCACGATTAAGCGTCAAATTCATAGAGAGCGGTAGATAGGTAACGTTCACCATTATCAGGTGCTAGGGCAAGGACTTTCTTGCCAGCTCCTAGTTTTTTAGCGACTTCGATGGCTGCAAAAATAGCCGCAGCAGATGAAATTCCGACTAGGAAACCTTCCTGACCACCAATATGGCGTCCTAACTCTAGCGCTTGATCAGAAGTCACGCGGACAATGCCATCATAGGCTGCTGTATCCAAGGTCTCTGGAATGAATCCAGCTGAAAGTCCTTGGATTTTGTGAGGACCCGGTTTCTCACCAGAAAGGATAGCAGATTCGTCTGCTTCAACCGCATAGATTTGGACATTTGGATTCGCTTTTTTAAGAGCATGAGAGACACCAGAGATAGTCCCACCAGTTCCGACACCACCGACAAAAGCATCCAGTCCAGTTTCACCGAAAGCAGCGACAATTTCTGCTCCTGTTGTTCGTTCGTGAACTTCTGGATTAGCCGGATTGTTAAACTGCAGTGGCAACCAGCCATTTCGCTCTTTAGCGATTTCTTCTGCTTTGGCGATAGCGCCCTTCATCCCCTCGCTACCTGGAGTCAAAACTAGCTCTGCTCCATAGGCTTGGATAATCTTGCGGCGCTCCACACTCATGGTTTCTGGCATCACAATGACAACCTTGTAGCCTTTGGCTGCTCCAACCCATGAAAGACCAATGCCAGTATTTCCGCTAGTTGCTTCAACGATAGTATCGCCAGGCTTGATAAGGCCATCGCGTTCAGCCGCCTCAATCATACTGAGAGCAATCCGATCTTTGACAGAAGAGCCAGGGTTGAAGGCTTCTAACTTGACATAAACCTCAGCTGCTCCTTCAGGAACGATATTATTTAGTTTAACAATTGGCGTTCTTCCAACTAATTCTGTGATATTTTGATAAATGTTTGCCATTTTTCCTACCTCAATACTTTAATGAGACTAGTATAAGCTGAAAGTGGCACTTTGTAAAATATAAAAAAGCTATGACTACGATAAAAATTCTTTATCACTAGGCCTAGCTGTTAAGATTATTCAACTGTTAAAGGAATTTCAACCTCGCGCAAACCTCGATCATCAATTTGGATTTTTCCATTGAAAAACTCGATTAATTTCTGCTCTAGTGGTTCTTTTTCCTGCTTGTCGATATAGATGGTTGTGGCAACTAGATCTGTGAACTCTGTATCAAATTCGATCAGATCTTCAGCTTTCAAAAAGTTATCGAAGTTTTGGTACTGGCTGTAAGACATTTTGAGGCGCAAACCGACCTGTTCCTTGATTTCGATGAGACCAATTTCTTTGATTGCCAAGGCAACGCTGCCTGCATAAGCCCGAATGAGTCCACCAGCTCCTAGTTTGATCCCGCCAAAATAGCGTGTGACCACAAAGCAGACATTGGTCACCTGGTGATTTTCCATGACACCGAGCATGGGAACGCCCGCTGTGCCGCTGGGCTCCCCGTCGTCACTGGTTCGTTTGATTTCACTTTTTTCTCCGACAATAAAAGCAGAGCAATTATGAGTGGCTTTATAGTGCTCTTTTTTGATGGCAGCAATAAAATCCCGAGCTTCCTCTTCTGAGTAAACACGCTTGGCATGGCAAATGAAGCGGGATTTTTTAATTTCTTCTTGGGCTTGGCCGTCTTGTCTAATTGTTCTATATTCCATAGTTTTATTGTACACAAAAAAATAGATTTTTCCAAAAGTTTTACGAATAAAAAAGTATGTTAGAAAGAAATGATTGCCTAGGTAGAATATTTACAAAAGAACAGCTAAGTCCCGAACTGTGCATGCAGGCTCAGCAGCTGCCAAGTATGCGAGAGGAAAGGAGAAAGTTATTTTGCGGCCGCTGTGGTTCTCAAGTGGACAAGGAGAACTACCAGCTACCTGTCAATGCCTATTATTGCAGGGAGTGCTTGATTCTGGGGCGAGTTCGGAGTGATCAAGAACTCTACTATTTTCCACAGGAAGATTTTCCAGAAAATCAGGTACTCAAGTGGCAGGGGCAATTGACAGCCTTTCAAGAGAAAGTTTCTCAGGGACTGTTAGAGTCAGTTGCTCAAAAGCAGAATAGCCTAGTCCATGCAGTGACTGGGGCGGGCAAAACGGAAATGATTTATCAGGTGATTGCAGAAGTGATTGATCGTGGAGGTGCCGTTTGCCTAGCCAGCCCTCGGATTGATGTCTGTTTGGAGCTTTATCGCCGGCTCAAGCTGGATTTTGCCTGCCCTATTTCACTTTTGCATGGGAAATCCGAGCCATATTTTCGCAGTCCCTTGGTCATTGCCACTACCCATCAGCTTCTTAAATTTTATCGAGCTTTTGATTTGCTGATTGTGGATGAAGTAGATGCTTTTCCTTATGTGGACAATCCTGTGCTCTACCATGCTGTGGAGCAGTCGGTCAAGGAGGAGGGAACCACTATCTTCTTAACTGCCACTTCGACGGATGAGCTAGATAAAAAAGTCCAAAAAGGAGAACTAAAACGCCTTAGTCTTCCTCGCCGCTTCCATGGCAATCCTTTGATTGTGCCCCAAAAAGTTTGGCTGGCAGATTTTCAAAAATATTTAGCGAAAAAGAAGTTGCCGCCTAAACTGAAAAAATATATCGAGAGACAGAGAAAAACAGACTTTCCTTTGCTAATCTTTGCCTCGGAAATCAAAAGAGGTCAAGAATTTGCACAAGTTTTAGAGGAGATCTTTCCAGCGGAAAGAGTCGGTTTTGTCGCTTCGACAACTGAAAATCGTTTAGAAATCGTTGAAGAGTTTCGCAAGCGAGAAATTACTATCCTAGTCACGACAACCATCTTAGAGCGTGGTGTGACCTTTCCCTGTGTAGATGTCTTTGTTCTAGAGGCCAACCATCGTCTCTTTAGCCGTAGCGCCTTGGTACAAATTTCTGGTCGAGTGGGACGTAGCATGGAGCGACCGACGGGAGATTTATTCTTTTTTCACGACGGCACTACACTTTCAATCGAAAAAGCGATTCGTGAAATCAAACTGATGAACAAGGAGGCTGGCCTATGAGAAATTGCCTGTTATGTAGCCAAGTAGTCGAAGAAAATAGGACTTTTTCTTCCTTGATTTTATTACAAAAAGAGCAGAATACAATTTGTAAACATTGTCGAGCAGGATTGGAAGCCATTTCCTCTATCCATTGCCCACGTTGCTGGAAGGATCGGGAAGCGAAAGTCTGCTCGGATTGTCAAATATGGGAATCGCAAGGCTATTTGGTGCAGCATCAGGCCGGTTTTCTTTATAATGACTTGATGAAGGCTTACTTTAGCAAATACAAGTTTCAAGGAGATTATCTTCTAAGATTTGTGTTTGCGGAAGTTATCAAAAAAAGTCTCAGAAACTTCAAAAAATATACTTTAGTTCCTATTCCGGTCAGTCCTGAAAAATACCAAAGTCGGGGTTTTAATCAGGTAGAAGGCTTCTTGCAAGCATCAGGCTTGCCTTATAAACACTTGCTTGAAAAGCAGGATACGATTGCCCAATCCAGTAAAAATCGCGAGGAACGTTTAAACAGCCAGCAATGTTTCACATTGGTAAAAGATGTCTGTCTGCCAGATGAAATTTTACTGATAGACGATGTGTATACGACAGGAAAAACCTTGCAATTGGCTCGAGAATTATTGCTGGAAGCAGGTGTGAAAGAAGTTTTGACATTTTCACTCGCAAGATAAGAAAATATTTGCAAAAAAAGAATGAAAGCGTTATAATGATATTGTAAATAAAACATTTATGTTTAGAAAGAAGGTACTTATATGCTTAAATATAGTATCCGTGGTGAAAACCTAGAAGTAACTGATGCTCTCCGTGACTACGTAGTTTCTAAACTTGAGAAGATTGAGAAGTATTTCCAAGCAGAGCAAGAACTTGATGCACGGGTAAATTTGAAAGTGTACCGGGAGAAGACGGCGAAAGTCGAAGTAACCATTCCTCTTGGCTCAATTACCCTTCGGGCAGAAGATGTTTCGCAAGATATGTACGGGTCTATCGACCTAGTTATCGATAAGATTGAACGTCAGATTCGTAAGAATAAGACAAAGATTGAAAAGAAAAACCGGAACAAGGTTGCAACTAGCCAGTTGTTTACTGATGCCTTAGTAGAAGAAGCTGATGCAGCATCTTCAAAAGTAGTACGTTCTAAGCATATTGATTTGAAACCAATGGATCTAGATGAAGCGATTTTGCAAATGGATTTATTGGGACATGACTTCTTCATCTACACAGATGTTGAAGATAATACAACGAATGTTATCTATCGTCGTGAAGATGGAGATATCGGTTTGTTAGAAGTAAAATAATGTACAAAAGCCGTCCAATGGACGGCTTTTTGTTATAGGGAAAGCTTTCGCTCATTCTACTTTAAAGAATGTTTACAAATAAAGAAATTCTATTTTATTTTTATAGCTGTCCTATGGTATAATAAAGGGATAAATGTTAGGTGGTAGGTATGGCTAAATTAATTCCTGGTAAAATTCGAACGGAAGGAATTGCCCTCTGTGACAGCAAAAAAGTCGAAATTCTTGAAGTCAAAGATTCCTTTTTATACACGCGCGTGGATCAGTACAATCTACGTTATAGTCTAGATGATGATGCAGTTTTCTGCTCCTGTGACTTTTTCCAAAAGAAGAAGTACTGTGCCCATCTGGCTGCCTTGGAATATTTTTTGAAAAATGATTCGGCGGGTAAAGATCTGCTGGCGAAGATGACAGAAAAGGAGTCTTCCAGTCAGGAAGCCCAGAAACTGGTTTCTTTTGGTAGCCTTTTTTTGGATAAGATTTTGCTAAATAAATCCAGTCAACAAATGCGCTATGAGCTATCAGCGACTGGACAGGAAGATACTTACACAGGACAATTTTTATGGAGCCTGCGGATTAGTCGGCTGCCGGATGAGCGCTCTTATGTAGTGCGTGATATTTTGTCCTTTTTGAGAACCTTGAATAAGGGTGGGCATTATCAAATCGGTAAGAACTACTATGAGCCTATTCGAATGGAGAATTTTGATGAAGCTAGTCAAGACATACTAGAATTTTTACGAGGCTTGGTGACGGATTATAAGGGGCAGGACTCTTCGTTGGTCTTTCCCAATGCTGGACGGCATCTTTATTTTCCAGCCAGTCTTTTTGAGGAAGGTGTGACTCGCTTGATGAATCTCGCTTCGTTTCGTTTAGAATATAGCTTCTATGATTATGCTGAGGTATTTTTCCAAGACTTGCATGAAGAGGCGGAGATTTATCAGTTTGAGGTGCAAGAGCGGGAAAACTATTTTGAACTGCTGATATCAGAAAAGAATTATAAGCTGCTCTATGGAGGTCAATTTCTTTTTCATAATCAGACCTTCTATCAGCTGACGAATGAGCAAACGAAATTAATTAAGGCTTTACAGGAATTGCCAATTGAGCAGGAGCGCGTTAAGCGCCTGCAGTTTGATGTATCTGAGCAGTCCAAACTAGCAGTGAGTCTGCTGGAGTTCAAAAAGGTTGGCCGTGTGACAACGCCTGAGCGCCTGCTCATTCATGATTTTACCGTTGATTTCAATTTTTATTTAGGGGCTGACAACCAAGTATTGCTGGATATTGTCTTTGATTATGGCAGTCAGACTGTAAGCAGTCGTGAAGAGCTGAGAAACCTACCTTTTGCCAGCAATTTTGAGCGGGAGCAGCAAGTTTTTAAAGTAATGCTGGAGGCGGGTTTTGCAGATGAATTTACTAGCCAGCGTCCCCCTTTACGACCAGAAGAAATTTACCGCTTCTTCTCCGTTCTGATTCCGCGCTTTAGAGCACTAGGTAATGTTTACTTGTCAGATGAGCTGCAGAGTCTATCCCAAACAGCACCTCCGAAAGTTTCCATCAGTATGAATGGTGGGCTCTTGGATATCGGATTTGACTTTACTGGTATCGATCAGTCTGAGGTAGATGATGTTCTAGATTCGCTGATGAGTCAAAAGGATTACTTTATTAGCAAGACGGGTCAGGTTGTGATTTTTGATGAGAATAGTAAGCGAATCAGTCAGACCTTGCAACAATTGAGAAGCAAACATTCTAAGAATGGGGTCATCCAAACACATAGTTTGGCTGTCTATCAACTCTCTGAATTGTTTAAAGATCAGGAAAGGGTTGATTTGTCGCAGGATTTTCGCCAGCTGGCTTATGATTTAACCCACCCTGAGGATTTTCCTCTGCCTAAGTTGAAGGTTCAGGCAGAGCTTCGAGATTATCAAGAGACGGGTGTAAAATGGCTATCCATGCTGAATAAATATGGATTCGGCGGTATTCTAGCTGATGACATGGGCTTGGGAAAGACCCTTCAGACCATTTCTTTCTTGACTGCTCATTTGACCAAGTCTAAGAAAGTCTTGATTTTAGCACCGTCGAGCCTGATTTACAACTGGAGCGATGAGTTTGCCAAATTTGCTCCAGACCTAGATGTGGCCGTTGTCTATGGACTGAAAAATGTTCGAGATGTTGTGATTGCAGAAGACCATCAGATTACCATTACCAGCTATGCTTCCTTCAGACAAGATGTTGAAGAGTATAAGGGACTTCACTTTGACTATTTGATATTGGACGAAGCGCAGGTCATGAAGAATGACCAGAGCAAGATTGCTCAATATCTGAGAGCATTTGAGGTGGAGCGGACTTATGCCTTGTCTGGCACGCCGATTGAAAATCATCTCGGTGAACTTTGGTCAATTTTTCAGATCGTCCTTCCGGGCTTGTTACCGAGCAAGAAAGCTTTTTTGAAGATGCCGGCAGAAACGGTTGCCCGCTATATCAAACCCTTTGTTATGAGGCGTAAGAAAGAAGAAGTCTTGCAAGAACTTCCTGATTTGATTGAGGTTTCTTACCGTAATGAACTCGCAGACAGCCAGAAAACGATTTATCTAGCTCTGCTCAAGCAAATGCAGGAGCGAATTCTCCATGCAACAGAGGAGGAAATCAATCGTAGTAAAATCGAAATTTTGTCTGGTCTTATGCGACTCCGTCAAATCTGTGATACTCCCAAGTTATTCATGGAGGATTACGATGGAGAAAGTGGCAAGCTGGAAAGTTTGCGTGAGCTGTTGGAGCAGATCCAAGACGGTGATCATCGTGTTCTGATATTTTCACAATTCCGTGGTATGCTAGATATTATTGAGCAAGAACTGAACCAGATGGGAATGGAGTCCTTCAAAATCACAGGCTCAACTCCAGCAAAAGAACGTCAGGAGATGACCAAAGCCTTTAATCAAGGAGAAAGGTCAGCCTTTCTGATTTCTCTTAAAGCTGGTGGTGTGGGGCTTAATCTAACTGGTGCAAATACTGTTATTTTAGTGGATCTTTGGTGGAATCCCGCAGTAGAAGCCCAAGCTATTGGTCGGGCTCATCGTATCGGGCAGGAACGGAATGTAAAAGTTTATCGTATGATTACACGGGGGACTATAGAAGAAAAAATTCAGGAATTACAGGACACTAAACGAAATCTGGTTTCAACGATTCTGGATGGTGCAGAGTCTCGCTCCAGTCTTTCGATGGAAGAAATTCGAGAAATTCTTGGAATTTCATCTGAATCGCTTGAAAAATAGTTTGAATAGTTTATAATAATGAAGAGTTGAAAGGACATGCTATGACAAATACTAAATTTCCTATAATTGCTGATGATGAAATCATGTTGACAGAAATGCCACACATGAATTTGTACGATGAGTTGGATCTGATTAGCAACATTAAAGGGGACTATCAGGACCGTAATTATTTAGAATGGATGCCGATTGCGAAGCCAGAAAATCCTGCTCTTAGTCAAACTGTAAGTAAAGCTAGAAAGAAGCAAGCTCCAGTTACGGACTTTAAAAAGCCGATTGATAAGAAAGATCCAGCTATTCGCTATGCTGAGCAAGCACGAGAGGAAGCTCGGGCTGATCTGAGGAAAAAACGTTCGGCTGCTTATTTGACGAGCAAGCTCCCAAATAAGGTTCGTAGTCGGAAGGTGGCACCTCCTTTTGAGGGAAATCCAGTTAAACCAACAGCCCCTTTCCAAAAGGAAAATCCGGGTGAGTTAACGAAGTTCAGTGATAAGCTAAAGCAAGATAGCTACATATTAGCAGATGTTCAGTCTCAACCTCTCATAGAAGTACCAACGAATCCAGAAAAAAAGAAAAAGAATAACTACGATTTTCTCAAAACCAGCCAAGTCTATAACAAGGGCAAGAAGCGAGAAAAACACAATAAGCATAAAAAAGCACAGGAATTGGACATCACCAAGTTGAGTTCAGATGCCCAAGGGCAATAAGGCTTCAGTTGTTTAAGATTTAAGGAGTAATCATGACGAAAACCTATCATTTTATCGGAATTAAGGGCTCAGGTATGAGCGCTTTGGCTTTGATGTTGCATCAGATGGGCCATAAGGTTCAAGGAAGCGATGTTGATAAATATTATTTCACTCAGCGTGGTCTGGAGCAGGCTGGGATTCCCATTTTGCCTTTCGATGAAAAAAATCTCCAGTCAGATTTTGAAATTATTGCCGGTAATGCCTTCCGTCCAGATAACAATGTGGAAATTGCCTATGCAGATGCCAATGGTATTAGCTACAAGCGCTACCATGAATTTTTGGGTAGCTTTATGCGTGACTTTGTCAGCTTAGGTGTGGCTGGTGCTCACGGGAAAACTTCGACAACGGGTATTCTTTCTCATGTTCTGTCTAATATCACAGATACTAGCTATCTAATTGGGGACGGTACAGGTCGCGGTTCTGCTAATGCCAAGTATTTTGTCTTTGAATCAGACGAGTACGAACGTCATTTTATGCCTTATCATCCGGAATATTCGATTATCACCAATATTGACTTCGATCATCCAGATTATTTCACAAGCTTAGAAGATGTCTTTAATGCTTTCAATGATTACGCCAAGCAGATTACAAAAGGGCTCTTCGTTTATGGAGAAGACGAGCAATTACGTCGCATTACTTCAAATGCACCGATTTACTACTATGGTTTCAAGGAAGAAGGCAACGACTTTGTCGCTCACGATCTCTTGCGCTCTACAAGTGGTTCAGGCTTTAAAGTTTCCTTCCGTGGGCAAGAGCTGGGTGAGTTCCAGATTCCAAGCTTTGGCCGTCACAACATTATGAATGCGACAGCGGTCATCGGTCTCCTCTATATTGCAGGTATTGACTTGAATCTAGTAAGGGAACATCTCAAGACCTTTAGTGGGGTTAAGCGCCGCTTTACAGAAAAGATTGTTAATGATACAGTCATTATTGATGACTTTGCCCATCATCCAACGGAAATTATTGCGACTCTGGATGCAGCTCGTCAGAAGTATCCAAGCAAGGAAATTGTGGCCATCTTCCAGCCGCACACCTTCACTCGGACCATTGCTCTCTTGGACGAATTTGCGGAAGCCCTCAATCAGGCTGACTCAGTCTATCTAGCTCAGATTTACGGATCTGCGCGTGAGGTGGATAAGGGCGATGTTAAGGTCGAAGATCTGGCTGAAAAGATTGTGAAGCGGGCCAAGGTTATTGACGTGGATAATGTTTCTCCGCTTCTTGACCACGATAATGCAGTTTATGTCTTTATGGGAGCTGGAGATATCCAGACCTATGAGTATTCCTTTGAACGTCTCTTGTCCAATCTGACTAGCAACGTTCAGTAGGAGGCACCTGGATGGAAGCACCGATTCGAATCAGACGGGCTGAATTGAACGACTGGGAGGAAATTCTTGCAATCGAGCAGCTGAATTTTCCAGCAGCAGAAGCAGTCGGTGCAGAAGTTCTCAAAGAGCGGATTGAACGCATCTCGGATACTTTTTTGCTGACAGAGCTGCATGGTCAGCTGGCGGGCTATATTGTTGGACCAGCTGTTCAGACGCGATATTTGACAGATGATCTCTTTAGCAAGGTGGGTGTTAATCCTTCAGAAGGTGGCTTCATTGTCGTCCAAAGTCTGTCCGTCCATCCGGATTTTCAGAGGCAGGGTGTCGGAACCTTGTGCTTGCAGCTCTCAAGGAGACAGCTGTTCAGCAAAATCGACAGGGCATTAGCCTAACCTGCCATGATGAGCTGATACCTTATTTTGAGATGAATGGTTTCGTCCACGAAGGGATTTCTGACTCAACTCATGGTGGAGCCGTCTGGTCTGATATGGTGTGGGAAAATCCAAATTTTAAGGAGAAGTGATGATTATCCGTCAAGCTCAAATGGCTGATTTAGATGCCATTTATGCTATCGAATTGGAAAATTTCAGTCCAGAAGAGGCTATTAGTCGTGAAATATTGGCAAAGCACATTGAAAGGATTTCTTCAACTTTTTTGGTTGCAGAAAAAAGAGGCAAGATTTTGGGCTATTTAGAAGGTCCTGTTCGACCAGAACGCTATTTAAAAGATATTTCCTTTACGGAGGACGTTGAAGATTATAGCTATCTGGCTGGCGGATTTATCTCTGTGACTAGTCTATCTATTTCTAAAGAAGCACAGGGTTTAGGTGTAGGAAAAGCCTTGTTGGACACTATGAAGGAAATTGCGATTGCAGATGAACGCCACGGTATCAATCTCACTTGTCATGATTATTTGATAGCCTATTATGAGAAGCATGGCTTCGTCAATGAAGGACCTTCGTCCTCAACTTATGCAGATGAAGTATGGTTTGATATGGTTTGGGAAAATCCCCAGATATAACTTTCATAAATAATATAGTTTTAAAAGTCGGATATGATTGCATTTATCTGACTTTTAAGATATAATGTTAGGGATTATGAAGAAGGAGATCAAGTTTTTGACTGAAAATTCACAGGATAACGAAAAGACGCTGAGTTTTAAAGAGAAAATTTTGAATGAGTTGGCAGCAGCCAATGATACCCAAAATCACTTAGTTCAGGAAGAAGCGCAGCCTCTTTTAGGTAAAGAAATGGAATTGGCGGAGAGCTTGGAATCTCTCGTTTCTGCTGTTGAAAAATCTCATGAGGTTCTAGAGAAGGATACTTCAGTAGAGGAAGAACCTAGTAAGATCAAAGTAGAAGAGTCAGTGGAACAAAGCGATCCTACTGTTCATACTCAGGCAGATGTGCTAGAAAATATAGTTCGTAATTCTACGATTTCGGAAGTTCCATCAAATGTTGATGGGCCAGGGCAAGCTGATGTTGCTAAGAAGGAAAGTATAGAATCTGGAGAGGTTCAAACTTCTGTGGCTCATTCGGAAGCTTATCAAGAAAAGGTAGCGCCTGTTGCAGATGAGATAAAAGAAACAGTGTTAGCTGATTCAAACACTACAGATGAAAAACATGCTAAAAAAGACTTTTCTACTGCAGAACCAACGCTAAGCCGTAGAGATGTTGCTCATGGAAAGAAACGTTCACGTGCAGATCGTACCAATAGTAGTAAAAAGAAAAAACGTAAAAACGGCCTAGCCAATCGAATCGTGATGACAGTTTTGGTACTTTTCCTATTGGGCCTTGGTATTACTGGTTTTGTAGGATACAATTATGTCTCTTCAGCGCTGAAGCCAGTAGATGCCAAATCAACAGAGTATGTGACAGTGGAAATTCCTGCTGGTTCTAGCACCAAACAAATCGGAGAGATTTTAGAAAAGAAGGGCCTGATTAAGAACGCTCAAGTCTTTAATCTTTATTCAAAAATCAGAAGTTATGGTAATTTCCAATCTGGTTACTATAATCTTCAAAAGAGTATGGATTTAGACACGATTGCTAAGCAATTACAAGAAGGTGGAACAGATACACCACAGCCTCCAGTTCTTGGCAAGATAACAATTCCTGAGGGATACACCTTGGAGCAAATCGCCGAGGCAACTACTGTCAATGCTGCAAAAACTGCGAACAAGAATACTAAAACACCATTCAGCAAGGAAGATTTTCTAAATAAAGCTCAAGATGAGGACTTTATTGCAAAAATGGCAGCTAAATATCCGCAGCTTCTAGCAACTTTGCCGAGCAAGGATAGTGGTGTTAAATATCGTCTTGAAGGTTATCTTTTCCCGGCTACTTATGATTATGGAAAAGAAACCACGGTTGAAGAACTAATTGACCAAATGTTAGCTGCTATGAATACAAATCTGTCGCAGTATTACTCAACAATTGAGTCTAAGAATCTGACGGTCAATGATGTTTTAACACTCGCCTCTTTAGTTGAAAAAGAGGGATCAACTGATCAGGATCGCAAAGATATTGCGAGCGTCTTTTATAATCGTTTGAACCAAGCTATGCCACTTCAGAGCAATATTGCGCTTCTTTATGCTCAAGGAAAACTTGGTCAAAAGACAACTCTTAAAGAAGATGCTGAAATCGATACAAATCTTGACTCGCCTTATAATGTGTACAAAAAGCAAGGTTTGATGCCTGGTCCAGTAGATAGTCCAAGTCTGTCTGCTATCGAAGCTACTATTAATCCAAGTAAGACAGAGTACTTGTATTTTGTAGCAAACGTGGAGACAGGTGCTGTATATTTTGCAAATACCTACGAAGAACACGCTAAGAATGTGGAAGAACACGTTAATAGCAAATTAAACCAATCAGGTGAAAGTTCTAACTAAATTATGTGGTTTTCCACATAATTTTGTTTTATCAAAAAATAGAAAGAAGAGAGAAAATAAAGTAATGGCTGAAAAAACTTATCCTATGACCCTTGTAGAAAAGGAAAAATTAGAACAAGAATTAGAAGAATTGAAATTGGTTCGGCGTCCAGAGGTAGTAGAACGCATTAAAATTGCTCGCTCTTACGGAGATTTATCAGAAAATAGTGAATATGAAGCAGCAAAGGACGAGCAGGCTTTTGTTGAAGGACAAATATCAAGTCTAGAGACTAAAATTCGCTATGCTGTGATTGTTGATAGCGATTCAGTTGCTAAAGATGAAGTTGCTATCGGTAAAACTGTTACTATCCAAGAAGTCGGTGAGACGGAAGAAGAAGTATACATTATCGTTGGTTCAGCTGGTGCGGATGCTTTTGCTGGAAAAGTTTCAAATGAAAGTCCAATTGGTCAAGCATTGATTGGTAAGAAGACCGGTGATATTGCAACAGTAGAAACACCAGTTGGCAGTTATGATGTCAAAATCTTAAAAGTTGAAAAAACAGTCTAAGAAAGGTCGAGCACGCTCGGCTTTTTCTTTATCAATTTATGCTATAATATAGAACAAACAAAGGAGATTGTATACTGATGGTTTTATCAAAAAAACGAGCACGCCATGTCATCGAGGAGATCATTGCCCTATTTCCTGATGCCAAACCGAGTTTAGATTTTAGAAATCACTTTGAGCTACTCGTGGCAGTCATGTTATCCGCTCAAACGACAGATGCTGCAGTTAATAAAGCTACACCAAATCTATTTTTAGCTTATCCTACTCCAGAAGCTATGGCAGCAGCGTCCGAGGCAGATATTGCCAAGCACATTTCGCGTTTAGGACTTTATCGAAATAAGGCCAAATTTCTGAAAAAATGTGCCCAGCAACTCTTGGACGATTTCAATGGTCAAGTGCCTCAGACTCGGGAAAAATTAGAAAGTTTAGCTGGGGTGGGGCGTAAGACAGCTAACGTGGTCATGAGTGTAGGGTTTGGTATTCCAGCTTTTGCCGTTGATACACATGTTGAACGCATTTGTAAACACCACGATATTGTCAAAAAGTCGGCAACTCCTTTAGAAGTTGAAAAACGTGTTATGGACGTTCTCCCGCCTGAACGCTGGCTAGCTGCACATCAGGCTATGATCTACTTTGGTCGGGCTATTTGCCATCCTAAAAATCCAGAGTGTGATCACTATCCTCAACTTTACAATTTTGATCATGTTTAAGATAGAGTCTTAAGATACAAATTTTTACTAGGTGATGAACGGTTTAAGGGACGTAAAAGACTGTTGCGAGAGTTAGAGAAATATTTAAGCGACTTTAGCAGCACGGTGCTATAGAGAATAAGGGAGAGGTAAGAGGGAGATGTTACCTTTCCCTTTTAGTTATTGATTTATCAGTGATTTTGTAGATGGCAGGAAATAAATTTGTAAAAAAAGATAAAAAAATTCAAAAAAAGTGTTGACAAGGGAGTGGATAGGTGATATACTGATATAGTTGTCGCTTGAGAGAGC
>NZ_RJPT01000008.1 GCF_003943515.1 Streptococcus cristatus | reverse complement strand
TAGTTCAGTGGTAGAACACCACCTTGCCAAGGTGGGGGTCGCGGGTTCGAATCCCGTCGTTCGCTTTGAGGCCGGGGTGGCGGAACTGGCAGACGCACAGGACTTAAAATCCTGCGATTGGTAACGATCGTACCGGTTCGATTCCGGTCCTCGGCATAGCGTATATGCGACAGGGCACCCTTAGCTCAACTGGATAGAGTACCTGACTACGAATCAGGCGGTTAGAGGTTCGACTCCTCTAGGGTGCATGAAGGGAAACGAGGTCATATGACTCCGTTTTTACTTATGATCGGGAAGTAGCTCAGCTTGGTAGAGTACTTGGTTTGGGACCAAGGTGTCGCAGGTTCGAATCCTGTCTTCCCGATATGCTAATTCATAAAAGGCAACGGCTATATGCTGTTGTCTTTTATATTTTATAGATTCTGGTTTTAGGCCTTTCTATAATTTAGAGGTTTCGCAAATAAGATAGTATCTATATATGAACTGTTCCTTCTATTTTTGATTAAAGTATTTGGCTTACTTCATATTTTTTGCTATTTATGCGTGCCTATTGCCTTGATTGAATTTTCACCTGATTTTTTGTATACTAATATTAGGATAATCATTTATTGATGGGAGATTTTTATATGTTAAAGCAAGATTGGCTCGAATATTTTGAAGCTGTGAATGGCCGTTCAGCAACGGATGCGGAAATTACTCAAGCTTTGCTGGCTGGTGAATTTGTTGCACCTGAGGTGACAAGTACGAACCAAGTTGGAAGTGAAACTGGCTCAATCATATCAGACTCAGTGCAAGCACAAGGAGTTACTTCAAACGGTGAATATTATGCTCAGATGCAAAATGCTTTTCAGGAACAGAATGGGCAAGCATTGTTCACTCAGCCAACTGGACAGCAATATCAAGAGCTTCCTCAGCAACAGCCTAGCCAAGATCAATTTGCTAATCAAACAGAATCGTTTGCTCAGCAGGCCTATCCTTATCAGCAGCTAAATGGTGGACAACCTAACCAGTTTGTTGGTCAGCCTCAATCTTTTGGTCCGCAAGGCCTCAATCAGCAAGCTTATCAAAACAATCCGCAAGGGCAGTTCAATGCGCAGAATTTCCAGCAAGGTCCACAGGCCTACTATAGTCAGCAACAGCCTGTGCAACCAAGTGAATTTTCTAAAACAATGAAAGGTTTTTGGGCTTGGCTTATTTCTGCTTGGAAGTCGCCAACTTCAGAAATTGAAAGTAGTAAATTAAATGGCTATCTTTCTTTAGGCTTGACTGTTTTCTTTGCAGCTATTGTGGTGAATTATAACTTTTATAATCTTATTTACTCGGTGAGTTTTGGCTTTTATAGTGGTCCGACTTTTAATTTTAGACTGTTATTGGTCTCACTGATAGCGGTAGCTCTCGTTCTTTTCTCCATTATTTTAGGAGGTTTTGCTGTAAAACGGATGGTCTATAAGGATGAAAGCTTTAGCTTTAATAAGGCATTTGATTGGTATGGCCGACTCTATGCGATTGTCTTACCTTTTGTAGCTCTTTCTGCTTTATTTAGTTTATTAGGCATTATGTCTGTATCCCTCTTCCTAGCATGGATCAGCTTAGTGTTAATTGGGGTTGGTGCAACCTTTGCTTTGATTTATTCAAAATCTAGTACGTCAATGGATCCTTTTTATAAATATTTACTGGCAATTATTGTCAATGGTGTGATTACATTTATCTTTACTTTCATCGCTTTCTCATTGCTGATGAGTCTTATGATGATGTAAGGTTCTTGGAGGTGATTTATGGCAACGAAAGAAAAATGGGTTGAGCTTTTTGAGCAAGTGATTGGCAGAAAGCCAACCGCAGATGAGTTTTTAGAAGGAAAACGTTCTGATTTTGATCCCAAGAAGATTATTTCTATTGCGGCTCCTGCAGGACAATATAACAATGGGGTATCTGAAGAGAAGCAAGCTTCACTAACTCAGGAAGAAGATTCTGGACAAGAGGAGCCAGCCCTAGAGTTTCTCAAAGAAGAATTTGTTGAGGATTCTCCTAAAGAAGAAAAGCAAGAGATTTCAGAATCGGATCAATACCAAGAGCAACGGGAGAATTGGCTGCAAGCTTTCGAGACGAATATTGGTAGAAAGCCGACTAAAGAGGAATTTTTAGAAGCACGAAATCAAGGTTTTGCTAATTTGCCTATTCGCTCTGAGTTACTGGAATCGGAATTTCCTCAAAAACCAATACAAAAAAGAAGGTCGAAGAAGAAGGCCGTGATGATTGCTTTTCCTCTTATTCTACTTTTTGTTTTGTTGGCAGCCTTTCTTTATTTGAGCTCGGTGACAGGTGTTAAAGTTGTTACGGATGATTTTGCAAAAGCGGTTACTAAAAAGGATTATGATGGAATCGCAGACCTGCTCTCTTCTAGCTCAGATAAGTGGACACGTGCAGATGCGAGGACTTTAGTCGAGCACTTAGAGAGTCAAGAAATCAATATTGAGACCGAGTTGGACAACATTGCTAAGTCAAAGGGAAAATCAGCCTATATTGATGACAATCAGAATAAACTTTTAGGTGTAACTGAAAAAAGCAAGAAATTTGGGATTTTTCAGGAATATCAAATAGTAGCCTATCCAGTAGAGGTGAAGGTTAATACGAACTTAGATAATGCGAGCATCAAAGCAGGAGATAAGAAAAGCCTTCCTTTGAGTAAGAATGCTGAGACGAATATTGGCAAATATCATTTTATCAAGCAGGAATTTACCCTGAAAGGGAAGACGGAAGTTGGAGAGATTGAGAGTAAGATTCAGCTTGATTTAGCCACTGCTAAGAATAATGAAATTAAATTGGATCTTAAGTCTGAAAAGAAACGATTGAAGGTTACTATGCCAGCAGAAGCTTCAAATGCAACAGACCTTAAAATTGTTGTAAATGGCAAGGAAATTGGTAGTAGCTTGGAAACAGATATTCAAGTTGTACCACATCAAGAACTGGAAGTTTATGCTAAGTTTGTTGTTGCTGATAACACTTTTGTAACCAACAAGGAAAGTATTGTTGTCAAAGGAGACACGCTTGATGTTGCTTTATCTTTACCTAAAGAAGTGACTGATAAGATCAAAGAAAAGGACGAAGAAGCTAAAAAGGTAGAAGCTAACAAGGCAAAAATCACTAATTTCCTTAGCGAATATCGCACGGCTGTTTTCAGATCGGTCTCTAATCGTTCTAATTATTATGCTCAATATTATGACACTTCTAGTCCATCATACAAAGAGATGGTTGAGTGGACTACAGGTGGTGGTGTCAAGAAGGCGAAAATTGATTATTACGATCCAGGAGCTTTGGATATCCGTGAAGTGAGAGAGGAGAACGGCTCCTATATTGTGACGACTTATGAAGACTATACAGTTCACTATATTGATAGTACTCCAAATAGTGTCAATAGAAAAAATAAAACTTACTATTTGAAGCCGACCGGAAATTCCTTTGCAATCTACAATATTGAAGTTTCAGAAAGTTAGTGGAATACAATGAAATATAATAAACTTATTTTTCTAGCAATGTCAGTCTTGCTTTTAAGTGCTTGCTCAGCAGCTAAAGACAAGACTGAAAGTAATACAAACAAGCAGGCAAGTAGCTCAAAGGTATCTGTTGAAAAAAAAGAGGCTGAAAAAGACCGGTCATCTAGTCAAGATACAAGGAGTGAATCGGATGGCACGGAGTCTAAGAAGGAGCAGAAACAGGACGTAACTGTTGATAAAAATGTTTCTTACAATGGCAGCTATTATAGCGTTCAAGGGAAATATGACGAAATAGTCATCGCCAATAAACACTATCCATTATCAGCTGATTACAATCCAGGTGAGGATCCGACTGCTAAAGCAGAACTACTTAAGTTAATCGCAGATATGCAGTCCAAAGGTTATCCTATCAGCAACCAATATAGCGGTTTTCGTAGCTATCAAACTCAGGTCGGCCTTTATCAAAGTTATGTGAATCGAGATGGACAAGCTGCGGCTGATCGTTATTCGGCAAGACCAGGCTACAGCGAGCACCAAACTGGTTTAGCATTTGATCTGATTGATAGTAGCGGCAATCTGGTTGAAGAAGCGGGAGCTAGTCAGTGGCTCTTGGACAATGCCTATAAATATGGTTTTGTAGTACGCTATCCTGTTGGCAAGGAGGGGTCTACTGGCTATGTGCCTGAAAGTTGGCATCTACGCTATGTAGGAAAAGAGGCCAAGGAAATTTCCGAATCTGGTCTCACACTGGAAGAGTATTATCATTTTACAGGTGGTAATTATGTCCAGTAAAATCTAATTGCAGACTCAGCATCTACCTTATTCTCAAAAGTTAGAAGCTACATATCTCACTTTAAAAGTGGAGTTGAGATGCTGGATGATTAGAAAAATGCATAGTAAAACCAGTCCTCGTTTTTTGGGGACTGGTTTTTTGTTTTGTTGACACTAAGACCTAACTCATAAGATGAGCAGAGCTCGAGTTGACTTTTTCCTATTCTTTTATAATTTCAATCTTTTCGATTTTAATATCTGTTTTGGGTTTATCTTTATCGCCAGTTTCTGTGGCAGCAATTTTGTCTACCACGTCCATGCCTTCAATGACTTGACCAAAGACGGTATAGCCGCCGTCAAGGCTTGGATTTCCGCCGTTCTTGTAAGCTTCAATGATTTTAGCTGGGAAGGTGTCGGTCGGTAATTGTTTGGATAAGTCTTTCTTGCTTTGGTTGATGAAAAATTGACTGCCGTTGGTGTCTTTTCCAGCATTGGCCATGGCTAGTGCACCGCGCAAGTTATAGAGGTAAGGAGAATATTCATTCTTGAAGCCATTTCCTGAGTCAATAGACTCATTCTTGCCTTTCCAAATGGATTCGCCACCTGTGCCATCTCCTTTAGGATCGCCTGTCTGAATCATGAAATCATTGATAACGCGGTGGAAAATCACACCGTTATAATAGCCTTCCTTTGCATGTGTCAGAAAATTTTCGACAGCTAAAGGAGCGTATTTAGGAAACAGCTTGAGGCGAATGTCTCCTTGTGTTGTGATGATCTTGACTTCAGCCTCATCTTCGGCAACTTCTGTAGATAATTGTGGGAAGTTGGCATTTTCATTGGTCATGGCATCCTTGTACTGTTCACGGAGTTTTTGAGCTTCAGCTGCCTCAGAACTGGTATCGGTAGCTGAAGACTGCTTAGGAGCACTGGAGGACTTGGTAGTAGAATCTTCTTTAGTGGAGCAGCCTGTCAGAGCAAGTGCAGATAAAAGACTAAAAAGAATGATTTTTTTCATAAATAACCTTTCTATGCGTAAGTTTATGAACTATTGCTATTTTACTATAAGTGCTTTAGTTTTTCAAACTTTCCTGCGTCAGAAATTCCAAGAGTAGCGATTTAAGGCTTTCTGGACGTAGATTGTGGTTGTAAAGTTCTTGCAAGCTGACCCATTCGGGCTGGTAAATGTTTTGGAGACTACTGCGCTGGGCTTCCTCGCCCTGCATGAGGGGAGTCTCAGCCGTACTTAGACTGGTGTAGAAATAATACTCCTCTTTTCCCTGATTGTTAAAGGAAAAAGCTGTGTGCAGCTGGTCAGCAGAAAAGCTAAGATTGACTTCTTCTTTCATTTCCCGTAAGGCAGCTTCTAAAGGCCCTTCTCCAAGTTCGATAGTTCCACCGGGAATCACGAAATACTCTTGCCCATTCTTCCATCGGTGAATGAGCAAAATCTTGTCCAAGAAAGGATTGTAGACAATCACACCTGCTCGCATACTATTCTCCTTTCCGATATTTTCTTCTAAATAGTCTAGCAAAAATAGCTAAAGATTACCAATCTGAGCTATAAAAACTTTTTCTTGAAATTTCTGCTTACTAGAAAAATATATAAGTTAGGATGAACGTTATACATCAGAAATGGAGCACGTGTGCCTATAAATTTTAAGGAAGCTATATTGTTCATCTGCTTTTATAACGGCTTTTTTAGTAGAAACATTGGTCAAAGAACTGGTCCTTCGTTCATCATAAGAGCTGGCAAAATATTAGGGCGTATCCTTGTTAGTGGAACGCTATTTGGGAACTTGGGGAACAAATCTTGTAATGGCTGTTTCCCTCAACTTTCTCTTGGTTGGTCCGCTCTCGCGTTTTATACTAGGGTGTATCCAGAAACTTTTCTCGAGTGAAGAAAAGGTGGAAAATTTGAGGACGATGATAAACTTTCGAAAATTATGGTAAAATAAGATGAGAATTATTGGTTTTGTTTGACAAAATTTATCATTCGTTTGAAGGGAGTTTAATTATGGCAAGACGTTTAACAAGAAGTGCTGACGATAAAATCATTGCTGGAGTTTGCTCTGGCCTAGCTCGGTATTTTAATATAGATCCGGTTATCATTCGTGTCATCTGGGGAGTCTCCTTTTTCGCTTATGGGATTGGACTTCTTCCCTACCTCATTTTTTGGTTGATTTTGCCAGAAGAATAAAGTAGAAACTAGTTGCAAAAGGCAGCTAGTTTTCTGTTTAGAAGATCTTAAAATATGGTATAATGAAAGTTATGGCAAATAAGAAAAATACAAAAAACAGTCGGACTACGAGACGGCCGACAAAAGCGGAATTAGAAAGACAGAAAGCGATTCGACGGATGATAGTCACCTTTGTTTTGGCTATCGCTTTGTTGTTTGCTGCCTTGAAGCTGGGGGCATTTGGAGTCACCATTTATAATTTAATTCGGGTTCTGGTAGGGAGTATGGCTTATGTGGCGATTCTAGCTGCCTTGTTTTATCTCTTTTTCTTTAAGTGGCTGCACAAACATGAGGGGAAGATTTCGGGCTTTATCAGCTTTTTCTTAGGACTCAGCTTAATTTTTCAAGCCTATTTTGTTCATGTTTTGCATTTGAAAGGGCAGGTTTTATCCACGACGCTTACGCGAGTCCTGACAGATTTGATGGCCTTTAAAGTGACCTCATTTGCTGGTGGGGGGCTGATTGGGGCGGCTCTTTATGCTCCGATTTCTTTTCTTTTTTCAAATATCGGCTCTTATTTTATCGGGTTGCTCCTGATTTTGCTGGGGGCCCTGCTCATGAGTCCATGGTCGCTTTATGATCTTGCTGAGAAATTTAGTGTGGCTTTCCAAAACTGGAGGGAAAAAGAGGAAGAAAAACGTCAGCTCCGATTCCTTGAGCAGGAGGAGAAAGCTGCACAGGCAGCTATGCAAGCCATTGAGGTAGAGCAGGCAGAAGCTGAAGTGGATCCTGAAACGGGAGAGATTTTAGATGACGAGAACTTGTCCGATTCGCCTATGGACTTTGACGAGGCGGACTATGCTGAAGAGGGAGACTATAATCCTCATGAGCCGCTAGACTTTGGCCGAGAAGAGGAAATAGAAGAAGCAGAGGCGGACGTAGAGGTAGATTTTACGACCAAAGAAAGTCTAGACTATAAATTACCCACTATCAATCTCTTTGCGCCTGATAAGCCTAAAAATCAGTCCAAAGAAAAGAGGATTGTCCGAGAGAATATCAAGATTTTAGAAGAAACATTTGCTAGTTTTGGGATTAAGGTTACTGTTGAGCGTGCTGAAATCGGGCCTTCTGTCACCAAGTACGAGGTTAAGCCAGCTGTCGGCGTTCGGGTCAATCGGATCTCCAATCTGGCGGATGACTTGGCTCTTGCCCTAGCTGCTAAGGATGTGCGAATTGAGGCACCAATTCCCGGAAAGTCTCTTGTCGGTATCGAAGTACCCAACTCTGAAGTTGCGACCGTGACCTTCCGAGAACTCTGGGATCAGTCCAAGACGGATGCCAGCAAGCTCTTAGAAATTCCGCTAGGTAAGGCCGTCAACGGCTCTGTCCGCTCCTTTGACTTGGCTAAGATGCCCCATCTCTTGATAGCGGGCTCTACTGGTTCTGGAAAATCTGTGGCCGTCAACGGTATTATTGCCAGCATTCTCATGAAGGCCAGACCGGATGAAGTCAAGTTTATGATGGTGGATCCTAAGATGGTGGAGCTGTCCGTTTATAATGACATTCCCCACTTGCTTATCCCAGTCGTAACCAATCCTCGCAAGGCCAGCCGCGCCCTCCAGAAGGTTGTAGACGAGATGGAAAACCGCTATGAACTCTTCTCCAAGGTCGGTGCCCGTAATATTGCCGGCTACAATGCTAAAGTAGCTGAGTACAATGCTCAGTCAGAATATAAGCAGATTCCCTTGCCTCTAATCGTCGTCATCGTGGACGAGCTGGCAGACCTTATGATGGTGGCCAGCAAGGAAGTGGAAGACGCTATTATTCGTTTGGGACAAAAAGCGCGTGCGGCTGGGATTCACATGATTCTGGCTACCCAGCGGCCATCTGTAGATGTTATCTCGGGCTTGATTAAGGCCAATGTACCCTCTCGGATTGCCTTTGCTGTGTCCAGCGGGACAGACAGTCGGACCATTCTGGATGAAAATGGAGCAGAAAAGCTCTTGGGTAGAGGAGACATGCTCTTTAAGCCGATTGATGAAAACCATCCAGTTCGTTTGCAGGGCTCCTTCATCTCAGATGAAGATGTGGAGCGAATCGTAGCTTTTGTCAAGAATCAAGCTGAAGCTGACTATGATGATAATTTTGATCCTGGCGAAGTCTCTGAAAGTGATTTGGATGCTGGCGGAGGCGACGATGAAGGCGATCCTCTCTTTGAGGAAGCTAAGGCCTTGGTCATTGAGACACAGAAAGCCAGCGCTTCGATGATCCAGCGGAGACTCTCTGTCGGCTTTAACCGCGCCACCCGTCTTATGGAAGAACTGGAAGCAGCAGGCGTTATCGGACCAGCCGAAGGAACGAAGCCGAGAAAGGTTTTGCAGACGAATTAAACATTTTCCTGAGCAGTTGGTCAACAAGAATAATATCCTGTGATACAAATCTGCCAGCAGTTAGCCGGCAGATTTTCTCTACTGAAGAATGAAAGGAAAAAAGCTATGAAACTGGATAGCATTCACCATATTGCGATTATTGGTCATGATTATGCCAAGACTAAGGATTTTTATGTGGATAAGCTGGGCTTTGACATGCTGGATGAGCACCATCGGCCCGACAAGCAGGACATTCTCTTTAATGTCCGCAAAGGGAATTTGACACTGGAAATTTTCATCAAGGAAGCGGCTCCCAAGCGGCCAGCCCTGCCTGCACCAGAGCATACTGGGTTGCGGCATCTGGCTTTCCGAGTGACAGATGTTGAAGAAACGCTAGCGGAATTTGATCGTTTGGAGATTCCCCATACCGAGCTGCGCTATGATGACTTTGATGGCCGCAAGATGGCTTTCTTCTTTGATCCGGATGGTCTGCCTTTAGAAATACATGAATAAAAGAAAGAGAATCGGAAGATATAAAGCATGACTTGTAAGTTCCGCATACGAAAACCCCATCGGTCAGTACAGACCGATGGGGTGTGTTTTACATTTATAAAAAGAGAGCGATGGTCATGGCTAGGTACATAAAGAAGGTCAAGATAAAACCAGCCCGCCAGAAAAATTTAAAGAACTTGGGATAGTAGAAAGTCCGTTTTTTCCTGAGAAAATAAGCTGTGATACCGATAGACAGGCCAGACAATACTAATAATAGGTGGGGTAAAAGACTGTGATAGAAGGCCTTATCTGAAATGATATACAACTCTATAGCAAAAAAAGGGAAAGCCAAATCTGCAAAATTCAAGCCAAATTTTCTTAGCCTGAAGACCTTCACCGCGATAATCGATAAGATAAGTGTTAAAAAGATAAATAATACAGAAGCAATTTTTAATAATACCATGTAACTATTTTACCATAAAAACGAGAAAATATAAGAATTTTTCTTGCATTTTGAAAAGATTAGTGTATAATAGAAAAGTATGCAAAAAGCATACTTGTGGGAGGTAAAAATCTCTAATTACCGCCAAAACCACAAAGGAGGATTTAAAAATGGCTAAAAAAGTCGAAAAACTTGTAAAATTGCAAATCCCTGCTGGTAAAGCTACTCCAGCTCCACCGGTTGGACCTGCTCTTGGTCAAGCTGGTATCAACATCATGGGATTCACAAAAGAGTTCAACGCTCGTACAGCTGACCAAGCTGGTATGATCATTCCAGTTGTTATCTCAGTATACGAAGACAAATCATTTACTTTCGTTACAAAGACACCACCAGCTGCTGTTCTTTTGAAAAAAGCTGCAGGTGTTGAAAAAGGATCAGGTACACCTAACAAAACGAAAGTTGCTACAGTTACTCGTGCACAAGTACAAGAAATTGCAGAAACTAAGATGCCAGATTTGAACGCAGCAAACATTGAGTCTGCAATGCGTATGATCGAAGGTACTGCTCGTTCTATGGGATTCACTGTTGTTGACTAATCAATAACACCCCCAATATAACCCGCAAGACTTCATCATTTCGAGGAGTGACGTGGGAGATGAAAATCGATTGAACCACTTACAAGGAGAATAGAAAATGGCTAAAAAAAGCAAACAACTTCGTGCTGCTCTTGATAAAATCGACAGCACAAAAGCATACAGTGTAGAAGAAGCTGTAGCACTTGCAAAAGAAACTAACTTTGCAAAATTTGACGCAACTGTAGAAGTTGCTTATAACCTGAATATCGACGTTAAAAAAGCTGACCAACAAATCCGTGGCGCAATGGTATTGCCAAACGGTACTGGTAAAACTTCACGCGTTCTTGTTTTCGCACGTGGTGCAAAAGCTGAAGAGGCAAAAGCTGCTGGTGCAGACTTTGTTGGTGAAGATGACCTTGTTGCGAAAATCAACGACGGTTGGTTGGACTTCGACGTAGTTATCGCTACACCTGACATGATGGCTCTTGTTGGACGTCTTGGACGTGTCCTTGGACCACGTAACTTGATGCCAAACCCTAAAACTGGTACTGTAACAATGGATGTTGCTAAAGCAGTTGAAGAGTCTAAAGGTGGTAAGATCACTTACCGTGCTGACCGTGCAGGTAACGTTCAAGCAATCATCGGTAAAATATCATTTGAAGCTGAAAAATTGGTTGAAAACTTCAAAGCATTCAACGAAACAATCCAAAAAGCAAAACCAGCTACAGCTAAAGGAACTTACGTAACAAACTTGACAATCACAACTACTCAAGGTGTTGGTATCAAGGTTGACGTGAACTCACTTTAAGAATTGAATTTGAGCTACCTACGGGTAGCTCTTTTTTTTGGACAAAATATGCTGAAGACGGTTACAAAAATGTAAAAACATGGTATAATTTTATGGAGCAATTTATTTTATATTCAAAGGAGATGAATGATGAAAAAAGATCAGAACCAGCTGACTTGGCTGATGGTGTCCCTAATTGCCTTTAATATGGTTTGGGGTCTGGGAAATGTGGTCAACAACTACTCCCAACAAGGGATTTCGGTCGTTGTTTCTTGGATTCTTATCCTGGCCATTTACTTTATTCCCTATGCCCTCATCGTGGGGCAGCTAGGCTCGACCTTCAAGGAGAGCGGAGGTGGTGTCAGCGACTGGGTGGAGAAGACCTCTACCAAGCGCTTGGCTTATTTTGCGGCTTGGACTTACTGGGTGGTGCATATTCCCTACTTGGCACAAAAGCCACAGGGAGTTCTGATTCCTTTAGGATGGGCTATCCAAGGAAATGGCGATTTTTTGAGCAGTCTTGATATTCACTGGATTGTTATTCTTAGTTTGCTGATTTTCGGTGCCTTTCTCTACTTATCCACCAAGGGGCTGTCCACACTTAAAGTGATTGGGGGCTTGGCTGGAAGTGCGATGCTGATTATGTCCTTCCTTTTTGTTCTATTAGCGGTCGGTGCGCCTTTTATCAAGCCGGATATGCAGTTCGCAACGGCTAATATGGACAAGCTCAGTACTTATATTCCTAATTTTGATTTTTCATATTTTACGACTATCTCGCTCTTAGTCTTTGCAGTCGGTGGGGCTGAGAAGATTTCGCCTTACGTTAACCAAACACGCAATCCCGCCAAGGAATTTCCAAAGGGGATGATTGTCATGGCTGTCATGGTTGGAGCCTCTGCGATTTTAGGTTCTCTGGCCATGGGTATGCTCTTTGACGGTAGCAATATTCCTGAAGATTTGATGCGTAATGGTGCTTATCAAGCCTTCCAAATGCTGGGTAACTACTGGGGTGTAGGTAATGTACTGGTAGTTATCTATGCCCTGACTAATATGGTCGGACAGATTGCAGCCTTGGCCTTCTCAATTGATGCGCCTCTGCAAATCTTGCTCAATAATGCCGATGAGGAATTTGTTCCAAGCTGGCTGCGTAAGCGGACATCAAAAGGTGTGCTGATTAACGGTTATATCCTGACAGGGATTTTGGTAAGCTTCTTGATTGTCCTACCAATCTTTGGAATCAAGGAAATCGATGGTCTGGTTAAATGGATGACTAATCTTAACTCCATCGTTATGCCCATGCGTTATCTTTGGGTATTTGTAGCTTATATGTTGCTCAATAAAGCTTGGAAGAAATACAAGGATGCGGAATACAAACTTACTAAAAATCCAAAATTTGGCTTTATCATCGGAGCTTGGTGCTTCCTTTTCACAGCTTTTGCTTGTATTTTAGGTATGGTTCCGAAAGTAGACTATGCAGTTGATCCAGCTGGTTGGCGCTTCTCTCTGATGACAAATATCTTGACACCGATTATCTTGATTAGTCTAGGCGTCATCTTACCTCTCTTGGCTAAACGGGAGAAGAGACAGTCACTTAAATAGTAGTGACGATCGCCTCTATCACTAACTTGATAAATTTTCCAGTCCTATCTTATGATAGGGCTGTTTTTTAGGAAAAAATCCTTTCACAGGAAATAAAAATGATAAAGCAAGCGTTTCTTCTGGGGGACTTTCATCGGAGATGGTACTTGTATCGACGGTTAAGGTTGGATGATTATTTTGAAGGTTCAGCTCAGCCCTCTATTGCAAAGCTACAATTTTTCTCAAGAAAATATCCTTCTCCTTTTGTGAAATACCCATAATTGTGGTAAAATAAGTGGAATAGATATTATTAAAAACAAAGAGGTATTATCATGTCTAAGATTCTAGTATTTGGTCACCAAAATCCAGACTCAGATGCCATCGGGTCATCTGTAGCTTTTGCTTATCTTGCAAAAACAGCTTACGGTTTGGATACAGAAGCAGTAGCTCTTGGGACTCCAAATGAAGAAACAGCCTTTGTCTTGAACTATTTTGGTGTAGAAGCACCACGCGTGATCACATCTGCTAAAGCAGAAGGTGCAGAGCAAGTCATCTTGACTGACCACAATGAATTCCAACAATCTGTTTCAGATATTGCTGAAGTGGAAGTTTATGGCGTGGTGGACCACCACCGTGTAGCTAACTTTGAAACTGCAAGCCCACTTTACATGCGTTTGGAACCTGTTGGGTCAGCGTCTTCTATCGTTTATCGTATGTTTAAAGAACACGGTGTGGCAGTTCCTAAAGAGCTTGCTGGTTTGATGTTATCTGGTTTGATTTCAGATACACTTCTCTTGAAATCTCCAACGACACACCCAAGTGATAAGGATATTGCTCCTGAGTTGGCTGAGTTAGCAGGTGTGAACTTGGAAGAATACGGTCTCGCTATGCTGAAGGCTGGTACAAACTTGGCAAGCAAATCTGCTGAAGAATTGATCGACATTGATGCCAAGACTTTCGAATTGAATGGAAATAATGTCCGTGTAGCCCAAGTCAACACTGTTGATATTGCTGAAGTTTTGGAACGCCAAGCAGAGATCGAGGCAGCAATGCAAGCGGCTATTGCAGCAAATGGCTATTCTGACTTTGTTTTGATGATTACAGACATCGTTAACTCAAACTCAGAAATCCTTGCAATTGGCGCAAACATGGACAAGGTAGAAGCAGCTTTCAACTTCAAACTTGAAAATAACCATGCCTTCTTGGCTGGTGCTGTTTCGCGTAAGAAACAAGTCGTGCCTCAGTTGACTGAAAGCTTTAATGGGTAATAGCTTGAGTGATAATTGAAACGTGGAAACACTTGTTTCCATATAGCTAAAGGGGTTTCGGCTCCTTTTTTTCTAGGAGAGAAAGATGTTAGAAAATGGCGATTTGATCTTTGTGAAGGATCTTTCAGATATGGGGCAGGCCATCCAGGCTTCTACTGGGAACTATAGCCATGTAGCTATCTTTTTGGACGGTTTTGTTTATCATGCAACTGGTGAAGTTGGTGTTATCTGTCAAGAACCAGCTGATTTTTTTGAACCGACTCATCTTTACGACCTTTATGTCTATCCAGAGCTGGAAGCTGACTTGGTGAAGGAGAAGGCTTGCCAGCATCTAGGAGCCCCTTATAACAGCTCTTTTTATCCAGATGGGAATGGCTTTTATTGCTCCCAGTATATCGCTGAAATCCTACCGATTTTTGAGAGCGTACCGATGAAATTTGGTGATGGGGAGCAGGAGATTAGTGATTTTTGGAGAGAATATTACAGGAAACTCGAACTTCCTGTGCCTCTGAATCAATCAGGGACCAATCCTAGTCAACTAGCAGCATCCCCTCTTTTAGAATGTAAAGAAAGGAATCTTCATGATTCAGATTTTTAATCCCTCCCGTTTGACTCGACAGCCATTTTTTATAGATTTAGTGGACTATCTGGACCAGCATGACGATGTGATCCTTCGAGAAATCAAGGCCCAGTTTCCAGATGTAGCAGTTGATAAACTCATGGAAGAATATATAAAGGCAGGTTTGATCCGAAGGGAAAACAAACGATATTCCCTTAATCTCCCTTTTCTAGAATCAATAGGTAATCTATCCCTTGACCAAGAGATTTTTGTCAGAGAGGATAGTCCAGTCTATCAAGCTTTGCTGAAGAAGACTTTTGAGACAGAATTGCGCAATCAAACCAATGCCGCCATTTTAGTCGAACGTACGGACTTTGCAAGAGAAAAGATGACCCTGTCTAATTATTTCTACAAGGTCAAGAATCATTATTCTTTGACACAAAAACAGCAGGAACTCTATGCCATTTTGGGGGATGTCAATCCAGAGTACGCCCTCAAGTATATGACGACGTTTTTGCTCAAGTTTCTCAAAAAAGACCAGCTCATGCAGAAACGTCGTGATATCTTTGTGGACAGTTTAGTCGTTCTAGGCTATATTGTGCAAAATGAAGCTGGGAAATATGAGTTGGCTGTTGATTTTGACAAGGAATGCTTGTCTTTCTATTTGCCTTAATTGCTTGCTTTTGAGCAGATTGTTTGACTTTGCTAAAGAATAAGCATAAACTGAATGTAAGCGATAACCATTATCGTATTAAAACAAAAAGGAGACAGAGCTATGTCACTTGAAAATAAATTGGAACAAGCAACTGGTGCTATCAAAGAAGGATTTGGTAAAGTTACTGGGGATAGCAAGACTGAAGCAGAAGGTGCTGTAGAAAAAACAGTTGCCAAAGCAAAAGAAGTAGTTGAAGATGCTAAGGGTGCTGTAGAAGGTGCCGTTGAAGGTCTTAAAAACTCATTTAAGAAAGAAGACTAAAGTCAGAGGCTGGGATAATCGTATCTCAGCCTTGCTTCTTTTCCTCCTGTTTTCGAATGAGGGAAAAATTAGACAGCCCCACCTGTCATTTTGCCATATTCTGTGCTATAGTAGTATATAGAATTTGGGAAAGGAATTAGAATGACAATGTTGAAAAAAATCTATCCCGAGCAACCACTAGAGAACCTTAGGTGGTTCGATATGTTGATTTTAGCAATTATTATGTTTGGTCAATTTATTTATTCCTCAACAATAAATTGGCTGACGATGTCCAGCTCTGTAGGACAAGCAATCGTGCCCAGACCAGAGGATGAAAATTTTGCCTTGCTGAGCAATTTGAAATTGCAGGTTTTCCTGCTGGTGTTAGCACTTGTCTATCTAGGCATCCGCCATTATGATTTCAAACAGCTGAAACTACGCTTGTCTTGGTCTATTCTTTGGGCGCCCTTGATTTTTGCGGTTGTCGGTCTGACTTCTGATGTGATAGCAGCTTTAGTCGGTTCCTATAATTATTTTGACTTAGAAATTTTGCAGCATATCGACTGGACCTTTGTCGAAGTTTTTCGCAAATTAGCTGCGCTAGGACCTGTCGTCATTCTCTATTCTCTCTTCAATGGTGCTTATGAGGAATTCTTTTTCTTAGGCTTGCTCACATCGGTGAAAGAAGAGAGCAAATGGTGGGTTTTAGGCTTTTCAACGCTGGTTCGCTTTTCTGTCCATACCTATCAGGGGCTAGTCTCTGCTTTTCTGATTGGTGTGGTCTTCGGTCTGTTCTATTATTTCTTTTACAAATACAAGGTTAAAAACTTGCTGCCTTTCTTTTTGGCACATGCCTTTGCGGATATGGTAGGCAGCAGCTTGCTCTATGTCTTAGTGATGTGGAATGGATAATAAAAAGGACTCGAAAGTCCTTTTTTATATGTATTTTTCTGCCAGTGCATAATCACCGGGATAAGGGACCTTTTGGTCATTGATGATTTGGTAGGCATCCGCTCCCTTGCCAGCTAGAATGACTGCATCGCCTTTAGCATTGGTTAGGCTGAGGGCTTTTTTGATAGCTTCTTCGCGGTCAGCAATCATATCCACCTCAAAGGAAATGTAGCTAGCAATTTCTTTTGCGATAGCAATTGGATCTTCGCGATTTGGATCATCTGCGGTCAAAATGACTTTGATTTCAGGATGCTGATTGAGTAGGAGGCCAAAGTCCTTACGTCGACTTTCTCCCTTATTGCCAGTAGCTCCTAGTACAAGTACAGTCTGTCCTTTTTGATGTTCTTGAACGACGGATAGCAACTTAGCCAAACTGTCGCCATTGTGAGCATAGTCCACGAAGACCTTGGCACCGTTTGACTGGGTCAAGACCTCCATGCGTCCCGGAACTCGTGTCTGGGCAATACCAGCTTGAATATCTTCCAATGAAGCTCCAAGTCGTAGGCAGGCTAGACCAGCAGCAATGCCATTTTCCTGATTGAAGCGACCAATCAACTGGATATCGTAGGCACCAGCCAACTTTCCTTGCGCTTCAAAGGAGAAAGCTTGCGATTCTTGAATACTATTGGCGGAGTCAGGTCCATAGAAGTCGTGGTCGTAGTTGGCCACTTGCTCAGCTAAAACTTGAAAATGATCCATGCCGCTATTGACAACAACAGCTCGGCTATTGTCCATCAAGAGTCTCTTGTGGTAGAAGTAGTCTTCAAAAGTTGGATGCTCAATCGGGCCGATATGGTCAGGGCTGATATTGAGGAAGACACCTACATCAAAGGTCAGGCCATAGACCCGCTTTTTAAGATAGGCTTGGCTGGAGACTTCCATGATGAGATGGGTACGACCATTGGCTACAGCCTGGGCCATCATCTCAAAGAGGTCTAAACTTTCAGGAGTGGTCAGGGTTGATTTAAAGAAAGTTTCACCGTCCAGAGTGGTATTCATAGTAGAAAGCAGGGCTGGTTTGTGGCTTTGTTTTAAAATATTAAAAGCGAAATAAGCCGATGTGGTCTTGCCCTTGGTACCAGTGAAGGCCAAAAGTTTGAGTTTTTGCTCTGGGTGACCGTAAAATTCCATAGCAATGAGACTCATGGCTTGTTTAATATCATTGACCAAGAGCACCGGAATTCCGACTTCGAGGTCAGTCTCACTCAGGTAAAACCCTAGTCCAGCTGCTACAGCCTTCTCTAAAAATTCCCGCTTGAAATGCTCGCCCTTGACAAAAAAGAGAGTTTTGCTATCTGCTTTGCGACTATCATAGCTAATCTTGTCAAAGGACAAGCCCTGATAGTTGAAGTAGTAGTCTCCATCAGCGATGATTTCACGAAAATTTTGGTCTTTTTTTAAAATATCTAGTATTGTTTCAATTTTTATCATATCTCTATTGTAAACCGAAAGGCTATGTTTTACAAGAGGCAAGGAAAAGTTTATAATAAAAGAAGAACAAATAGAAGAGGTTTTCTATGAGCCAAGAAACAACAAGCCAGCAGCAGAAAATGTTAAGAGGGACTGCCTGGCTGACTGCTAGTAATTTTATCAGCCGCCTTCTTGGGGCTGTTTATATCATCCCTTGGTATATCTGGATGGGCCAGCACGGGGCAGAGGCCAATGGTCTTTTTACCATGAGCTATAATATCTATGCTTGGTTCCTTTTGGTTTCCACAGCAGGAGTGCCGGTGGCTGTTGCCAAGCAAGTTGCTAAGTACAATACGATTGACAAGGAGGAACACAGCTTTGCCCTCATTCGAGAGTTCCTCAAGTTCATGCTGGCCTTGGGACTGATCTTTGCAATCATCATGTACTTGATGGCACCGGTTTTTGCCTCAATGTCTGGTGGCGGGGCTGACCTGATTCCAGTTATGCAGAGTTTGTCTTGGGCTGTGCTCATTTTTCCGTCTATGAGTGTCATTCGAGGCTTCTTCCAAGGGTTTAATAATCTGAAACCGTATGCCATCAGCCAGATTTCGGAGCAGGTGATTCGGGTTATCTGGATGCTACTGACAGCTTATTTCATTATGAAAATCGGTTCAGGTGACTATGTTGAAGCTGTGACCCAGTCTACCTTTGCCGCCTTTGTCGGGATGCTGGCAAGTATGCTCGTTTTACTTTTCTATCTAGCAAAAACGGGTATGCTGCGCTCTATCCTGAGAAAGCCTAAAAAGTCTGCGGGAATTAGTGGCCGTTCTCTCCTCTGGGATACCATACGAGAAGCCATTCCCTTCATCATTACAGGCTCAGCTATTCAGCTTTTCCAGATTATTGACCAGGCGACCTTTATCAACATTATGACCCAGATTAGCGATTATACGAAATCAGAGCTCTTGGTGCAATTCGCTTACTTCTCAGCCAATCCGAATAAAATCACTATGATTTTAATTGCGGTGGCAACTTCTATCGGTGGTGTCGGTATCCCTCTCTTGACCGAGAATTATGTCAAGGGTGACTTTCGCTCAGGTGCTCGCCTAGTGCAAGATAATCTTAGCATGTTGCTCTTCTTTATCTTTCCGACAACAGTGGGAGCTGTTATGGTAGCCAGTCCACTTTATACCATTTTCTATGGTAAGCCAGATAGACTAGCACTGGGGCTCTTCATCTGCGCTATGCTACAGACCATCATTCTCAGCACCTATACAGTTCTGGCTCCGATGATTCAAGCTCTGTTCCAAAACAAGAAAGCCATTCTCTACTTCTTTTATGGAGTTCTTGTCAAGCTTAGTCTGCAGGTACCGATGATCAATCTCTTCCATGCTTATGGTCCCTTGATTTCAACGACCGTCGGTCTTTTACTGCCAATCTTCTTCATGTTTAGAGAAATCCGAAAGGTTGTTGGTTTGAATCCTAAGAACCTCTTGAAGCGTCTGCTGTTGAGTATGATTCTCACAATTGCCATGGTGATCTTGGTTCTGCTTGTCGAGTATCTACTAAGCTTTATCTTCCAGCCAACTAATCGGATGTACAGCTTTATCTATGTCGCTGCCGTTGGAGGAGTCGGAATGTTCGTCTATATCGTACTGTCTCTCAAAGTTCGGCTCATAGACCGTTTTATCGGACAAAAGGCAGATAGTTTACGCCAACGATTAAGAATGAAATAAGAAACGAAGAGTCGTTCAGCGACTCTTTTTTATGGGCTGTTACTCTATAGTTTCAGACTATAGCTAGCTCTTGAAAAGAAAAAAGCCCAAGATTTTCTTAAGATGTTACAATAGAAAGGTAGAATATTTTAAAAAAGAGGAACGGTTAAATGGAGAGAGAACAGAAATTAAATACTTTGTTGGCTCAAGCAGGAGTAAAGACAGATCAAACAACGGGTGCTTTAACAACCCCCCTGCATTTTTCAACGACCTACCAGCATCCTGAGTTTGGCCAGTCAACGGGTTATGACTATACTCGAACCAAAAATCCTACACGGGCTAGCTTGGAAACGACGCTAGCTGCTATCGAAAGTGCAGACTATGCCCTAGCAACTAGCTCTGGTATGTCAGCTATTGTGCTGGCCTTTAGTGCCTTTCCAGTTGGCAGCAAGGTTTTGGCTGTTCGGGATCTCTATGGCGGCTCTTTCCGCTGGTTTGCTCAGGCTGAAGCGGAAGGACGCTTTAGCTTTACCTATGCTAATACGGAAGAAGAACTACTGAACAAGCTAACGAATGATATAGATATTGTCTATATCGAGACACCGACCAATCCTCTGATGGTAGAGTTTGACATTGCTCGCATTTCCCAAGCGGCTCATGAGCGAGGAGCAGCTGTCATTGTGGACAATACCTTCTACAGCCCGATTTACCAAAGACCGCTGGAGGATGGAGCTGACCTTGTCCTGCACTCTGCGACCAAGTATCTGGGAGGGCACAATGATGTCTTGGCTGGAGCCATCATGACCAATGATGCTGCCATCTATGATAAGCTTTTCTATAATCTCAATACAACTGGAGCAGTCCTATCTCCATTTGATAGTTACATGCTTTTGCGCGGGCTCAAGACCTTGGCTCTCCGCATGGAGCGCTCTACTCAGAATGCGCAAGAAGTAGTTGCATTTCTGAAGTCATCTCCTGCGGTAAAAGAAGTTCTCTATCCAGGTAAGGGCGGCATGATTTCCTTTAAAGTTGTCGATGAAAGTAAGATTCCTCATCTCTTAAATAGCCTGAAAATCTTTACTTTTGCGGAAAGTTTGGGTGGAGTAGAGAGTTTGATTACCTATCCGACGACCCAGACTCATGCAGATATTCCTGTTGAAGTGCGCCATTCCTATGGCTTGACTGATGATTTGCTGCGCCTGTCGATTGGCATTGAGGATAGTCGGGATTTAGTAGACGATTTGCGCGCAGCCTTGGAGGACTAATATGGGAAATTATAACTTTGAAACAGCACCCAATCGGATTGGTCAGCATACTTATAAATGGAAAGAGGCGGAGAAAGACAGTCAAGTCCTGCCAGCCTGGATTGCGGATATGGATTTTGAAGTCCTGCCTGAAATCAAGCAAGCCGTCTATGACTATGCGGATCAGTTAGTCTATGGCTATACCTATGCTAGTGAGGAGTTGATCAATGCTGTTCTAGCTTGGGAGCGGGATGAGCATGGTTACACATTTGACAAGGCAGCCTTGGTCTTTATCGAGGGAGTTGTTCCTGCTATTTCGACGGCTATCCAAGCCTTTACCGATGAAGGCGATGCTGTTCTAATCAACACTCCTGTTTACCCGCCTTTTGCTCGCAGTGTCAAGCTCAATAATCGTCGGTTGATTACTAATTCTTTGATAGAGCAGGACGGTCTTTTTCAGATTGACTTTGAACAGTTGGAGCAGGACATCGTAGACAATGAAGTCAAGATTTACGTGCTTTGCAATCCGCATAATCCTGGCGGTCGAGTTTGGGAAGAGGACGTTTTAGAGAAGATTGGTCGTCTCTGCCAAAAGTACGGCGTTCTCGTAGTTTCAGATGAGATTCACCAAGACTTGACGCTATTTGGACATAAACACCAGTCTTTCAATACTGTTTCACCTGATTTTAAGGACTTTAGCCTGATTCTAGCCAGTGCGACTAAGACCTTTAATATTGCTGGGACAAAAAATTCCTATGCAGTGATTGAGAATCCTAGCTTGCGACAAAAGTTTCAAAAGCGCCAACTGGCCAATAACCAGCATGAAATTTCGGGTCTTGGATTTTTAGCGACGGAAGCTGCCTATCGTCATGGCAAGCCTTGGTTGACAGAGCTCAAGGCTGTCTTAGAGGAAAATATTGATTTTGTAGTCGATTATTTTGCTAAGGAAGCGCCACGTCTGCGGGTCATGAAGCCTCAAGGGACTTATCTGGTTTGGCTGGACTTTTCAGATTATGGACTGACAGATGATCAGCTCTTCCACTTGCTTCGAGAAGAGGCTAAGGTTGTCCTGAATCGGGGAAGTGATTTTGGCCAAGAAGGCAAAGGACATGCTCGTCTCAATACAGCTGCGCCAAAGACTATGATCAAAGAGATTTGTCGAAGGATTACGGAAGTTTTACCAAAATAAAATAAAAATAGCTCTCTTTATTGACAATCTTTCTAAAGAGGAGTATAGTAATAGTGTCAATCGGTAGGTGAGGCTACCATAAGGATACGGATGACTACCGCAAAGCAGTGGAGACACTACTCGTTGGTCAACAGTTCTGATCGCAAAGGTCAAGACTAAGCTCATTTCATCGCCTTATGGAGTTAAAGCTTGAACGGTGAATGCTTGTTTTATCTATGTTTAAAACAATGAAGCGAACAACCTGACATGCAAACAACCCTGCCCAGAATTGGCAGGGTCTTCTTTTTTGCTAAAAATATTTCAAGAGAGTAAATAGTTGATTGCCTGCCTCTTAAGAAAAAGAAGGAGGAATAGTAATGAAATTATGGTATTCTAGTACCAGTCCTTTTGCGCGTAAAGTCTATGCTACAATTTTACACCATCATTTAGAGGAGCAAGTGAATATTCAGAAAGTTCAGGTGGCTTTCGACAAAAATTCACCGCATAATCAAGATAATCCTTTGGGTAGAATTCCTGCTTTTCAAGCTTCCAATGGAGAATGGTTGTATGGTAGTGATTTAATTTCCCAATATTTAGACGAGCTAGGTCAGGAAACTCCGCTTTTTCCTAATGGAATGGAGAAGTGGCACGTTTTAAACATACTGTCCGTTGCTGAAGGAATTTTGGAAAACACAATGCCGATGGTTGCGGAAAAAATTTTTCATGAAAAAGAGCATTGGTGGAAAGACAGACATCAGCAAATTGAAGAGAGAAATGTCCGGAGTTTGGCTTTATTAAAGAAACTGGCTACTGAGCAAGGACTTTCTTTAAATATTGCAACAATCCAAATAGTTGCTCTTGTAGATTGGTGGAAATTACGTGAAGAAGTTATTGGATTTTCTTTGAAAGACAATTTTCCCAACTTGCAAGAATGGACCCAGAAGATGAATGCTACTTTTGATGTCTTGCAGGCATCTTGGGATTATTAACTGCTTTTATAAACTAAGAAAGGAGAAGTACGATGCAAATTGACGATCATCCGGAACCGCACATACACAGCCAATCGCTGATTTGTGTCGTTCTGTCCTCATAAAGTGATTGGTCCCTGTGTATGAAATTTATCAATCATACATAAAGGAGAAACCAATGAAAACAGTAAAAGAAAGATTAGTTGCTGCTTTGCAACTTCCTGTAAAAGAAACTTTGGCATTTTACAAGAGTTCCTTTCGGGGCCTGACAGAAGAGCAGGTCGAAGAAAATCGTGACCTCTATGGTGAAAATGTCATCACAAAGGGTCAGGAAGACTCTATTTTTAAGAAAATTTACGAATCCATCATTAACCCCTTTACAGTCATCTTATTGGTGATTGCTCTCGTGTCTTTAGTGACTAATGTTTGGCTGGCCAAGCCTGGTGAGGAAGATCCGACGACTTCCATTATTATTGTCGTTCTGGTGCTGATTTCTGGAGGCATTCGTTTTATTCAGGAATTGCGGAGCGACCGCGCTGCTAGCAATCTGTCTCGGCTGATTGTCAATACAGCTACGGTCATTCGAGAAGGAGTAGAACAAGAACTTCCCATTGATGAGCTAGTTGTAGGGGATATCATCAAACTTAGTGCTGGAGACATGATTCCTGCAGATGTGCTGCTGCTGGACTCGCGTGATTTCTTTGTTCAGCAGTCCGGCCTGACAGGGGAAAGTGATGCAGTAGAGAAGATCTGTTTGACCAAGGCGGATGGTCAAAATCTCGATAGCCTTTTAGAAACAGAGTCGCTGGCTTTTATGGGAACCAATGTTATTTCCGGAAGAGCTACAGCTCTGGTGCTGGTGGTTGGCGATGAGACCATGATGGGAGCCATTGAACAGACGCTTAATACCTATGATGAGCCGACCTCTTTTGAGCGCGAGATGAATAGCATTTCCTGGCTCTTGATTCGCTTGATGCTGGTCATGGTTCCGGTTGTGTTCTTCATCAACGGTTTGACAGACGGTGACTGGCTGGAAGCAGGTGTCTTTGCCCTCAGCGTTGGGGTCGGCCTGACCCCAGAAATGCTGCCTATGATTATCACAGCGAGCCTGGCTAAAGGTTCCATTATTATGGCTCAGGAAAAGGTCGTGATTAAAAAGCTGAATGCCATCCAAGACCTAGGAGCTATTGATATCCTTTGTACGGATAAGACAGGCACACTGACCCAAGACGAGATTGTATTAGAATACCCGCTGGATATTCATGGTGATTTGGACTTGGCAGTACTCCGTCGTGCCTTTCTCAATTCCTACTATCAAACTGGTCTCAAAAATCTCATGGATCGGGCTATTATCAATCGGACAGAGAAAGAAGCCGAAAAGCATGAGATTGTCCGTAATCTAGACCAAACCTTTAAGAAAATTGATGAACTGCCCTTTGACTTTGAACGTCGTCGCATGAGTGTCATTGTCAAGGATGATGAGGATGTTATCAGCATGGTGACCAAGGGAGCTTTGGAGGAAATGCTGGCCATCTCTAGCTATGTAGAATACAAAAATCGTATTACAGAACTGACTGAGGAGATTCGTCAGGAAATCCTCGCTGAAGTGGCCCAACTCAATGAGCAAGGGCTGCGCGTACTTGGTGTTAGCTATAAGTCAGACTTAGAAGAAGATTATGAGTATGAAGTGAAGGATGAGTCCGATATGATTTTGACGGGCTATCTGGCCTTTCTAGATCCACCTAAGTCATCTGCGGCTCCAGCTATTGAAACCTTGGCTGAGTACGGAGTTTCCACTAAGATTTTGACGGGCGATAATGAAAAGGTTACTCAGGCAGTCTGTGAAAAGGTTGGGTTAGATGTAGAAAATATCTTGCTAGGTGTAGAGGTAGATGCTTTATCTAATGAGGAATTGAGTCAGGCAGTAGAGAACACGACAGTCTTTGCCAAGCTCTCTCCAGACCAAAAGGCTCGGATCATCCTCCAGCTCAAAGCAAATGGCCACAAGGTTGGCTACATGGGCGATGGTATCAATGATGCTCCCTCTATGAAAGTAGCAGATGTTGGTATTTCTGTTGATACAGCTGTCGATATTGCTAAGGAAACGGCAGATGTCATCCTGCTAGACAAGGATCTCATGGTTCTGGAGAAAGGGCTGGTAGAAGGGCGCAAGGTCTATGCCAACATGACCAAGTATATCAAGATGACGGTCAGTTCCAATTTTGGAAATATCTTTTCTCTTCTTTTTGCCAGTATCTTTTTGCCATTTCTGCCTATGGCACCAGTTCATTTGATTGTCCTCAATCTAGTTTATGACTTGTCTTGTATCGCTCTGCCCTTTGATAATGTAGATAGTGAATTTCTCAAGAAGCCTCATATTTGGTCAGCTAGCTCCATTACCCGTTTTATGGCTTGGATCGGGCCTATCTCATCCGTTTTTGATGTTTTGACCTATCTGGTGCTTTACTTTATCATCGTGCCTATGATCACAGGAGGTAGCTATCAAGCTGGTACTGAACAGGCAGTGACCTTTATCACTCTTTTCCAAACAGGCTGGTTTATTGAGTCTATGTGGACCCAGACCATGGTCATCTACATGCTACGCTCGCCTAAACTGCCTTTTGTGCAAAGCCGTCCTGCTCTTTCCGTCGTTGTGACGACCATGGCGGCAGCGCTCTTTGTCACTTCCTTGCCATATAGCCTCTTTGCGTCAGTTCTGAAGACTGCCCCGCTCAATGGCACCTATTTCCTTTGCCTTTTCTTGATTATCGTGCTTTATATGGTTAGCGTAACCCTTGTGAAAGGCCTTTATATCAAGCGTTACAAGGAATGGCTGTAATAGAAGGGCTAGCAGAGTTTTAAGAGTTAAAAAAAGATTGGAAAATTTTCCAATCTTTTTTGCATGCATTATTCTTTATCAGGTTGCCATTGCCAGTTTGCTCCAAATTGGGCGAGTAACTCGAAGGAGGCTTCTGGTCCCATAGATCCGACAGGATATTCATGGAGTGGTACTTGATTTTGGCTCCAGAGTTCTTCGATGCGATCGATGAGCTCCCAGCTGGCTTTTACTTCGTCCCAATGACTGAAATTAGTTGAGTCGTTATTAAGGACATCAAAAATTAATTTTTCATAAGGGTCTGGAGAAGCTCCTGAAGCTGTGGCATCTGTCCGATAATCCAATGAGATAGGAGCTAGATTAAAGAGTTCTCCAACTTCCTTGCCATTGAGGCTGAGTGAAATCCCCTCAGTTGGCTGGATATAGATGGTTAGGACATTTGGTTTGAGAGGCTCACCAAAGATGGAGTCCATTTGCTTGAAGACGATATTGGCATGGGTTCCTTTTTTGGTGAGGCGCTTCCCTGTTCGGAAGAAGAAGGGAACGTCACGGAAGCGGTCGCTATCAATGAAGAAAGCACCAGAGGCAAAGGTCTCAGTAGTAGACTCAGGATTGACATTTGGTTCGCTACGGTAAGAAATATATTTTCGACCGTTGATTTTGCCAGACTTGTACTGGCCGCGAATGAAGAAACGTTTCAAATCTTCTTCGCTTGGCTGAATGAGGCGCTCAAATACCTTGGCCTTTTCTGCTCGGATATCGTCTTTGGTAAAGCTTTTTGGCTTATCCATGGCCAATAAGGAGAGGAGCTGCAAGGTGTGGTTTTGCACCATATCACGGAGGGCACCGGATTGATCATAGTAGCCACCGCGTTCTTCAACGCCCAACTTTTCAGCAAAGGTAATCTGTACATTATCAATGTATTGGCGGTTCCAGATATTTTCAAACAGCAGATTAGCAAAGCGGATGGCAAAAATCTTTTGAATCATTTCCTTGCCCAGATAGTGGTCGATACGGAAAATCTGTTCCTCGTCAAAGGTTGCCAGTAGATCTTCGTTAAGTTTGCTGGCAGTTGCCAAATCTATCCCAAAGGGTTTTTCGACAATCAGGCGTTCAAATCCCTTTCCATCAACGATTTGCTCAGACTTGAGATGCTTAGCAATGGTTCCGAAAAATTGTGGCGCCATAGAAAGGAAGAAGAGTTTATTATTTTCTGCCTGGTATTGCTCGTTAAGCTTGTTTTGCAACTTGCGCAATTCGATATAATGCTCGGTATCTTGCACGTCATGGCTTTGATAATAAAAGTGGCTGGCGAACTCTTGAGCCTGCTCTGCACTGTCGGCTAGGTCTGAGATTGATTCGACAACGACTGACTCGAAATATTCCTTGCTCCAGGGTCTGCGGGCAGTTCCAATTACGGCAAAATGTTGCGAAAGATTGCCAGATTTATAAAGTCGAAAGAGGGAAGGATAAAGTTTTCTTTGAGCCAAGTCTCCGCTGGCACCGAAAATTGTAATAATAACTTTTGAAGACATGATATCTATTACCTATCTAAATGTGATTGTCTCTATTTTATCACAATTTTCAGAAAAATTGTATTTGAAAAATCTGGATTTGACCAAAGAAAATATCCCGAGGGAAAGTCGGGATAGAAATTTAGGCTTCTTTCTTCTGATGAATCGCTCGAAACAGGAAATAGTAGAAAATAAAGTTGCCTAGCACGAGAAGGAGCAGTAGGCTGAAGACATTGTGGACGCCGCTTGTCGTATCGGGTGCTTGATTGAGCAGGACAGCTGCAATTGCAGTTCCCAAGGCACCAGCAAAGGTTTGTGCTAGTTGAAAGAGGGCAGTAACATCCGCCGTCTTTTCTCTGCTGACTTGTGAGGCGGATAAAGCCATAGTATTGTTGAAAGCCAAGTTGCGTCCCAGGGTAAAGAGGATATAAAATCCTAAGATTAAAGGCAGATTGAGCCAGTTTGTAAAGAAACTATAGACAATCATGACCAGAAAGACTAGGCTATTGCCGCCAAGTAGAGACAATTTAGGGCCTTTGCTATCGTATAATTTTCCCAGAAAAGGCGACATAAAAGCCCCGATCATGGTTCCGGGAAGGAGGGAAAATCCAGCTTGGGCAGTGGAGACATTCTTGACCAGCACGAGAAAGTTGGGAATGAGAAAGTTGCTGGAAAGGTTGGAGAATTGGAAGATTAAAAAGGGAAGAATTCCAAAGAAAATCGTTGGTTCTTTCAAGATACGGATGTCTAGAAATGGATCTTGAACAGTCAGACTCCGCCAGATGAAAAAGGCAAAGGAAAGGAAGAAAATGGCTAGATAAAGGCAATTGACACTATCACCACCTTCTAAACTGGAGATGGTCATCAGAGAAAAGGAAAGAGCTGTGGCGAGCGAAAGAAAGCCCAGCACATCAAAGGGACGCTTGCTCTTGTCTGCCGAATTTTTTAAGTTAACATAAGCCAGTAAAAAAGAGAGAATGGGAACTGGCATGATAAAGCTGTAGATCATGTGCCAGTCGAAGGAACCAATCATGAAGCCTCCGTAGGTCGGGCCGATGGCTGGTGCTATGCTGATGACTAAGCCGCTTAGCCCCATATAAAAGCCGATTTTCTGCCGAGGGACCCGCTCCACGATGAGATTAAACATAAGTGGAATGGCAATCCCAGTCGCTCCCCCCTGAAGGATCCGTCCCAGCATAAGGGAAGTAAAGTCTGGGGCAATCATAGCAATCAGATTACCAAGGGTAAAGATGGAAAGTGAGGTAAAGAGGATGCGACGCTCCGTCCAATTGTGGGCTAGAGTTGCGCCTAAAGTTATGGTGATGGCGACGGCCAGCAGATAGCCAGTCGTAATCCATTGCAGCACTCCTAGGCTCAGACCAAATACTTTGCTGAGGTGGGGAAAGGTCACATTCATACTGGTCTCTGAAAGAATTCCAGCAAAGGTGACCAAGGCTACAGCCAGAATAGAAAGCAAATCTCGTTTCCTTACTTTTTCTTGATTCATAAAAACAACTCCTTTTCAAATGAGATAGTATTATTGTAGCATGATTTTCCAAGAGAGGAGAGAAAAAAGTTAAATAGCAACTTTAATCAAGGATCTTGTAATTTATAAAAGTTGGTCATAACAACTTAGTAAAAAGGAAAGAATGAATTGCAAGGCTTGCATATAAAAGAAACACCCATGAAAATGGATTTTCACAGGTGTTTGACTCTAAAAGACCCGATAGACGTAGGGATTGTCCGGTTTTTCTACCTTATCAAAGCTTTCAACTTCTAGAGTTGGCAGGCTTTGTCCCAGACTTTTATGGTAGTGCATGGCAAGTTTCCCCTTGGCATGAATCCAGGTATTATCCTCGAAATGCTGGGTATTTCCAGTCGTCAAGAGGCCATAGACACCTGAGTCGGCGATACAATGGATAATACCGAAGCGAAAGAGAAATTGTCTCTTCTGGTCGCTGGGGTCGTTGTAGACAAAGCCAGTGAACTCCAGCGTTTTGCCTACAAACTCGTCGGGATAATCATAGATGACCTCCATGACTTCCATGTAGTTCTCAGTCGTGACCTGAATGGTATCTTGCTTGACATATTTCTTGGCGGCAGCACGCATTTCTTTTTCGTAAGCCCCTTTGGTAAAGTAGGTGCTGGTGTCTGGCTTCAGGTATTGGCTGGTTGTGCCTTCGTCCTGCTGGACAGCTGCAGAAGTTCCCTCAGCCAGTGGGAAATGAAATCCTTTGGCCGAAACTGTGGTCGAATCCAAGGTCACAGTTGGAAATAAAATTCCCACAAAAAGCGGAATGACCAGAAGCAGCACGCTACCTAACTTGGCCCGGCGAGTGCTTAAATGACTGTGGACCTCCATCTTTTTCATCCAGATGATCAGCTGCACAACTGCCAAGATAAAGGATAGAATCATAGACAAGTATGCCAGATAGGAATAGTGGAGATTGATATATTGATTAAGCTTGCCCGTCAGCTGTAGATACATAGTAATCTCAAAGTAGCCGACTAAGATTAGAAACCGAATCATAGCACTACCCCCACAAGCCAAGAGTAAAGAAAGACGACGACGGTAACTAGGCTGATAAATTGCCAGATAAAGCGTGTCTTAAAGTAGTTCTTCATCATCAGCAGATTCTTGACATCTAGCATAGGCCCAATGACCAAGAAAGCTAAGACTGGCGCTAAACCGAAGCTAGCAATCAAGGAGCTCCCGATGAAAGCATCAGCTTCGCTGCAAAGTGAGAGCAGGAAGGACAGCAGCATGAGCAGAAAAATAGCAACAGCTGGTGTCGAGCTGATAGTGGTCAGGATTCTGGTTGGCACATAGACTTGTACTATGCTGGCGAAGAGACAGCCAAAGACCAGATAGCGGCCTGTATCGAAAAATTCGTCAATAGCCTGCACAAAGACCTGAAAAACCTTTTGTCCTTTGCTGAGATGTGAAAAGTCATGCTCATGAACAGCCTTGCGATTTTCTTTTTGGATATTGCTATCTGCAAAGAAGCCGAGAAAGATCCCTAAAAGAATAGCCACGACCATAGAACCTAAAGCACGAAGCAGAGCCATTCGGAAGGAATTTCCAAAGGCTGAGTAGGTCGCAAAGAGCACGATGGGGTTGATGACTGGAGCCGTTACCAGAAAAGGCACAGCCGTGTAACTGGGAACTTTCTTTTCCAGAAACCGGTTTATAATGGGAACAATTCCGCACTCACAGGACGGAAAGACGACGCCGATCAAGCTTCCAAAGAAAATCCGAGCCCACTTGTTCTTGGGCAGGAAACGATAAACCCTGTCTGGCGTGACATACACCTCGATAAAGCCGGAAATAATACTTCCGATCAGGACAAAAGGCAGGGCCTCAATGATAATGGAGAGAAAGATGGCTCCAGCCTGTAAGACGCTGGAAGGAAGGTTAGAAAAGAAGCTCATGCTTTTTTAGCCTTTTCTTGCGCTTCTTTTTTCTTTTTGTCATCTGGAAATTCTACTTTTTCAAGCTTGGGCAGAGTGGCAAACTCCTCGAACATCTTGTCTAAATCGTCTGTTTTGGTAAATTTCACAGCCATAAAGGCACCTCATTTCTAAAATAATAATTCTATTATACTACCAAAAGAAAAAAAATGATATTTTCAGCCATGATTGATCAGAGAGAGCAGACTCACCCTAGCAAAAAAAGATGGATTAAACTAGTCTTTATAGATTTTCCAGCTTCATATTATGATATAATAGAAGCGTTATGGAAAATTTGAATATTGAAAAAATTGCCCAGAAATTGGGCCTTAAAGAAAAACAAGTATCACAGGTCTTAGAACTGACCGCTGAGGGAAATACGATTCCTTTTATTGCTCGTTACCGTAAGGAAATGACGGGAAATCTGGATGAGGTCGAGATTAAGGCGATTATTGATTTGGATAAGAGCATGACTGCTTTGGCTGAGCGTAAAGCGACAGTTTTGGCCAAGATTGAGGAGCAAGGCAAACTAACGGATGCGCTGCGTTCTGAGATTGAAGCTGCTGAAAAGTTGGCTGATGTGGAAGAGCTTTATCTGCCTTACAAGGAGAAGCGCCGTACCAAGGCTACCATTGCGCGTGAAGCTGGCCTCTTTCCTTTGGCCCGCCTAATCCTACAAGATGCGGCTAATCTGCAGGAAGAAGCTGAGAAACTGACTAGTGAAGCCTTTCCAACATCAGAAGCTGCTCTAGCTGGAGCAGTGGATATTCTGACTGAGGCGATTTCCGAAGATACCAAGCTGCGGGCTTGGACCTACCATGAGATTCAGACAAATTCTTCTATCGTATCTAGTCTTAAAGATGGTGATTTGGATGAAAAGCAGGTCTTCCAAATTTATTATGATTTTTCTGAAAAAGTAGCGACTATGCAAGGCTACCGTACCTTGGCTCTTAATCGTGGTGAGAAGCTAGGTATTCTCAAGGTTGGTTTTGAACACAATCTCGAGAAAATTCTGCGCTTCTTTGAAGTACGTTTCAAGGTGAAAAACGCCTATATTATCGAAGCTGTCCAGCAAGCAGTTAAAAAGAAAATCATTCCAGCCATGGAGCGTCGTATTCGGACCGAGCTGACCGAGGCTGCTGAGGATGGAGCAATTCAGCTCTTCTCAGAGAACCTCCGCAATCTCCTCCTGATTGCCCCTCTCAAAGGTCGCGTAGTACTGGGCTTTGACCCAGCCTTTCGGACAGGAGCCAAGCTGGCTGTTGTGGATCCAACAGGCAAGATGCTGACGACTCATGTTATCTATCCCGTGCCACCAGCAAAGCCAGCTCAGATTGAAGCTTCTAAGAAGGAGTTGTCAGAGCTGATTGAGCAGTTTGGCGTGGAAATCATTGCCATCGGAAACGGAACGGCCAGTCGAGAAAGCGAAGCCTTTGTAGCAGAAGTTTTGAAATCTCATCCAAATGTCAGCTATGTCATCGTCAATGAGAGCGGAGCATCTGTATACTCTGCTAGTGAACTGGCTCGTCATGAGTTTCCAGATTTGACTGTTGAAAAGCGCTCAGCTATTTCCATTGCCCGCCGATTGCAGGATCCTTTGGCAGAGCTGGTTAAGATTGATCCTAAGTCTATAGGGGTTGGTCAGTACCAGCATGATGTCAGCCAGAAAAAGCTGTCTGAAAGTCTGGACTTTGTCGTTGATACAGTGGTCAACCAGGTCGGAGTTAATATCAACACCGCCAGTCCTGCCCTGCTGGCCCATGTAGCTGGTCTCAATAAGACTATTTCAGAAAATATAGTCAAATACCGGGAAACGGAAGGTTTGATTCGGTCTCGCGAAGCCATCAAGAAAGTGCCGCGTCTGGGCGCAAAGGCTTTTGAACAGGCAGCCGGCTTCCTGCGTATTCCTGAAAGTGATAACCTGCTAGACAATACGGGCGTTCACCCAGAGTCTTATAAGGCGGTGGAAGAGCTCTTTAAGCGTCTGGAAATCAGCAGTTTGGATGAAGCGGCCCAAGCCAAATTAAAGGCTGTTCAGGTTGCTAGTTTGGCTGCAGAGCTAGGTCTAGGAGAAGAAACCCTCAAAGATATTATTGCTGATTTGCTCAAGCCTGGCCGAGATTTGCGTGATTCCTTTGACGCACCAGTGCTGCGGCAGGATGTCTTGGATATCAAGGATCTGCGTATCGGTCAAAAACTGGAAGGGGTCGTCCGCAATGTCGTCGATTTCGGAGCCTTTGTGGATATCGGTATCCACGAAGACGGTCTTATCCATATTTCTAAGATCAGTAAAAACTTCATTAAACACCCTAGTCAAGTCTTATCAGTCGGTGATTTGGTCACTGTCTGGGTGGATAAACTGGATGTGGAGCGGGAAAAGGTCAATCTCTCTCTGATAGCGCCAAATGAATCTAACTAACTATGTCAAGCAGGTGTCGCTAGAAGATTTTGGCTGGGAATTTCGCCACCAAGCCTATTGGAACAAGCGTCTCCGCACGACTGGAGGACGCTTCTTTCCAAAAGATGGCCATTTGGATTTCAACCCAAAAATCTATGAAACTTTTGGGCTGGAGATTTTCCGAAAAATTGTTCGTCATGAGCTAGTCCACTATCACCTCTATTATCAAGGCAAAGGTTACCGCCATGGAGATAGGGATTTTAAAGAATTGCTCAAGCAGGTAGATGGTTTGCGCTACGCTCCATCCTTGTCCAACTCGCAAGCCTTTCTCATCTATGAATGCCTGAGTTGCGGAGCACTTATTCGTCGCAGACGCAGAGTCAATCTTCAAAAATACCGTTGCGGTCGCTGCAGAGGGAAATTGGCATTCCTAAAAGAGGAAACAAATAAAGAGTGAGCGGATTAAAAACGGATCGATGCAGAATCAGCCTTCGGGCTGATTTTTTTGTCCTGCCACTATGGTAAAATGAAGGAAAGAATGAGAGTTGAGGTCATCATCATGAAAACTAAGTTTTATAAATTAAGAAGAAACCGAGTAATTTCAGGGGTTTTGTCGGGATTGGCTGATAAATTTAACTTTGATCTTGGCTTGTTACGCTTTTTATTCATCATTTTTACAGTTTTCAATTTTGGCTTAGGAATTTTGATTTATATTTTGTTGGCTGTTGTGATGCCTTATAAGGAAGATGTGGAAGCGGAAATGTATGGAACGGGCCCTCGTAAAATGAAAGATGCCGAGCCAATCAATGATAATGACGGTTGGTTTTGGTAAAATAACAAATATAAAATTCGGGAATATTCCCGAATTTTTGCTGGATGTATAGTAAACGAAAAGAGAGAATCTAGGGAAGCGTAGCTGACTGAATCTGGAAGCTATTGCCGAAAGATGAATGATTTATCCAAGGAGGAAATATGACAGAGGTTTGGAATGCCTATGACTTGAATCGAAATCAGCTCCCGCATCTCCTAGTTCGAGGAGAAAAGATTCCTGAAGGGCAGTTTCATCTTTGTGTCAATGTCTTGGTTCGCCATCAGGATGGCGATATTCTCTTTATGCGGCGGTCAGCAAATAAAAGTCTCTATTCTGGCTACTATGAGTTTGGAGCGGGAGGCAGTGTATTGGCAGGAGAGGATAGTCAGACAGCCGCCCTACGGGAATTGGAAGAAGAAACAGGCCTGATTCCCGACAGTATAAGACTGTTGGAGCAGGTGTGCTCTGTCGAAGACCAGTGCCACTTTGATTTCTATGAAGCGGTGGTGTCTAGTGACAAGAATCAAGTTCGCTATCAGGTAGGCGAAACCGATGCTCATCTCTGGCTACCTCTAAGTGAAATACCAGCCTTTATCGAGAGCCATCCTTGCTTTCAAAATCAGAAAAGAATTCTCCAAAGATGGATAGGCTAGTTGTTTTGACTGGCCTTTTTGCTGGCTGAGATATGTTTTTATAAGCATCTAGGGAAAAATCCTGCTTAATTTCCAATCTTAAAAACTCTTTTAGGGTAAAAATTTGCTATAATAGAGAAAGATAAATTTGAAGGGAGCAGGGAATGTCTGTAAAGGTCAAAGATTTGATTGAAAAAGTCCGTTTACGCATCGTTTACGGCAGTGATGACCTCTTAGAAAAGGAGATTTCGACATCGGATATTTCGCGGCCGGGCCTTGAAATGACCGGCTATTTTGACTACTACACGCCAGAACGGATTCAGCTGATTGGGATGAAGGAGTGGTCTTATCTGATGAAGATGACGTCCCACAACCGTCATCAAGTCCTTCTGAAAATGTTTCAACCAGAAACGCCAGTTGTCATTGTGGCACGCGATTTGGAGATTCCTGAAGAAATGCGGCGAGCAGCCGAAGAAAAGCAAATCGCGATTCTTACCAGCCGCACATCAACTAGTCGTTTATCAGGGGAAATTTCTAGTTTCCTTGACTCACGTTTGGCGGTCAGAACCAGTGTTCATGGCGTATTGATGGACATCTACGGTATGGGAGTGCTGATTCAAGGGGACAGTGGTATTGGTAAAAGTGAAACTGGTCTTGAGTTAGTCAAGCGTGGCCATCGATTAGTGGCGGATGATCGGGTCGATATCTTTGCCAAGGATGAAATGACCCTCTGGGGAGAGCCTGCTGAGATTCTTCGCCATCTCTTGGAAATTCGTGGTGTCGGTATTATTGATGTGATGAGCCTTTACGGAGCTAGTGCGGTTAAGGATTCTTCACAGGTACAGATTGCCGTCTATCTCGAAAATTATGATACCAATAAGACCTTTGACCGTCTGGGCAATAATGCAGAAGAACTGGAAGTTTCTGGTGTCAGAATTCCTCGTATTCGCATCCCAGTTAAGACAGGACGCAATATCTCTGTGGTGATTGAGGCTGCAGCCATGAACTACCGTGCCAAGGAAATGGGCTTTGATGCCACCAAGATTTTTGAAGAACGACTGACTAATCTGATTAGCCAGAATGAGGTGAAAGATGCTTGATCCAGTAGCTTTTTCAGTCGGTCCCTTTAGTATTCGTTGGTATGCGATCTGCATTGTCACTGGCTTGATTTTAGCCGTTTACTTGGCTATGAAGGAAGCGCCACGCAAAAAGATGATTCCAGATGATATTCTTGATTTCATTCTGATTGCCTTTCCCTTGGCCATCCTTGGAGCGCGGCTCTACTATGTGATTTTTGAATGGTCTTATTATGGCAAGCATTCTCTGATTGAGATTTTTCAGATTTGGAATGGTGGTTTAGCCATTTACGGCGGTTTGATTACCGGTGCTCTCGTCCTCTATTTCTTTTCACAGAGAAGGTTGATCAATCCTGTTGATTTCTTGGATATTGCAGCGCCTAGTGTCTTGATCGCTCAGAGCATCGGCCGTTGGGGCAATTTCTTTAACCAAGAAGCCTATGGAGCGGTGGTCAAAAATCTTAATTATCTACCGTCCTTTATCCGCAAGAATATGTACATAGATGGTGCTTATCGCCAACCAACCTTTTTGTACGAATCCCTTTGGAATTTACTTGGCTTTGTCCTACTGCTAATCCTACGACGCCGGTCTAAATTCTTCCGTCAGGGAGAATTGGCAGCCTTTTACCTGATTTGGTACGGCTTTGGCCGGATGATTATCGAGGGTATGCGGACTGATAGTCTCATGTTCTTGGGTGTTCGTGTCTCTCAGTGGCTGTCTGCAGCCCTGATTTTACTAGGTATCGGCATTATGATTTACCAAAGAAAAAAACAAGCCCCCTATTATCAAGAATGAGAGGAGAATATTATGCTTGAAATTGCTTATACTTTAGTTGCTGTTGCTTTGATTGTCTTTCTAATATACATGACCCTTACCGTCAAAACTCTCGGTGATAAAGCTGCAAAAATGCTGGATGAGACCGAAAATACGATCAAAGTTTTAACTTCTGATGTCAATGTCACCCTGCATCAAACCAATGATTTGATTGCCAAAGTCAATGTGTTGACAGATGATATCAACCACAAAGTAGCAACGATTGATCCACTTTTCAATGCGGTGGCAGACCTATCCGAATCAGTCTCTGATTTAAACGATCAGGCGCGTGTTTTAGGAAAAAAAGCAGTCGCAGCAGGAAGCACGACAGCGAAAACAACAGCAGGTCTAACGGCCCTTCGTTTTGTTGGCAAATTATTTAAAAAATAAGAAAGTAGGTTTATTATGGGAAAAATTTCATCACTTTTATTAGGTGCTGTGTCTGGTGCAGCTGCAGCGTACTTTCTAACTAGCAAAAAAGGCAAAGAAATTACTGAAAAAGTTCAAGACTTTGTTGTCGACTATCGTGAAGATCCAGATAAGACTCATGAAGCAGTTGTCCAATCAGTAAAGGACTTTTCAGATCAGGCTGTCAAAGCCATCAACCAAACCAAGGAAAAGGTTGAAAATGGCGAAATTACAGCAGAAACAGTATTGGAGTCTGTCAAGGATAAGACCAAGTCAGTAGTAGACTATTCGCAGGATAAATTCCAAGAAATAAAAGAAAAGTTTGAAAAAGAAGAGGAAATTCTTGAAGAAGAAATTTCTGATATCGTGGTGGAAGAAGGAGAAAAAGCCCCTTCAGAAGAAATTATCATTGATTTAGAAGATAAGTAAATTCAAACTAGATATACAAGATGAGGCTGGGACAAAAGAGTTCAAGCCTCATTTTTTGTTCGAATTGGAGCTTTGCTGTAGTGGTATAGGAAGCAAAAATTACTACTATTTAGTTTCTCCTCGGCCAACTTGATTTTTGGAAAAGAAAGCGTTATCATATAAATAAAAGGGGGTGTTGGTATGAAAAATTTAAAAGTACTTGCCTTGCTTGGTTTAGGCTGCTGCTTACTCGCTTGTTCTCGGCAGAAAGCTTCAGAGTCCCCTAAGTCTGGAAGCTCTGACTCTTCTTCTAAGGCTTCGAGCACGAGTCAAGCCTACTCGAAAACAGCTAGCAGTAGTCAATCTAGTGCTAATCAATCCAGTCCTAGTCAGAGTTCGACTTCTGCGGAGTCGGAAAGCTCTAGTCAGACCGGTGAAAAGGCCAGAGAAGAGGAGACACAGCCTTCTAGTAAAGAAACGCCTTCTCCAATCCGAAAACGCCTGGAAGTTCCCATGCAGATCCAGCGATCTTGGAATACTTGCGCACCGACCTCTGTCAGTATGATTCTAACTTACAGGGGCGTTCAAGCTAGTCAGGAAGAATTGGCACGAGCGATGGGCACCGATGAGACTTTCGGCACCCATAATGTCAATGCAATCCGTGTCTTAAATCAATATTTATTTGGTTATGCGGAAGTGCCGGCAGGCCAAGCGGGCTACCATCTTGCTACAGTGACTAGTAGCGCCTCGAATTCGGAAGATATGCGTCTTTTTAAAGAGCGCCTGCGCAAGAATATTGATGATGGCTATCCGCTCTACTGTACGATTGATAATGCCTCCATCTACCCAGGGCACAAGGGTGAACACAATGTCGTGGGTACAGGCTATGAATTATCAGCAGACGGCAGTGATGTCCTTGCAGTTTATTACATTGATCCATCCTATACCGTTCAGGATCCAGTCTATGGAGGGCTGAAAAAGGTGACTCCAGAAGAATTATTGGCAGCGATGTGTGCTTGTCAGGAACCAAATTACGCTTGGTAAAGAAACGAAAAAACGAGATCTTTTGATCTCGTTTGATTTAATTCGTGAATTAACGGCGTTTCTTTCTCCGAACAGTGCGATAGCCTTGAATAACCATGAGACTCAGGACTACAGCAAGTGTGAAAGATAGGAAGGTGCTTATCTTTGCAGATAAGAAGATAAAGCTAAAAAAGACTGTCAAAATACAGAATAAAGCGATATTTATAAAGAAAAATAGCTCACGTAATTGTGATGCCGATTCTGCTTGGGGCAGGTATTCTTGATAGGATATTTCCTTAGTTTGCTCTGTCGAATCATGCAGGGGCGCTGATTCAAACTGTTTAAAATCTCTTACAGCCATTGTCTCTCTCCTAGTAGTACCTTATCATTCTATCATGTTTCTATGATTAGATATATTACAAGATAGTTACAAAACGAATAAAATCGAATTAAGAAATCATAAATCCTATTTTTTTGGTATAATAATGATATGAAAAAGATAATCATAACAGCAACAGCTGAAAGTATAGAACAAGTTCAAGCCTTATTGGAAGCAGGAGTAGATCGTATTTATGTCGGTGAGGAAAAATACGGTCTTCGTTTACCGCATAACTTCACTTATGACGAATTAAATCGTATCTCACAAATGGTTCATCAGGCAGGAAAAGAAATGACCGTTGCCGTCAATGCTTTGATGCATCAGGACATGATGGACCAGATCAAGCCTTATTTGGATTTTCTTCAGGAGATTGAAGTGGACTATATCACCGTTGGGGATGCAGGTGTATTCTACGTCTTGCAGCGGGATGGTTATAAGTTGAAAACGATTTATGATGCTTCAACCATGGTTACCAGCAGCCGCCAGATTAATTTTTGGGGCAAGAATGCTGGGGTGTCAGAAGCTGTTTTGGCGCGGGAAATTCCATCGGCAGAACTCTTTAAAATGCCAGAAATTCTTGAGATTCCAGCAGAAGTCTTAGTTTATGGTGCGAGCGTTATCCACCACTCTAAACGTCCGCTTTTGCAAAATTATTATAACTTTACACACATCGATGATGCGAAATCAAGAGAGAGGGATCTCTTTCTTGCGGAACCGAGCGATCCTCAGAGCCATTATTCGATCTTTGAGGACAAGCATGGGACTCACATTTTTGCCAATAATGACTTGGACTTGATGACCAAGTTGACAGAATTGGTTGACCACGGCTTTACTCATTGGAAATTGGAAGGTCTCTATACTCCTGGTCAGAATTTTGTTGAGATTGCTAAGCTCTTTGTTCAGGCAAGAGATCTGATTGAAAAAGGTGAATTTAGCCATGACCAAGCTTTCTTGCTAGATGAGCTGCTTCACAAATTGCATCCGAAGAATCGTTTCCTCGATACAGGATTTTATGATTACGATCCAGACATGGTAAAATAGGACAGGATTTTGTTGCCTTTATCTAAGTGGGCATCACCAAAAAACTATTTGCTCACCAGAAATGTTTTAAGAAAAGGCACAGATTACTCTGTGCCTTTTTGAGTTCTCATCTATAAAAGTGGAGTGCTGGTTATGATTTCCAATAATCATAATTGTAGGTAGCTAGGATCATTTGAGTAATTTCTTCAGGCTCTTCCTGAGCTCCGCCAGCTATCCAAAGAGAAATAATCCCCTCAACACTGGATAGGAAGATTTCCAAGGCGTATTTCTGAGGGATGTGAAAGTTCTCCTCTAAAAAACGCTGGGTAGCAGCTTTTTGCTTGTCGCTCAGAATGATACTGGTTATGAATTCCCGAATAGCTCCGCGAAAGTCAATATAATGGCTTTTAGTCAGGGCATTGATCAGACGTTCATTAGCACGCAGTATATGAAATTTTGCTATCATGAACTGTTTGGAATATTCGCCTTCTTCTTCAAAAAGACTATAACTATAAAGTTGAGAAATGATGTCGTTTTTGAGGCTATCAATCATCTGATACTTATCTTGGTAGTGGAGGTAGAAGGTGCCGCGATTAATCCCTGCCCGTTTGCAGAGCTTGCTGATGGAGATAGTATCAAACCTTTCCTCATATAGTAGCTGAATCAAGGCTTCTTTGATGTCTTCCTTGGTACTAGTTTTCCGTTTCTGGACCATTTTTCTTCCTTTTTACTTAAATCAACACTTTGTTGATTTTTGATTATTGCTTTTTGTCTAAGCTCATTATATAATATCTGTGATTTGGAATCAACACCTTGTTGATTTAAGGAAACAAGCTTTGAAAAGGAGAGAAACGATATGGCTTATATTGAAATGAAACATAGCTTTAAACGTTATCAGGTAGGTGAGGCAGAAATTGTCGCTAATAACGATATTTCTTTTGAGATTGAAAAAGGGGAACTGGTCATTATCCTGGGTGCTTCTGGTGCTGGTAAGTCAACAGTGCTTAATATTCTTGGAGGTATGGATACCAATGATGAGGGAGACATTCTGATAGACGGTCAGAATATTGCTGACTACAATTCCCACCAGCTGACGGACTATCGCCGCAATGATGTGGGCTTCGTCTTTCAGTTTTACAATTTGGTGCCCAATCTGACGGCCAAGGAAAATGTGGAATTAGCTTCTGAAATTGTCAAGGATGCTCAAGATCCAGTGGCCGTTCTAACTGCGGTTGGTATGGAAAATCGCCTCAATAATTTTCCGGCTCAGCTGTCAGGCGGGGAGCAGCAGAGGGTGTCCATTGCTCGGGCTGTGGCCAAAAATCCCAAGATTTTGCTCTGCGATGAGCCGACAGGAGCTTTGGACTACAATACCGGCAAGCAAGTACTGCAAATCTTACAGGACATGTCTCGCAATCAAGGAGCGACGGTGATTATCGTGACCCACAATGCTGCCTTGGCTCCCATTGCTGACCGGGTTATCCGCATGCACGATGCGAGGGTCAAGAGTGTTACAGTCAATGAAGAGCCTCAGGATATAAGTACATTGGAGTATTGATATGAAGAGAAAGATTTATTGGAAAGATATTCTGCGCTCCTTCACTAGCTCTAAAGGACGTTTCCTATCTATTTTAATCCTCATGATGCTGGGCTCTTTAGCTCTCGTGGGGCTCAAGGTCGCTCCACCCAATATGCGCAGAACAGCAACAGATTACTTGAAAGAGCAGCGAACCATGGACTTGGCTGTTATGGCGGACTATGGTTTGGATAAGGCGGATCAGAAAGAGTTGGAAGCGATCAAAGGGGCTGATGTCGAGTTTGGCTATCTGACAGATGTCACCGTAGACGAGGAGGCTCTCCGAGTATTCTCAGATACCAAGGATATTTCAAACTTTCAAGTGACCTCTGGTCGTCTTCCTCAGAATGAGCAAGAAATTGTCCTAGCTAGCTTTTGGTCTAGAAAATATAAACTTGGTCAGGAGATTGATCTGACCGAAAAAGCCGGCAGTCGGTCAGTTCTGAAAAACAAGACTTATAAGATTGTGGGTTTTGTCAACTCAGCAGAGCTCTGGTCTGATAGAAATCTGGGCAATGCGACTAGTGGCAGCGGGGCTTTATCAGCCTATGCTGTAGTCAACCCCAAGGCCTTTGATACAGATGTTTACAGTATTGCCCGCCTGCGCTATCATGATTTAGAAAAGCTGGCTCCCTTCTCTGCAAGTTATCAGGAGCGTTTGGAGGAGCACCAGACTGCTTTGGACAAGAGCCTTGAAGATAATGGAGCGACCCGGTTTAAGCTATTAGAGACGGATGCCAAAAGCACCATTCAGAAGGGTGAAGATAAGATTGGTCAAGCTGAGAGTCAACTGATCCAGGGGAAAAAACAATTAGAGCAAGCTCAGAGTCAGCTAGACCAGCAAAAAAGCCAGCTAGCGGCAGCTCAATCCGCTTCTATCCTCCCTCCTGCACAGCTCAGCCAGAGCCAGCAGCAGATTCAGGAAGCTGAGATCCAGCTCAATCAGAAAAAAGCAGAGCTAGCTCAGGCAGAGAAAGACTTATCAGCTAGCAAGGACAAGCTAGCTGACGCTAAGGCAAACCTTAGTCGTTTGAAAGAGCCAGCCTATCATAGCTATGACCGCAAGTCCCTACCAGGTGGGAATGGCTATTATATGTATAAAAACTCCATGAATAGTATTACGTCGATTGGCAATATCTTCCCGGTGGTGCTCTATTTGGTGGCAGCTATGGTGACCTTTACCACTATGACGCGCTTTGTCGATGAGGAGCGAACAAATGCAGGTGTCTTTAAGGCCCTAGGCTATCATAGCCGAGATATCATTCGCAAGTTTGCTCTTTACGGTTTGGTGGCGGGGAGTCTAGGTACCCTCATAGGAATTCTGTTGGGACATTATTTCTTGTCAGGTGTGATTTCTTCTATTATTACCAGAGGGATGGTGCTCTCTGCCCCTCATGCATATTTTTATATTTCCTATAGTTTACTGGCCCTTGGGCTTTCCCTTCTTTCTAGTGTTCTTCCTGCCTATTTGGTGGCAAGACGAGAGCTGACAGAAGAAGCAGCTCACTTGCTTTTGCCCAAGCCACCGGTCAAAGGCTCCAAGATTTTCTTGGAAAGACTGCCCTTTATCTGGCGACGTCTTAGCTTTACTCAGAAGGTCACAGCACGCAATATCTTTCGCTATAAGCAGCGGATGTTCATGACCATCTTTGGTGTGGCGGGTTCTGTTGCCCTGCTCTTTGCCGGCCTAGGACTCCAATCTTCTATTGGTGGTATTCCAAAACGTCAGTTTGAGGAGATTCTGCGATACGACTTGATTGTCGCTGTCAATCCTGGGGAGAATCAAGCTGAGCAAGACAAGCTGAAAAAGATGCTGTCAGATGGCTCGATTGTTGATTATCAGGAGATCTATAGTGAAACCTTGACAGAGAAATACAAAGGAAGAAAAGAGACCGAATCAGTCACTTTGATGGTTACGGACAAAGAAAATTTTGAACCTTTTATTTCTCTGGAAAGTCCTAACAACCAGAAGAAGCTGACCCTCAAAGATGGTGTGGCCGTTTCGGATAAATTGGCTCGCATAGCTGGAGTTAGCCCTGGTGGTAGTATAGAGCTGGGTGGCAAGCCTGTCAAGCTCGCAGCAGTCAATGAGAATCATTTTGGTCATTTTGCCTTCATGAAGGCAACTGACTACCAGAAGATTTATGGGAATAAGCTCGAAAAAAACGCTTATTTAGTAAGGCTCAAGAACTCTTCTAGCAAAAATATTGTGGACAAGGCCAATGAATTTATGAGCCTCAAGTCTGTCAAGAGTGTTTCTCAAAATGCTAGCATGGTGAAGCAGTTCAATGTTTTAGCTAGTTCTCTTAATAATACGATGATGATTTTAGTGCTGATTTCCATTCTTTTAGCAGTCGTCATTCTCTACAATCTGACCAATATCAATGTGGCTGAGCGGATTCGCGAGCTGTCCACTATCAAGGTTTTGGGCTTCCATAATAAGGAAGTGACACTTTATATCTATCGAGAGACCATTATTCTGTCAGTGATTGGGATGGCAGTTGGGCTTCTAGGCGGTTTCTTCCTGCATCGTTTTTTGATTGAGAAGGTTGCGCCTAGCATTATCAGCTTAACCCCTCAAGTAAGTCCCTCAGTCTATCTGTTTCCTCTAACAGCAGTGACTCTTATTCTGACCTTGCTTGGCTTCTTTGTCAACTACCGCCTCAGAAGGGTGGATATGCTGGAAGCGCTCAAGTCTGTTGATTAATTTTAAAAAAACACTTCAAAACTTTCACTCACTTGATGAGTGGAAGTTTTTTTGAACTTTGATATAATATTCCTTGTAAAGAAAGAGAAAGACACACGATGACACGAAAAATTGCCTTATTATCAGATGTGCATGGGAATAGCACAGCCTTGGAAGCAGTACTGGCGGATGCGGAGAGCCAGCAAGTGACAGACTATTGGTTTTTGGGGGATTTGCTCCTGCCAGGAACCGGTCGCAGAAATATCCTAGATAGGATGGAGCAGCTGCCCATCAGCCTCCAGGTCAGAGGGAATTGGGAGGACAGCCTCTGGCATGCCCTGCACCAAAAGCTAGATTTGAATCGTCCTAGCCATCTCTACCTGACCCGGCTCTGCCATTTTGTCCTAGAGGAAATCCGTCCTGAAGAGATTGACCGTATGCAGGAACTTCCTCTGCAGCTCTTGACAGAAGTAGAAGGCTTGAAGATTGCGGTCAGCCACCATCTGCCTGATAAGAACTGGGGGCGGGAGCTGATTCATATTGGCGAGCAGAGCGATTTCGACCGCCTTTTCGAGGGCAATGACTGCGCTGTTGCTGTTTATGGCCATATTCATCAGCAGTTTCTTCGTTATGGGACTCAGGGCCAGCTGATTATCAATCCCGGCTCTATTGGTCAGCCATTCTTTCTTGATTCAGCTTTGCGTCAGGACTTGCGAGCCCAGTATGCCATTTTAGAGATAGATGAGACGGGTCTGGCTGATGTTGACCTGAGGCGCGTGGCCTATGATGTGGAGCAGGAGCTGAGATTGGCTCGGGAGCTCCACTTGCCTTACTATGAGATTTATCGGGAGAGCTTGGTCAATGGTATCCACCATACCCACAACCACGACCTGCTGCGCGAAATCAGTGAGCGGGAAGGCTATGCAGACGATATTGCAGCTTTCTTAAAGTCCAGTCGTAACTCTTGAAGTTACACCATTTTTGAGATATAATAGTGAGAGAAAATGATGAGGGAGGAGAAAAAATGCAGATTTCTAGCCGTTTTACCATTGCCACTCATATGCTGATTGTATTGGCTTTAGAGGGAAAAAAACAAAAACTGACCAGTGATATTCTTGCTGGCAGTGTTGGCGTCAATCCAGTTATTATTCGCAAGACCCTGTCCCAGCTCAAGAATGCCGGGATGATTACCGTTGCTCGTGGGACTGGAGGAGCAGAGATTGCCAAAGATTTAAAAGATATTAGCCTTTTGGACGTCTATAGCGCGGTTGAGTGTCTGGGCAAGAGCGGCCAGCTCTTTAGCTTTCATGATAAGCCCAATCCAGACTGTCCTATCGGCAAGAACATTCACAATGTCTTAGACGACCGCTTGGCGGCTATTCAGGCAGCCATGGAAGCTGAATTGGCTCAGACCAGCCTTGACGAGGTCGTGGCAGCAACCGAAAAAGAAATTAAAGAACAATCTGTTTCCCAGTGAGCAGATTGTTTTTTGGGGGTGAATAATATTCCGAGATGTAATTATTGATATTACATTAGGATGTGCTATACTAATAGATGTAACAAAAATAATTACAATATAAAATTAATTATCGGAGGATAAGACTATGAAAATCGCAGTAATCGGAGCAAATGGAAAAGCTGGCAGCCTCATCGTGAATGAAGCAGTTGAGCGGGGGCATGATGTAACGGCCATCGTTCGGTCAGCTAATAAAAGTGAGGCCCGGTATGAATTAATTAAAGATTTGTTTGACTTGACTAAGGAAGACTTGCTTGAGTTTGATGCAGTCGTATCAGCTTTTGGAGCTTTTGCACGCGATAACCTGCCTCAGCATACAAGTTCATTGGAACATCTAGCAATGCTTTTGGCAGATACAAAGATTCGATTGTTAGTTGTCGGTGGTGCAGGCAGCCTCTATATGGATCCAGAAATGAGCATCCAGCTGTCAGATATACCAGATTTTCCAGCAGATTACAAGCCTTTGGCTAAAGCTATGGCGGAAGGGCTAGCTCATTTGCGTCAGTTTGATAATGTTCTATGGACCTACATCAGTCCCGCAGCAGATTTTGATGCAGATGGTGCTAAGACGGGCGATTATATCCTAGCTGGCGAGGTCTTTACTGTCAATGAAGCCGGTAAAAGTCGAATTAGCTATGCAGATTATGCTGTGGCTATGCTGGATGAGATTGAAAAGGGCAGCCACATCAAGAAACGTATTTCTGTTTTGGGAAAATAAAAAAGATTGAGCAGGCGGACTGCTGAATCTTCGATTGGATTAAAAGAGAGGAGAAAAACATGACTTTTGAATATGAAAGCAAGATTTATCTAGGAGAGGTGGTACTTTATGTGGCTGACTTAGCAAGACAAAAGGATTTTTATCAGCGTGTTTTAGGGCTGGAACTTTTGAAAGAGCAGGACGGTCAGGTGGCTTTGGGCAGGGACGGACAAGCGCTGGTGAAACTCTTAGCAACCAGTGACCGGCAGTCAGTTAAGTCGGCTTACGGTCTTTATCATCTGGCACTCTTGCTTCCAAGCCGTCAAGCTTTGGCGGATATCCTTAAGCATTTATCAGAAAATAAAGTTCCTATGGTCGGAGGAGCGGACCACGGTTATAGTGAAGCCATTTATCTGGAGGATCCAGAAGGCAATGGCATTGAGCTTTATCGGGACAAACCTCAGGCTGATTGGGATATTCGAGAAGATGGCCGCATTATCGGAGTGACGGAAGCGCTCGCGGCTCAAGAAATCTATGAACTAGGTCAGGAAGTCCAGCCGTTTAGTATTGCTGAAGGAACTCGTATGGGCCATGTCCACCTGTCTGTGAAAAATAGCAGAGCAGCCAGTCATTTTTACCAAAAACTTCTAGGCTTGGAGGACAAATTTTCTGTACCTTCTGCAAGCTGGCTGGCATCAGGTAACTACCATCATCATTTAGCCGTCAATGAATGGGGAGGTTCTCACTTGAATCATCGCCAACCGAAGCAACAGGGACTAGCCTATTTTGAGGCACAAGTAGAAGGAAAAGAAGACTTAGTAGCTATTTATGAAAATGCTCTGGACTTGCAGGCACCAGCCCGATGGATTAGCTCTCAAGAGCTAGAAGTCACAGACCCAGATGGGATTGTGGCAAAAATTTGGACAAGAGTGGTATAATAAGGCATATCAAAAAGCTAAAAGAAAGAAAAAATATGTACAAGACTTATTATGCATCACCGATTGGCCGGATTCTTATCTTGACAGACGCAAATGCCTTGTTGGGACTTTGGCTGGAGAATCAGAAATATTTTGGGGCAGGCTATGATCTGGAGCAAGCGCAACAGGGAGAGACAGAAGTCAGCCGACGCGTCTCTGATTGGTTGGACGCTTATTTTAAGGGAGAAAATCCTGCAACTGATGAAATTCCATTGGCACCCCAAGTTACTGAGTTTAGAAGCAAGGTTCTGACAGTGCTGCAGAAGATTCCCTATGGACAAACGGCTACCTATTCAGATATTCTACGAGAATTACAAGCTGAGTACGGTAAGATTGGCTCTGCTAGAGCAGTCGGTGGTGCCATCGGTCATAATCCCATTTCCCTTCTGATTCCCTGTCATAGGATTGTCGGAAGCGATGGCAAGTTGACCGGCTATGCCGGCGGCCTTGATAAAAAAGCCTTTCTACTGGAGTTGGAGGCTGGGGAGAAGACAACAGGATAAATAAAACTATCGATAAGCTAAAAAAGCACCGAACGGTGCTTTTCTGTTATTCTAATCAAAATACAACAAGTCCTTGCTAGTCTCAGTGAAAAGTTCAAAGCCATTCTTTGTAACATAGCCGCAGTCCTCAATGCGGACACCAACCTTGCCAGGAATGTAAATGCCGGGCTCGACAGAGAAGCACATGCCTTCCTCGATGACCATGTCGTTGCCTTCCATGATAGATGGAAATTCGTGGACATCCATACCGATACCGTGTCCAAGGCGGTGGTTGAAATACTCGCCATAACCAGCTTTTTCGATGACCTCACGAGCTGCGCGGTCTACTTCATGAGCTGTGACGCCTGGTTTGATAAAATCAAGTGCAGCTTGTTGGGCTTCCAATGTCAGATAGTAGATATCTTTTTTGAACTGGTCCGGCTGGCCGACAGCAACGGTCCGTGTCATATCGCTGGCATAGCCATTGACCATGCAGCCAAGGTCAAAGAGAAGAAGGGCATTGTTTTCGATTTTATTGGCTCCGGGAATGCCGTGCGGATTGGCTGCGTTATTGCCTGTCAGAACCATAGTTTCAAAGCTCATTTCGTAGCCTTCTCGCTTGATGGCGAAGTCGATTTGAGCGATGATGTCTGTTTCAGTATTTTCTAGTGAAATATTGTCAAAACCGATATTGACAGCCTTGTCAGCGTATTGGCCAGCTACCAGCATTTTCTGGATTTCATCGGCTGACTTGATCAAGCGCAAGCGGTTGATGTAAGAAGTCAAATTGACAAATTCAGCCCCATCAAAAACGGTACGCAGGCCGTGGTACTTGGTTAAAATCAGATTGTCAAACTCGACCGCTACTTGCTTGAAGGTTTGAGATGGTAGGGAAGCCTTGATCTTTTCCCAAGGGTTTTCAGAATCGACATAGCCCACAACCTGAAAATCTACGGTAGAGGAAGCACGCTCAACCTCCAGTGCTGGTACGAAAAGAAGTGGCTCATGGTCAGTGTAGACGAATAGGAACATCTGGCGTTCATGTGGATCGCTGTAAAAGCCTGTTAGGTAATGAATGGTTACAGGATCAGAGATTACAGCTACATCCTGTTTTTCATTTTCAAGATAAGTGATGATTTGATTGATTTTTGTCATAGTTCAACCTTCTTTCTATGCCTCTATTTTTGCAGAAAAAGTGAAAAAAATCAAGGATTTTAGCGAGGATTCCTCATCCTTGGCTGAAATTTTTGAGAGAAAGATAGGGTGAAATTTTTACAAGAATGTTGGAATATAGTGTGTGAAAATAGTATTTTTTAAGGAAAATTTGATATAATAGTGCTTATGGAGCAGTAGGACAAGTACAAAAACAATAGATGTCTAAGCTTAAAAATTGTATAGATATGAAGGTAAAAAATGAAAAAAATATTAGTTGTAGATGACGAGAAGCCAATCTCGGACATTATAAAGTTTAACATGGCTAAGGAAGGCTATGAAGTATTGACAGCCTTTGATGGTAAGGAAGCTCTAGAAATGTTTGAAGCAGAGCAGCCGGATATCTTGATTCTGGATTTGATGTTGCCAGAAGTGGATGGACTGGATGTTGCTCGGACCATCCGCAAGACCAGCAATGTGCCGATTATTGTACTTTCGGCCAAAGATAGCGAATTTGATAAGGTAATCGGTCTGGAGATCGGTGCCGATGACTATGTGACCAAGCCCTTTTCAAATCGTGAATTACTGGCTCGGGTCAAGGCCTTGTTGCGCCGTTCTGAACTAATCCCAGATAGTCATGTAGACGAGAGCAGTCCAAAGGAACTGTTTATTGGGGATTTGCAGATTCTTCCAGATGCTTTTGTGGTGAAAAAACATGGGAAAGAATTGGAATTAACCCATCGTGAATTTGAACTCTTGCACCATTTGGCTACTCATGTTGGTCAGGTTATGACGCGTGAGCACTTGCTGGAAACCGTCTGGGGCTATGATTACTTTGGAGATGTGCGGACAGTCGATGTGACCATTCGTCGTCTGCGCGAAAAAATCGAAGATACTCCAAGCCGTCCGGAGTATATCCTGACTCGCCGCGGTGTCGGTTATTACATAAGAAATAATGATTGAAACGCTAAAAGAATTTGTTCTTTCTCCTGACTTTGTCTTTTCACTGATCGTTGTCGGTTTTATTATCGTTGTAGCTCTTTTACTTCTGGAAAATCGACGAGATACTCAAAAGCTGGTGCAGTTAAATCAAAAGATCAAGGGATTGATCGCAGGAGATTATTCAGAAGTTTTAGATATGCAGGGCAGTCCTGAAATCACGGACATGACCAATTCCATCAATGATCTTTCTGAAGTGATTCGCCTGACGCATGAAAATTTGGAGCAAGAGACCAAGCGTCTATCCAGCATCTTGTCTTATATGACGGATGGTGTGCTTGCGACCAATCGTCGAGGGCAGATTATTACCATCAATGACATGGCAACCAAGCAATTGGGTGTCAAACGTGATGATGTGCTTAATACTAGTATTTTGGATTTGCTGGATATTGCTGATGAGTACGATTTGCGCGAATTGATTACCAATGTTCCAGAATTGACCATTGATTCTCAAGACGAAAACGGCGAATACGTAAGCCTGCGGGTTCGGTTTGCCTTGATTAGACGGGAGTCAGGTTTTATATCTGGTCTGGTAGCAGTGTTGCATGATACGACGGAGCAGGACAAGGAAGAGCGGGAGCGCCGACTTTTCGTTTCCAATGTTAGCCATGAATTGCGGACGCCTCTGACCAGTGTAAAATCTTATCTGGAAGCCTTGGATGATGGAGCCCTGTCAGAGCCTGTTGCACCAGACTTTGTCAAGGTCTCGCTGACCGAGACCAATCGGATGATGCGGATGGTGACGGACTTGCTCAGCCTGTCGCGGATTGATAATGATACCAGCCATCTGGATGTCGAGCTGACTAATTTTACAGCCTTTATCACCTATATCCTCAACCGTTTTGATAAGATAAAAAATCAGGATGAGACCAAAAAATATGAGATTATCAGGGATTATTCAATTACGCCGATTTGGGTAGAGATTGATACGGATAAGATGACTCAGGTTATTGATAATATCATGAACAATGCCATCAAGTATTCACCTGATGGTGGGACGATTACGGTTTCTGTGAGGACAACAGATGTTCAGCTGATTCTCTCGATTTCCGATGAAGGTCTGGGTATTCCCAAACAGGACCTGCCAAAGATTTTTGATCGTTTCTATCGGGTGGATAAGGCCCGCAGTCGAGCCCAGGGAGGAACGGGCTTGGGTCTGGCTATCGCTAAAGAAATTATCAAGCAGCATCATGGCTTTATCTGGGCCAAGAGTGAATATGGCAAAGGCTCTACCTTTACCATTGTTCTTCCATATGATAACGATGCTGTCCGTGTAGATGACTGGGAAAATGAAGAGAATGTAGAAAGTGAACATGACTAAGGGATTTCAATATAGTATTCTAGCATCAGGCTCAAGTGGCAATTGCTTTTATCTGGAAACAGACCAAAAACGCCTACTTGTCGATGCTGGTCTATCAGGGAAAAAAATTACGAGCCTTTTGAGTGAAATTGACCGCAAACCAGAGGACTTAGATGCTATTTTGGTCACCCATGAGCACAAGGATCACATCCATGGTGTAGGGGTTTTGGCGCGTAAGTACAATCTAGATATTTATGCCAACGAAGCAACCTGGCGAGCGATGGAAAATGACTTGGGCAAGCTGGATGCCAGTCAGAAGCATATCTTTGAAATGGGTAAGATGAAGACCTTCGGTGACCTCGATATCGAAAGTTTTGGAGTGAGCCACGATGCAGCTGCTCCCCAGTTTTATCGCTTTATGAAGGATGGAAAGAGCTTTGTCATGCTGACGGATACGGGCTATGTCAGTGACCGCATGGCAGGAGTGATTGAGAATGCAGATGCTTATTTGATTGAGAGTAATCATGATATCGAGATTCTCCGAAGCGGTGCTTATCCGTGGAGTCTGAAGCAGCGCATCTTGTCTGACTTGGGGCATTTATCCAACGAAGACGGTGCGGAAACTATGATTCGTACCCTTGGCAATCGTACTAAGCGCATCTATCTGGGGCATCTGAGCAAGGAAAATAATATCAAGGAGCTGGCTCATATGACCATGGTCAACCAACTGGCTCAAGCTGACTTGCCAGTGGGTCATGATTTCCAAGTCTTTGATACTTCTCCTGATACTGCAACGCCTTTGGTAACTATCTAATCGTCAGTCGCTCAGAAAGAGGCTGGGACAAAAGTCCTAGCCTCTCAATTGTCTTTGGATTGTCGAGCAGGACGCAGTGGTTGAGTGAGCTCTATTACGCTGATTTCATCAGCTTTTACAGCCCTACTCAACTGTGCGGAGGTGGGACGACGAAATCGAATTCTAACGAATTACCGATTTCTGTCCCACTCTCTTTTTAGGATTGACAAGGATTGCTTTTTATGGGAAACTAGTTCTATGTTTTTTAGCCTGTTTTTTATACTAGAAAGGACGAAAAAGAACGAAAATGACGAACGACTATGAAAATGTATGTGAGGGAACTAAATGCGCCTGATTTATTTTGTGATTGCCTGCCTATCTTTGGCCTTAGGAGTGATAGGAATGTTTTTGCCTATCTTGCCGACGGCCCCATTTTTGCTTTTGTCTATAGCTTGCTTTTCACGTAGCTCCAAGCGGATTGAGAATTGGCTTTATCACACCAAAATGTATCAAATCTATGTCGCAGATTTTCGGGAGACTGGCTCGATTGCAAAAGAGCGCAAGAAAAAGATTATCGTATCCATCTATATCTTGATGGGAATTTCTATTGCGTTAGCTCCAATAATTTGGGTGAAAATTTTCTTGTTCGCCCTGACAATCTTTATTACTTATTACCTTTTCAAGGTCATCCCAGATAAGTAATAGGCTGGGAATTAGGCTAAGAAGACAAGTAAACAAGTGCGTTGGCACTTGTTTTTTGGTATAATGGTAGATAGTTCACAAAGAACATCATTTTAGAAAGGATGGATTGGACTCATGCTCTGCCTTGGCCTAGCATGAAAAAGAAACTATGGAACAATTAAAAGATTCACTGCTGGAGCAGTTTGGACTGGTGTTTGAAGACAGTAGTCTGCTAGAGACCGCTTTTACTCACACCAGCTATGCCAATGAGCACCGCCTCTTAAAAATTTCACACAATGAACGCCTGGAATTTTTAGGAGACGCTGTTCTGCAGCTGATTATTTCTGAGTATTTATATAAAAAATACCCCAAAAAACCAGAAGGAGACTTGTCAAAACTACGCTCCATGATTGTTCGGGAGGAGAGTTTGGCTGGCTTTGCGCGGGACTGTCAGTTTGATCAGTTTATCAAGCTAGGTCGCGGTGAGGAAAAGTCAGGAGGTCGTAATCGCGATACCATTCTGGGTGACTTATTTGAGGCCTTTTTGGGTGCCCTTCTTTTGGATAAGGATGTGGAGACTGTCAAGGACTTTATTTATCAAGTCATGATTCCCAAGGTGGAAGCGGGAGACTTTGAGCAGGTGACTGACTATAAGACCAAGTTGCAGGAACTTCTGCAGGTTAATGGCGATGTGGAGATTATCTATCAGGTTACAGATGAGACGGGGCCAGCTCATGCTAAGAACTTTGCTGTGGCTGTGTTGATCAATGGTCAAAAAGCGGGTCAGGGACAAGGCCGTTCTAAGAAACTGGCTGAGCAGGAAGCTGCCAAGGATGCATTTGAAAAGGAAAGTCACTAATGTTTTTAAAGGAAATTGAAATTCAGGGCTTCAAGTCATTTGCAGATAAGACAAAGGTGGTTTTTGACCAAGGGGTGACTGCAGTTGTTGGTCCCAATGGCTCAGGCAAGTCCAATATTACAGAGAGCCTGCGCTGGGCTCTGGGTGAGTCGAGCGTCAAGAGTCTGCGGGGCGGCAAGATGCCCGATGTCATCTTTGCAGGGACGGAGAACCGCAAGCCCCTTAACTATGCTTCGGTCATTGTGGTTTTGGATAATCAGGACCAGTTTATCAAGCAAGCAGGCAAGGAAATCCGCGTCGAGCGCCATATCTATCGCAGTGGTGATAGCGAGTACAAGATTGATGGTAAAAAGGTCCGTCTCCGCGATGTTCATGACCTTTTCATGGATACAGGGCTAGGACGGGATTCTTTCTCCATCATTTCCCAAGGGAAGGTAGAGGAAATCTTTAACAGCAAACCGGAGGAGCGTCGGGCTATCTTTGAAGAAGCTGCCGGAGTGCTCAAATACAAGACCCGCCGCAAGGAAACAGAGAGCAAGCTAGCGCAGACTCAAGACAATCTGGATCGCTTGGAAGACATTATCTACGAGCTGGATAGTCAAGTCAAGCCACTGGAAAAGCAGGCTGAGACAGCCAAGCGCTTTTTAGAACTGGATCAAGAGCGTCAGGAACTTTATCTAGATGTCTTGGTGGCTCAAATTAAGGCGAATAAAAGTGATTTGACGGCGGCAGAGGCTGATCTGGAGAGTATCAAGCAGGAGCTAGCAGCTTATTATACGAAACGGGACGAATTGGAGCGTGAAAACCAAGAGATTAAGGTCAAACGCCAGGAAGTGAATCAAAAACTGTCTGATGATCAGGCCAGTCTTTTGGAGCTGACGCGTTTGATCAGTGATTTGGAACGCCAGATAGACCTAGCTAAGTTGGAATCTAGTCAGGCGGCCAGCAGCCGTTTAGAAAATGAAGAACGTTTGGCTGGGTTGAGAGAAAAGAGCCAGCAGCTGACAGCTGATATTTCCTCCAAGGAAGCTCATCTAGCTGATTTAGCAGTCCAGTTGACAGAAAATCAAGAGGCCATGAGCCAGTTGGAAGCAGAGTTGGCGGACTTTTCAGATGACCCAGACCAGTTGATTGAAAATCTGCGGGATCGTTACGTCAAGCTCATGCAAGAAGAAGCGGATTTGTCCAACGACTTGACCTCGCTAGAAAATCGTCTGGAGAATGAGCGGAGTCAAGCAGCCAGCAAACAGGCAGAGTTTAGCAAACTGCAGGCTGATTTAAAAGCTGGTCGGGCAGAAGAAGCGGCTCGACAGGCGGAATTAGAAGAAGCTCAGACTGCCCTCAGAGCCTTGCTAGATCAGTATCAGGAGCAGCAGGGGCAGGTCGAGAAGTTGGCGACTGCTTATCAAAATGAGCAAACCAGCATGTTTGCCCTGCTGGATGATTTGAAAAATAAAAAAGCCCGTGCAGCCAGTTTAGAAGCTATCCTTAAAAATCACAGTAATTTTTATGCAGGAGTGAAAAGCGTCCTGCAGGAGGCTGATCGTCTGGGTGGTATTGTCGGGGCAGTCAGCGAGAAATTAAGCTTCGATTCTCAGTACCAGACTGCTTTAGAAATTGCGCTGGGGGCAAGCAGCCAGCATATCATCGTTGAGGACGAGGGAGCAGCGACCAGAGCCATCGATTTTCTCAAGAAAAATCGGGCTGGTCGGGCTACTTTCCTGCCTCTGACGACCATCAAGGCTCGTCAACTTCCTGAGCAAAATCAATCTCGAATTGAGGCTAGTCCTGGCTTCCTAGGTTTGGCTTCAGAGCTGGTGACCTATGAGGCAGGTTTGGAGAATATTTTCCAAAATCTGCTGGGAACAATCGCTATCTTCGATACCATTGAACATGCGCGTGCAGCTGCCCGTCAGGTTCGTTACCAAGTTAGAATCGTAACGCTGGACGGTACGGAACTGCGCACAGGCGGTTCTTATGCCGGAGGAGCTAATCGCAATAATAACACAATCTTTATCAAGCCTGAACTGGACAGCCTGCTCGCAGAAATGGAGCAGCAGTCTCAGAAGCTGAAAGTTCAGGAGCAGCAAGTCGAAAGTTTGCAGTCTCAGCTATCAGAGGCCAAACAAGCCTTGGAAGCCATCAAGTCTGAGGGTGAGCAAGCTCGCTTGACGGAGCAAAGAGTCAAGCTAGCCCACGAACAGATTGCAGAGCGGGTTGCGGAACTCAGTCAGCTGGAGCAACTGCAGGAACAAGATTTGGCTAGCCAGACTGAAACAGCAGGCCTGGCTGAAAAGAAAAAAATGGAAGAGCGGCTGTCGGCTATCGAGGCTGCAAAAACAGCCATTACTGCTGAAATCGAGCAAGTCAAGTCGAATAAAAACGCTGTTCAAGATCGTTTCGATCAGCTATCGGCTAACTTGTCTGAACTGAAATTGAAGAGCACAGAGCTGACTTCTAGCCAGCGCTTTGAGAAGAATGATTTGTCACGTTTGCTAGAGGAGAAGGCTGCCTTGGACAAGGAAGTTGTTACTTTGCAGCTTCTAATAGAGCAAAAGGATGAAGCAGTCAGCCAGAAGGTAGATATTTCTGTCTTGGAAGAGCAGCTTAAGACTGCCCAAGAGAAAAAGACAGACTTGGATCAGAACCTCATCCGACTCAAATTTGAGCTGGACGACTTAGAGGGGCAGTCTGAGGATATTCTAGGGCATTTAGACCAAGCCCGTCAGCAAAATGAGAGTCTGATTCGCCGTCAGGCCAAGGCAGAGGCTGAGAAAGAGAAATTTTCAGATGTCTTGCGTCGTCTGCTGACCAATCTGACGGATAATTACCAGATCAGCTTTGAAGAGGCTGATCAAAGAGCGCGTTCTTTGGAAAATCTTGTAGCTGCAGAAGCTCAAGTCAAAGACTTAGAAAAGGCTATTCGTGCTTTGGGACCAGTCAATCTGGAAGCAGTAGAGCAGTTTGAAGAAGTTAGCAGCCGCCTGAATTTCCTCAATAGTCAGCGGGACGATGTCCTCTCAGCTAAAAATCTCCTCTTGGAAACCATTGAAGAGATGAATGACGAAGTCAAGGAACGTTTCCAAACAACCTTTGAAGCCATTCGTGAAAGTTTCAAGCTGACCTTTAGCCAGATGTTTGGCGGCGGTTCAGCTGATCTCATCTTGACAGAAGGCGACCTGCTGACAGCTGGAGTAGAGATTTCAGTTCAGCCTCCAGGCAAGAAAATCCAATCCCTCAATCTCATGAGTGGTGGAGAAAAAGCCCTGTCAGCCTTGGCCCTTCTCTTTTCCATAATCCGCGTCAAGACCATTCCTTTTGTCATCTTGGATGAAGTTGAGGCGGCTCTGGATGAGGCCAATGTTAAGCGCTTTGGAGATTATCTCAACCGCTTTGACAAAGAAAGCCAGTTTATCGTTGTGACCCACCGCAAGGGAACCATGTCTGCGGCAGATTCCATCTATGGAGTGACCATGCAGGAGTCAGGAGTTTCCAAGATTGTGTCGGTCAAGTTAAAAGATTTAGAAAGTTTATAGTATGAGCATAAAATTAGTAGCAACAGAAATCGGAATAAGGTAATTGATACAATAGAATACTAAGAAAGCCTTTGAATAAGTTGTTTCAAGGCTTTTTACTGTCTATAGATAGAAGGAAATGGGTATCAGAAATACTTTGATTCTATGGAGACACCCTTGATTTGTTAAACGTTAAATTGCATGTTTCGAAAGTCAATCATCTTGAGGCAGTATAACTGCATAATAACATTTCTTTCGTCAATAGAAAGTAGGAGTTATAGTAAATTGTGAGAATTCTTGGTATAATGAGGATAATAAATAAAAAATAATTTGAAGGCACAGGTATGTTGATGGAAATAAACTAGGTTATAGATAATACAAAAGCGTATATCGTCTGTCATTACATTCCTTGGCGGATTTACAACGAATATTATAGGCTCTTCTCAAATGTGTTCTCTGTGATTATGGGGATTTTCTTCATGATTAATATTCTCGTAAGTAAGGAAATACTCGCACGTTTAACGCTTCGCATTCTCAATGTGGTGTTGCTAAAAGACAAAATTGAGCACATTCTTATGTCGGGGAAGTCATCGTGGATACGTATGACCGTTTCTTGATGAGTCAAATCATCGAGGCGGGAATTGTTGGGGTTATGATTTTTGCCGCATACTCTCTTGTAGGGTTGCCATATGCAGGACTTGTTGGGGTGCTGGCCGGAGTATTCTCGTTCATTCCGAATATCGGGCCGTTTATGGCGTGCGGAATCGTAATGCTCTTCATCTTTACAGAAAGCCCAATTCAAGCACTCATTTCGGTTGTCGTCTTTATGGTCGTTCAAACAGTGGAAGGCAATGTCGTCTATCCTAGGGTTGTCGGCAGTTCCGTAGGGTTGCCAACGGCTCTAACCCTTGCTACTACGTTAATCGGTGGAAATCTCTTTGGTTTAGTAGGAATGATTTTCTTCACACCAATCTTTGCCGTGATTTACCGTCTCGTGAAAGAATGGATGGAGAAACATGAACAAGCTGCTCCAGTGGTAGCTGTAGGAGGTATTATTGATGAAGAAAATTAGCGACTTAGGGATTACGGGGAAAAAGCTCCTCTTTGAAGGGATTGCGTTCCTTGTTGCTGGGATATTGCTCCTTATATTCGGACCAAGCTTCCCAGAATTGATGTTACGTCTGTTTTTAACATTCTTATGGGCCCGTGAACTATGGAATTTCTTATTCCGTTGGTTTAGTAAAGCGGCATCTAAAGACCCGTTATGGCTGAATATAGGGAAATTTTCCCTTTACGGATTTTTAGCAGGAAATCAATTCTTCCTGTCATTGCCGATTGCGATTGTAAGCATCTTGATGGGACTCAATGAAGTGATGAAGGCGGGAATTAGTGGTGTGACATACTATATTTATGTCAAAGATGATATTCGCCCGCGATTTCGCTTGCTCTTTGATACCATTTGGCTTTCAGTTGTCGGGGTAGCCACTTTAATTTCTCTTGGGGGCGACGGCAATTTGCAAATGTTCTTCCTTTCGCTCTATTTTATCGGGTATGGGATTAGCAATATTCGGGACGGCTGGTTCTTCGAGGCCGAAGTTGGAAAGAAAGTCCTTCGCAGACGCTTGCGTCGTGGGATGCCGCTTGTATTTGCTGCACTGATTCCTCGAGTAACCTTACAAAAAATTAATGATGCGTTGGAACTTGGAGAAGGCGAAACGGCTTCAGAAATTTACGACCGTGCCAAAGAAAATGCAGAACCAAACTTAGAGATGTTTATTCATGTCACAAAAGACGGGTTTGGAGCCATCGGGCATGTCGACCTGTGTTATAAGGGCCGCATTATTTCATTCGGAAACTACGATACGAATTCGGAGCGCCTCTTTGGAACGATGGGGGACGGGGTACTTTTCAGTGCCGACCGTGAAAAATACATCGAATTTTGTAAACGCGAAAATCATAAGACCCTACTGGGATATGGTCTTGCCTTGTCTCCAGAACAACTCGCGGCCATCGATAAGGAAATCGCCAAATTGATGTCGCTGACAGTGCCTTGGGATCCACCGAAAATGGTGAAACCTAAGCATCCTGGAATCGACAAAGAAGAACCAATGTATGCCTACAAGCTCAAACAAGAAGCAGATGCACTCTTGTATAAATTTACCTCTTCAAAATTCAAGACGTATTTTGTGATGAGTACCAACTGTGTATTGCTAGCCGATACGATTGTCGGGACAGCAGGCACCGATATTTTAAGCGCCCGAGGATTTATTTCACCAGGAACGTACCAAGATTACTTAGATAAGGAGTTTGAGAGACCGCATAGTCTAGTCGTGACGAAGCGCGTCTATCAGTAAGAACATGGAACTTCATGAAAAAGAATTCTTTATGAGGGAAGCGTTGAAGGAAGCGCAGAAAGCCTATGACCAAGCGGAAGTGCCAATCGGGGCTGTCGTGGTCTTGAATGGTGAAATTATTGGGCGTGGTCATAACTTACGTGAAAAGGAACAAGACGCCACGCTGCACGCCGAAATCAAAGCCATTCGCCAGGCAAACCAACACCTTGGAAGCTGGCGACTCGAAGACTGCTAAGTCAGTTTGTAGACCACGCTTCGCCAGAACGTATTTGCCAAATAGCAAAACATAAATTGAATTTAGGATAACTAAATATATAAAAAGTTTATGTGATGTTATTTTATAAAATAAAAAAGTAAATAGATATAGTATAAACAATATCAAAAACGGTCAGGTCATAGAAATATGATCTGACTGTTTTTCATCTGTGGAATGAAGTGTTAGTTTTATGATATAATATAAAGGATTAACAGAGATGAGAAATGATGGGGGTTGCCTAAATCCTTAAAAGATGCATACCCTAAATGCCCTTTGCACACCCCTAATTCAAAAAAGGAGATAATTGTATGATAAGACTCATTGCCACAGATATGGACGGGACTTTTTTAGATGACAAGGGTCAGTTTGATATGGAGCGGCTCAAGCATCTGCTGACCCAGTTTCGAGAAAAGGGCATCTACTTTACTGTTGCCAGCGGTCGAGGTATTCTTTCTCTTGAAAAGCTCTTTCATGAAGTTCGAGATGATATGATCTTTATCGCGGAAAATGGCAGCCTTGTAGAGTTTCAAGGAAAAGATCTATACGAAGCAACCATGCCAAGAGAATTTTATCTCAAGGTATTTGATAAGCTCAAGGAGTCGCCTTTTGTCAATATCAATGAGTTGCTCCTGACAGGGAAAAAAGGCTGTTATGTCTTAGAGACAGTAGATCCGACTTATCTCTCTTTCAGCGCTAATTATAATGAAAATATCCAAAAAGTTGCTGATTTTAGTGAGATTACAGACGAGATTTTTAAATTCACGACCAATTTCAGCGAAGAAACAGTGGCCGACGGCGAAGCCTGGGTCAATGAAAATGTCGCAGGTGTCAAGGCGATGACAACAGGCTATAAGTCGATTGATATCGTGCTGGACTATGTGGATAAAGGCGTGGCTCTTGTCGAGCTGGCTAAGAAGCTAGGCCTAGAGATGGATCAGGTCATGGCTTTTGGTGATAATCTCAATGACCTACATATGATGCAGGTAGTGGGCCATCCGATTGCACCGGAAAATGCGCGACCGGAAATTTTGGCAGTTGCGAAAGAAGTGATTGGCCACCATGCGGCCCAATCTGTTATGACTTACATGGAGGGCTTGTAATGGCTGATATTAAATTGATCGCTTTGGACTTGGACGGGACGCTTTTAACCACGGATAAAAAGATTTCTGAAGGTAATCTGGCAGCGCTCAAAGCTGCTCAACAGCAGGGAATCAAAGTTGTATTGACCACAGGGCGTCCGCTTAAGGCTATGGAATTTTTCCTGCATGAGCTGGGCACCGATGGTCAGGTAGATGAATACACCATTACCTTTAATGGTGGTCTGGTTCAGCGCAATACAGGCGAAATTTTGGATAAAACAGTTTTTGCCTATGATGATGTGGCTAGGATTTTTGAAGAGACTGAGAAATTGGGTCTGCCTCTGGATGCGATTGATGGGGGCTTGGTTTATCAGATTCAATCAGACCAAGCATCGCTCTATGCGGAGTTTAATCCAGCTCTGAACTTTGAATCCATTGCTTTTGAAGACCTTTCTAGCCAGATTACCTACAATAAGTGCGTCACAGCCTTTGCGCAGGAACCGCTGGACGCAGCCATTCCTGACATTTCGCCCGAATTGTTTGACCAGTATGAAATTTTCAAATCACGGGAAATGCTGCTGGAATGGTCACCGAAAAATGTCCATAAGGCGACTGGTTTGGAGAAACTGATTGCCCACTTGGGAATTGATAAAAGCCAAGTTATGGCCTGCGGTGACGAAGCCAATGATTTGTCAATGATTGCTTGGGCTGGTCTAGGAGTAGCCATGCAAAATGCCGTGCCAGAAGTCAAGGAAGTCGCAGAAGTTGTCACCCCGATGACCAATGATGAAGATGCAGTTGCTTGGGCAATTCGGAAATATGTATTGAAGGAGAACTAAAGAATGGGATTATTTGACCGTCTTTTTGGACGTAAAAAAGAGGAACTTGAAGAAAAGCCCCAGATAGAGGAACAGGCAGAGGAGAGTTATCAGACTACAGTGACTGAAGTTCCATCTGAGACAGAGCTCCAGCCCCTTGCTGCTTCTAATGAAGAAACAGCGGAAACTCAGGAAGTAGAGTCTGTGTTAGAAGAGAATACAGATCCTGCAGATTCAGCAACTTCTGAGCAGGAATTTGTCCCAACTGCTCAACAAGCTGACTTATCTGAACCAGTGCTTGAAGACGAGGAAAGTCCTGAACAAGTTTTGGCTGAGGCAGAAGAGCAGTCTGAAACTTCAGCAAATCAAGCGTTGGAAAGTAGTAGCGAATCAGAAGCGGCGACTGAAAGCAGAGATTATTACCAAGAATTGCAGGAGCGTTTGGCTGCAGCGAGAGAGCAAATCAGCCACGAACCAGAGCAAGAAGTATCTAGTGAGCAGGAAGCAAGCACTTCCTCACAAGTAGACTCGACCGAGTATGGAGGAGAGGCAGAGGAAGAACAGACTCCCGCAGAAACATCTGAGAATTCTACTGAATACCAAGAAGAGAGTGTTCAAGACAAGTATGACCGCAGTCTCAAAAAGACGCGGACTGGCTTTGGTGCTCGCCTTAATGCCTTCTTTGCTAATTTCCGCTCAGTTGATGAAGATTTCTTTGAAGACTTGGAAGAACTGCTGATTACCAGTGATGTCGGTGTACAGGTAGCTTCCAATCTGACTGAGGACTTGCGCTATGAAGCACGTCTGGAAAATACTAAGAAACCAGACGCCTTGCGCCAACTCATCATTGAAAAATTGGTCGATATTTATGAGAAAGATGGCCGTTTCAATGAAAAAATCAATTTCCAAAACGGTCTGACTGTCATGCTCTTCGTCGGAGTAAATGGAGTAGGGAAGACGACCTCAATCGGTAAATTGGCCTATAAATACAAGCAAGAAGGTAAAAAAGTGATGCTGGTGGCAGCAGACACCTTCCGAGCTGGAGCTGTTGCCCAGTTGGCTGAGTGGGGGCGCCGAGTCGATGTGCCTGTTGTGACTGGCCCAGAAAAGAGCGATCCAGCCAGTGTCGTGTTTGACGGTTTAGAAAGGGCCAAGGCTGAAAATGTCGATATTCTCATGATTGATACAGCAGGTCGCTTGCAAAATAAGGACAATCTCATGGCAGAGCTTGAAAAAATCGGTCGCATTATCAAGCGGGTAGATCCATCAGCGCCGCACGAAACCTTCCTAGCCTTGGATGCTTCTACGGGTCAAAATGCGCTGGTTCAAGCCAAGGAATTTTCAAAAATCACACCTGTGACAGGTATTGTGCTGACTAAGATTGACGGAACTGCGCGCGGTGGGGTTGTTCTTGCCATTCGTCAGGAACTGGATATTCCAGTGAAGCTGATTGGTTTTGGCGAGAAAATTGACGACATCGGCGAGTTTAATTCTGAGAACTTTATGAGAGGCCTCTTAGAAGGTTTGGTGTAATAGTCTATCAATAAAGCCTAAATTGAAATCAAACTCTTCTATCAAAAAGTAATTAAAATAGATGAAAAGGTTTGCTTGTTGCAAGCCTTTTTTCTTCTTTTTTGATATAATAAGAAGAATAAAATGAAAGAAGGAAATCCAATCATGGGAAAACTTGAAGTTATCGCTCATCCACTCATTCAGCATAAATTGTCTATCTTGCGTCGTACAGATACCTCTACTAAAGCTTTTCGTGAATTGGTAGATGAAATCGCAATGCTAATGGGTTATGAAGTTTTGCGCGATTTACCACTTGAAGATGTAGAAATTGAAACACCAATTACGAAAACAGTTCAAAAGCAGATTGCAGGGAAAAAATTGGCTATTGTCCCAATCTTGCGGGCTGGTATCGGTATGGTGGATGGTCTCCTGAGCTTGGTTCCTGCTGCTAAAGTCGGCCACATCGGAATGTACCGTGATGAAGAGACCTTGAAGCCAGTTGAATATTTGGTAAAATTGCCAGAAGACATTGACCAACGTCAAATCTTTGTTGTCGATCCAATGTTGGCTACGGGTGGATCTGCTATCTTGGCGGTGGATTCACTTAAAAAACGTGGCGCAAGCAACATCACCTTTGTCTGCTTAGTGTCTGCTCCAGAAGGTGTTAAAGCCTTGCAGGATGCTCACCCTGATGTAGATATCTTCACTGCTGCCCTTGATGATCACCTCAATGAACACGGCTACATCGTTCCAGGTCTCGGAGATGCTGGTGACCGCCTCTTTGGTACAAAATAATAGCTAGAAGTTACAAAAAGGAAAGTTCTGCCAAACCGATGGATTTGTGCTTTCTAAATCAAAGATAATCTCAGCGCTGCTTTCTGTCATCCGACAGAGAAAGTAAATATTTGACCTTTTTTGACCAAAAAGATATAATAATGAATAGATCGAATGAAGGAGAAAATATTCATGATTCCTGTAGTTATTGAACAAACCAGCCGTGGTGAGCGTTCTTATGACATTTACTCACGCCTTTTAAAAGACCGTATTATCATGCTGACGGGTCCTGTTGAGGACAATATGGCTAATTCTGTTATAGCGCAGTTGCTTTTCCTAGATGCACAAGACAGCACCAAGGACATCTATCTTTATGTCAATACTCCTGGTGGCTCCGTGTCAGCGGGATTGGCAATTGTAGATACCATGAACTTCATTAAGTCTGATGTGCAGACAATCGTCATGGGAATGGCAGCTAGCATGGGAACTATCATCGCTTCTAGCGGTGCTAAGGGCAAACGGTTCATGCTTCCAAATGCAGAGTATATGATTCACCAGCCAATGGGTGGTACTGGTGGAGGTACTCAGCAAACAGATATGGCTATTGCAGCAGAGCATTTGCTTAAGACTCGTAGGACCTTGGAGCAAATTCTTGCAGACAATTCTGGTAAATCGGTTGAGCAGATTCACGCAGATGCTGAACGTGATTACTGGATGAGCGCCCAAGAAACCCTTGAGTATGGTTTCATCGATGAGATCATGGCTAATAATAATCTTAGCTAGTCTTCAATTATAACTACGAAAAATGCCCCATTTGTGGGCTTTTTTTGATATAATCAATAGAGTATAAATGACCAGAGAGGATTGGCATGTTTAAAAAAGAAGAACGAATGGGCTTAATTATTCATCTATACTATAATCGTGATGCAAAGAAACTGGCTCATGTTGGAGATATTATTTATCATTCTAAGAAACACCGTTATTTGCAGCTTTATGTGGCAAAAGATCAGGCGGATTCTCTGAAGGAGAGCTTGTCAAAAGAGTCCTATATCAAAAAAATCCAGACCTGCGAGATCCAAAATCTGGATACGAATTTTGTTGGAAGCTTGTTTAGAAACCAAGAAAACGCTATTATTTAAAAAAAAAGGCTTCTTTGGGTTGACAATTGTCAGATAATTCGGTATATTCTTACTATATCATTTGCAAACAAAGCAAATAACAAAATAGAGGAGATTATTCATGAAGAAAAAATTTGCACTTTCGCTTGTAGCTTTTGCTAGTGCTGCGCTTCTAGCAGCCTGTGGAGAAGTTTCTACAAACAACTCATCTGCTACTGGAACAGAAATCGGTAAAACACTTAAGTTCGGTTTCAACTTTGAAGAAACTGGCGCTGTAGCAGCTTACGGTACTGCAGAACAACACGGTGCTCAACTTGCTGTTGATGAAATCAACGCAGCTGGCGGTGTAGACGGCAAGAAAATCGAAGTAACTGATAAAGACAACAAATCAGAAACAGCAGAAGCAGCTACTATTTCTACAAGCTTGGCGACTCAAGATAAGGTGAATACCATCATCGGTCCTGCGACTTCAGGTGGGGTTGCGGCTGCAATTGCCAATGCTGGTAAAGCTGGTGTGCCTTTGGTAACACCAAGTGCTACACAGGATGATTTGACAAAAAACCAAGACTATCTGTATCGTGCAACCTTTACTGATAGTTACCAAGGTAAAGTCATCTCTAAATATGTAACAGAAAACTTGAAAGCTAAGAAAGTTGTACTCTATTATGACAACTCAAGCGACTATGCTAAAGGAATGGCTGAAGCCTTCAAGAAAGAATACAAGGGTGAAATTGTTGCGACAGAAACCTTTGCTTCTGGTGACTCAGATTTCCAAGCTGCTTTGACAAAGATCAAAGGCAAAGAATTTGATTCACTGGTTGTACTAGGTTACTACACAGAAGCTGGTAAATTGGTGAACCAAGCGCGTGGTTTGAGTATCACTCAAACAATCGTTGGACCAGACGGATTTAGCGATGCTAAGTTTGTAGAACAAGCAACTCCAGCAGCAGCAACTAATGTTTATTATGTATCTGGTTTCTCAACTTCAGGCGACATGACAGATAAAGCGAAGAAATTCGTTGCAGCTTACAAGGCTAAATACAATGAAGAACCATCTATGTTTGCAGCGCTCTCATATGACGCAGTTTACATGGCAGCAGAAGCATCTAAGGGTGCAAAAACATCTGTAGATATTAAAGATAACCTTGCTAAGTTAAAAGACTTTGAAGGAGTTACTGGATCCATTACCATTGATAAAGATCACAACCCTGTGAAGACAGCCTTGATGATCGGTTTGAAAGATGGTAAAGTAGAAACTGTTGAAACAGTTAAACCTGAATAAAGGGTCTGAGGCTGGGAGCATTCCCAGTCTTTGGCTTGTTTATTACTTGCTTATGATGTTTGAGTAGAGACGGCAAGACAAGGCTTCGTCTGAGATTGTTGTTTCTGCTCTTATTTTATATTAGAAAGAGTGGTGTGGAATGCTCGAACAAATTCTTCAGCAGCTAGCCAATGGATTGATTTTGGGGAGTGTCTATGCGCTTCTGGCCTTGGGTTATACCATGGTTTACGGGATTATCAAACTGATCAATTTCGCGCATGGAGACATTTATATGATCGGTGCTTTCATGGGATATTACCTGATTAACACCCTTCACCTGAATTTCTTTGTGGCCCTTATTTTATCTATGGTTGGTACAGCAATCCTCGGTGTAGTGATTGAATTCTTAGCCTATCGTCCGCTGCGCAATTCGACACGGATTGCAGCCTTGATTACGGCGATTGGAGTTTCTTTCCTTTTGGAATACGGGATGGTCTTCTTTGTAGGTGCCAATACTCGTTCTTTCCCTCAGGTGATTGAAACAGTGCGTTATACGATTGGACCAGTTTCGATTTCCAATATCCAACTAATGATTTTGGGAATTTCTATTTTACTCATGGTTGGTTTGCAGTTTATCGTGCAAAAAACCAAAATGGGGAAAGCCATGCGGGCTGTTTCCGTGGATAGCGATGCTGCCCAGCTCATGGGAATCAATGTCAATCGTACGATCAGCTTTACTTTTGCCTTGGGTTCAGCCTTGGCAGGAGCAGCAGGGGTGCTGATTGCCCTTTATTACAACTCGCTTGAGCCACTGATGGGAATGACCCCAGGTATCAAGTCTTTCGTTGCGGCAGTTTTGGGAGGAATTGGTATCATCCCAGGGGCAGCTTTGGGTGGTTTTGTAATCGGTCTCTTGGAAACTTTTGCAACAGCAGTTGGACTGTCAGATTTCCGTGATGCGATTGTGTATGCGATCTTAATTATCATTCTATTGGTTCGCCCAGCTGGTATTCTAGGTAAAAATGTGAAAGAGAAGGTGTAATGTATGAAAAATAATTTAAAAGTAAATGCGTTATGGCTTGCTCTGATCCTCTTTGGCTACCTTTTGATGACAGTGCTTGCTAGCACAGGCATTCTCAATCCTTTCTATCTGCAAATCTTTGAGCAGATTGGGATTAATATTATTTTGGCCGTTGGCCTCAATCTTATCGTTGGTTTTTCTGGGCAATTCTCTCTTGGGCATGCTGGCTTTATGGCGATTGGTGCCTATGCAGTAGCTATTATGGGCTCTAAATCTCCAAACTATGGGACTTTCTTTATTGCTATGTTGGTTGGCGCTGTGCTTGCAGGTGCGGTGGCCCTGCTTGTTGGTATTCCGACCCTTCGCCTAAAGGGAGACTATTTGGCGATTGCGACCCTGGGTGTTTCTGAAATTATCCGGATTTTGATTGTCAATGGTGGAGAATTGACCAATGGTGCGGCAGGTATCCTGTCTATTCCGCCATTTACATCTTGGCAGCTGGTCTATGTCTTCGTTGTGATTACGACTATTTTGACCCTCAACTTCCTCCGCAGTCCTATCGGACGCAGCACCTTGTCTGTTCGTGAGGACGAGATTGCGGCAGAGTCTGTCGGTGTCAATACAACAAAAATTAAAGTCATTGCTTTCGTTTTTGGAGCTATTACAGCTTCTATTGCAGGCTCTTTGCAGGCTGGATTTGTTGGCTCTGTTGTACCAAAAGACTATTCCTTCATAAATACGATTAACGTTTTGATTATCGTCGTTTTTGGTGGTCTTGGGTCAATGACTGGAGCAATTGTAGCGGCAGTGGTACTGGGGATCCTTAATATGCTTTTACAAGATATCTCAAGCGTTCGGATGATTGTTTATTCACTTGCCTTAATCTTGGTGATGATTTTCCGTCCAGGCGGCTTGCTTGGTACTTGGGAATTGAGCTTGGCTAAGCTCTTTAAAAAGAATAAGGAGGTCAAAGAATAATGGCACTTCTTGATGTAAAAAAATTAACCAAAAATTTTGGAGGACTAACAGCTGTTAGTGACGTGACTCTGGAATTGAACGAAGGGGAACTGGTCGGTCTTATTGGGCCTAACGGTGCTGGAAAAACAACTCTTTTCAACCTTTTGACAGGCGTCTATGAGCCGAGTGAGGGAACGGTTACTTTGGATGGTCATTTGCTGAATGGTAAAACACCTTACAAAATTGCAACTCTGGGTCTCAGCCGGACTTTCCAAAATATTCGTCTTTTTAAAGATTTGACCGTTTTGGACAATGTATTGATTGCTTTTGGTAATCACCATAAACCTCATGTACTGGCTTCTTTCTTCCGCCTTCCGGCATTTTATAAAAATGAAGAAGAATTGAAAGCGAAAGCTTTGGAATTGCTGGCCATCTTTGACTTGGATAAGGAAGCAGAAACCTTAGCTAAAAATTTGGCCTATGGTCAGCAACGTCGTCTGGAGATTGTCCGAGCACTTGCCACAGAGCCTAAGATTCTCTTCTTGGATGAGCCAGCTGCTGGGATGAATCCTCAGGAGACAGCAGAGCTGACTGCCCTAATCCGTCGGATTAAAAATGAATTTAATATTACCATCATGCTGATTGAGCATGATATGAGTCTGGTTATGGAAGTAACTGAGCGCATCTACGTACTAGAATACGGTCGCTTGATTGCCCATGGCACACCAGATGAGATTAAGAATGACAAGCGCGTTATTGAAGCTTATCTAGGAGGTGAAGCCTAATGTCCATGCTCAAAGTTGAAAATCTATCTGTCCACTATGGCATGATTCAGGCTGTCCGTGATGTCAGCTTTGAAGTCAACGAGGGGGAGGTTGTTTCCCTTATCGGTGCCAATGGTGCTGGTAAAACGACTATCCTCCGCACGATCTCTGGTTTGGTTCGCCCAAGTGCTGGGAAGATTGAATTTTTAGGCAATGAAATTCAGAAAGTGCCTGCTCAAAAGATTGTAGCTGCTGGGCTTTCACAGGTTCCAGAAGGGCGTCATGTTTTTCCAGGCCTGACTGTTTTGGAAAATCTTGAAATGGGAGCCTTTCTTAAGAAAAATCGTGAAGAAAACCAAGCTAATCTCAAAAAGGTCTTCTCTCGTTTTCCACGCTTGGAAGAGCGTAAGAACCAAGATGCAGCTACTCTTTCTGGAGGTGAGCAGCAAATGCTAGCTATGGGCCGAGCGCTCATGTCTACGCCTAAGCTCTTGCTCTTGGATGAGCCTTCTATGGGCTTGGCGCCAATCTTCATCCAAGAAATCTTTGATATCATTCAAGATATCCAAAAGCAGGGGACAACTGTGCTTTTGATTGAGCAAAATGCCAATAAAGCACTGTCTATCGCAGACCGTGGTTATGTTCTTGAAACAGGAAAAATCGCTCTGTCTGGAACCGGTCAAGAGCTCCTCGCTTCTGACGAAGTCCGCAAAGCATATTTAGGTGGCTGAAACAATCTGGGAGATTGTTTCAGCTTGCAGATGGGAACTCGTGATAGCGAGTTTTCGCTTATTAAGGTCCAGTGGACCTTTTTAAGTTGCGGATAAAGAAAACAGAGTTTTCGTCAAAATCCGGGGGATTGTTTCAGGTTGCAGATGGGAACTCGCGAAAGCGAGTTTTCTTCAAAATGTCTGGGAGACATTTTTAGGTTGTTGATAGAAAGTTACAGTAGTAACTTAACATTTTGAAAAGGTCCAATGGACCTTTTTTTGTTTTCAAGATAAATTTGTTTGTTTGGATGATCCGATAGCTGTTTTTGGTTACAACTAAAAAGTTACATTGGCAACTACATGTTTTTTAAAATCCGCTGGGTCTTTTTTAGATGAGGCTAGAGTATCGTGGTATAGTTTTCTTTGGTGGAAGTTTCCATTTATTAAGTGCTGTGGTAGTAAGCAATGTAACAGTTCCACATGGTCCTTTCTCTGAATCTATTTCTTCATTTTAAACATCGAGCGAAAATATGGTAAAATATGGGAGAAGAAAAATTGCTCGGGTATAAATAAAGGTTAGAAATTTCGGAAAAAATGTCAAAGTATAGGATATAGTTATTGGCGATAACTGGCGAGATGGAGAGTAATTTTAGCTTTTGATTGTGAAGTGAAGAAAGATAATGCTTTTTGTTGGGCTCAACACTGTTCTCTTACGCAACTAGAATTCAATAAAGATATGCTTATGAGGGATAGAAAATAGCAGTCGAATTTCTTTGCTTGATGTGCTTGAGCGGGTAATATTGATTTTTGAAAACATTTAAATAATTATAGAGGTTCAAATATGAAACTAGTCAGTGACAGGCTTTTGAAAAAGGTTATTATAAATCGATCGCCAGAAAGTCATAAAGGTAACTATGGTCGCCTGCTCTTGATTGGTGGGACCTATCCCTATGGCGGAGCTATTATCATGGCTGCTTTGGCCGCAGTAAGGAGCGGAGCTGGTTTGGTGACAGTTGCAACTGAACGGGAAAATATTTCCGGCCTCCATGCTCATTTGCCAGAGGCTATGGCCTTTGATTTGTGGGAGCAAGAGCGACTGATGGTTCAGATCCGCAAGGCTACTGTTATTTTAATTGGGCCGGGTTTAGCTGAAAATTCTTTAGAGAAATCAGTGCTGCAGCTGGTTTTACAGCTTGTAAACAAGCAACAAATACTGATTATGGATGGGGGTGCTATATCGCTTTTTGCCAAGCAAGCTCTGCCTTTTCCAAAGTCCCAGACAATTTTTACCCCTCATCAGAAAGAATGGGAAAGCTTGTCTGGTCTGCCCATCGAGTCACAGGACGAAAAATCTAGCCAAAAGGCTGTTAACCAATTTCCTAAGGGAACTCTAGTTGTGCAGAAAAGGAATGGAACGCGAGTTTTTCAGAGTGGGGAAAAGGATGTTTATCAACTGCAGATTGGTGGTCCCCATCAAGCAACTGGTGGTATGGGAGATACCTTGGCAGGGATGATTGCTGGTTTTGCAGGTCAATTTCAGCAGGTTTCACTTTTTGAAAGAGTGATAGCTGCGACCTACTTGCATTCAGCCATTGCGGATGAATTAGCCAAAGAGGTTTATGTGGTATTACCGACAGAATTGAGTCAACGAATTCCAACTTGGATGAAAAATTTGAGTCAATAAATCTTGGGAGGTTTGGAAAAATCTGAGTCTCTTTTTATGGATTAGGAAGTCTTGTCTTAGTTAGGAAAAGTCTAGGATTCATCAACTTTCTCACATAATTACTTTTTAATTTATAGAAAAAAGTTAATACGATAGAAAACTTTTTTGTGCTATAATAAAAATAAAGTATGAGAGTTAAAAGTATAAAAACTAGTAGAAAAGGATAAGTGCGGAAAGTGCCATGTCAGAGCTAAAAGTAGCAATTGGAAAAAAAATTAGAGAACTGCGGGAACAACGTAAAATGACAAGGGAATTGCTGTGTGAGGATGAGACTCGTTTGACAGTCAGACAGCTGGCTCGTATTGAGGCAGGCGATTCGATTCCTAGTTTACTAACCTTAGAATTCATTGCGCAACAGTTGCATATCGAAATGTATCAAATTATCAAGGAAAGTACAAAATCTTAGTGATTTCTATCCTGAAAATTGGGAACTTGGAATTACTGACTTCCTCCATTTTTTGGTATAATAAAAGTTACGCAAATACTAGAAAATAGAAAGGGAGCGACATGCCAGATTATTTATCTGTTTCGACCTTGACCCGTTATCTGAAGATGAAGTTTGACCGTGATCCTTATTTGGAGCGGGTTTATCTGACAGGTCAGGTCTCTAATTTTCGCAAGCGCCCCAATCACCAGTATTTTTCCCTCAAGGATGAGAAGGCAGTTATTCAGGCGACTATTTGGTCAGGTGTTTATAAAAAGCTTGGTTTTGAACTAGAAGAGGGCATGAAGGTCAATGTCATTGGCCGTGTCCAGCTCTATGAGCCAAGTGGGTCATATTCGATTGTCATTGAAAAGGCTGAGCCAGACGGCATTGGCGCCTTGGCTGTTCAGTTCGAGCAACTCAAGAAAAAACTGGGAGAAGAAGGTCTTTTCCAAGATAAGTTTAAACAAGCCTTGCCTCAGTTTCCTAAGAAAATTGGGGTGGTGACCAGTCCTAGCGGAGCTGTTATCCGAGATATTATCACGACAGTCAGCCGTCGTTTTCCAGGCGTGGATATCCTGCTTTATCCGACCAAGGTTCAGGGAGAGGGAGCTGCCGCCGAGGTGGCGGCTAATATCCGTCGAGCCAATGAGCGAGAAGATTTGGATGTTTTGATTATTGGTCGGGGCGGCGGGTCCATCGAGGATCTTTGGGCTTTTAATGAGGAAATTGTCGTACGAGCCATATTTGAGTCTCGGATTCCGATCATTTCCAGTGTGGGGCATGAAACGGACACGACTCTTGCTGACTTTGTGGCGGACCGACGAGCAGCAACTCCCACAGCCGCTGCTGAATTGGCGACGCCAGTCACAAAGCTGGATCTTCTGGGGCATTTGAGCCAGCAGCAAAATCGTCTGTCCAATGCAGCTGCAAATCGTCTGGCTTACCAGCGAGAACGCTTGCGCAAGCTGGCTGCCTCTGTTATTTTTCGGCAGCCAGAGCGACTTTATGATGGCTATCTGCAAAAGCTAGACCAGCTTAATCTACGATTAAAGCAAAAAATTCGCGAATATTATAGTGAAGAAGTCCAGCAGGTCAAGATTCTCTGTCACCGCTTAGATTCTCTGTCACCTCTGCGGCAGGTGCAGCGCTATCAGGAGCAGGTTCGTCAGCAAGAACGCTTGTTGCGTAGCAATATGGCGGTTATCTATGACCATAAGGTGGCTGAAGTTAAGCGGCTGTCGGATGCGCTACTCATGCTGGATACCAGTCGAATCGTGGCGCGGGGCTACGCTATTATCCAAAAAAATGAAACAGTAATCGAGTCCAGTCAGGATATCAAGAAGAAGGACCAGCTGACCATTCTCATGCGGGATGGTCAGGTCCAAGTTGAGGTAAAAGATGTCAAAAGACAAGAAATTTGAAGAAAATTTAGCTGATTTGGAAGCTATTGTCCAGAAGCTGGAAAATGGGGATGTGGCCTTGGAAGAGGCAATCGCTGAATTCCAGAAGGGCATGCAGCTGTCTAAAGACTTGCAAAAGACGCTAGATCAGGCAGAAAAGACCTTGGTCAAGGTCATGCAGGCGGATGGCACGGAAACGGATATGGAATGACAACAGAGCATAAAATCAGGCAAATTGGCCTGACGATTCAAGATTTTTATCAGAGCAAGGAAGTGTCAGCGGATTTGACTGAGACCATTCTCTATTCTATCGAGGCTGGTGGTAAGCGGATTCGCCCTCTCTTGCTTTTGGAGTTGCTGGAGGGCTTTGGTCTGGAATTAACTCCTGCCCACTTTCAGGTGGCAGCAGCTCTAGAGATGATTCACACTGGTAGCCTGATCCATGATGATTTGCCAGCTATGGATAATGATGACTACCGCCGTGGGCGTCTGACCAGCCACAAGAAATTCGGGGAGGATATGGCCATTTTAGCGGGAGATTCTCTCTTTTTGGATCCTTATGGTTTGGTGGCAATGGCAGAGCTCCCTAGTCAGGTCAAGGTGGATCTGATAGCAGAGCTGTCTTTGGCGGCTGGATCCTTTGGTATGGTAGCTGGGCAGGTTTTGGATATGCAGGGAGAAGGTCACAAGTTGACCATGGACCAGCTCCAGACCATTCACGCCAATAAGACAGGCAAGCTCTTGGCCTATCCTTTTGTAGCAGCGGGAATTATTGCTCAGACTGGTCAATCTGTTCTAGGGAAGCTCCGTCAAGTAGGAGAACTCTTGGGGTTGGCTTTTCAGGTGCGGGATGATATTTTAGATGTGACAGCCAGTTTTGAGCAGATCGGTAAGACACCGCAGAAGGATCTGGCGGCTGAGAAATCAACTTATCCAGCCTTACTAGGTTTGGATGGAGCCAGAGACTTTTTCGATGAAACGCTGGAACAAGCGAAAAGTATGCTAGAGCAATTAGAAAAAGAAAGTGATTTTTCAGCTAAAGAAATTCAAAAAATAATAGAAAGTTTGAGACTGGATGGCTAAGGAAAGAGTGGATGTACTGGCCTATCGACAAGGCCTCTTTGAGACCCGAGAACAGGCCAAGCGCGGAGTGATGGCAGGTCTGGTCGTGTCACTTGCTAATGGAGAGCGTTTTGACAAACCAGGTGAAAAAATCGATGATGCAACAGAGCTCAAGCTCAAGGGAGAAAAGCTCAAGTATGTCAGTCGGGGCGGCCTAAAATTAGACAAGGCTTTGCAAGTGTTTGGCCTTTCGGTGGCAGACCGAGTAGCCTTGGATATCGGAGCTTCGACTGGAGGATTTACCGATGTCATGTTGCAGGCGGGAGCACGATTAGTCTATGCTGTTGATGTCGGAACCAACCAGTTGGCTTGGAAACTTCGCCAAGATGAACGGGTTGTCAGCATGGAGCAGTTCAATTTCCGCTATGCCGAGCCAGCTGATTTTGACTTTCAGCCCAGCTTTGCCAGCATTGACGTCAGCTTTATCTCGCTCAGCTTGATTTTGCCGGCCCTCTATCATATTTTAGAGGAGGGAGGGCAGGTCGTGGCCTTGATCAAGCCTCAGTTTGAGGCTGGCCGCGAGCAGATTGGCAAGAAGGGAATTATCAAGGACAAGAAAGTTCATTTGGCGGTGCTGGAAACCGTGACAGCCTTTATGGTAGAAGCAGGTTTTTCAGTCAAAGGTTTAGATTTTTCTCCGATTCAGGGTGGGCATGGTAATGTTGAATTTTTAGCCTTTCTGGAGAAAAGTAAGCAGCCGAAAAATGACTTGGAGCAAGACTTAGTCGCTGTCGTAGAGGCGGCCCACAAGGAATTTAAAGATGAAGAAGAAGGATAGATTAGAGAAAATCAGACGATTTGTCAGCGAGTTTGAGATTGGCACCCAAGAGGAAATTGTAGCACATCTCAGGGAGTCTGGTATTACAGCGACACAGGCAACGGTTTCACGAGACATCAAGGAGCTAGGGATTGTAAAAATCCCTTTTAAAGATAATACCTATATCTATGAGCTTCCCAAAACAGCAACCAATAGTCTGAAGTTGGCAGAAAATAATATTTTGGCCTGTCAAAATCTAGGAAATATGCTCAATCTCAATCTGGTGCCAGGGAGTGCAGCGGTGGTCAAACGCCACCTGAGTAAAGAATTTTCTGAGGAAATTTTCAGCATCATTGCGGATAATGACAGTATCTTAGTTGTTGCAGTGAGTGAAAGTGCAGCCCAAAAAGTCACGGCTGAAATCAATAATTGGTAGGAAAGTCTATGTTATTAGAAATTTCGATTAAAAATTTTGCCATTATTGAGGAGATTTCCCTTAATTTTGAGCAAGGTATGACGGTTTTGACCGGGGAAACCGGAGCCGGTAAGTCTATTATTATTGACGCCATGAACATGATGTTGGGCAGCCGTGCTACGACAGATGTTATTCGTCACGGAGCGCCCAAGGCTGAGATAGAGGGACTTTTTTCGCTGGAAAATAGCCGAGCTTTGCGAGAGATTTTTGAGGAGCAGGGCTGGGAGCTGACCGATGAGCTGATTATCCGTCGGGAAATTCTGCAAAACGGCCGCAGTGTCAGCCGTATCAATGGCCAGATGGTTAATTTGTCTGTTCTAAAGGCTGTCGGCCAGCATTTGGTAGATATCCATGGTCAGCATGATCAGGAAGAGCTGATGAGACCCCAGCTTCATATCGCCATGCTAGATGAGTTTGGCTCAGCAGACTTTTTGCATCTCAAAGGCCGCTATCAGGAAACCTTTGACCGCTATCGAAGCCTGCGCAAGCAAGTCCTGACTCTGCAGAAAAACCAGCAGGAGCATAAGGCCAGGATTGAGATGCTGGAATTTCAGATGGCGGAGATTGAGAGCGCAGCCCTCAAAAGCGGAGAAGATACTGCCCTGCATCAGGAACGAGACCGCTTGCTCAACCACAAGCTCATTGCCGATACGCTGACCAATGCCTATACTATGCTGGATAATGAAGAATTTTCCAGTCTGGCCAATGTCCGCTCAGCTATGAATGACCTTGAGTCTATCGAGGATTACGATCCAGCCTACAAGGATCTTTCAGGCAGCTTGTCAGAGACTTATTATGTTTTAGAGGATGTCAGCAAGCGCCTAGAAGACATTCTAGATGGACTGGACTTTGACGGAGATCGACTGTTGCAAGTGGAGGGTCGCTTAGATTTGATTAACAGCATCACACGTAAATACGGTGGCCAAGTAGATGATGTGCTGGTATACTTTGCGCAGATTTCCAAAGAATACAGCCTTTTAACTGGCAGCAACTTGTCCTCAGAGGATATGGACCGAGAGCTGAAAGCCTTGGAGAGAGAGCTGGTAGAGCTGGCCAAGGAGCTGAGTCAGGCTCGTCACGGCCTAGCAACCCAGCTGGAAGCGGAAATCAAGCAAGAGCTGCAAGACCTCTACATGGAAAAGGCGCGCTTTAAAGTGCAGTTCAGTAAGGGCAAGTTCAACCGTGAAGGCAATGAACAAGTAGAGTTTTACATCTCAGCAAATCCGGGCGAGGATTTCAAACCTTTGGTGAAAGTTGCGTCTGGCGGGGAACTCTCCCGTCTCATGTTGGCTATCAAGTCTGCCTTTTCTCGTAAGGAAGGTAAGACCAGCATTGTCTTTGACGAAGTGGATACGGGCGTTTCTGGCCGAGTGGCCCAGGCTATTGCTCAGAAGATTCACAAGATTGGCTCCAACGGTCAAGTCTTGGCTATTTCCCATCTTCCGCAGGTCATTGCTATTGCCGATTATCAGTTCTTTATTGAGAAGATTTCGGATGAGAATTCGACTGTCTCAACGGTGCGCCTGCTGACGGCTGACGAGCGTGTTCAGGAAGTTGCTAAGATGCTGGCTGGCGAAGATGTGACGGAGGCTGCTTTGACGCAGGCTAGAGAATTATTAAAAAAATAAACAAGCGAGGCTGAGACACAAGTGTTTCAGTCTCCTTTAGAAAGTGGCGACTATGACAAAATATTTTGCAATCGGTGATGTCCATGGCAAGGCTGGTATGCTTGATGAGCTGCTCCAGCATTGGGACGGTTGCAGCCAACTAGTCTTTCTAGGCGACTTGATCGATCGTGGCGAGGACAGCCGAGCAGTTTTGGAGCGGGTCAAGGATTTAGTGGAGCAGAAAGGAGCTATCTGTCTTTCTGGCAATCATGAGTATATGTTTCTGACCTGGCTGGACAATCCTGAAAAGTCTTATGACCACTACCGACGCAATGGCGGAGATACGACCATTAATTCGCTTTTAGGCAGGCCTCTCAATGCTCCTGTAGATGGAGTAGCAGACGTGGAAGGTGTCAAGACGGAGGCGGCCGATTTAGTCGACTTTATTCGTCAGCTGCCTTTCCTGTTGGAGACGGAGCATTACATTTTTGTCCATGCTGGTCTTGATTTGGAGCTGAAAGACTGGCGAGAGACCAGTGATTATCAAAAGGTTTGGATTCGCGCGCCTTTTCATGAAGGCAGCAATCAGACTGGCAAAAGGATCGTCTTTGGTCATACACCGACATTTTACCTCTTGCATGAGGCGCCAGGAACAGATCAACTATGGATGACTGAGGATGGCAAGATTGGCATGGATGGCGGAGCTGTTTATGGCGGAGTCCTCCACGGTATTCTTTTCGGTGAGAATGGCATCATAGAGCACTATGCGATTAGAAATGATGATTTTGCAGCAGAGGACTGAGAAGCTGTCTACAAATGCCCAAATAGTGTAACTTACCAGCGTCTTGAATATTCCCTGCTGATAGAAAAAATCAAGAAGATTGAAGAAGTATAGCCTAGCTATCTTTTTCAATCTTTTTTGTTTGGATGAGATAATTTATACTGAAAAAACAGGCGAACACCTATATTTATATAGGGTAAATTTCCTATCCTATAAGTAATCATAAACCCTTAAATAATAATTCAAAATATATGCAATTCCTCTTCTTTATGCTATAATAGTTATCGAAAAAGCTAAAAGGAGGAAAAGATGTTTTTTCAGGATAGAAAGATAAAGTATTCAATCCGCAAATTATCAGTTGCGACTGTATCACTTGCGATTGGATTTTTGTTTGCACCCGCAGCGATTGGAGCGGGTCAAGTTGCCCATGCAGATGAGCTTGTGGCTACAGCTCAAGCGGAAAATAAGTCAGAAAATCAAGTCTCGGTGGGAACTTCTGAACCAGCGAAAACAGAAACTCAAGAGACTGTCTCAGTAACGCCTTCTGCACCAGTGCAAGTAGAAAGCAAAGAGGCTGCCTCAACAACAGCTCCTGCGCCAGCACAGACAGAAAGGCAAGGGGATAATCAAGGTTCATTGAAATCTGCTGCACCTGCTGCGACAGAGACAAGTCAAGAAGCGACAGATTCGACTGCTTTTAAAAATGCTCAGGCAGCTACAGGCGCTAGCCAGCCAGCTGCAGCCACTGCTCAACCAGCATCAGTAAATGCTAGTCTAAACAAGAGCACTTTAGAGAACTACCTCAAAAACTTGCGCAGCAAGGACTTTTCAAGTAAGACAGACGATAGTCTAGAAATCTTGAATGGTGTAATGACAGCTGCCGATGGTGTGCTTCAAACTGCGACAAAGCAAGAAGAAATTGATAAAGTTTATCGCAATCTAGTGACTTTTGTCAATTCAGGTCTTCGTGATAAAAATCCGAAGTTCATCCCAGACAAGGATAAAACTCCTCGTTCGGCACTTTATGAGTTTGAAAGTGCTACACCAGGAAAAACAACTCCGCTTGCTCTGAACTACTTGAAGCCAGAAGACACAAAAATCTACAAAAAGGGCGATAAAGTAAAGGCCATCCAGCCAACTGAAACAACTTATGTAGAGAATGATGGAAGTGGTAGATGGACCTTTAAGGGCTATGACTATGATAGTCAGGTGATTGATAAAGATGATGTTTTCTTCACAGGTAAGTGGGAATATACACCAACACCATACAAGGCTACCTATAGAGCAGTTAATGGTTCACCTGGAAAAACTCCGCCACCTTATGTTGCAAACTGGAGTCCAGAAGATAAAAGAAGATTTGCTGAAGGTGAAGTAGTAAAAGCAGGAGAATTTCACTGGGTTTTTTATACTTCAGAAGAATTTCCTAACCGAAAAGGTTATTGGGCTTTTACTGGCTATGATGCTCCAAGTAAAGTGGCAAACAATGGCGATGTGGAGTTCGTAGGAACTTGGAAATACTTTGAGGATGTCATTGTATCCTACAAGGCTGTGAACGAGCAAGATTGGGAGAATTTTTATAAGTTACCAAGTAGTCCTAAGACCTCAAACTATGACAAATATAGATTACCTCTTCCTAAGGAGATAAAGGATCTAGAAAGCAAGCTATACGATTACAAGCTTTCTCTCAATCAGTTTGATAAACGCAATGAGTATTTACCTAAAGATATACTGGATACGCTAGCTGCTTTGTACCGCTACGATGAAGTTCAAGGCGTCTACAAACCATTTTATGATGCAGAACATGAAGGGAATTGGACCTACGAGGAAGATGTCGTAGATTTAACCTTCAGTCGTGAACTAGAACGTGCGGCTACATATGGGGAATTGCCAAAAGTTACAATGCCATTGACGTTTACATTTAAACCAGTTCCTCGGAAACCGACTTATGAGTTTGTCAGTGGAACGGCTGGCAAATCATTACCTGCTGAGATCAATAATCTGAAGCCAGTATATGCACCAAGTGAATGGACATATATGGATAGGAAGACATATCCGAAAGGCAAGGATATAGTTCAGTCTGTTAAACCGCTGAATGATTCCTACTATGATGCAGCTAACGGTGGTACTTGGAACTTTTCGGGCTATGATTTTGATAAAAAACCAGTGAGCGACTGGGAGCACGATGGATGGAATCTCAAGTTCACAGGTACTTGGACATTTACACCGGGAACCTATCCAGAAAACTATAAGTTTGTCAGCAAAGACCCTAGCCTGTCTCTCCCAGAGGAAATCACGACCTATATTCCAAGCACTGGAAAAAACTATAGTAATGGCGATACTGTCCTTGCAACAGCTCCCCTGAAGACGACCTACATGGACTTTGTAAACAAGGGAACTTGGAAATTTGAAGGTTATGATACCGATAGTAAGGTAGTCAACAAAAATGCCGTTCTCTTTACCGGCTCTTGGTCCTTCACACCACACAGAGATAAGACAGTTTCCTTTGACTTTGTGAGTGATACTCCAGGGAAGACTATTCCTGATGATTTGAAGACACAAATTCCAGCTCCTATCACGACTTCTCCATCAGATTATTCTGACAATGTCTATAATGCTATTCAATATCTCAGTTCATACGTCGATGTTGAAAATGATGGTACATGGGTTCCTCAGCAGATTCCTCAGCAAAAGGAGGACGTTGAGAAACCAGCTGACGATGAGGATTCTACCTACACTGTTCATTGGAAATTTGAACCGAACAGGCATAGTGTTTACTATGACTTTTATACAGATTCAAAAGATGATTCTGGTCAAGAGCTCTATCCACCATCAACTTTGTTTGAGCTAATATCTGACACAAGAGAATTTGTCAAGGGTGAAAAAGCTAGCGTTAAAATGCCGTCTAAGACAAGAATTGAGGATCCTGATGGCAGAGGAACTTGGATCTTTGATGACTACTATGAGGATGATAATACGACTATTTCTCCACGCGTGAAAACAGTAGAGAACGGAGACGTCCTCTTCAAAGGAAAATGGATTTTTGTTCCTACTGATCAGTCTGATACGATCTACAGATTAGAGTATAAATTTACTAACTCGACTCCTGCTTATCCTCTTCCAAACAAGATTCGCGATATGCTTCCAGCTGGCACTGATTTCGTTGCACGAGCTGACGATTACAAAGATGCCAGCAAGCTTGACACATCTACAGTAACTGTTCCGACAGGCACTTGGACCTTCCATGGTTTTGATGCAGATAAGTACGGAAAAGCTATTGCAGGTACGAACGTAAAGACCATCACAGGATCTTGGAGCTTTACGCCAAATGGTATAGACTATCAGTTCCAATCAACTAATCCTGATTTCGTATTACCAGATCATATCACCAAGTTGACTCCGAAAAACTCAATTGATTATAAGATGGGCGGTCTGTTCCTTACAGAAGTAGATGCTGAGCAACCAAGTGAAACGACTTATATTGACAAAGCAAACAAGGTAACTTGGACATTTGCAGGATACGATAAAGAAAAAATCATTGTAGCAAAAGGCAGACAGACTTTCCTTGGAAGCTGGGTGCCTACTCCAAATCCAGAATATGTATTCAAATCTTCTAAAGCAGGTGTTCCATTGCCACAAAGTATTTTGGGAATGTTGCCAAGTGATGAGGCTTCTTATAAGGTTGGTGACACCATTGTAGCCAAACAACCTGCTAAAGAATCAGTAGTTGAAGAAGAAAAAGACTATGTCTGGACCTTCAAAGGTTACGATCAGAAGAATGCGACATATAATGGAAAGCGCGTGACATTTACAGGTATCTGGGAAGCAACGCCTAGACCGCATCATGTAAGCTATACTTTTGAAAGCGAAACGGCTGGTGTTGATTTGCCTGAATTTATCCAGAAGAAAGCACCAAAAGATGGCTCAACTTACTTCAATGGGACGAGAGTTTTTGCAGAAGATCCGACAACAAAGACTTACAAAGATGATGTGAATGATGGTAACTGGACTTTCGCTGGTTATGATGCCAAAAGTAAGATTGTGAAAAAAGCTGATTTGACTTTCACAGGTAAATGGGCCTTTGAAGCCAACAAGTACCAAGCTACTTACCGCTTCGAGAGCGCAACAGCAGGAAAAGCTCTTCCAGCAGCCATCGCAGCATTGACTCCAAGCGACAGTGCAACATATGAAAATGGCAATACTGTTTCCGCTAAGCAACCAGCGCAAGCGACCTACACAGATACAGTGAACGACGGCACATGGACCTTCAAGGGCTATGACGCAGCTAGCGCCGTTGTCAACAAGGCTAATGTAGAATTTGTAGGAAAATGGACCTTTGAAGCCAACAAGTATCAAGCTACTTACCGCTTCGAGAGCGCAACGGCAGGTAAGCAACTTCCAGCAGCCATCGCAACGCTGCTTCCAAGCGACAGTGCAACATATGAAAATGGCAATACTGTTTCCGCTCAACAACCGTCACAAACCACTTACGCCGATACTGTGAACGGCGGCACATGGACCTTCAAGGGTTACGACGCAGCTAGCGCCGTTGTCAACAAGGCTAATGTAGAATTTGTAGGAAAATGGACCTTTGAAGCCAACAAGTATCAAGCTACTTACCGCTTCGAGAGCGCAACAGCAGGAAAAGCTCTTCCGGCAGCCATCGCAGCATTGACTCCAAGCGACAGTGCAACATATGAAAATGGCAATACTGTTTCCGCTCAACAACCGTCACAAACCACTTACGCCGATACTGTGAACGACGGCACATGGACCTTCAAGGGTTACGACGCAGCTAGCGCCGTTGTCAACAAGGCTAATGTAGAATTTGTAGGAAAATGGACCTTTGAAGCCAACAAGTATCAAGCTACTTACCGCTTCGAGAGCGCAACGGCAGATAAAGCTCTTCCGGCAGCCATCGCAACGCTGCTTCCAAGTGACAGTGCAACTTATGTGAATGGCAATACTGTTTCCGCTCAACAACCGTCACAAACCACTTACGCCGATACTGTGAACGACGGCACATGGACCTTCAAGGGCTATGATGCAGCTAGCGCCGTTGTCAACAAGGCTAATGTAGAATTTGTAGGAAAATGGACCTTTGAAGCCAACAAGTATCAAGCTACTTACCGCTTCGAGAGCGCAACAGCAGGAAAAGCTCTTCCGGCAGCCATCGCAACGCTGCTTCCAAGTGACAGTGCAACTTATGTGAATGGCAATACTGTTTCCGCTCAACAACCGTCACAAACCACTTACGCCGATACTGTGAACGACGGCACATGGACCTTCAAGGGCTATGACGCATCTAGCGCCGTTGTCAACAAGGCTAATGTAGGGTTTGTAGGTAAGTGGGCCTTTGAAGCCAACAAGTATCAAGCTACTTATCGCTTCGAGAGCGCCACGGCAGGTAAGCAACTTCCAGCAGCCATCGCAGCATTGACTCCAAGCGATAGTGCAACTTATGTGAATGGTGCCTCTGTTTCCGCTCAACAACCATCACAAACCACTTACGCCGATACTGTGAACGACGGCACATGGACCTTCAAGGGCTATGACGCATCTAGCGCCGTTGTTAACAAGGCTAATGTAGGGTTTGTAGGAAAATGGGAGTTTGAAGCCAACAAGTATCAAGCTACTTATCGCTTCGAGAGCGCCACAGCAGGTAAGCAACTTCCAGCAGCCATCGCCGCATTGACTCCAAGCGACAGTGCAACATATGTGAATGGTGCCTCTGTTTCCGCTCAACAACCATCACAAACCACTTACGCCGATACTGTGAACGATGGCACATGGACCTTCAAGGGCTATGATGCAGCTAGCGCCGTTGTTAACAAGGCTGATGTAGAGTTTGTAGGAAAATGGGCCTTTGAAGCCAACAAGTATCAAGCTACTTATCGCTTCGAGAGCGCCACAGCAGGTAAGCAACTTCCAGCAGCCATCGCCGCATTGACTCCAAGCGACAGTGCAACATATGTGAATGGTGCCTCTGTTTCCGCTCAACAACCATCACAAACCACTTACGCCGATACTGTGAACGATGGCACCTGGACCTTCAAGGGCTATGATGCAGCTAGCGCCGTTGTTAACAAGGCTGATGTAGAGTTTGTAGGAAAATGGGCCTTTGAAGCTAATAAGTACCAAGCTACTTATCGCTTCGAGAGTGAGACGGCAGGTCAAGCACTTCCAGCAGCGATCGCCGCATTGACTCCAAGTGACAGTGTAAGATATGTGAATGGTGCCTCTGTTTCAGCTCAACAACCATCCCAAACCACATACACAGATACTGTGAACGATGGTACATGGACCTTCAAGGGCTATGACGCAGCTAATGCAGTCGTGAACAAGTCAAATGTTGAGTTTGTAGGAAAATGGGCCTTTGAAGCGAATAAGTACCAAGCAAGTTACCGCTTCGAGAGCGCCACAGCAGGTAAGGCTCTTCCAGCAGCCATCGCCGCATTGACTCCAAGCGACAGTGCAACATATGAAAATGGCAATACTGTTTCCGCTCAGCAACCATCCCAAACCACTTACGCCGATACTGTGAACGACGGCACCTGGACCTTCAAGGGTTACGATGCAGCTAGCGCCGTTGTCAACAAGGCCAATGTAGAGTTTGTTGGTAAGTGGGCCTTTGAAGCCAATAAGTATCAAGCTACTTATCGCTTCGAGAGTGAGACAGCAGGTCAAGCTCTTCCAGCAGCCATCGCCGCATTGACTCCAAGCGACAGTGCAATATATGTGAATGGTGCCTCTGTTTCAGCTCAACAACCATCACAAACCACTTACACAGATACTGTGAATGACGGCACATGGACCTTCAAGGGTTATGATGCAGCTAGCTCCGTTGTCAACAAGGCCAATGTAGAGTTTGTTGGTAAGTGGGCCTTTGAAGCCAACAAGTACCAAGCTACTTACAGCTTCGAGAGCGCCACAGCAGGTAAGCAACTTCCAGCAGCCATCGCCGCATTGACTCCAAGCGACAGTGCAACATATGTGAATGGTGCTTCTGTTTCCGCTCAACAACCATCACAAACCACTTACACAGATAGTGTGAACGACGGCACATGGACCTTCAAGGGCTATGACGCAGCTAGCGCCGTTGTCAACAAGGCTAATGTAGGGTTTGTAGGTAAGTGGGCCTTTGAAGCCAACAAGTACCAAGCTACTTATCGCTTCGAGAGCGCAACGGCAGGTAAACAACTTCCAGCAGCCATCGCCGCATTGACTCCAAGCGACAGTGCAACATATGAAAATGGCAATACTGTTTCCGCTCAGCAACCAGCGCAAACTACTTACACAGATAGTGTGAACGACGGCACATGGACCTTCAAGGGCTATGATGCAGCTAGCGCCGTTGTCAACAAGTCCGATGTAGAGTTTGTAGGTAAATGGACCTTTGAAGCTAAGCAAGCTCCTAGTCCGCAGCCGCAACCGGAACCAGCACCGCAACCGGAACCAGCACCGCAACCGGAACCAGCACCGCAGCCGGAACCAGCACCGCAACCGGAACCAGCACCGCAGCCGCAACCAGTTCCGAAGCCACAACCACAGCCAAGTCCAGTTCCACCAGTGACTCCAGAAGTGAAGCCAGATCAAGAGACTGATTCAGCTAATAAAGCTCAAACGGATCAGCTAGTGAAGCCTGAAAGCAGACCTGTTTCAAATGATAAGCCAGCTGTTCCAACTCCAGCAGGAGATAAGACTAAACAAGCGACCTTACCAAATACAGGTAGCACTTCTCCAGTTTCAATCGTGGGAGCAACGACCAGTGCTATTATTGCGAGCCTAGGATTCATGATTCTTGGTCGCAAGCGCAAAGATGATGAGGCTTAAAAGGGCATCTTCTTGATGCAAGCTTTGGCTAGTGCCTCAATCAAATAGTTAAGAGCCTTCTAAGTAGTATTTTACTTAGAAGGCTCTTATTTTTCTGAGATTTATAGATTAAGCTAAGATTGATTCACAAAAACTTAGGATTTTTTGGTATAATAGACTCAATAACAGGATAAAAGTAGGGAAAATATGACAAAAATTAAAATTGTGACAGACTCTTCGATTACGATTGAGCCTGAACTAGCAAAAGATTTGAATATTACAATAGTTCCTTTGACAGTCATGATTGACGGTGTAGTCTACTCGGATTCCAATTTGAAGGAGGGAGAATTCCTTCAGTTGATGAAGTCTAGTAAAAATCTGCCTAAGACTAGCCAGCCACCAGTTGGAGTATTTGCCGAGGTTTTCGAAGATTTATCAGCGGAAGATGTCCAAATTATCTCAATTCACATGTCTCATGCTTTATCTGGCACCGTAGAGGCAGCTCGTCAGGGTGCTACCTTGGCTAAGGCTGATGTAACAGTTGTCGATAGTTCTTTCACGGACCAAGCCATGAAGTTCCAAGTCGTTGAGGCTGCTAAGATGGCAAAAGCTGGAGCGACTTTGGAGGAGATTTTACAAAAACTTGAGGAAGTCAAAGCCAAGACGGAGCTATATATCGGCGTATCGACCTTAGAAAATTTGGTCAAAGGTGGTCGTATCGGCCGTGTGACTGGTCTGATTAGCTCGCTTTTAAATATTCGTGTCGTCATGCAGATGACAAATCATACCTTGACTCCTATTGTCAAAGGACGTGGCGCTAAAACCTTCAAGAAATGGCTGGATGACTTGAAAGAGTCTCTGAAAGAGAAGGAAATTGAAGAAATCGGAATTTCCTATGCGGGTGGACCAGAATTTGCTAATCAAATGAAGGAAGAGCTGCAGGAATTTGTTGAAAAACCAATCTCTGTCTTAGAAACAGGTTCGATCATCCAAACTCACACTGGAGAAAATGCATGGGCCGTTCTAGTTCGCTATAAATAGAGTAAATTATTTGTAAAATGTCTGCTTAAGACTTGACCTAGACGCTTTTTTTAGATATGATAATATCTGTTAGGGTTATTAACCCAGAAAAAAATTGGAGGATTTGTTAAATGGCTAACAAACAAGATTTGATCGCAAAAGTGGCAGAAGCTACAGAATTGACTAAAAAAGATTCAGCAGCAGCAGTTGACGCTGTATTTGCAGCAGTTACAGAATACCTTTCAAAAGGTGAAAAAGTTCAATTGATCGGTTTTGGTAACTTTGAAGTTCGTGAGCGTGCAGCACGTAAAGGTCGCAACCCACAAACTGGTAAAGAAATCACAATCGCAGCTTCTAAAGTTCCAGCTTTCAAAGCAGGTAAAGCTCTTAAAGACGCTGTAAAATAAGACAAAAATCAAAAGCCTACTGTATCAGCTTCCTAGCTTGTGCAGTAGGTTTTTTCTTATGTTTTGGCATAACATCAATCATTTTTCCTAAGCTTCTAGAAGACACAGTATTTGTTTGTTAGAGAAGGCAGCAAAAATCTGGATGATCCTTCTGCACAACTTAAAATATGATATAATGTAGCTAAGAAATGGAGGTAACTATGTATTTTAAAAAAGTAATAACCTTTTTAACCATGCTTGCAGCTGTCATGGCTTTGACAGCTTGCTATTATCCAAGGAAAAGGGTTCCTAGGTCTGAAGCCTCTTCTGTCCAAAAGGTGAAAATACCAAAGAAATCAGAATCGACGAAGGCTACAGGCTCCAGTCAGCAAGAAAGATCAAAGAGCAGCCAGACCTCATCATCTAGTGCTCCAGCTTCTGAGAGCAAGGCGACAAGTTCGCCAGATGAAGTAACGGATGGTTTGCCTCAAGATGCGCGGTCTGCCAATACAGACAAGATCTATGCAACAGGCAATGCCAAGGTGTATTATCGTTCTTTTGAAGGGGGATTTAGTGCTCAAACGCCTGATTTTAAAGGCTATACAGAGGAGCAAGTCAAAAAGGTTCTTGGCGAGCCAGAGGCCGTCATAAAGGATCCGAATTACATTAAGGACACTTTTAAAGCTCAGGAGCTAGAAAATATAAAAGAGCTATATCAAGGTCAGCATGTGACGGAAGAGCAGGCAAAGGCTTTCTATGTAACAGCGGCGGATATTGCTCAGGCAGCTAGCTTGAACCAAGACTATCAGTTGGAGAGTGACTTTATTTTATATAGCTATAAGCAACATAAAATTAATCTGATTTTCTCTAAAGGAGAGTTGTATTATATGACTCCCAATCCTGATTATCTTTATTTTAAATAATCTTGGAAAATTCTTGCGCTAGTTTACTAGGCCTGCTATAATAGCTAAAACGAAATGAGAAGGAGCAAGGATGAAAGCTTATACAAATGTCAATCTGGTGACCTGTGACAGCGCATTTCATGTTTATCGGGAAGGTTTGCTTGTGGTTGAGGATGAACGCATTGCCTACTGTGGTCCCTATGACGAGGCTTGGCTAGAACAGTGCAGCGAGTTGGTGGATTATGAAGGTGCTTGGATCATGCCAGGGCTGGTCAACTGCCATACGCACTCGGCCATGACCTTGCTGCGCGGGATTCGTGATGACAGCAATCTGCATGAATGGCTGGAGAACTATATCTGGCCAGCAGAAAGTCAATTCACGGAGGATCTAACGACCGAGGCTGTCCAGCTGGCTCTGGCTGAAATGATGCTGTCAGGAACAACGACTTTTAACGACATGTATAATCCTCAGGGAGTGGAGATTGACCGGATTTATCAGACTGTGCGGCAGTCTGGTATGCGCTGCTATTTCTCACCAACTCTCTTTAGCTCAGCAGCAGAAACAACAGAAGAGACTCTGGCTCGTACTCGTGCCATTATTGAGAAAATCCGCTCCTATGATGATGAAGATTTTCAGGTCATGGTGGCACCTCACTCGCCCTATGCCTGCGATGAAGACTTGCTCAAGGGCAGTCTTGAACTAGCGCGTGAGCTGGATTTGAAGCTTCATATCCATGTGGCAGAGACCCAGGAAGAAAATAAAATCATTCTGGAGCGTTATGGTAAACGGCCTCTGGCTTTCTTAAAGGGGTTGGGCTACTTGGAGCAGCCAGGTATTTTTGCTCACGGGGTTGAACTAAATCCGTCTGAGATTGCGGATTTAGCGACTTCACCAGTCAGCATCGCCCACAATCCTATCAGCAACCTCAAGCTAGCTTCCGGTGTAGCTCCGGTGACGGATTTACTGTCCGCTGGGGTGACCGTTGGCCTGGCAACAGACTCTGTCGCTTCTAACAATAATCTGGATATGTTTGAAGAAGGTCGGACAGCAGCCCTCCTTCAGAAGATGCGAGCAGGTGATGCGACCCAGTTTACGATCGAGCAGGCCTTGAAAGCTTTGACCATTGAAGGAGCAAAGGCGCTGGGATTGGATAACAAAATTGGCAGTCTGGAAGCGGGTAAGCAAGCCGATTTCATTGCCATTCAGCCTAAGGGACGACTTCACCTCTATCCTTTGGAAAATATGCTGTCGCACCTAGTATATGCAGTCAAGGGTAGCGACGTTCAGGATGTCTACATTGCTGGGCGACAGGTGGTCCGAGACGGCCAAGTGCTGACCGTTGATCTAGAATCATTCAATTAAAAAGAAAAGCCGAGTTTGTCTCGGCTTTTATGCTAGTCAGGGGAGCTCTTGTCAATTTTTGCTGGCTAACAGATTCTTTGTCAAAAAAACTCTGGGTCACCCCAGAGTTAATATTAGTTTTAAGCTTTCTTTGATTTAGAAATATAGAATAATTGTAGAACGATACCAAGGAGTGCCATACCAATAACGATATAGCAGGCCATTGAATAGTCTCCCTTGTTTGCTTGAGCAAGTCGAGCTCCCAACTGTGGTCCGGCAATAGCTGCAACACCATAAGCCGTGAACATCCAGCCGTAGTTTGTGCCGACGTTGGCCACGCCCCAATTTTCGGCTGTAATACCTGGGAAAGATCCAAGGAAGCCACCGAAGGACAGGGCGACAAGCATGACGCCTAAGATTGCAAGGATGCTTCCTTCTCCTTTAAAGAGAGCGGTCAGTGCTAAGCCACCAGCGACAGTGCCAAACATGGCGATTACAGTAGGGTAGCGGCCGATTTTGTCCGATACAGCTCCCCAGAAGATCCGTCCAAAAGTATTGGCAATAGAAACCAGCATAACGAATAGAGTTGCTTCTCCAACTAGTTTATATTGGTCGGAGATAGACGCTGCTGAACCGATGATCATCATACCACCAGTAGCACCTAAAATGTAGATGAGCCACAGCAACCAGAAGTTGCCTTCGCGTAGCATTTCTTTGTGAGTTTTTCCTGTCGGTGCAGAACCTCCTGCTGCTGGAGCAGCTGCTGGAGCTTTTTCCATGACAAGAGAAGAGCAGCAGATAACGACAAGCAGGGCAATACCTAGAACTTTAAATGTTGAATAAACGCCCATTGAAGCGATGAGAGTTTTGGCAAGTGGTCCGATGATTAGTGGTCCAAGTCCAAAGCCAGCTGCGGTTAAACCACCCGCGAGACCTTTTTTATCAGGGAACCATTTGGTAGCGACAGAAGTTGAAGCGCCATAGGCTGATCCGATACCGAGACCAAGGACAACCCCGTAGGTCAAGTAGAGTACAGGAAGAGAAGTTGCAAATCCTGTAGCAAACATACCCGCACCAAAGAGAATTCCTCCTAGAAAGACAAATTTCTTAGGGCCTAATGAATCGACTTTAGGTCCGAAAATAATCATGCCGATTGGCACCATTGCAAAAGAGATACTGAAGGCTAGAGAGGTTTGAGCTTGCACCCATCCTTGGCTAGCATTGGCTTCCAGCAGCGCTTTTTGAAAAACAGACCAGGCGTATCCAGCACCTAAAGAAAGGTTGGTTAAGATAGCTGCTGCTAAAATTAACCAGCGATTTGGTGTTTTTTTCATAATGATATCCTCATTTATATAATTTTTTTCTAAAAAGTGATAGAAAACCAGCTGTACCCAAATAGTTGTCCTGCATGTTTCCTGCAGGGCAGGTAAAATAGCAGAAGCATGGCTACAGAATTTGTTACTATAAAGCTGACATGTCAAATAATTTAAGCGCTTACATGTTTGTTAACATCTCTATCATATCGTGCTTTGAGGCAAAAATCTACTTAATTAAAATGAATAAGTCTATTAGGTAGATTAATATTTTTCCTTATTTACAATCATTCTTAATAGAAAATCTATGTTTGTCATGATATAATGGAAATAAGCTAGAATGAATGTGGATGGAGTATAGAGAAGATGAATGAAGGGTATGAAAAGAATTACCAGGAAGTAATCGAACATCTGAGGTTGAAAGGTGTTCGAATCACAGAGACGAGAAAGGCTGTGATTGCTTTTATCATCAGCAGTCATGATCATCCTAGTGCAGAGATGATTTACCAAGCTCTCTTGCCTGAATTTCCCAATATGAGCTTGGCGACTGTTTATAACAACCTAAAAGTGTTGATTGATGAAGGTTTTGTATCTGAGCTCAAGGTTCGTAACGACACGACGACTTATTATGATTTTATGGGGCATCAGCACCTCAATGTCATTTGTGAAAAATGTGGTCGGATTGCGGATATGGACTTGGATTTGCCAGACGTTCAGCAGGAAGCAGCAGAGCAGACTGGCTATCAAATTACCAAGAGTCAGATGGTCGTTTATGGCATTTGTCCAGAGTGCGCCCAGCAAGAACAAGTGGCTAGTTAGAAGTCTTGAGTGAGAATTGATTTTCTCAAAAGCCTAATCAAGTGGAAAATTTCACAAATATCCCGCTGAGACTAGATTTTTGAGAGAAAATTTTGTAAAATGGAATAGATAAACGGGGCAAACCCCGGAAAATAAAAGGAGAATCCATCTAATGGTAAAATTGGTTTTTGCTCGCCATGGTGAGTCTGAATGGAATAAAGCTAACCTCTTCACTGGTTGGGCTGATGTAGATCTTTCTGAAAAAGGTACACAACAAGCAATCGATGCTGGTAAATTGATCAAAGAAGCTGGTATCGAATTTGACCAAGCTTACACTTCAGTTTTGAAACGTGCGATTAAAACAACGAACTTGGCGCTTGAAGCAGCTGACCAACTTTGGGTTCCAGTTGAAAAATCATGGCGCTTGAACGAACGTCACTACGGTGGTTTGACTGGTAAAAACAAGGCTGAAGCAGCTGAGCAATTTGGTGATGAGCAAGTTCACATCTGGCGTCGTTCATACGATGTATTGCCTCCAAACATGGATCGTGATGATGAGCACTCAGCTCATACTGACCGTCGTTACGCTTCACTTGACGACTCAGTTATCCCAGATGCTGAAAACTTGAAAGTAACTTTGGAACGTGCCCTTCCATTCTGGGAAGATAAAATCGCTCCAGCACTTAAAGATGGTAAAAATGTATTCGTAGGAGCTCACGGTAACTCAATCCGTGCCCTTGTAAAACACATCAAACAATTGTCAGATGACGAAATCATGGACGTGGAAATCCCTAACTTCCCACCATTGGTATTCGAATTCGACGAAAAATTGAACGTAGTTGCTGAATACTACCTTGGAAAATAATTGATGATGAAGCTCTGCTTAGCAGGGCTTTTTCTCATTGTTGGAGAAAAATTCGGCTCTTTTCGACCATTTGTCAAGTCTATCAAGGCTTTAAGTAAAAAAAGAGATAAGACAGTAGCTATTCTGAGGTTACTGTCTTATTTTTAACACTTTTTGCTCCATAAAAGGGCATGCTAAAAAACACCTCATCTGGTATTTTTTGAAACAAGGTGTTACCATAATACGGCATAGACAGCCTTATCGATTTTGGGTCAAAGAATAATCGTAAAGTTTGTTATGCGTGATGAGGTAATACATTGTTCGAATAAGACGATGTATAGAGGCAATCGTATGTGACTTAGTTGAAGCTATTGTCGATTGTCTTTTTCGTTTCTCATAAAAGTCAGCGATATGGCAGGGATTGGTATGACTAGCTGAAGCGATGTTGTGAATGCACTTGAACAAGATTTTTCTGGCATAGGGATTACCTCGTTTAGTGATGTGTTCCTTAGCGAGAAAGTTCCCAGATTCATAGTGTCTGAGGTCAATGCCGATAAAAGCATTGATTTGATTGGCAGAGTGAAATCGACGAATATCTCCCAATTCGCCAATGATAGATGTCGCTGTGGTTTCTGCGATGCCAGAAATTGACCGTAAGATGTCATACTCTGGTAAAGGCTGAGCTAGAGCTACCATGTCGTTTAAGACAACTTGTTTGCGTTCAGAAAGACGAAGCAATTCTTGAGCATAGTAGCGAACCTCTTCAAGCATTGGAGAGGTTTTCTTGACCGCACAAAAAGATTGTTTAGCGAGTGAGGTAGCTGAGCCTTATCTTGATGAGCATATTGCCCAGCGCTGGTCTGATCTAGTTCGATCGGCTCAGACCAACTAAGTAGGATTCAGAAAGAAAGGCATAAACACTATGATTTGTTTGTTTGACCGCTATGATCAAGCAAGTTTTGATTTGTTACGTTCATTAAAAGCAACAGGACTTGATTGTCCTGTTGTTGTTGTACAAGACGATGGCTATCTTTCACCAGATGTCGAGTCTCCTTACAGTTATTTTACAGGAGATTTGGATACACCAGAAGGCCGGCCGATTTATTTTAATCTTGTCCGCAAACCGCACCTATGGGAGATTCGCTCCAGCAATGTGAATGGCGAAAT
>NZ_RJPT01000007.1 GCF_003943515.1 Streptococcus cristatus | reverse complement strand
CATATGTGTCCTGCAGACTAGAATCCACAAGGAGTTTATCGTTAATTTTCATATATGCCACATCAGAAGTTCCAAAACCACCCTTTACTATACTTATAAATTCTATTTTTTTAATATCTTCAAAATTATTGACCAAGAATAAAGCAAGAGCCTCTTCTTCTTTACGAAGTTTCTTTTTTTCCTCGGTCGTCAATGTAACCATCTCCTTCTGTCCTGTTTTTTTCTGCCGACTACAGGCACCGAGTGTTCCCGACCCTAGAAATCCAATAAATACTATCAAAAGTAACTTAAAGTATTTCATAAATATTCCCTTCTTTTATAGAACATACAATCTTCAACTATACTAACATAGTTATATTATAGCAAAATGATTATAAACCAAGCAGGCGTTTACATCATTTACAATCCCTCTAATATCAATAAAACTAAATCTTATCTACCATCATAGAATAACTCAAAATTTTCGAACGTGACCATCAATCAATTCTCCAACTGATTATTGTTTCTCTGATTGATCTAGTGTATCAAGCCCATAAACATAGGTCGTAATTGTATCATAATCTGCATCCATTATATTCATTTATTTTCTCCATAATATACAACATATAAATGAGCCTCTGATAATTTTGTAAATTTAGAAGGAACTTCCTTACGTTTTAGTTCCTCTGAGCTATTATGATAGACCAAGCCATAATGCTGTATATCGTAACTATCTTTTAAGTCTGTTGAAACTTCTATTTTATTGTTTACCGAGAAATAAATGAATCTAGGTCTACCAAGTCCGCCTTTTGAAATACTTACAAACTCTATTTTATGAACATCCTCAAAATTATTGACCAAAAATAAAGCAAGAGCCTCTTCTTGTTTTCTGATTATTTTTTTCTCTTCTTCTATCAATGTAACTTTCTCTTTCTGTCCTGTTTTTTTCTGCTGACTACAGGCACTAAGTGTTCCTATCCCTAGAAATCCAATAAAGACTATCAAAAGTAACTTAGATATTTTCATAAATATTCCTTTCCTTTATAGAGTTCAAAATTTTCAACCATACTAATCTGGCTATAATGTAGCCAAAAAATCATAAATAAAGCGAGTAGTTATATAATATGCAAAACTTTTCAAGATAGATCGAACTAAATCTTACATACTATCATAGAATGATTCGGGATTTCGATAGTTTATATCAGTTGGATCTCCAATTTGTATCTACTGTTCACTTTTATATTCTTCTGGATAAAATTTATACACATTACGTGCTAATTCTTTATAATCTTTTTCAGTAATTTTCGACATATTATGTACCTAAATTATATATTACTTCAATTCCTTCAAGAGTCTCAAAATCAGTCGGTTTTTCCTTTTTCATTAAAGTCTTCTCACCTTTTTTATAGGCTAAACTATAACCATTATCATAATTGTCATCTAAAAACGAACTAATACTAATATTATCATTCACTTTTAGAAAAACACTTCTAGACTGGGCAAATTCTTTTCTAGAGACATCTGTGAACTCAATTTTATTAATCCCTTCATAGTTATTCACTAAAAACAAAGCTAGATTTTTTTCTTGTTTTTGAACTTCTTTTTTCTCTTCTTCTGTCAATGTAACTTTCTCTTTCTGTCCTGTTTTTTTCTGCTGACTACAGGCACTGAGTGTTCCTATCCCTAGAAATCCAATAAAGACTATCAAAAGTAACTTAGATATTTTCATAAATACTCCTTTCTTTATGCAGCGTCATCAATAACTTGAAATTAACGATTTCATACCTCAATTATATTATCTTTCTATAATCAATTTACTTTTCCTCATAATATATCACTTCAATCCCATCAAGACTGGTTAATTCCGTAGAATTTTTCTTTTTTATTAAATGAAAATCACTCGGATCATAATCAACGGAATATCTTTCACTACCATCGTTAAATATAATTGGTTTTATGTAACTATCATCATTGACAATAACACTTATTGAATCTGCTATCCCAAATCCTCCCCTGTGAAATTTATCAAACTTAATTTTTTTCACATCTTCGTAATGATTCACCAAATACAAAGCTATTTTCTCTTCTTCTTTATGAAGTCTCTTTTTATCTTCTGCTGTCATTATGAAATCAAACTTCTTTTCTGCTGTTTTGGACTGGCTACAGGCAGTGATATTTCCTAAACATATAAATGTTATAAAAAATATTAAAAGTGATTTATATATTTTCATGATAATTTCCTTTCTTGACTAAAAGAGTACCATACTAACATAAGTATAGCACAATCTAATAAAGAAGGCATATTCTTTGAAAGCGTTCTAGTATCTGTTCGTATATTATTTTAGTTTTATCAATCAAAAAACGAAGCAACAAGAGTTACTTCGTTTTGACAATATTTGCATTATAGCTGCATTTGATTATAAGATCGACTGAAAGCATCTAAAATATCTTTTGGTGCCTTGTCATAGTCAATCGTACTTTCAAGCGTACCTTTAACAATAGTTCGACCGGTTGCTGCTGCATCCTCACATGTGACTAAAGTGATCTCAGCAACCCCCTCCGTATCATTGATGACATCCACGCGCTCTGGTGCGACACTTTCTATACTAGAAATCGTATAGGTATAGATTTTTTCCTTATCCGTGATATAGATTTTCATCCCTATTTTGGCACGATCTAGCGGTGAAAAGAGCATGTCACTAGCTCCAGTAATTCCAAAGACGTGGTGGCTGGCTAAGGCGTAATTCCCTTGTCCCATATGTTGATCTTCTTTCATAGTGCCAGCACCATAGTAGAGTCCAACATTATCCAAGCCCTTGAAAATTGGCAGATTCATCGACACTTCAGGAATCGAAATACCACCGATAACTGGTAGTTTTTGAGCCTGCCACTGAGCATTGATGACCGCTTCTGTCGAAAGAGATTGGACTTCACTAAACTCAAAACTCGACTCGACTGCCTTATTTTGCTTGATTTCTTCTTTGGAAACTTTGCTAACCTGGTATTGGTTTGTGTGCCAAACCATGATCATATTTCGGATAGAGGAGTTAAAAATCAGAGCTAGGGCAACTAGAAATAAAAGGAAAACTGCACAGTTAATGATGAAATTTCTGAGCTTGAATTTCTTCTTAGATTTCTTCACATTCATCCTCCTCTTATTCTACTTCTTCCTCATCATCTTTTGCGTCAGGCGCAACCGTTGTAAAGGTGACAATCTGGGCATTTTGATCCAGACGCATAACCTTAACTCCCATGGTTGAACGACCTGTCTGAGAAATATTTGCCACACTTGTCCGAATGATGACGCCTGTATTAGTGATAATCATCAAATCTTCCTCGCCAGTAACAGTCATCAAACCAGCGAGAGGTCCATTCTTATCAGTGATATTGGCTGTTTTAATCCCTTTACCACCACGGCCCTTGGTTGGATACTCACTAGCAAGAGTTCGCTTACCATAGCCTTTTTCAGTAATGACAAGCACTTCATCGCACTCAGTAATCACACCTGCTCCAACGACCTGGTCGCCGTCCCGAAGATTAACTCCACGAACACCAGTCGCACTACGGCTCATGCTTCGGACAGCTGTCTCATTGAAACGGACCGAATAACCAAACTTAGTACCAATGATAACGTCTGCAGCACCGTCCGTCAGAAAGACATTGATAAGCTCGTCTTCATCTTTCAAATTCAGGGCCTTGAGACCGTTCTGACGGATATTAGCAAATTCTGTCACGCTGGTTCGTTTAACCACACCTAGACGGGTCGTAAAGAAGAGATAGGAATGATCGCTACTGTCTTGCTGGACATTAATAATGGTCTGAATGGTCTCTCCTTCATCCAGTTTCAAGAGATTGACCACTGGCAAGCCCTTAGCTGTACGGCCATACTCAGGGATTTCATAGCCTTTGAGACGATAAACTCGGCCTTTGTTAGTAAAGAAGAGCAGTCTATCGTGAGTGCTCGTTGAAACCAGCTCTTTGACGAAGTCATCATCTTTGACACCAGTTCCTTGAACACCGCGTCCACCACGTTTCTGAGCAGTGAATTCTGCCTGATTTAGACGTTTGATATAGCCTTTATTAGACAGGGTAATCAAAACATCCGCTTCTTCAATCAAATCTTCATCTTCAAGAGAAAGAACTTCTCCCACCATCAGCTCAGTTCGGCGGTCATCCGCAAATTTACGTTTGACCTCATCTAACTCTTCTTTGATAATAGCGATAACACGCTCTGGCTTAGCCAAGATATCAGCCAAGTCTGCAATCAAGGCAATCAGTTCGTCGTACTCTGACTGAATCTTATCACGTTCCAAACCAGTCAGACGACGCAGACGCATATCAAGGATAGCCTGACTCTGGCGCTCAGACAGCTCAAACTTAGCCATCAATTCAGCTTGGGCTTCTGCGTCCGTCTCGCTATTACGGATGATGCGAATCACTTCATCAATATGATCCAGCGCAATCAGCAAACCAGCTAAGATGTGTGCTCGAGCTTCCGCCTTTTCTTTATCGAAGGCTGTCCGTCGAGTCACCACTTCCTTTTGGTGTTCAATGTAGGCCAACAAGATCTCACGAAGAGATAAAATCTTCGGTACACCATTTTGAATGGCCAGCATATTGAAGCTGAAATTGGTCTGCATCTGAGTCAACTTGAAAAGGTTATTTAGAATGACATGAGCAGAAGCATCACGACGAACCTCAATGACAAAACGAACTCCTTCACGGTTGGATTCGTCGCGAACAGCTGTGATACCGTCAATGCGTTTTTCCTGCACCAGGCGAACAATATGCTCATGAACCTTAGTCTTATTAACCATGTAAGGAAACTCGGTTACGACAATTCGCTCACGGCCGTTTTTCGTTTCTTCAATTTCAGTACGAGAACGAAGAACAATCGAACCCTTACCAGTTTCATAAGCCCGGTGAATACCAGACTTACCCATAACCAGTGCTCCTGTCGGAAAATCTGGTCCAGGCAGGACTTCCATGATGTCACGAGTCGTTGCTTCTGGATTATCCATAACCAGCTTAACTGCATCAATAGACTCACCAAGATTATGCGGTGGGATATTAGTCGCCATCCCAACCGCAATCCCTGTCGCTCCATTTACAAGCAAGTTAGGGAAGCGCGCAGGAAGAACCATAGGCTCTCTCTCGCTGGCATCATAGTTGTCAATATAATCAACAGTTTTTTTGTTAATATCACGAAGCATCTCCAGAGCAATCTTGCTCATACGTGCTTCTGTGTAACGCTGGGCTGCGGCCCCGTCTCCGTCCATCGAACCGAAGTTTCCATGGCCATCTACCAGCATGTAGCGATAGCTCCACCATTGAGCCATCCGCACCATCGCTTCATAAATAGAGGAGTCACCATGCGGGTGATACTTACCCATGACATCCCCTGTGATACGAGCTGATTTCTTGTGAGGCTTATCAGGCGTAACGCCTAGCTCATTCATGCCATAAAGAATCCGGCGATGAACCGGCTTAAGACCATCGCGAACATCTGGAAGAGCCCGAGCCACGATAACACTCATTGCATAATCGATGAAACTGGTCTTCATTTCGCTGGTCAAATTGACATCTACTAAGTTTCTATCTTGCATTAAAAAATGCCTCATTTCAATATTAAATCACTATCTCATTATACCACATTTTAGCTATATTTTCAGTATTTAAAACCGAATATAAAAACGTTTACATAGCCTTTTAGGGGTCAAAATACCACGGTGAGCCGTGACAAACTGTATCAAAAGTGGTAGAATGTAATTGTATGGGGAAAACCCCAAAAATAATAAGGAGATGTTTAGAAATGACTGCTACTAAACAACATAAAAAAGTCATCCTTGTTGGTGACGGTGCCGTAGGTTCATCTTACGCTTTCGCGCTTGTTAACCAAGGAATTGCACAAGAGCTTGGAATTATCGAAATTCCACAATTACACGAAAAAGCTGTAGGTGATGCGCTTGACCTTAGCCACGCCCTTGCCTTCACTTCACCTAAAAAGATCTACGCAGCTCAATACTCTGACTGTGCAGACGCTGACCTTGTTGTTATCACTGCGGGTGCGCCTCAAAAACCAGGTGAAACTCGTCTTGACCTCGTTGGTAAGAACCTTGCCATCAACAAATCAATCGTAACACAAGTTGTTGAATCAGGTTTCGATGGTATCTTCCTTGTTGCTGCTAACCCAGTTGACGTTTTGACTTATTCAACTTGGAAATTCTCAGGCTTCCCTAAAGAACGCGTTATCGGTTCAGGTACTTCACTTGACTCAGCTCGTTTCCGTCAAGCTCTTGCTGAAAAATTGGATGTTGACGCTCGTTCAGTTCACGCCTACATCATGGGTGAGCACGGTGATTCAGAATTCGCCGTTTGGTCACATGCTAACATCGCAGGGGTAAACCTTGAAGAATTCCTTAAAGATACTCAAAATGTTCAAGAGTCTGAATTGATCGAATTGTTCGAAGGCGTTCGTGATGCCGCTTACACAATCATCAACAAGAAAGGTGCTACATACTACGGTATCGCTGTAGCCCTTGCTCGTATCACAAAAGCTATCCTTGACGATGAAAATGCTGTACTTCCACTTTCAGTCTTCCAAGAAGGCCAATACGGTGTGAAAGATGTCTTCATTGGTCAACCAGCAGTTGTTGGTGCTCACGGTATCGTTCGTCCAGTAAATATCCCATTGAACGATGCAGAAACTCAAAAGATGCAAGCATCTGCCAAAGAATTGCAAGCAATTATTGATGAAGCATGGAAGAATCCAGAATTCCAAGAAGCATCTAAAAACTAATCAGAAAAACATCTCCTGATAAAAGGGGATGTTTTTTTGTTTTATGTGGATCTGTCAGCAAAAATATCAAGCAAATAAGGAACAATCATCTCTCCCTCTAAGTCCTCCAAAGAAGAAAGCCAAATAAAGTCTGTATGCTCTTCCGGATCCAATAGGATATCGCGCTGATCTATAATCCTAGCCCCATAAACCAAGCGTGTAAAAACAGTATTTTTACTTGTGTCAAACTGACTATCTTCATGAATAATCTTATCAATTCGAATCTTTTGATTAACCTCTTCCATAGCCTCGCGTAGAGCTGCTTCTCTGGGTAGTTCGTTCTCTTCTACGCTTCCGCCAGGAATATCCCAATAGCATGGATAAACATTAGGAAGGCCGCGCTTTATTTTTGAGCGTTTGATAAGTAAATACTGCCCATTCTTCTCAATCAAGGTATGGGCGATTAACTTCACCACCATAGTTGTCTCCTCTCTTAGAAAACAAAAAAGGACTCTCTCGAGTCCAAGCTTCAGTCATCCACCCTGAGAGAATCGAACTCCCATCTCAAGAACCGGAATCTTACGTGATATCCATTACACTAAGGGTGGTAACTTATTCATTATAACCAATTTTTCACAAAAAGACAAGCCTAAATCGCTCCTTTTACAAAATTTCTAATCTATGTCAAATCAAAAGAGAGGGGGACAGAAATCGATAATTCGTTAGAATTCGATTTCGTCGTCCCACCTCCGCACAGTTGAGTAGGGCTGTAAAAGCTGATGAAATCAGCGTAGTAGAGCCCACTCAGCCACTGCGTCTTGCTCGACAATCCAAAGACAATTGAGAGGCTAGGACTTTTGTCCCAGCCTCTTTATATATTTTATTTCTTTTCAATATGATCTGCTAATTCTTCTTGGGCTTTTTTGTTAGATTCTAAGGTTTTTTCTTGCCATTTCTTCTTAGCTTCTTCATATTCTTTGGTCGTTACAATCTCACTTCTGAGCTTCGTATATTTAAAGTTGAAGCCAGATCCCTTGATTCCAACGAGTGAATAGGCACGACTGAAAGGTTTGGACTTACTTACAGAAGGACTACCGCCTCCTGAAATGGTCGGCATGATAATCCCACTATCAAGCAACCAAGCTTGTGCATCCGCATATTTTTCATAGCGAACTTTCACATCTGTTGTTTCAGCATTTGCTTCTTCCAACATCTTAGTATAAGTGTCCAAGCCCAGCTCTTTCATCTTGTCCATATCTTGGCCTGGCTCAAAACCAAAGTTTTGCAAGCTAGCACCATTATTTACATTTAGAGTATCTAAATAGGTAGATGGATCCTGATAGTCAGCTGACCAGCCTCCTGTATAGAAGTCATAGTCTTTTTGAGCTGCAGTATTTGCAAAATAGGTGATGTTGTTCAAATCATCCACACTAATCTTCTGCAGGTCAATCACTACATTTTCTGCACCCAAGGTTGATTCAATTGATTGTTTTACTGAACTTGCCCATTGGATACTCACCTTGTCGGCCTGGTCTACAGGAAGGTCTAAATGAATTGGGAATTGAACTCCCTTAGCTTCCAAAGCTTCCTTAGCTTTGGCAAATCTTGCTTCGGCTTTTTCTGGATTATAATAAGCATCTTGAGCATCTGTCAGATCAATATTTGCCCATTCTGTACCATAATTCACTAATTTAGAAGCAACAACTTGCCCAAAAGTTTGATCGCCAATTTGAACAAATGTTGGTGGAACAAGCGTATTTCTCAACTGCTTGGTAGCTCCATCTTTACCGTTACTTTGCGCACCATAAGAAGTCCGGTCAAGGGCAAAATTGACGGCCTGACGGAAGTCCTTATTTAAAACAGCCTCTTTTGTTGCATTCTTTTGATCATCACTTGTTTTGGAAGTGTGATTGTATGATTGACGGTTGAAGTTGAAATTAAAGTAATATGAGGTCGCATCCTGTGGGCTATAAAGGATATTGTCCGCATATTTCTTCTTAACTGCCGCAAATCCTGAAGTATTCGGATAGAGGCGGGCACCACTATATGCACCATCACTGAAGTTGCGAATTAGAGATTCTTGGTCTGATCCATCATAGTAGGTTAATTTAACATGTTCTAGACTGACCTTGTCTTTATCGTAATAATTTGGATTTTTAACAAATTCCATAGAAGACTTAGAGGTCAAGGATTTCAAAAGGAAAGGACCGTTGTAAAGAATACTTGATGGATCAACAGAACCAAAATCTTTTCCTTTAGATTTCAAAAATTCTTCATTGACAGGGAACAAGATATTATTCGTCGTTTTAGAGTTCCAATAAGGCTCTGGGCGTGTCAGCGTGTATTGAACCGTATAATCATCCACTGCCTTTACTCCGACTTTGGAGAAGTCTTTTTCATCACCTTTGACATAGGCATCCAAGCCGCTAATCGAGTCCTGAATCAGGTAAAGGGCTTCAGACTTCTGGTCAGCCACATATTTAAGTCCAGTCACAAAGTCTTGAGCTTTCACACTTGCAACTTCTTCACCATCAACATTGAACCACTTAGCATCCTTACGAAGCTTATATGTGTAAGTCAGGCCGTCTTGAGAAACTGTCCATGATTCTGCAAGAGAAGGAACTAGATTTCCATATTCATCATTTTCCAAAAGACCATCTACAAGGTTTGTAATAACGTCTGATGTAGTTGCACGGTTCGTGGTCAGGTAGTTCAAGCTATCCGGATCGCTGGCATAAACATAAGAATATGTGGTTGTGCTGGATGAAGATTTGCCACAAGCTGACAAGAATACTCCTGCACTGAGTACCACTCCAGTAGCTAAAAGCATTTTTGATACTTTCATAAATACACCTCCAAAAATTGAGAGAAGTCTAAGAATAAGAGAATCTGAAACAAAGATAGGCCCTTATTTTGTTTAATATTCTCTTAGTTCAATTTCTATGTTATATTTTATAACATAAGCTATTATACCAGAATTTTGATAAAAAGTAAATAGAGGAATCAGAGAGTGATTATGGGCGTTTCCTAAAAGTATCTTCAAACCAATCAAATCAACAATGCTTTTTACTGAGAATTTAGCAGATTGTTTAGAAAATCCATCAGATAATCTGCTAAAACTAGAGGAAAGAATTGGGAAGGCCATTCTCTTTCTCGTAAATCGAAAATAAGAAAAAGGATTCTAGTAAAGAGACGAATCCTTTTGTTCTTTTATTCTGTTTCTCCTAGCCAAGCGTTCATGCCACCTGATACGTTGGTCACATCGAAGCCCTGCATGGCAAGAAATTGGCAAGCAGTCGCTGAACGCGCACCTCCTTGGCAAATGACATAGTATTTGTAGTCAGGATCCAGCTTTTTATAGCCAGTTTCCAACTCACTAAGCGGAAGATTTCCAGCATTTGGGATATGACCCGCTTGAAATTCATGTCTTTCGCGCACATCTACGATGGCCAATTTTTCAGATTGATACTGCTTTTCTAAGTCAGCTGCTGATATCGTTTTCATTTTTCTACTCCTTCTGGTTTTAATAATTATGTACAAGGTATTCTAATATAAACCCTGACAGAAAGAATCCATATAGCTGAAGCTAATTTCACTTTGTTTCTAGACCGTCACTCTTACCATTTTCTTTAAAGTAAATTGCCAGCTAGGAGGCAAGATTAACTTAATAGATTCTACTTGAATGTTTCCCCTGTCCAAGCGCTCATACCACCGCGGACATTGACAACATCATAGCCCTTTTTCTTCAGCTTTTTCGCTGCCATCTTACTCCGCATGCCTGAGTGACAAATAACGTAAATCGTCTCCTCATTAGCAGGTGAAAACTGACCTATTTGACTTAAAGGAACATTCTTCGCCTCTTTGATATGTCCTCTACGAAATTCAGCCGGCATCCGTACATCAATTAGTTGGATATTAGACTTCAACCGCTTCTCCAATTCATTCGTCGAAATACTGTCTATTCTTGTAAAAAAATGAAACATATATTCTCCTTTTTATCCCTGTAGCCTATATTAAAACATTAAGAATAGAAAATGTCAAGGAAACGATTTCAAAACTAAATAAATCAGCAGATATTGCCGATTTATTTTTTAAAATTCAAAATTGGGATTTTTCTTTTGTCTGCTTCTTTTTCGGTTCTTGTCTTTGTTACCCAGTCTTCAATGAAATTTAAACATTCATAAGCACTACTTTTTTTGAAGACTTCATACCATGCAGCGTCTTTACGAATCGTACTATAGTCAATAGAGAAATTAATCAAGTCTAGCTTATACTTTTCCATAAGTTCCATTGCTTCACTTGTTAGTTTTACGTTTTGGAGTTCATTATAAATTTTAACATGCAGTTGAAAATACTCTTGATCCGTTAAATTATCATGATATTTGGAAAATATAAAAAATATCTTTTTTTCTTTAATTTTGGGAAATTTTACAGGCAAAGGCAGTTTTTTATCTTGCTCTACTAAATAAACTTTTTCAGCAAATTCCATTAAATAATATAAAAAATAAGAACCCAAATCATCGAAACTAATATCTCCCTCACCTTTAGAAGACAGGCTCACATCGTATAAATTTGTATCCAATTCACCAAAGTCTCTTCCTTCATTTCTACGTTTTAATTCTTCTAAAATTGGCAGGAAGATATTGTAGTTTAACTTTTTCTTATTAAATTCTTTATCCAATTCATCATAATATTCTAAAGTAGTCAAAATCAAACGTTCATTCATATTTTCAGCAAGAAAAGCAGTTTTAAAAAATTGTTCTTGGCTTTCATCATACAACTCATATAAGTAGTTTGCCGCGTAAAATTCTTGGAAAATATTATGGACAAAATAGTAAGATCGTCCCTCTTTATGTATGATACATAGACGGGTTATCAAATCAGCAAGCAAATCTTCTGCTCTTGTTGAAGACGAATCTTCATGATTTAATACCCTATCTAGCAAAGAAAGAATTTCACTTTCTGTAAACTCTAATTTCTCTCCATTATTTTCAAAGTAAGTGAGAAAACAAAGATAAGAAATAACTCGCAACATAGTAGACTCAGATAAGTCGGTTTTAAATTGTCTTTTCATAGCAACTAATTTTGAATGATCATGTTCTTTATAGAGCAGTCGATAAGAATTTTTGATAAAAGTAGCTTTCTCAGCCGGAAAATTTGCATTTCTTTGAAACATTTGTAACATCAAGAAAAGCAATATAGGATTTTCTGCAAATGATTGATATTCATCATATAACTGTTCTTCCAAACTCTTGATAAATCGTTCAAACACCTCTTCTCTTAGCTCTGATTCAGGCAATCTACTGATGCGCTTTATTAATGCTATTGCTTCGTCTTTACTTAAGCCATTCGTTTGATATGGATGAAATAAAGAGGTATTATTTATATGATTAAAAAGTAATTTCCGGCTAGTCACAAGGATTGGATTATTAGAATATCTAGTGGCTAATTCTTCTATCTCAGTCGCGGCTTGATCCATATTATTTGAAGCTACTTCATCAAAAGCATCCAAAAGAAAAATAAAACGCCCTTTTTTTGCCATATATTCAAAATACTTAAACTCTAAATCAAACCCTAATACTTTAGCTTCTTCATATATAAAATTTAAAAATTCCCTTCTTTTCTTCGAATCAAAATTATATTTCCTCAATTCAATATAAATGGGAATTCTTTGATTATTATTACTCGTAGCTTTTTCAATCTCCTTAAGAAAAAAGTACTTCAGCATGGTTGATTTACCAATGCCACCATATCCATAAATCCAAGCATTATCCGATTCTTGTAAAATATTATCTAAATCAGCAGTATAGCATCTCACATGACTTATTTCTGATTTTAAATAAGTGGGCTGGAAAATAGAAAGCAAATCGATATTATTTGTACCGCTTAACACAAACGGAATATTCTTCACTCTCTTAAATGAACCCTCAAAATAGGAAGTAAAACTTTTATTAAATCCAGTTTCAAATTTTTCCCAATTATCTACACCAAAGTCCACCAATTCATCTTTTAATTGAATCAACGTATTATTTAACAAAGCTGAAATAGCTAAACCCAGAAATCCCATATTGCCCTCCTTAGAATATCCTTATAACAACTCTATTATACAAAAAAAACATTGCATGTAGCAACAATTTCTTTTAAAATGATTTCACAAAAGGAAACGATTTCATTTTTTCCCAAAAACAAAAATCCCAATCTTGAGACAGGGATTTTTATCAATAATGAATTATTTCGCAATTGGGTAAACTGATACTTGTTTCTTATCGCGACCTTTACGTTCAAAGCGTACTACACCTTCAACTTTTGCGAACAATGTATCATCTCCACCGCGGCCAACGTTAACACCTGGGTAGATGTGTGTACCGCGTTGACGGTAAAGGATAGATCCTCCAGTTACAGTTTGTCCGTCAGCTGCTTTAGCTCCAAGACGTTTTGCTTGTGAATCACGTCCGTTTGACGTTGAACCTCCACCTTTTTTGTGGGCGAAAAGTTGCAAGCTTGCAAGATTCATTTTTAACATAGTGTTTTTCCTCCGTGTTAGTTTTCTGTGATAACTCTGGTTTGGACGAACTCAGAAGAGTTCTCCGATAAGTTTGCCATTCCCAAGAAAAATGATTCAAAGAAAAGCTGAGTCATTTCTCTCTGATGCGGCGGAATATCCATAGGGATCTCTACTCGTAAATATCCGCCTTCTTCTTCGTTTAATTCTAGGATTGGTTCGTAGCCTGCAAATTTTTCAATTGAATTGATGAAATTTATGGCAAGCGTAGAAACCGATGCACACACGACATCAAAGCCGTATTCGCCACTTCCGGCGTGTCCAGTAATTTCCGCACTCCTCAGCTCGCCATCTTCGGCTTTCTCAAAGACTGCCTGTATCATGTGTTCTCCTGTAAATTAAGCGTTGATTGCGTTGATGACAACTTTAGTGTAAGGTTGACGGTGACCTTGTTTGCGGTGGCTACCTTTTTTAGGTTTGTACTTGAAAGTAACGACTTTCTTTTGTTTTCCTTGTTTTTCAACAGTTCCAACTACAGTAGCTCCAGAAACAAGTGGAGTTCCGACAACAGTTTTATCACCACCAACAAGAACAACTTCGTTAAAAGTCACTTCTTGACCAGCTTCAACATCCAATTTTTCAACGTAGATAGCTTGACCAACTTCAACTTTAACTTGTTTTCCGCCAGTTTTAATGATTGCGTATGTGCTCATTATGCACCTCCTATGATTTTTTGGGGTTTCCCCGTATTTTTGTGAAGACTCGCCTAGCATCGTGGGACGAACCACTTTATACTCACTATGTGAGCAACGATGTTCGAGCGGTTGCACAGGCCGTGCATAGTCAACATTCTTAGTATAGCACTTCTACTAACCTTTTGCAAGTAATTTCATTTAATGAAAACGGATTTTCAACTAAATATCCTCATTCTGTACTTCCATTTATTTAAAATATACAATCTGCCCTTCTTGATTGACATAAACCTCAATAGCTATCGGAGTCTTTAAATGTTTTTTAGCTGATCTGGCAAGACTTTTATTACTATCTGAAACATTGACCTTTCGCTCTTTCCCATCAACCGTAATAGTGAAGGTAATTCGAGAATAGGTAGACTTACTTCCTCCGGTCTCAGTATCAACACCAGTCACTAAAGCCGTTTTTAGCTCGGTTATCTGATTAGTAAAATAATGATAGCGCCAAATACCATTGGTAATTCGATAGCCTTCATAAGCAGGAAAGATAAAAAGCATAAGAAGAACGCCAATTATTGTGACAAAAATAGCTCTGCCCGTACTTTTTTGACTTTGACGTATGGTATTCCATTTATTTCTCATGGCCTTCTTGACAGAGCCAGCTTCCTTAATACTTAAATGAAATCCCCAAAATAAGAGAGCATACAAGCTCAGGAAAATCTGAAAATGAACTAAGAGACCAAGTAAATAAGTCCAACTGGGCATTCCAAACAGCAAAGCATTATCTTGTCCATCTTTCCAAGACAATGCTCCCATGAGACCACTCAAAAAGGAATCCCATTCGTTCATGAATACCCCCTTTTATCTTTAGCATCAATGAATATAATTTACAGATTCTTTCAGTAAAAAGCTACTTCTAAACTCCTATAACAAGTCCTCAATCAGCTCGTCAACTTCATCAGTCACTGCTTGCGGTGTGATTTCTGTAATCATGATGCCTGCGACGGCGCGTTCTACCAAACCTTCAACATCTAGGCGAGCTTCGTACTGTTCGGCATTCTTGATTTTCGGATTGGTTTTAGGTCGGTCAGGTGCAAAAATGGTACAACAATCTTCAAATGGCTGGATAGAGATTTGGAAAGTATCGATTTTTTCCGCAATCTCAATGATTTCCAGCTTATCCATCGTCACGACAGGACGAATAACCGGTGTATTGGTTACAGCGTTGATAGCCTGCATACTCTCGATGGTTTGACTTGCCACCTGACCAAGACTTTCTCCATTGATAATGACTTGACCGCCCCGCTCCTCCCTAATCCGGTCTGTAATGCGCATCATAAAGCGACGGGTCAGTGTCATCAGGTAGGCTTCAGGAGCCTTGGCTTTGATCTCCTCTTGAATCTCCGTGAAAGGAACTTCGATAAACTGGATGTTACCGCCAAATTTAGTCAGTTTTCTTGTCAAATCTTGAGCTTTTTTCAACGCACCTGGGCTAGTGTAGGGAGGACTAGCAAAGTGAACCGCCTCGATATCCACACCGCGCTTGAGAGCCAGATAGCCCGCCACTGGTGAGTCAATCCCACCAGACAGCATGAGCATGCCCTTGCCTGAAGTTCCGACTGGCAAGCCTCCAGCGCCACGAATGGTCTCATAGGAGAGATAAGCCGCTTCTTCACGAATCTCAACGCGCAGCTCAATATCCGGCGCTTTCATCTTGACCTGAACATTTGGAATGGCCTCAAAAACAGCATCTCCAAGCGTCTGATTAAGCTCGCGGCTATCCAGTTCAAAACTGTGGTCACTGCGCTTGCTGGAAATCTTAAAGGTCATGCCCTCTTGATAGACTTCCTTCATGATGGTTTGGACAGCTTCGATTAGGGCTGGTACCGATTTTTCAATTTTGTAAGACGGCGAAAAATTCTGAATTCCAAAAATCTGCTTGAGCGATTCAGCGACAGGCTGATAGTCTGTCCCGTGCAGATAGACATGGGTGCGGTCACGGTCAGCCTTGACATGGACCTGCGGATAGACTGACAAAACAGCCTGAATATTGCGTTTGAGTTTGTTGATAAAGCGCATGCGGTTCTTGCCCTTGGTAGAAAGCTCACCATAGCGCACCATAATTTCTGAATATTGCATTGTTTACCTTACTTTTCTGGTTTTTTCGTAAATAATTTTAAAAGTCGTCAAAAACTGCTCCATCTGGCTCATATCGTTGTCAACATCTAAACTGATACGGACAGCGGTCTGAGCGAGAGACTTTTCGACTCCCATAGCGATTAGCGTTCCCGCTGGCTTGCCGGCCTTGGAAGAGCAAGCGCTGGTCGTCGAGATGTAGATCTCGTAGTCTTCAAAAGCATGGACGACAACTTCCCCACGGACCCCCTTGATACCAAAGGTCAGGATATGAGGCGCAAAATCTTCCATGTCTGAGAAAATCATCACATCTGGATACTTCTGCAGCTCTTCAAGGAGAATCTTCTTCATCTGAGCCGTCCGCTGGGCAAATACTTCTTGCTTTTCCATGGACAGACGCAGAGCTTTAGCTGTCGCTGCAATACCTGCTAAATTCTCCGTTGTTGAGCGCTTGTCCGACTCCTGGCCGCCACCAGTCAAGAGGGGACTGATTTTCTTGCCAGACTTGATATAGACAAATCCCACACCGCGAAGACCGTGAAATTTATGACTGGAAAAAGTCGCAAAATCCACACGATCCGTTAGATAAGCAGCTGTCGTAATCTTCGTAACAGCCTGTACAGCGTCTACATGAAAGGAAATAGTTGGCTTATCTGCTAGCAGTTCAGATATCTTCTGAATGGGCTGAATACTGCCGATTTCATTATTGACTGCCATGATCGAGATCAGGGTGGTGTCTGGTCGAATCAGCTCCGCTAGCTTCTCTACATCAACAAAACCAGACTTATCGACTGGTGCAAAATCGACTTCAAATCCCTGACTCTGCAACCAGAGAGCTGATTCTTTAACCGCTGGATGCTCAATGTTAGATACAATGATGTGTTTGCCAAAAGGAATCTTTTCAAAAGCAACTCCCTTAAGTACCCAGTTGTCCCCTTCTGTCCCTCCAGACGTAAAAAAAATCTCCGATGAAGACTTGCCTAAAAGTTCTGCTATTTGACGGCGAGAGGCCTCTAAGAGACGGGTCGCTTGACTGCCTAAACTATGCAAGCTAGAAGGATTGCCCCAGATTTTAGAAGCCACTTCTGTATAAGTGGCCAGCGCCTCTGGATAAGGCTTGGTTGTCGCTGAATTATCTAAATAAATCATCTTTTTCCTCTGTATTTATCAGTAAAAATCAATACTCCTATTGTAACACGAAACGAGCCTAGGAACAAGAAAAGGGCGCAGTTCCTACCTGATAAATTTAGGAACTGGCCCTGAAGACGATTACTTCGCCTCGCCAATCATATCTAACTTTTTTAAATAATCTTCAATCAGGAAAGCTGTCTCTTCAATTGATTTATCTGTAATATTGATGACCTCCGTTTGATATTTTCTAAAGACTTCTTCAGCTTTGGAACCAATGACTTGACCCAGATGACTTTTGGCTTTTCAAGGGATGATATCGGAAAATTCCTCAACGACTATAAAGAGAAAAAGTTGCTCACCCAGGATCCCTTCCAAAGCCTTGACCAAGATGGTGTCGGCCAATTGATGAAATTGGCCATTGAAAAAGCTCGCCAAGTAGATCCAACCTTGTCCATCGGAGTTTGTGGCGAAGTTGGCGGTGATCCAGTTTCCATTCCTTTCTTACAAGAAATCGGAGTCACTTATGTCTCCTGCTCCCCTTATCGAGTCCCAGCAGCTCGGCTAGCTGTGGCCCAAGCTGCCCTTGACTCTGACACCAAAACAGCTCTAACATTTTGATAAAACGAACAGCTCTAAGAGGCTTATCTCTCCGCCTTTTAGAGCTGTTGTTATTTATATTTTGTGTACGTTTTCATTTGAAATTTTCAAATTTTTGGAAGACTTTTCTAAATAAAAGACGTATAATAAATTAAGAACGAAAAGGAGCGACTTTTACATGGAAAACTATTCTCGCAAAGAAAAAAATAACAGCAATTCAAATCGAAAACCGACTAGTCAGCATATTAAAACTGGCTTTTCTGCCCTACAAAAGACTATTGCTACAATTGCCAGTCTTCTTTCAATCGTCATTGCTTGCTTTACCATCATGAACCTTATGAACAACAATGACTCAAAATCAAAAACTGATACAGGCAACTCGACAACGACTACTACCATTATCAAAGAAGTAGAAAAAGAGTCAACTTCGGTCAGCTCGACTCCAACAGAAACTTCATCTGCTACTGAGACCGAAACATCCTCAAGCTCCTCAAGCGCAGAAACGAATACGAGCCATACAACTACTTCCACTGACAGCAGTTCGACAAGCCAAGACCAGCATACAACAACAGAGTCCAGCACTCAAGCATCCAACTAAAAACTCTATTCAATCTATCCAAGAAAGCCTGAATATCACTCAGGCTCTTTTCTATTGCCAGCCTTCTATTACTATTTTAGAAAAATTATTAAGCTTTCTCTAAATCTTGGAACAAAAAAACTGTGAGGTCAAGAAAACCCACAGCATTTTTAAAAATCAAAGTTCCAAAATTTGATAATCATAGCCCAGATGAGTCAAGAACTTAAAAAGATCTTGGGTGGCGAAAAAAATCGTCTTTTCATTGGTATTGGGATGGAAAGTCATGATATCCTCTGATACAATGTCCTTATCAAAATAGACCTGAATGTCTCGCTCTGGATTATTCAGAAGCCCGAAGGGCGATACCGTTCCTGGTGGCAATTCCATTTTTTCAAAGAGAGAATCAGCTGAAGCCATACGAATACGATTGGCTGAGACCAAGTCTTTAAACAAGTCCATATCTAGACTCTTTTGGTCATCCATAATCAGCAGATAATATTGAGTTTTCTTTTTATTGGTCAAAAACATGGACTTAGTCCGGACTCCTTCCATTCCTTCAATATAGCTATCTGCCTGCTCTGTCGTAAATACAGGTGGGTGCTCCACTACATCAAAGGTAATCCCCAACTCTTGCAACTTGTTAGCTACTTGTTGATAAGCATCCATAGCTTCCCTCCTTTATTGATGAATAATCTTTTGTACCAATGCTTGCAATTCTGGCACCACTTCTGCCACAAACCAAGGATTTTTCGCCATCCAGATTTGGTTGCGGGGCGATGGATGTACCAAGGGAAAAAAGTCGGGTAGGTAGTCTTGATAATGCTGGACCGTCTCGGTCAGCTTGACCGTACCTTTTTGATGCAGATAATATTTCTGAGCATACTGGCCAATCAAGATAGTCAACTCAATATCTGGTAGGAGCTCTAAAATCGGCTGATGCCATTTCTCAGCAAAGCCTTTACGAGGCGGTAAATCTCCAGACTTACCATGCCCGGGGAAATAAAAATCCATGGGCAGAACCGCAAAATATCCAGACTGATAGAAAGTTTCCTCATCAACACCCAGCCACTCTCTCAGTCGGTCACCACTCTTGTCCTTCCAGTAAAGCCCTGCCTGCTGGGTTTTCAAGCCCGGCGCTTGACCGACAATATTAATCCGAGCATTCTTAGGCGCCGCAAAGAGTGGGGTGATCCCCTGTTCTGTAAAAGCTTTATTCTGTGGGTCTGCTATAATGGCCTTGGTAATATCTTCTATTGTCTGCATCATATTTCCTCCCTTGAAAAGAAACTCACCTGGCATAGCCAAATGAGTTCTTATTTTATTTGATCAATTCGTAAATGGCTTCAGCATAAATGGCAGCCGCGCGAAAGAGATCTTCCACATCGATAAATTCATTGGCTTGGTGCATAGTATCGATATAGTCTGGGAACATCGCACCATAAGCAACACCACGTTTCAAGAGGCGTCCAAAGGTACCACCACCGATAACTTGCTCATGACCCTTCAGTCCAGTTTGTTTTTCATAAACAGCTAGCAAGGTCTGCACCAACGGATCTTCCATCGGTACATAGTGAGGAGTATGTCCATGCTCAGACAAGGTCACTTTAGTCACCGGCAACTGTTCTAAAACATTTTGAATGGCTTCTGGACTAGTTCCCTTAGGATAGCGAATATTGAGGGCAATTGTATTGTCGGCCTTGTTTTCGTCAAAACGGAAAACGCCCGCATTCATTGACAGAGCTCCCATCTTCTCATCCACATGAGCAATCTTCAAGTTCTTACCCTCATGGTCATTTAGGAGAATATTTCCAGCCACATCTAGATAATCCTTAGCAGGGCCAGCAAAGTCAAACTGCGTTAGGAATTTGGCTAAATAGGTTGCACCATTGACACCAGACTGAGGAGAAGCACCGTGCGCAGACTTACCGATAATGGTCACAGTGACTTGGCCATTAGCTAATTCTTCATAAGTAAAGTCCAGCCCATTTTCCTTAGCAAACTGCTCCAATTTATCAACTAGATTTGGCAAATAACCTGACAAGACAGCTGTACCAGACTCAGGAACCATGTTTTCCCGCAAGCCGCCAGTAAAGCTATGCAGGCGTGCTGCGCCAGCATTTTCACCAGCAAAATGCAAGTACTCTGTGATATTACCTTTTTCACCATTGATAATCGGGAACTCAGCATCTGGTGAGAAGCCGAAATCAGGCTCAGGCAGGCCTACATGAGCAAAGTAATACTCCATGTCTTTCCAGCCAGACTCTTCATCTGTCCCCACCACAAAGCGCACGCGCTTAGAAACCGGCAAGCCCAATTCTTTGATGATTTTCAAACCGTAGTAACATGCCATAGTTGGTCCCTTGTCATCACTAGAACCACGAGCATAGAGACGGCCATCCTTAATCGTCGGTGTATAAGGGTCTGTATCCCAACCACTTCCAGCAGGTACCACATCCATATGGGCAAAGATACCCAGTTCTTCTTCTCCTTGACCAAAAGTAAAGTGACCAGCATAATTGTCCACATTTTGAGTCGGGTAACCATCACGTTCAGCAATTTCCAAGAACTTATGCAAGGCCTTTACAGGACCAGGTCCAAAAGGATGCTCCTTGTCTGCCTTAGAATCATCCCGCTCTGAATTAATTTCTAAAAGGCAGAACAAGTCTGCCAACAGAGCTTCTCTACGTTTTTCAACTTCTGCTTTAAAATCAATTGTCATTTTCTCACCTCTATAAAACACTTCGATTTAAAGTATGTTTTAAAAATTAAATCGCGATTTCTATTTTTTACTTTATTAACGCTTTTCGATAATCTCGTCAACTGGTAAACGATAGCTAGGTTCTAGCTTGTCGTCTGTATAACCAACGGTAATCAAGAGTTCCGGACGGAAACGCTCATCAATCTCCAAAACTTCGTTGACTTTTGATTTATCAAAGCCTAGGATGATATTTGAGCCAATACCTTGGTCAGTCAAGGCCAAAACAAGGTTCATAGCTACTAAGCCAGCATTAAGGGCCAAATAATCACTCTTTTGTTGGTCATTATAGCGAGCAAACTCAGCTGGCAAATTTTGCATATAAAATTGAAGCTGTTCATCAGAAAAATTTCTTACCCCAGCGACACGCGCGATCTTGCGTGCCCGCTTAGCCAAATCCGTATCTGTAAAGAGGGCAATTGTCACTGGAGCTCCCTTGATTTGATCTTGGTTGGAGCCAAAAGCAATGCCCGATAGGGCTTCGTTTCGCTCACGCACCACCACGAACTTCCAAGGCTGACTATTATGAGCACTTGGTGCCAAGGTCGCAATCTCAATAGCTGTACGGACATCCTTAGGATCTACCGGTTTGTCATTGAAATGCTTAGTCGCATGACGCTTTTTGTTTAATTCAAGAAATTTCATAATTGGTTTCCTTTTCTAATTTCTGTTACTCTTATTTTACCACAAATTGAAAGAGCTTGCAGAGGTTTTTCATGAAGTTGTATAGCCTTATTTTTCTATTCCAGTGTCAACGAAACCATACTGACCTAAACTTCCATAAATTTATCTTCAAATTGTGTCATGTAATCATCCTATTTCATAAAATCTTTACGCAAGAAAGCAAATTTTTTCAACTTCAGACTGATTTGACTTTTCTAAAGAAATCATAATTGACTCTCCATTCTGGTTCACTTCTTTCCTATTATACTACAAAAGACCGTTTTCACGGTCTTAGTTTATATATTAACTATCCAATTCTGCTAAGGGCTCCGCCACTTCTAACAAAGGTCGGGATGGCTCTGTTTGATTGAGTTTTGCCTGCACAGCTTCTGCCACCGCTCGCGGTACGCCCACTTCGACGATTTCATCGACACTGGCTTCTTTAATCTTGGTCAGTGATTTGAAATGCTTCATGAGATTTTGCTTACGTTTTGGCCCCAAACCTTCGATACCATCAAGTTGCGATGAGAAAGAATTCTTAGATCGAAGCTGGCGGTGGAAGGTAATAGCAAAGCGGTGAACCTCATCTTGGATGCGTTGGAGGAGGAAAAATTCCTGCGAATTACGGGACAGTTCTACGACTCGAAGAGGATCACCAAAGAGCAATTCATGGGTCTGGTGCTTGTCATTTTTTTGAAGTCCAGCGATAGGAATATCAAGCCCCAACTGGTTCTGGATAACGTCTTTAGCGATATTGACCTGGCCTTGTCCACCGTCAATGACAATCAGATCTGGTGGCGTCAGCCCGTCACGTATCACCCGACTATAGCGACGCTTGATAACTTCTCGCATACTGGCGTAGTCGTCTGGCCCTACCACGGTCTTGATCTTATATTTGCGGTAATCCTTCTTGCTAGGTTTACCATTGACAAAGACGACCATAGCCGATACGGGACTGGTCCCCATGATATTGGAGTTATCGAAAGACTCAATCCGAACGGGTGTCGGAATATTGAGGAGCTTCCCTAAATTTTCTATAGCGCCCTGCGTTTTCTCAACGGATTTCTCCAAAAGGTCAAATTTTTGCTGGAGGCTGACCCGAGCATTCTTAATAGCCAGATTGACCAACTGCTTCTTCTCGCCTCGCTGAGGCTTGACTACTTTGGTATCCACAACGGCCCGGACAGCTTCTTCATCAATGTCTGCTGGAATCAAGATTTCATTGGGCTTGAGATGGGATTTTTCTTGGTAAAACTGGCCAATATAGGTCAGGAAATCTTCGTCGGGATCATTGTAATAAGGGAAAAGATTGACATCACGCTCAATCAGCTTACCCTGGCGCACAAAGAAGACCTGCACGCACATCCAACCCTTGTCCACATAATAGCCAAAGACATCACGATTCTGCAAATCTTTAGCCATGACCCTCTGCTTGGTGCGCAAGGTGCCAATAGCCTGAATCAGGTCGCGGTATTCAGCCGCCCGTTCAAACTCCATGGCTGCAGCTGTTTTATTCATCTTATCACGTAGCTCATCAATAATCTTGTCGTCCTGACCCTTGAGAAAGTCCGACACTTCCTGAGCCATATTCTTGAAATACTGGCTATCCCGCTTGCAAATCGTATGGGCTTCGCATTGCCCCAAGTGATAATAAAAACAGACTTTTGCAGGTGGATTGGTACATTTTTTGAATGTAAAAATGCGATCGAGCAGGCGCTTGATTTCATTGGCCGCACCAACATCTGGATATGGACCAAAATAAAGTCCACCGTCCTTTTTGACTTGGCGCGTGATAATTAGACGCGGATAAATCTCGTTGGTAATCTTAATAAAAGGATAGGACTTATCGTCCTTGAGCATGATATTGTACTTGGGCTTATTTTCCTTGATTAGATTGATTTCTAGGAGGAGAGCCTCAATATTAGACTCAGTAACAATAAACTCAAAATCCTCAATCTCGGAAACCAGCGCTTCCGTCTTGGTATCATGGTTGCCACGGAAATAAGAACGGACCCGATTGCGCAGATTCTTGGCTTTGCCGACATAGATAATGGCTCCATTTTTATCCTTGTGAATGTAACAGCCAGGACTGGTCGGCAACAGTTCCAGCTTGGATTGGATTAGCTTGTTTGTAGACATATTTCTCCAAAACCCTATCTTTTCAATAGAAATTTTTCAATTTCCTAGAACATGCACTTTCCTAACAATTCATGATCATTGCTCGTTACAAATGTTTATTTCTAGGCTATAGACTTACTTTGTTTCTCGCGCTCTTTTTTCTAACATTTTCTTTATGAAATAAGGCATTTTGACATTTTCTCTGCCCTTTTTCTCTATCAACTTTTTGACAAATTCAGGCATTTGAAGTTCTTCCGTTTCGCTTAAGATTTGATTACTTTCTTCTGAAGGGGCCAATTCGTCAAAGGTTGTTTCTTCTGGATGCATGTATCGAAGCTCTTCTGTTTCATGCTGACGAATAGTCGCTAATAATGCAGCGATCAAACGGGAGTCTATGTTAGGCATTGGTGGACGATGATAAGCGACACCGAGTTCTTGGCACAATTCCTGACACTCCACGTCATTATCAAACAGCACCTCGATATGTTCGCTGATGAAACTGATTGGGACAAAGATATAATGTTGCGGATGGTTCGTTTGATCTCGGAGATATTCTAAAACATCTGGCTTGATCCACGGCAATCCAATATCGCTTTCGCTCTGCCAGGTATTGGTATACTCAGATGGAGCAAGGCCCAGCCGATGTGCAATCAACTGTGAGTTTTCAATAATCTGATCAATATATGGATCTTCAAAATCAAGTGCTAAAACTGGCACACTGTGAGCTGAGAAAATGACCTTAAAACTTTCATCTTTGACTTGCGTTTGCAAGATTTTCCTGATTTCTTCCTCCCAAAAGCGAAGCAAGTCCTCAGCCTGATACCATTCTTTGATAATATGGAATTTAATTGTCTGGCTCGTAATAAATTTTTCATACCCCATGACAGAGTAAAAAGAATAATGCGGTTCTAAAATCAAGCAGATACATTCCTCAATCCCGTCATTCTCCATCTGCTTAATAACATCTGGAATAAAGGGGCGAGAAAATTTATTAGCAAAATAGACAGCATACTCTCCCTTTAAAGCTTCTTTCACCAGCTCAACTTCTGCCCGTGTGATGCGTTGCAGGGGACTGCCACCAATACGCTGATAATTATCATGAAGGTGCTGAATCTCCTGATCAGTAGGCCGCACACCACGACGGATATTCGTGAAAAATTCTGCAATATCCTCAAAAGTATAGCCCTCTGGCGATCCAAAGGTCATCATTAGAATAGCTTTTTTAGTCATAAGTTCCTCTTTTTGTATAAAATCCTCTGCTATTATAACATGATATCCCCTGAAAAGCAGATAAAAGGAGTGCTTTCTAGCTAAATTTAAGAATTATTTGAGTCTCAAAAAATTTTCTTCTTAAATTTGTTTCAATCAAACTAATTAGCCAATAAAAAATGAAGTGAGATGTAACACTCACTTCACTATTATATACTATAAAGTTTTTCTGCGGCGATGTTTCACTGCACCTGCGAGAAGAGCTGCACCGAGAGTCATTCCAAGGAAGGCTAACTGTTCCGCTTCCGTTCCTGTATTAGGAAGGACAACTGACTGGCTAGGCGAAGCTTTAGGAGTTGCTGGAGCATTAGTATTATTATCAGTTTTTGGCTGAGCTTGAGTAGATACGTTAGCCAATGTTTCAACCGATGCATCCTTCTCATCTTGAGAAACTGAATTTGCATTCGAAGTCAGAACCGTTTGACTACCTGCACCTGCTGCTGCAAAATTAAGTCCACCATTTGCTTGATAAGTAGTTGTAGTGGCAGATACTAGGGCTTGGCGCACTTCTTTTGGAAGAAGGTCTAGCAAATAATTGTAATTTGCTAGCAATTCATTGTAGACTGTTTGCAAATCAACTAATTTTGCATTCTCAGTCTCAGCAACAGCCTGCTTAGCCTTCAAGTCAGCTTCTGCTGCAGCCAAGTCTTGCTTAGCTTTTTCCAATTGTTGTGGAGCTGTTTTGAGATCTGAAACTTTCTTCTGAGCCGCTGCTACACGATTTTGAGCAGCGACCAATTCAGCTTTAGCCGCTTCTAGTGCCTTATTCTTGTTCTCCTCAGCCGTCTTCAAAGCTGCGAGCTGATTCTTAGCCTCTACTAAGGTTGCCTGAGCTTTTTGCAATTTAGCCTGATATGGAGAAAGGGCAGACGCGATTCTTGCTGTTGCTGACTTCAAAGCAGCTTTTTTATCTGACAAGTTTTGTTGAGTCAGAGCTAAGGCTTTCTCAGCAGCTTCAAGATTCTGTTTAGCTTTTACAACAGCAGCCGCACGATCTTTCTGTGCCTTGTATGAATCTGTCAACTGATTGTTTAAAAGATTCAGGCTAGACTCTTGACTAACTTTTTGCGCTTGTAACTCTGCCAAGCGATTCTTCAAGGCTGTCACATTGGCACTTGAAGCAGCCCCACGACTGCCGCCGCTGCGGAGAAGTTTCTCCATCGCCTCAACGGTTAGCAATGTGCCATTATTAACTCTTTGATTGAAATTCCGAACATTATGGAATCCAACTTCTGAAGTTCCGTATGGAGTTCCAAACTGATTTGGATGAGTGTCATATGCTGCAGAAATAGCATTGGCCTTGTTATCCATCATTTGGACATAGTGACCGATTTGCGCAAAGACGTTAGGCCCTACCTTCATATAAATATCATTGGCATCCAGTTGTCTTTCATCAGTTGGCAAGCCGTATTGAGCAGCAATCTTCTGATACAAGGCTTTTTCACTATGCCAGAAATTAACCGCACCTTGAGGATCGAAGCTAATAGCTACGTTTTCATTGCCAATCAGCTTGCCCATGTGCCAATTTTCCTTCTCAAAGTACAAGGTCTGAATTTGGCTGGCAACATTAGCATATGGATCCACCAAAAGCTCTGGGAGACCCGCATTACGACGGTAAGCATTGATAGCCTTAACCAATTCCAAAGCCTGCAAGTTATTTTCCAAGCTGGCTGGGCTAGATGGATCTGAACCAACCGTGATCTTAAATTCATTCTGACCACGTTTGTAAAGAGCTAAAGCATCAGCTGCAGCATTTCTTACGGCTTCATTATTCGAATTATCTCGAATATTCTCTAAAAATTGCGAATAGGTCGTATTTCGTAAATCAACCGGTGCTGTACTTGCATTTTTCTGTTCATGCACCAACTCTGTATTTGTTGCAGCAATCAATTGCTTGGTCTGCTCTAAGTTAGCTTGAGTTTGATTGATTTTATTTTGGATTTCTGCTTGATTTTGCGGTGCAACACTTGCTGCTTGTTCCGCTTTTGCTAGTTCATTTTTAGCATGATCCACAGCTGTCTGAGCTTGATTTTCCTGATTTTTAGCAGTTTCTACAACTGCAGTTTCTGCTTGAACTGGTTCTTTGGCTTTGTTTAGTTCAGATTCTGCCACATCCACCAATGATTGTTGACCAGCAATTGTATTTTCTTGGTCTTTAACTGCCTGACTTGCTTCCTGGACTGCAGTTTCTGCTTCTTTGACAGTTTCTGATTTTGCTGTTACTTCTTCTTCAGCTTTTTTTACATTGGTCTCTGCTTGAGAAATGTTTTCTTCAGTTGCTGCCTTTTCATTTTCAGTAGCTGTAGCCACTTTCTCTTGAGCCTCTGAAACTACTGTTTTGGCTCCTTCAAGGTCTGCTTCAGCTTTCTTAGTTTGCTCTTGTTGCTGATTTACATTTTTCTTGGCAGCATCCGCTTTTTCCTTCGCTTCTGCTACATCCGCTGTTGTAATTGGTTTCTCGGTAACTGCTGTTGCCTTTGGTTTCGTAGCAGTTGACTCAACAAGTTCATCCGCTTTTACCTGATGGCTGAGCGCACCAGAAATAATCGTTGTCGCTGCAATGCCTGTTGCTACAACAGATTTACCAATTTTCTTGTCCATAGACATCTCCTTCTAATAGCACATGTATCATTTTACAATCAGTCCTATGCTATAATACTAACATAAAATGACTGGTTAAACCAGTCAAAACCATATCATTTAAATAGAAATTCTATTACAATTTTATGACAAAAATCGAACTCTCTATCCTAATAAAGTAGAAATAGAGCGGATTTAAAGCATTTTTCGCCTCTTCCGCTCCTTATTTCCATTTATTTAGAAAAAATTTCTTTACTGCTTATTTGCTTCTGATGTCACTTGACTTTCAGCCTCTTTTTCTGAAGGAACTGCTGCATTCGCTTCTTCTACTTTAGGAGTAGCTGGTGAGCTTGACTCTTCCACTGATTCTTCAGGAGACTCACTAGTTTTTTCTTCCTTAGTCTCCTCAGCCGGACTAGCCTCCATCTCAGTTTTAGCCTCAGTAGGAGCTTGCTTGTTGGCTTGAAGCTGATTAAAGAACGCTTCTGTTTCGGTTAGCAGAGCTGCTTTGTCCTCATTAGGATCAGATAATTTATCAAATAGAGCATCTACCTTGGCAAATTGCTCATCTGTCCCCTGTTGTTCCTCAAGCATCTTGTGGGCGGACATTAGCAAATTGTAAATTTTAAGATAGGTCTCTTTATCCTTGAGCGCTGCAGATGCTTGCTGTTCTTTTAAGGTTTCAACGATTTGAGCCAAGAGCGTTTTCGTTTCTGCTAAGATTGTTTCTCTATCTTTGCGTGCTTCTTGCAAATCAGTTCGAAGTGCTGCGAGTTGCTTTTGATAATTTTCTTGCAGAGTCGAATCCGTTACTTTTTCCAAAAGTTCTTGACCTTTTTGGAAGAGAGCTTGGAGAGTTTCTTCTGAGATTTCCTCTGTAGGCTGCGGTGCAAATTCTCCGTACAATTCTTTTAAGAAACCATAGATAGCCGTCTTATAACTGTGATCGTCCAGCTTTTCGGTATCCAGAACCGTTTTATCCTTGGCTGAAGCTGCCTCGCCACTTGCCAGAGCCTTATCAACTTCGAGCTTGGTTTGATAGAGTTCCAAGAAAAGAGCTTTCAAGTCGACCGCTTCGATAAAGGCCTGAGATTTATAAAGCTTAAGCGTCAAATCAGCAACTCTCTTACGAAGTTCTGGCTGCAAACGAGCATCATCAACTGCGAGATAGAAAGCTTTGAGATACTCAACAGAGGTCACTCCTGTACGGTCTTGATAATCTTGCAGACTTGCCAATAGCTGCTCAATCTCAGCCATCTTAGCTTCATTTTTTTCTACCTTAGCTGTCTGCAATTCACCGAGCAAGTTGGTTTTATTCACATTGTAGCTGTCTGTTTCCAAACGTTTGATCTTGTCAACCAATTCTTGATATTTTTTATCAACTTCGGTCAGCTCTTCCGTTTTCGCTTTTTCATCAACATGAATGTAGTGCTTATCAAATTGATCCAGGCTTGCCAGATAGCCCTCTGTTGAGTTGCTTGGCAATTGCTTCATGGTTTCTACAAAATTACCGAGAGCTAGCTCGATTCGACGCTGCATGAGCAAGTCTTTAGCATAAATGGTTCGGCTAGCTGCCAAGAGGGCATCTACCTTTTCAAGAACAGCCTTTTCATCATAGCCTCCTTCTTGATAAGCTGATTGTAAGGCTGGAATTTTATTCTTCAAGCCCAGATTCAATCCTTTGGATTGGACACGAATGTAGTGGTTGTGATCGCCATGCGGAATGACAAACTGACCATTTTCCACCTGAATACTGTACGGAGACAGACCTGAACGCAGGGCTGTTGTATAAAGCTCGTTTAGGAAGTCCAGCTCTGGATTTCCAGTTTCTAGAGGAATCCGAACGTGCTCTTTTCGAACAGCGTATGGATGGATATGTGTCGGATCGTAGTCTTGATCTGGATTATTAAAGACAAAGAAACCTTTTGAAATCTTGATTGCTTCACGCGGTACGCCATAAGTCTTAGAAATATAAGCGATTTTCTCTTCGTCACTGGCGTCACGAGAAAAACGGTCATATTCTGTGCTGACTTGACTAGACTGGCTTGAATCTTTGTGCTTAGCCAGGTTGGCTTCTGCCGCTGCAATCTGATCTTTGGTCAAATCTTTTTTGAAGAAATAATGTGCATGGCCGCCGTGTTGGACAACGTAACCTTCCTCATCTTTTGAGATGACATGTTCAGCATGGAAACCATGGTCGTGCTCGTCTTTATCAGCTGGTTTGGCTGGCTGACTTGGATTCGCTGGTTGACTAGGCTGGCTTGGTGTACTTGCAGCAGCCTTAGGATAAGTCTTCTGACCAGCAACAGGAATGTTCCGAGCTATTTCTTCTTCTAGAGCAGACAGTTTGCTATAAGGGATAAAGTGGTAGTGATTTCCATGCGGAATGGCCACTCCTTCTGCGGTCCGTCTAACGATTTTGCTTGGATCAAAGACAAGACCATCTTTTTCAACATAGCGTTTTTCTTTTGGTGTACGGTAGAGTTTCTCAAGTAAGGTTTGGTAACTTGATGGTGCATCTTCTGCTTTTTCAGCTGGTTTGGTTCCGTGCCCAGCATCCGCTTGGGCAGGTTTGGACGGTTGAGCTGGCTTAGCAGTCTGTCCCTTATCAGCTTGATGCGCTGGCTTAGTCGCAGTTCCTGCATGTTGATTTTCCGATGCTTTAGCTGTAGGAGCAGAAGCTTCTCCTCCTGTATTAGGATTTTCAGCTGGAGTAGCTGCTTGCTTGCCTCGCTGCAAGGAATCCCAGTAGGCTTGGGCAGCTGCTAACTCACCTGGCGACAGATCACTTTTAGGAATATAATGCATATGACCACCATGTGGCACAAGGAATCCATCTCCTGTATCCGAAATCACATCAGATGGACTGAAAACATAGCCGTCATCTGTTGTATAAGCGCCATTGCTCCGACTCGATGCAGTGCCTTCTGCTTGATAGGTTCTCTTTCCTGCAGCATAAGCGGCACTTGGACGACTGAAATCTTGCGTTTTTCTGCTAACAGTTTGACTCGATTTAGCTTCTAAACCGCCTTCGCCTTCTTCCTTGCTAGGATGAATCTGTCTTTGCCGTGCGATTTCATCAACTGAACGAACATTGCTGGTTTCTTTGGCATTTGTCAGATATAGGTAATATTTGCCTGCAACCTTGATAATATAGCCATCTTTCACTTGGTTGACAATATCTGATTCCTGCAATTGATAATTTGGATCCCGCATAATCAACTCTTCACTAAGAATTGCATCAAAGGGAACCTTGCCATTATAGTAATGATAGTGATCACCATGTGAAGTCACATAGCCTTGATCCGTAATCTTGACAACGATCTGCTCAGCAGTAATGCCTTCTTTGGCCTGAATTTGCTCAGGTGTCAATTTCTCGGCTTTTTGAGATTTATTGTCCTGCTTATTTGTAGATTTCTTTTCTACATAAGCCACTCGATTTGTTGCTTGTTCTTGTGGCTTATCTGCTTGATACTGCATGATCGCATAACCGCACACACCTAGTGTAGCTAGTACCGCAACTGAACTAATAATATATTTCTTTTTCATATACCACCTCAATGTTTTAATTCTTTCGCTAAAATTTCTAAATTATCTTCTAAATTTTCAAGATAAGTCTTATCATTTTCAGGATCTGCTTCGAGAGGATTTAGCACCTTTAGGTTGACTCCTGTCGCCTTCTTTAAGGTTTCAGCCAACTTAGAAGAAGCATTGCTCTCGACAAAAATCGTCTTGACTTTATAGGTCTTGATAAAGTCTTGTATCTCCGTCAACTGCCTTGGACTAGGCTCTTGGTCTGGCGAAATCCCTGAAATCCCTAGTTGCTTGAGACCGAAACGTTTGGCTAGATAAGAAAAGGCCGTATGCTGGGTCACGAAAGTTTTTTCATCTAGCCCACTAAAGACTCCTTGGTATTTTTGGCTCAGGGCCTTTGCCTTCTCTGCAAATTTTTGAGCATTTTTCTGATAAGTATCCGCATTTTTACTATCTAGCTTGGACAATGCTTGAGCGATGAGTTGTGCTTCTTCTGCCACTTTTTCAGGATCCAGCCAAGTATGTGGATCATAGAGGGTCTTTTCATCAATCCCTTCCTCAGCAGACACTTCTTCTAAGCCAGCCACCTTGTCCAACTGCATCCCGTTGCTAGCTTCTACGACCGCTACTTTGGACTTTTGTAAACTAGGATCCAGACTACCAGCCCAAGACTCCAAAGTCCGCGAATGATACACAAAGATATCTGCTTCATAAATAGCCGCTACATCACTGGCTGATGGCTCAAATTCATGAATTCCTGCGCCTGACTGAATCATCCGTACATCGTTCAAATCTCCTGAGACTTCTTTGACCATCGAATAAATCGGGTAAAAACTCGTGACAATATTGAGCCCGCGTTTGCTGCCAGCACCACTTGCTTCCTTTTTGCTACAAGAAGCAAGGCCAAGCCCCAGTAAGACTAGACTTAAAGCTATCAAAACTCTTTTGATTTTCATTTCAACTCCTTAACCAGTTTAGCAATCATTCAAAGAAATAACTATTTTCAAAACATTCTTTACCAAGAATTGCTTTCAAAAATAGCCTCTTTTGTTAACTGGTTTATTAACTAGTTAAGATAATACTCCTTTTTATTTTTTCTGTCAAGAAGGAAGTTTGAATTTTTTCAAAAATTTTCCAGACTTTCATCCAAATAAAAAAGCCACAAACGTGGCTTTGAGTAATCGATATCTAAATTTTGCTACTTGATAGAAAGAACTAATGTTCACTATCACTACTATTGGCTCGAATTTCTTCCAACATTTTGGCTTCTTCGGCTGTACATTCATAGTTTTCCAGCAAGTCGGGACGACGCTCATAGGTTTTTTTCAGACTTTCATAAAGACGCCACTTGCGGATATTTTCGTGGTGGCCACTCATGAGAACTTCCGGAACAACCATGCCCCGATAGTCATAAGGACGAGTGTACTGAGGATACTCCAATAGTCCAGACGAAAAGCTGTCATCCGTGTGACTGACTTCCTTCCCAATAACCTCTGGAATTAGGCGAACTGTCGCATCAATCATGGTCATAGCCGCCAATTCTCCTCCGGTCAGGACATAGTCACCTAGCGAAATCTCGTCCGTCACCAAGGTCTTGATCCGCTCATCATAACCTTCATAGTGACCGCAGATGAAGATGAGCTCCTCTTCCTTAGCCAGCTCCTCAGCATAGGCTTGGTCAAAAGTCCGTCCAGCAGGATCCAGCAAAATTACGCGCGGCTGCTTCTTTTCAATAGCATCATAGGCATCAAAAATAGGCTGAGCCCGCAGCAACATGCCCTGACCGCCACCATAAGGCTCATCATCCACATGCCGAGATTTTTCCGCATTTTCTCGAAAATTATGGTAGTTGATTTCCAAGAGGCCTTTTTCTCTAGCCTTGCCCACAATCGAGTGCTCCAAGGGCGCAAACATCTCCGGAAAGAGGGTCAAAATATCAATCTTCATCGTCCAGTCCTTCCGGTATCTCTACATCAACCCGACCTTGCTCGATGTCAATACCTAGCACCACTGGCGGAATGTAAGGCAGTAGCAAATCACGCTTACCTTTACGTTTGACCACCCAGACATCATTGGCTCCTGGCTGGAGAATCTCCTTAATCGTACCTAGCAGAACATCATTTTCATAGACTTCAAGGCCAATGATTTCATGGTAGTAAAACTCCCCATCTTCCAAATCAGCCAAGTCTTCTTCGGCTACTTTCAGACTAAAGTCACGAAATTTCTCGATGTCATTGATATGATACATCCCCTTAAACTTGATAATATCAAAGTTCTTGGCCTTGCGGTGGCTGGCAATCTCCACATCCATAACAAACTGGTCTTTCTTATCGAAAAGGGCCAGTTTATTACCTTTTTTAAAACGCTCTTCCGCAAAATCTGTCACCGACAAAACCCGCATCTCCCCTTGCAAACCTTGGGCATTGACGATTTTCCCAACATTAAAATAATTCATTTTTACTCCAGTTAATCTTTTTACTATTCGTTTTATTGTATCATTTTGCTGGCTTTTTCTCAAGGCAGGCAGCTGGCTCAGACAGCGGAAAAGCTTATAAGTCAATGCCTTTTTCTTTGAGATTTTGCAGGCATTCTTCATAGTAAGCCGCGTCATGCTCGGGGTAAATAGGGCTTGCCACAGCCATTTCTTCCAGATGCACATAGGCTGGACAAGTCTTGCCACGATAGTCCCGCTCCAGCCACTCTGGGGACACACGATAACCTCGCTTGCTCATCTCCTCCATAATCAGCTCATGGTAGCGATAAAGCAAGTAAGGAGAGTGGGTAAAAACATAGTCAACGGTCGCATGTTTCTTGCCCCAGCCATTGCCACGAAGAGCGCAGCATTCCCGATGCTGGCCAAGCAGCTGCGGACGGGGAAGCTTGGAAATCAGTGCTTGATGCCAGAGTCTCATTTTAACCTCCATATAGTAAAAACAAAGCAATCTTTTATTGCTCCAAATCGCCATTGAGCTCCAGAGAACTTCCATTTAATAATCGCTGAAACGTCTATGTTTGATTTCAAAGTCGAAATAATTCTCCTCTTGAAGTCGGTGGAAAATGTCTCTGTAGGCTTCTTCGTCAAAAGAATCCCCTCGATACAGAATTTCAAAGCTAAGATCCTCATATTCCAGAAAGGCATTGGCTGAACGGAAGCCCTTGCTGTGATAAAAATCCCAGCGAGCTTGACGCTGCTCCAGATTGTCACATGGCTCATCTAGACGCTCGATTTCTAAAATCATGGTTCGCTGATAGAAATTGACCAGCTTTTCAATGATTTCACCGCCATAGCCATGGCTGCGCAGGTGAGGCATAATTGCAAAGAAACTAACATAAAAGGCTTGATCGTTGGAAATGGCAAAGGCAAAACCAACAAACTCCTTTTCATGATAAAAGGCGAAAAAATTAGCATCTTCCTGATCCTCATATCGTAAAAATTCACTGAGCGGTATCCTTTCCTCTTCTGGGAAAGCTTCATTATTCAAGGCTTCTACCTTATCCAAATCTGGAAAATCTGCTGTAATGATCTGGCTGGTTAAGCTCATAAAATCACTCCTTTTCTAGTGATAGTATAACAAATTTTACCAAAGGGTTCAAAAAAGAGCCCTAGAAGAGCTCTTATGTAATTATTTTTCTGAAATGATGGTAAGGTGCCGAGTTCCTAAGAACTACTGATAGTTGGTCCCGATTGGACTCCCAGCCGCTACTTTACTATTTCACGTAAATTATCCAAATGTTGGTTATCCGTCACAGCCATAATGCTGACTCCTGCTGGCCAGACAAAGTCTGGAGTAAACTGACTTTCCAAGGGCTGATTCTTTGTTAGACGATAGCCGATAATATTGAGATGATACAGCCTACGAGCGTCTACATCACGAACTGTTTTCCCGACCCAGCTAGCAGGCAGCTCAAACTCAGCCACCACTACATCGTCATCCAGCTGGAAAACCTCAATCGAATGGTTAAAGAGGATGGTCTTGGCCAATGAAATACCAGCCTCCACTTCTGGCAGGATAACCAAATCAGCTCCCACCTTTTCCAGTACCTGCTGGGTCACTTCATCCTTGACCTTGGCAATGACATTTTTTACGCCCAATGCCTTACAATGCATGACCGCTAGAACACTGGATTCCAGACTTTCTCCAGTCGCCACGACGACCGTATCACAGGAACCAACGTCTGCCGCCTCCAAAAGCTCCATATCAGTAATGTCCCCGATTACACCGACGGCAATCATGTCTTCATACTGATTGATTGTCTCTTCGTGATTATCAATCGCAATGATTTCTACATCTTGAGAAATCAAGGCCTCAATGATACTCTGTCCAAAAATCCCCAAGCCAAGGATTCCAACTGTTTGATTTGCCATTTCTTTTCTCCTATCCAATCATAATGTCCGCCTTGCTGTAGTGCAAGGTAGTCGCCTTCTTCGGTTGATAATGGCTCAGACTGACCATGAGAGTCAGTGGCCCCACCCGTCCAATAAACATCAGCAGCATAATCACAATCATACCAGCTGTATTGAGGCTAGTAGTGATATTGGCCGTCACACCAACTGTAGCCAGTGCCGAAACAGTCTCAAATATCAGGTAAATAAACCGATGACTGCTATCGGTCACTAGCCCAAGAGCCAAAAGACCAAGCAGAAATGTCAGCTGAAAAATCACTGTCACACCAAAAGCCTTCTGCACTAGCTGAGGAGCCAGCGTTCTCCGACCAAGATTGGTATGTGGCAAGCTCAAAATCTCCTTACGAGCGAAAAGCAAAAGAACTAAGAAGGTGGTAATTTTCAGACCGCCCGCTGTACCACCCGGAGCCCCTCCTAAAAACATCTGGAGCAGATAGATAAACAGGGTTACTGGACGAGCAGCCGTATAATCGATGGAAGCAAAGCCAGCTGTCCTCATGCTGACTGTCTGGAAAAAGCTGACCAGTAGCTTATCGCCAAAGGAAAGATTGCCAATCGTTCCAGGATTATTATACTCCGTCCAGAGACTCGTGACCGTCCCAAAAACGAGAAGACCAGCAGTCAGCAGCAAGACTACCTTGGTATGAAAGTGAAGCCCCTTCTGTTTTCCTCCCAATTTAGTCGCCAAGTCAAACCAGACCATAAAGCCAAGTCCTCCAGTAATAATGAGGAGAGCCAAGGTGATATTGACCAAAACATCTGTCTGCAAGCCTAGTAGGCTATCATTACCAAAATTATCGAAGCCCGCATTACAAAATGCAGAAACGGCTAAAAAGATAGAATTAAAAATCCCTTTTCTCAGACCAAACTTAGGAATGAAGCGAATCATGAGAAGGAGCGCACCCAGTCCTTCGATAGTAAAAGTCGTGATAAAAATCGAACGGACAAATTGACCTAAGGTACGATTGTGACCATAACTAAAACTATCCCGCAGAATACGGCGATCCTTGAGGCTGAGCTTTTTCCGACTTTCCATGGTGAAAAAACCGATAAAGGTCAGGATGCCCAAGCCACCAATCTGAATCAGTAACATGCAAAGGAGCTGCCCCCAGACATTGTATGTATCCACAACCGATCGAGTAAAAAGCCCTGTCACACAGACCATCGAGACAGCTGTAAAAAGATGATCCAGATAGCCCGCTTGGGAACTAGCCGTCTGCACCCAAGGCAGACTGAGTAGCAAGGAGCCACAGAATATCACCAGAAGAAAAGACAAGATAATCTTTTGCGCTGGTGACAAGCGTGAAAATAAATGCTTCATAAAGTTTCCTTTCCTGAGCTAATAAAAGCAGAGGCTAGCTCTATCTGCCATTCTCTTTCCTTGCCAGCCCGCTGCAAATCATCCGGACTCCGCAAGTTTCTGACTTTGATGGCATAATCCGCTGCGACAATAGCATGGCCCCGCATGTGGCCTGTTGCGACTGCTTGGGCAAAGACACGCGCAGCATATTTACCGATTTGTGATTGGGCTTGCTGCGACAGTTTGTTAGCCAAGAAACCAGCCTGCCTTAGTTCATAGGCAGATGCCCTCCCATCAAGTCGAGCCTGAAAAACCTCTCTTACCTGAGTCAAAATCTTCTGCTTTTCAAACTCATCTTCCATATCTATCAGAGCTATAAAGCTTGACGCCATTTTCATAGCCCATCGAGCCAGTTGCCCCTGAGGAAGCTGCTCCAAAACAAGCTCCAATTCCAATCTCTTCTCACCATCATCCAGAATTTTTAGCTTATAAGGGCTCGGTAAAATCACTTGATCATTCTCATAAGACTTGCGCTCATGAGCATTCCAAGCATAATCTTCTGACTTCATATGTCCTCCGGTTTCGAATTTCTCTAAACTCGCCCCTGCATTTCGTTTTTATCTTAAATGAAGTACCTAGTTCTCGCGAAGCTCGAACTGCATCAAAGGCCCTAAATTCAACTACGCCTAACGGCTTGTTTCATTAAGGGCCATAGAAAAAGCGGGACACATGGCCCCGCTGCTTCTTATTTCTCATCAATGACGATGCGAACTTTTTTGTACTCGGTTGGGACAGAGTAAACAATCGTCCTTATAGCGGAGATAGTACGACCTTTACGACCTATCACACGTCCAACATCGCTTGGATCAAGATCAAGATGATACTCTAAAAACTCAGGCGTATCTTCAATCTTGATAGTTAAGGCATCTGGCTGTGAAATCAAAGGTTTCACTATCGCAATAATGAGATTTTCAATCGTGTCCATATATCAACCTGCACTTCTATTATTTAGAGTATTTTGAATCGTGGAATTTCTTCAAAACACCAGCTTTTGAAAGGATGTTGCGAACTGTATCTGAAGGTTGAGCTCCATCAGCCAACCATGCAAGAACGCGATCTTCTTTCAAAGTCACTTGGTTTTCTTCAACAAGTGGGTTGTAAGTTCCAACTGTTTCGATGAAACGTCCGTCACGAGGTGAACGTGAGTCTGCAACGTTGATACGGTAGAAAGGTTTTTTCTTAGAACCCATACGAGTCAAACGGATTTTTACTGCCATTTTTAAAATGTCTCTCTTTTCTTATTTTTTATTTCGGTGAAATAGCTGAGCTATTTAGCACATGTTCTATTATAGCAGATTAAATACAGCTGTCAAGTTTTTTTCTTGACAGGCTCAAGAATTTTTTTCAAAGCAGTAATTTTTTAATTTCTTCATAGGAAGATACCGTATAAGTCGGCTGCGCACTGCTATTATTAATCAACTTTTTGGGATTATACCAGATAGAGTCCATTCCTGCATTATTGGCGCCAGCAATATCTGCCGTCAAGGAGTCTCCAATCATCAAAGTCTGAGACAGGTCAAAATCTGGTATCTGCTCTGCTATTTTTTCATAAAATAAAGCTTCAGGCTTCTGAGTCCCCATCTTCTCTGAGATGAAAATATGGTTAAAATAGGGCGCAATATCGGAATGGGCCATGCGGCCGGTCTGAATAGCCGTGATGCCATTGGTCGCTCCGTAAATCTCATAATCAGCTGCTGTCAGACTGTCCAAAAGCTCGCTTGCACCAGCATAAGTTTGTCCTTGCTGAGCAATATGCTGCTGATAGAGAAGAGCCAGCTCGGCCCCATCCTTCTCAATGCCAAAATGAGCAAAAAGACGAGAAAAGCGCGTATTGACCAGCTCTAGCTTGGTGATTTTCCCCTGCTCCAGATCCCGCCAAAGCCCCTTGTTCATGGGAATATAATAGTCTTTGTAGGTCTGGATCTCCGTTACGCCCTGCTCCTCCAAAAAATGAGTCAGCGCAATGTCTTCTGCCGTATCAAAATCTAGTAGCGTATGATCAAGGTCGAAAAGTAGAAATTTGTAGGGCATTGAGTTTCCTTTCTGAAATGAATTGATATTCACGATGATAAAATAATTGAATTAAGAATATCAGGATGAAAGCAAATTATTCAGACTTCAAAACCACCTTCAAGAATGAACCGCTTTAGTAAATCTGATGTTTTAACATTTATCTTAAACGTTGTCAGTGTATTTCCAGTTATATTTTCAAAATATGACTTAGCTTTCTGTTTATCAACAGAATTTTTTAAAAGATCAAAACGACCAAATTCATTTAATGTTGTTTCAGTCAACTTCATAGACATCATTTGTCTTAACAGTTCTTCATCAAGACCAAAGGTATCGCTTAAACGTTTAATTCGATCATAATGAATTTGAACCTGATAGTCATTAATGTAGTCACGAAGTGTTAGTGTACTATCTACCTCTATCTCCCCATTTTGAATATCGTGTAAGATTAAATTTGCAATTTTTTGCTCTTCCTGTGTCAGGGTTGCAAAGGTTTTGTGCAGTTCATTCAAAAGACTTTCAGATTCCTCCGTTCCTAAAGCTTTAATATACTTTTGGAAACGAGAATTCATATAATCAGCATCAATCATTCCAGTATCTATTTCAAGTATAGAGGTTGACAAATCAAATGGTACATCACCTGGACCTTTGCCTCCACCACCATTACTCATCAGTTCCTTATAGCGAATAACTAAAATGTTATACGTCGTCTCATCGCATACTACATCCACTACTGATTTTTTCTTTCCAGCACCTTTTGAAATTTCGTAGTGTAATTTAGACCATTTAAAGCCTTGAATCCGAGCTGCTTCAAGATAATCGTTAAACGAATTAAATAGTTTAGCAAATTTTGCTTTTTCACTTCTCTCAGCAGGAAGTTTCTCAAAATTTTCTACACCGGAATTTTCAAAAATTTCTCGAATCTGATAAAAAAGAGCATTTAGCATTACTAAATTCTGATCTAACTTATTGACAAAAAGCTCTACAGGACTGTCGCCTGAATAAAGCTGAACTGCGTCTTCAATATTCCGTTCCATAGTGTGAGGCTTACGATAATAGCGGATGGTACCAAATGGTTTATCCTCTCCAAAAATCCTATTGGTTCGAGAAAATGCTTGGATAATCAGTTCATCCTTCATCAACTGGTCTACATAAAGAGTATTAACCCATTTAGAATCAAAACCTGTTAACATTTGATTTACAACGATAAGTAAGTCTAATTGCTTTTCTGGCTCTCTTTCAATCCATTTATGCTGGTGTTTATGCGCCAAACGATTAGAAACATCCTTTTTGAAACGATCATGAGATGCCAAAGTGTAAAGTTGACCATACTGTTTCTCATAATCCGTTAGAATCTCTACAAGAGCATCTTCTTTAAAATCAAAGTCGTCATTATTATCAACATTTGGATCAAATAACGCTGTTACTCTTAACTCAGGCTTTATTGCTTTCAGCAATCGATAATAAGAAATAGCTTCTTGGATACTGCTAGTTGCAAAAATAGCATGGAATTTTCCGTTACGACTCAAGGTTAGCCAATTATCACAGATGTCCTTCGCAACAGCTTTCTGATAGTCAGGTGTTAGATATTGATTTTTTGGTATGTAGTCTTCAATTCCTTTGATGTACTTCTCTTTTCTATTCATAAAGCCTGCCATCTTGACTTTTGAACCATCCATAAAGTGATAGTAGACTTTACTCTTTTCTGGCTTACTAACTGCTTCTTCTACACTAGAAGCGTTCGCCTGATCTAGGGCTACTTTTTCTCTGATTTCACGATCCTTATAGATTAAGACTTTATAAGGATCAAAACCTAAAACATTTTTATCGCGAATTCCATCCGCGATGGTGTAATGATGTAATTCTTGACCAAAAATCGAAGTTGTTGTATTCTTTTTTCGCTCATTTTCCTTTTTAATAGGCGTACCAGTAAAACCGAAGAACAGAGCTTGAGGAAAGGTCTCTTTAATGGTAATCATCATCTCGCCAAAAGTAGAGCGATGAGCCTCATCGATGATAAATACAATCCTATTCTTTCTCATCTCTTCCAGCTCTGCATCGGTCAGCCCGTCCTCCTCTTTGATATTACTCATTTTTTGAATGGAGGTAACAATCAAAGTATTTTCGGGAGACTTACTTTTCAAGCGAGTCTTGAGCATAGTGGTATTTTTTGTTTCTTGAACTGATTCTCTCTCCTCTGCAAAACCTCGATATTCTTTTATAGACTGAGTACCTAGTTCAATTCTATCCAATAAAAATATTACTTTATCTGCATCTTTTGAGTTAGCAATTAGCTGGGCAGCTTTAAAACTAGTCATGGTCTTGCCAGATCCTGTTGTATGCCAAATAAAACCACCAAGCTGATTGCGATCAGCCCACTTATTTTTAGCTACCCGGTCAGAAATTGCTGCAACTGCATAGTATTGGTAGCTACGTAAAACTTTTAAAATTCCATCCGACTGGTCAGCTATAGTGTAATAACCGATTAGCTGATGCGCCATCGGGATTGACAAAAGATAAACAGCAATATCTTTCCAGTTGTTGATTAACTCATTATTAAAATCTTCCCAATGGAAATAATAATCTGGATTAAAACGTCCATCCGGTCCTGGATTGGCAAAGTAGACAGTTTCATTCGGCTCCATGGCCACAAAGATTTGAATCAAAGAGAAGAGCCCTGTGAAAATCCCTTCTCTGGCATACTTTTCGATTTGTACTGTAGCCTGGCTGACTGGAACACCACTGCGTTTTAGCTCTAAGTGAAAGACTGGCATGCCATTAATCAAAAGCATCAAATCGCCTCGTCTATCATGGAGAATGGGAGATTTTGTTGGAAATTGAGGTTGTCTTGCAATCTGATAGCGACTTGAACCTGCAGCAATCTCCTTACGGTTATAGATTTTGAGACTGATCTCTTTTCCGAAATGCTCAGGATCTGCTGGATTGTCTCTTTTGACTGAGACAGAACCTCCGTTAATAAAACCGTTCAGTTTTAGTGGTGTTCGGAGATTTTCAATCTGCTCTAAAATCTGAGCCATTTCACCGTCTGTTAAAGGCTGGTCATTGAGACGGTCACGTTCACGGTTGTTATCAAAGAGGATCTTAGCCCAATTCTCAATCAGATCCTGCTCTGTGGGGTAGTAGAGGACTTCTTTTTCCCAGCCCTTGGTAAAAAGTACCTCTATCAAGGCCTGTTCAAAATCAGCTTCTTTGCTAAAAACAGTCATCTGTAACTCCTTTACATCATCATTTGCTCAAGTAAAGCTTTTTTCAAATTCAGCAGTTTGTCCAGTCTACGCTGTTGAAGGGCAATGAACTTGTCCAGATCTTGGAAGAAGCTGCCAATATCCCTTTGCTCGGGAGGGGTGGGGAAGAAAATCTTATAACTACCTAGCTGGGGAACAGTTAACTGGGGAACTCCCGTTGATTCAATTACAATATTTTGGATATTTATAGCATTCTCTAAAAAAATAACATCATATTCTGATTTTAATGATAAAAGACGCACAACAGGAGTAAAACTTACGTTACGAGCTTTTGCTACTCCAACATTACCTCTGCCTGTTACTGTAACTGCAGGAGCCTCTATTCTATAGCTATCATTATAATACCCAATAATTCCATCATTTGTAAGAGCATTGGCAATCACCGGATATTTACCCTTATTCAATAATTTAGATTTATCAATATCTCCACCAGCAGATATTTCTGTGCACTCCTCCAACTTCCGCTGTTCCCAAGCTTCCGCATTTTGACCTGAAAATTCTTTGAAACGAATAGCCGGAACAGTTTGTTTATTCTCTGGAAACATCTTTTGTAGCATGGCCTTTTTGATACGACGGCTTTTTTCTAGCTTACGTTGTTGAAGGGTAATGAGATGATTCAGCTCTTGGAAGAAGGAACCGATGGCCCTTTGTTCAGGAGGGGTGGGGAAAAAGGATTGAATATTATTGATAGCAATTTTTGACAAAGATGGAACCCCTGTCGATTCATCAAGATTTTTCCAAGTAACATTATTAAAAACAGAATAAACAAAATAAAGATTATTAGCATCTTTTGGTATACAGTAAAATAAAGTATCAACAGTCCAAAATGGTGCTTTTAAAATATATGGTTTATCTATCGTTCCTTTTCTACCAATACCGATGCCATCAACATCTGAGAGTGATTCTGAAACAGAAAGCATGTACCCACCTGTACCATAGACAGGGATCGTACCCGTAGACAGATGTTTATAATCTTTTCCACTATTAACTTCCACGACCTCCCCCAACTTCCGCTGTTCCCAAGCTTCCGCATTTTGACCTGAAAATTTTTTGAAACGAATAGATGGTGCTTTTCTTTCTTCCGTCATCTTATTTTCTATTTAGGAGATTTTGAAACTCCCTCAATCCTTTCATATCAAATTCTGACCCTTCCAACTGGTCAATCATATCAGAGAGACTTTGCTCGACAGCTGCTAGCTCCTTGTTGACATCTTCAAAAGTTTCCGAGTATTTATCAACTACTCCTGTGACATGTTTTATCAGCTGAGTAAATAAGACATCTGGTAATTGATTCAACTCCTCAACGATTGGAACAATCCATTTCTTCTCAAGCAGTTCATTGGCTTCCTCATCTGACAAGCTTTCAATAACTTGCTTCGTTTTCAAATGAAGCTCTTTCTCTGCTTCCTTAACTATAGTAGCTAGTTGCTTTTCTTCGTCTTGAAGTTCAATGACATTCTGTAAAGTAGCCTCAAAGCTTCCTTCTTCAAAAACTGTTTGACGTTGCAACCACAGGATATAGCTTCTCACACTAACTACTCCGTAAGTTTTGTCTTTTAATGTCTCCATTGATGACCAGGATACTTCAGGGTGAGCAGCTATAAAATCCATTTTTTCTGCTTTCTTAGCTTTCCTATCTAACAGATCGAGATAAGTTCTTAAAGTCGAAATCTCCAAGCTATCCACTTCGGCATAAATATCCTCCAGCAACAGATTGACTTCCTTAGTGATAAAACCATCTTGCTCGTCATTTAAAATCTGAAGTTCTTTTTCTTCTTCAGAAAGATTATCAATTAATTGAACATATGTATCCTTAATATCCTGCAACCTAGCTTTTTGCGCTTTTATCTGTTCCAATTCTTCTGTAAGGTGGACTTCCTGAACCAACTCAAAAGGTAGTATTCGACCTATCCAACCTTCCTGTTGTTCTTCTGGTTCTTTTCCCTTCTTTTTCTTCATGACAATATTTGGATCCACGCGTTTAACAGTTTGAAAACCTTCAGTCTGAATCATCTCCAAATCCTGAGAAATTTCCTGCCATCCATCGTCTAAAAGTTGATAGGCAGTGTAAGGATCAACTATGGGATAGTCATATAAATTCTTGAATAGCTGCTGACTAATCACAGACTCAGCCTGGGGTAAAGAAACAGATAAAGCCTGAACTACCAAATAATCATATAGGTATGCAGAAAATGATTCAAAGCTCTGATGATAATCGGATAAGAATTTTTTTATATCCTCATTATTTAAAATCACTTGTTTTAAGTCTGGACTTTTAAGCTCGACATAAGGAGATCCATCATCTTCAAAAAGGTCAGAGAATAAACTAGGGAAAGCGCACCAAAAAGGATCTAATTTGGCCAGTTCTGATTTAGGAATTCCCCCATACATAGAAGCATAAATATCCCAAGATTCCTGAGGTTCAGATGAATCAACATAACGTGGGATATTAAGGTTATAGTCTTGCTGGCGAAGCTCTTCTTTTGATACCAGACGAGAATATCCCTCTATCGTTTCACGATTATTCACGATATCAACAATCTTCTTAATATCAGAAGCACGAAGTTGGTTGTTTTTCCCAACTTTTACAAAGCCTTTAGAGGCATCTACAATCAAGATATCATCTCTATCTCTATGCTGTTTTAGCACCATAATAATCGTAGGAATCCCTGTACCAAAAAAGATATTTGAAGGCAGACCAATAATTGCATCAATCTTATTTTTTTCGATTAAATTCATACGAATTTTTCTTTCTTCGCCCCCTCGAAAAAGAACGCCATGAGGAAGAACAATAGCCATAATGCCATCCGGCTTTAAATGGTATAAATCATGAAGCAAAAATGCATAATCTGCTTTGGTTCGAGGAGCTAAACCAAAACCAAAGTAGCGGGGATCATCTTCTTTATGTTCAGAATCCCATTTCTGCGAATAAGGTGGATTTGAAACAACAGCATCAACGTAGAGTGGATTATAAGTATTAACAGGATCGTTTTCATTAAAATAAGGCCAGTCATCCTCCAAGGTATCCCCGTTTCGAGTGATAATATTGGATGGCAAAATCCCTCGCATAATCAAATTCATACGTGTCAAATTGTAGGTGTTGCTCTTTAATTCTTGGGCATAATATTGGATTTTATTTTCCCCTTGGATAAATTTTGAAGCAGATTGCCCGATGTTGATGAGCAAAGAGCCCGATCCACTAGTCGGATCATAAATTTTAATCTCATCTTTATCATGGAGATGATGGGCCACAATTTCAGAGATTAGTACAGAGACTTCGTGAGGGGTATAAAACTCCCCTGCCTTTTTACCAGCATTTGCTGCAAACATGCTAATCAGATATTCGTAAATGAAGCCCAAAACATCATAGTCTCTTCTCCCTTCCATGGGAATTGACTTAATTAATGTAAGAAGTCTGCTAATAGCTTTTGTCTGAGAAGCAGATGATTCTCCAAGCTTACTTAGGCCAGTTTGGAGAGTATCAAAGACACCATCAAAAACATGTTTATGCCCTTTACCAATTAATCGATTAAATGCTGACAAGGCATCTCGAACATTCGATACATCGAAATCAACCCCTTTTTTAATCCAAGTAGAAAAGAGATTATCATAACTGATAAAATAACCAATTTTTTCTTGTATATATTTTACAGTTTCTTCATCAGACTCTGATAAATCTGATAAATCATCACCATATCCTTCTTGAGAAAGGAATTGTTCTTCTTTATCTGATAAAAACTTGTAAAACATAAACCCTAAAATATAATCTTTATATTCGTTGGCTTCTATTTTAGAACGCATTTCATTGGCTGATTCCCAAATTTTTGCAGCTAATTGTTGCTTATTCATCTTTGTATCCTATTAATCTAAAATATATTTATACTCTATTATACCATAAGCCACAAAAAAACCAGCCGCTCAAAAATAAACGGCTGATTTATAATCTACTTCACCACCGGTATCCAGAGTTCCATTTGATAGTCTGGGGAGGACATATCACCCTCGCTGTAAACTTCAAAATCTGGTGCTCCTGAGTGGCGATAACCTGTTTCTGGGAAAAAGACTTCTAAGACGTATTTCCAAGCATGGTGGATGCTGGCTGGTATAGCCCCCTTGACTGGTACGATAGCATATTCAGCTTCTGCGATTTCCTTGATTGACAGACCTAGTTCTTCTGCTTTGGCTTTATCCGTCACATCATAGGCAGCCATATAGTTGATGATTTCGCCTTCTTTGACATCCGAGCAGACGCCAAAAGATTGGCCACTACCCAGACTCTCTAGACTTTCAAAGCTGTGATTTGCATAAAGCTGCTCCCATGCAGATGGGCACTGGCTATTGTCAATAGCTTCCAATAGGACGCCTGCCACGGTAAAAGCAGGTTTCTTTTGAATCTTGATATCCATGTTCTTTCCTCCTGTAATCTTTATGGATAACTGAAGTCGAGGAAAGACCCGATAAGGTTTTCCATTTCGAACTTCTGAGGGAGTCGTACCATGGAATTTCTTAAAGGCTGCGCTAAAGGCATCCGCAGACTCATAGCCGTATTTCATCGCTATGTCAATGACTTTCTCAGAGCTTTCCCGCAAGTCCGTCACAGCTTCTGACAGCCTGCGGTTGCGTAAGTATTCTGCTAAAGTCATATCTGCTAGAATAGAAAAGAGCCTGCTAAAGAGAGCATAAGAATAGCCCGATAGCTGCTGAAATTGCTGTAAATCCACTTCTGCGTCCAACTTACTTTCCAGATATTCCATGGTTCGATTGAATTGATGCATCATATTCTTTTTCACCTCTTGACTATAGTCTAACAGATTTCAGATACTTCCGCCCTAGAATTTTTGTACAAGATTTAGAGGGGGATGTTACAACCTATCCCGTAGCTTCTCCACAAAGAGATAGGCTGCTGGGCAGGTCAGGGTATTTTTGATTGTCAGATGGTTAATCTGATGAATCTTCTTGCGGTCTGTATGAGGGAACTCGCGGCAGGCCTTGGGACGGACATCGTAGATCGAGCAAAGATTGTCTCCACCTAAAAAAGGACAAGGCATGGCCTTGAAGACCTTGTCGCCGTCTTCGTCTACCTGCAGAAATTCCTCTTCAAAAGCCGGCAGCTTCATCTTGAAATACTTGGCAATACGTACAATATCGGCTTCCTTAAAGTCTGGACCCAGAGTCTTACAGCAATTGGCACAGGCTGTACAGTCAATCTCCTCAAAGACCTCATCATGAATCTGCTGGGCAATCTTATCGAGATTTTTTGGTGGCTTTTTCTTGAGACTGGCTAAAAATTTTCGATGCTCTTTCTGCTTCTGCAAAGCTAGCTGATGGTACTTTTCAAGGTCGATTTCTTGGGTCATAAATTACTTTCTAATCAGTTAATTTTCGTTAGCATTATATCATAAATCTCAAAAAAATGAGACCTACTTTCAGGTAGACCTCATTTTCTTAGTTTTAAATATTGTTAGCTAGGCCTTTTTTCATCAAGGCTCCATGTTTCCTCTATGTATGAGATGACAGAAGCCAGAGTTTTTTGGTCGCCTTCAAAAGAGATCAAATATACTTTGTCGTCTTTTTGGAAAACCCAAGAAACAACTAGCTGCCCTGATTTCATAATTACATTCAGTTGGAAAGCTTCATTGCCAGAAACAGTGGATTTTGCTCCCCACATTTTTTCTACATCTTTATTATCATTCCAACTATAGGCTAGTCGCTGGGCAATTAACTCAGCATTGAAAGTTTCCCCATCTTGGACATGAGCTTTTTCTCTAGTATAGCCATTCATGGTAACGATATTATAAGCTGAGCCATCCGTGAACTGAACGCTGTCGCCACCATCTAAGTCGGTGAACTTAATCCAATTACTTGGAATATCGATATAACCATAGTCAGCCGAGCCAATGCGTTTGGTTTTGGTCGTAGTGGAAACATCTTTGTCACTAGCTTTATCAGATTTGCTGCTATCTTTCTGGGAAACTTGACTAGATGTACTGGTAGAAGTTGGCGATTTCCGATTACTATAATTTTTAATAAGGCCACAAGAAGCCAGAGACAGACCAATCAGAACTGTCAAGAAACTAAGAAAATGTTTTTTTGCCATAACAAATCTCCTTTTTAGGCTACATGAGCCTTAACTATCTAGATTTCCATACTATCCAAACATTATAGATAACATCGAACTTTTAAAGATTGCTTCCCTATTTATTTTTAGGAGCAGATCGACTGTTTTTTCTTTTCTTTGTAATGCTGAGTCCAGGAGTTCAAAGTCAACTTTAATCCTCATCCATACTCAGGACGCTGAGGAAAGCTTCTTGTGGGACTTCGACAGATCCGATCGCTTTCATCCGTTTTTTACCAGCTTTTTGTTTTTCTAGGAGTTTGCGCTTCCGAGAAACGTCACCACCGTAACATTTAGCAAGAACGTTTTTACGAAGGGCCTTGATATCAGTACGAGCCACAATCTTGTGTCCAATGGCTGCCTGAATTGGTACTTCAAACTGCTGACGAGGAATGATTTTCTTGAGCTTGTCTACAATCAGCTTACCACGCTCATAGGCAAATTCCTTGTGAACGATAAAGCTGAGGGCATCAACCTTGTCGCCATTGAGGAGGATATCCATCTTAACCAGCTTGGATGAGCGATACTCAGAGATTTCATAGTCAAAGCTAGCATAGCCACGAGTAGAGGACTTGAGCTTGTCGAAGAAATCAAAGACAATTTCAGCAAGTGGGATTTGATAGATGACATTGACTCGATTATCATCGATATAGTCCATGGTCACAAAGTCACCGCGCTTGCGCTGAGCTAACTCCATCACCGCTCCGACAAATTCCTGCGGCACCATAATCTGCGCCTTGACATAAGGCTCCTCGATGGAATCAATCTTGGTCGGATCCGGAAATTCACTCGGATTAGAGACATCAATAGCTTCACCATCTGTCAGATTAACCTTATAGATAACAGACGGCGCCGTCATAATCAGATCAATATTAAACTCCCGCTCCAAGCGTTCCTGAATAACATCCATATGCAGCAAGCCTAAGAAACCACAGCGGAATCCAAATCCCAATGCCTGAGATGTTTCTGGTTCAAACTGCAGACTGGCATCGTTTAGCTGGAGCTTTTCAAGCGCCTCACGCAGGTCATTGTATTTATTGGACTCAATCGGATAGAGACCCGCAAATACCATCGGATTCATCTGCTTGTAGCCGTCCAGGGGCTCAGATGCTGGATTGTTCGCCAAGGTCACTGTATCTCCAACCCGAGTATCCTGTACCGTCTTGATAGAAGCTGCAATATAACCAACATCCCCTGTCGCTAAGAAATCACGTCCAACGGCCTTAGGTGTAAAGATGCCGACCTCAGTTACATCAAAGGTCTTACCATTGCTCATGAGCTGAATAGTGTCGCCCGGCTTGACCACACCGTCCATCACCCGCACTTGCAGGATTACCCCACGATAGGCGTCATAGACTGAGTCAAAAATCAAGGCTTTGAGCGGTGCTTCAACATTTCCAGTCGGTGCTGGGACTTTTTCTACTATCTGTTCGAGGATTTCTTCAATTCCGATACCAGCCTTGGCAGAAGCCAATACGGCTTCGCTAGCATCCAAACCAATCACATCTTCAATCTCTGCCCGCACCCGCTCTGGATCCGCAGCTGGCAGGTCAATCTTATTGATAACTGGCAGGATTTCCAAGTCATTGTCCAACGCTAGATAGACATTAGCAAGAGTCTGAGCTTCAATCCCCTGAGCAGCATCCACAACCAGAATGGCGCCTTCACAGGCCGCCAATGACCGTGACACCTCATAGGTAAAGTCCACGTGTCCTGGTGTATCAATCAAGTGGAAGATATAGGTTTCTCCGTCCTTAGCAGTATAATTGAGCTCGATAGCATTAAGCTTAATGGTGATGCCGCGCTCCCGCTCCAAGTCCATGCTATCCAAGAGTTGGGCCTGCATTTCCCGGCTGGAAACCGTCTCAGTCGCCTCCAAAATCCGGTCAGCTAAGGTTGATTTCCCATGGTCAATGTGGGCAATAATGGAGAAATTGCGAATCTTCTCCTGACGTTTTTTCAAATCTTCTAAATTCATTTTTCTCTTCCTTTTAGGGTATTCTATTTATTATATCATGATTTGTCGAAAATAAAAACGACTGTAACCAAGACAGTCGACTTAATTTTCCATTTATCTAGAGTCTCATAAATACGGAGACGATTAGTCATGGACTTTTCTGAGTTTTTCAAGAGTTTCTAGGAAAATAGCTGGTGCTTCAGCCGTAAATTCCATCACTTCGCCAGTCCGAGGATGGGTGAAGCCCAGTGTTCGTGCGTGCAGAAATTGACCATGGCCCTTCAGGGTCTTACGTGGTCCATAAACCTCATCTCCAGCGACTGGATGGCCGATATAAGCCATGTGAACACGGATTTGATGCGTCCGCCCCGTCTCCAGCTGTAATTCAACCAAGGTATAGTCCCCAAAACGTTCCAAAACTTGGAAACGTGTCAGAGCGGGTTTCCCCTTGGCTGTAACCGCCTGCTTCTTGCGGTCTTTTTCACTACGGCCAATCGGCGCTTCAATCACTCCGCGCTCGTTAGGCAGATTTCCATGGACAATCGCCCAGTATTTACGGAGGGATTTCTTATCCTTGAGCTCATCTGCAAGTGCCAAATGGGCCTGGTCATTCTTGGCAATCATCAGAAGTCCAGAAGTATCCTTATCAATCCGATGGACAATCCCTGGGCGCAGCACACCATTGATGCCAGAGAGGTCTTTGATGTGGTACATGAGAGCATTGACCAGAGTACCGCTGGTATGTCCAGCTGACGGGTGAACCACCATGCCTTGTGGCTTGTTGACGACTGCAACATCCTCATCCTGATAAACGATTTCTAGCGGAAGATCCTCTGCCACATACTCAACCACCTCTGGCTCAGGTACTTCATAAGAAATAATATCGCCTTCTTTGACAGCGTACTTGGCTTTTTTTTCCTCTCCATTGACCAAAATCTGGCCATTTTTTATCTGTTCATTGGCTAAACCACGGGATAGCTCTGTCAAGTCCGCCATTGCCTTGTCCAAACGCAGGCCTGCGGCTGCTGCATCAATTTTCAATTCCATTTGTTTCTTCCTTCAACATTACCAGTAATAAAATCGCTACTCCAACAGTCAAGTACATATCCGCTACGTTAAAAATAGCAAAATTGACAAAATCCAACTGGAACATATCCACTACAAATCCTTGCTGGAACCGATCAATGAAATTGCCCAAACCACCAGCAATAATTAGAATTAGTCCCGTCAGCAACCATTTTGAGCCCTGAATATGTTTAAACAAATACCAACTAGCTGCTCCAAGCACAGCACAAGTAATCAAGGCGAAAAACCACTGCTGATTTTCCAAGATAGAAAAAGCGGCACCAGTATTTCTCAAGTAAGTCAAACTGACAATCTTAGGGATAAACTTCCTGACCTGCCCCAAGGAAAAATTGGAAATAATATAATACTTGACTGCCTGATCAAGAGCAATCAAAAGAATAACTAAAAAAGGAATGGTAATCTTTCGTTTCATACTTCTCTTTTCTGTGCAAAATATTCTTTCATAACAGCTACAAAGGCTTCTCCAACCTGACTCAAGTCCACGTCTTCCCGCTTGACATAAACCATGTGATTGTCTAAATTGTCTCGGAGTTTGATGACAGTGATTCCATTTACACTGTTGCTATCCAAAAAGCCAGATCCAGTCGCATAAGCATCCGTCCGCTCCAAAATCCCATTCAGCGTTGCTCGATCCGTTACATTAAACATCTGGGAGCTAGCACTGGTATCAACAAAATTCTCTGAATAATAGAGGTACTCATCCTTTTCCTGTGTGAAGCGAACCGTCGGCAAATCTGCCAAGTCCTCCATGACCAACTCTTCCTTTTGAGCCAGAGGATGATCTTCCCGCAAATAAATGTGGGTCTGGAAAGGAATTAGCTCAATGACTTCCAGACCTAACTTTTCAATCCGCTGCATAATGCCTTTGCTATTCTGATTGTTGAGATAAATAATCCCAATCTCACTGTGGCCTTGGGCTACCTCATCCAAAATCTGCACGGTTGTCGATTCAAAAATCCGAAAATTCTTGTAGTCAGGATAGCGCTGAGAAAACTCTGTTATCAAAGGTGGTAAAAAGTCATAATGCTGACTGGCAATGGAAAATTCATCCTTTTCCTCTTCAGGATTGGCATATTGATTTTGAAAGACATCGAAGCCTTTGACCAATTCCTGAGCTCTCTCGTAAAATTCCATGCCCCGCCGAGTCAGAAAGGTTCCGCTACTCGTTCGGCGGAAAATCTTAAATCCTAGCTCCTTTTCCAAATCTCGCACCGCGATAGATAGACTGGGCTGGCTGACATACATTTTTTCTGCTGCTTCACGGAAGGTTCCGCTGTTGGCAATGGCTACTACATAACGCAATTGTTGAATATTCATATCTTTTTCCTTTTACAAATACTCCTAATTATACCATAAACTCAGCCTTCCTCAAAGGCAGGCAGTGACTTTCCTCTTGGAAATACATCTCTGAAATCTGCCTCATTTGCCCAAAATATCCTTTGTATACAAGAAGGTAACATAAAGAACGACGAGCAGGGCTATTAAGACCTCAAAAGTAAGCAGAATTTGCCCAGCTAGACCAAGATTCAACACGTTTAAAGATTGCTTCAAAGCCACAGCCGAAATGACCAAAGGGAAGGTAAAGGCAGAAAAGCCTGCTGAAAAAGGACGATTGATCAAACGAGGAAGTTGCCACAAAATAAAGGCATATAAGCATTGTCCTGAAATCAAGAGCAAGCTCAATAAGACAGGATTTGGCTGAGAAAAAGTACCTACATAAGCCGCTGTCACCAAGGAAATAGGCGCACAAATCGTTGTCGTATTTGGACGAACATTCTCTGCTAAGCCAATTTTATAGGTCTTATAAAGGACGATTGGCAAGACCAAGATGGTCGCTAAAAGGCCGTACCAAAAGACCAGCTGCCCCAAAGCTAACTGCTGAGGAATTGCAATTGTCAGAGGAGCGACACCAATCCCGACAAATAAGACCGTCCAAGCAGGAAAAACATTCTCCCACTTGAAAGGGAAGACAAAGGTCAGGATATAATAGACCATCAAGAAAACCAACCCGCCAAAGCTTAGCCACCACAGCACTTGCGCACTAATTCGGGCAAAATTTCCCAAAAAAGTCCAGCTCGCTAGATAGGTCGAAGCCACCATTCCCTGCATGAAAAAAGTCGGGAAGACCGAGGCCACTAGCGCTTGACCTAGTTGCTCTTTGACTTGCTTGGTATGCGTCAGCATTCCCATCACTAGATGGAGGAAAAACAAGAGTGCCAGACTTGCTAAAAGATAGCGCAAGAACTGACTGACATCACCGACTAAATTTCCCAAGGCTAGTAAGCCTAGCACCAAGCCAGCCTGTACTAAGAATGGCTCTTTTCTCTTTATCATAAACAGATCTCCTGACCTCCATAGCCCTTTACTCTGAAGGTTAATCTTTTTATTTTCTCTTTAAATAAACTGTTTCCGATTTTCGTTTAAAGCCCAATCTTTCATATAGCCTCAGGGCACCTGTATTTTGAGCTTCTACTACAATTTGGCAGACTTGTCCATTTCGGCTAGCAAGGTCATTCAGGATAGACCTGACTAGGTGACTCCCTAATCCTTGTCCCTGAAAGACCTGATCTACAGCTAGGGCAAACAGAAAATTGCTGCCAAAACTTGTATCAACTGAGCAGGACGCCACAATTTGACCATCTTTTTTCAGGACATAGAGCAGGCTATCTGGGCTCTCCAGCGCTTGACTGGCATAGTGAAGCGCAGTATCTATCGGCATTTCAAAAATCTGCGACTGAAAAGCTGCAATCTCCGCAACCATTTCTTTTCTACCCAGTAAAACTTCCACGCCTTCTTTTTCTTCTTGAGGGAAAGTCCCCGTCGCCTGCTCCAGCCAGATTTCCATTTCTTTCAAATCATAATCAAGCTTCTCAGCAAAGGTCGGATGGTCTGCTAAAAACTTGACTTCACTGATGTATTCGATTTGGGATAAATCGTATTTCTCTGCAATTTTGGAAAATTCCTGCAAAAGAGCGCTCGCTATGCCCTGTCTGCGATAGTCAAGCAATACATAGACAGATAGCTCTGCTTGCCCCGGCTCATCCGCATATACCGATAAAAAACCAACCGTTTGATGATCTAGATTGGCCAGAAAAAAGGCTGGCATAGCTCCATCAAAATTATAGGCGTTATCCAGATAAGGAAGACGATAAGTCCCATCTGTAACGTGGCAGTTTTGAACCAGCTCAAAGAGCTGATCCTTGATTTCCTGACTGGGCTTGCTATAAATCTGTATTTCCATCATTCTCCCTCACAAACTTGTATCCACAACTAATGTACTACGTACTGTCCTACTCCAACTCACTCAGATACTCATAGCGCTCATACTTTTCAAGAAGCTGCTCATTCTTGTCATCCAGCTCCTTCTGAAGTTCCGATAGCTTGGTAAAGTCCGAGCCGTTCTGCTCCATTTCCGTCTCAATGGCGGCGATACGTGTCTCCAGCTCCTCGATATCCGCCTCGATGGTCTCCCACTCTTGCTTTTCAAAGTAGCTCATCCGCTTCTTCTGCTCCCGCGCCTTGACGGACTTTTCCTTTTCTTGCTTTTGGGAAATAGCTGCGCTGGATTGTCTAAAAGCCTTCTCATCCAGATAGTCCGTGTAGTTGCCAAAGAACTCTCTGACCTGTCCATCTTCAAAAGCTAAAATCTTGCTGGCTACTTTATCGAGGAAATAGCGATCGTGACTAACTGTAATTACTGGCCCTGCAAAGCTCTGTAGGAAATTTTCTAAGACCGTCAAGGTTGCGATATCCAAATCATTGGTTGGCTCGTCCAGAAGCAGGACATTGGGCTTTTCTAGTAAAAGCTTGAGCAGGTAAAGCCGCTTCTTTTCACCGCCAGACAACTTCTCAATCAAAGTACCGTGGCTTGAGCGAGGAAAGAGAAACTGCTCCAATAGCTCAGCAATGGATGTCGTCCCGCTACCACTCTTAACCTCTTCCGCCACTTCTTGCAAGTAATTGATGACCCGCTTGGACTCATCCAAGCCTTCAATCTGTTGAGAGAAATAAGCTACTCGGACTGTCTCGCCAATTATGACCTGACCAGACTGAGGCTGCAACTGACCAGCAATTAGGTTAAGCAGAGTAGACTTACCCACTCCATTATCTCCGACAATGCCCAGTCGATCTTTATTTTGCAGCAGGAGATTGAAATGCGACAAAATCTGCTTGTCTCCGTATGCAAAATCCACATCCTGAAACTCGATAACCTTCTTCCCAATACGACTGGTTTCAAAGTTCATCTCTAAGTCCGTCTGATTGGTCTGACCAGCCAAATCACTTTTAAGATCATGGAAACGATTGATACGTGCCTGCTGCTTGGTCGCTCGCGCCTGAGGCTGACGGCGCATCCAAGATAACTCCTGCTTGTAAAGCTGCTGTTTCTTGTGGAGCAGGGCAGCATCGCGCTCATCCTGCTCAGCCTTGAGCCGGACATAGTCCTGATAGTTGCCCTGATACTCTATCAAGTTTCCACCGTCCAATTCAAAAATCCGCGTGGAAATATTGTCCAAAAAATAGCGGTCGTGGGTGATAAAGAGGACCGTCTTCTTTGAGTTCTTCAGGAAATTTGTCAGCCATTCAATCGTATCAATATCCAGATGGTTGGTCGGCTCATCCAACAACAGCAAGTCCGCTTCTGAAAGTAGGACCTGCGCCAACTGCACCCGCCGGCGTAGACCACCAGAAAGCTGGCTGATTTTTGCTGCCAAATCTGAGATACCGAGCTTGGATAGGACGGTTTTTACCTGACTTTCAATCTCCCAAGCATGCAGCGAATCCATTTCTGCCATGACCTTGTCTAGACGAGCTTGCTTGGCTTCATCATAAGCTGCCATGAGCAGTTCGTATTCTCGAATGAGCTGCATTTCTCGCAAATCGCTGGACAAAACAGTATCCAAGACTGTCTTCTCTTCATCGAAGTCTGGTTCCTGAGTCAAATAAGAGATTTTATAGTCAGATTTTGCTGAAAAAGGATATACATCGCCATCAAAGCCTGATTTGCCAGACAAGACATCCAAAAGAGTGGTTTTTCCTGTCCCATTGACTCCAATCAGTCCGATTCGATCTAAGTCGTGAATGATAAAAGAAATCTCTTGAAAGACTGTCTTATCCCCGACAGACTTGGTCAGCTTTTCAACGATAAAGTCACTCATCCAACTTGCTCCTTAATAAAGTTCATAATCTCTTCCTTGCTATTTGCCAATTCTCCGTCAACAATGGCCAATTCAATTTTAGTCAGGATTTGTCCCAATTCTGGTCCGGGTTTAAAGCCATAATCTCGGATCAAATGGCTACCCGTCACCACAATCTCATGTTTATCATGAATGGTCAGAGCAGCATGTGTCGCTTCAATAGCCTCAAACTCAACTGGCAAGCCTGCTGCCTGTCTCAAACTTTCAGCTTGCAGAATCAAATCCAAATCATACTGATAGCAATCACGCTTAGAAAGGCTCCGTTCCTGTCGAATCTCATAAACAGCTACCAGCTGATTCACTCGCTTTTGAAAGTCATTGGATGTTTTCCAATGTTTCAAAAACTTCCGAATATCTTTTACTTTCAAAGCCAGCAGAAGTGCGGCCCAAGCCTGCTCAGAACTAGAAAATTGAAAATCTTCTTCTAAACCGTCTAGTAGTTCCTGCAAAGCTTCTGCTGAATGTTTCATATCAGGAAGAAAGTCGTAGGCAGCAGCTTTGAGCAGGCTCTCCAGACCTTTTCGCCAGAAAGGTGCCATCAAGAGCTTGTCAAACTCGATAAAAATCCGCTCTACCGATATCTTCTCCAAAAGCGGCGCGCAATCTGCCATAGCCTGAAAGGTCAAGTCTTCCAAATCAAAGTCTAAACCAGCCTGAAAACGGAAGCCCCGCATGATGCGAAGGGCATCTTCATTGAAACGCTCTGCAGCTACTCCGACTGCCCGCAGAGTACGATTTTTCATATCTGCCAAACCGTTAAAGAGGTCCACAATCTCTCCCTCTTGGTCTAAAGCAAGAGAATTGATTGTAAAATCCCTGCGCTTCAAGTCTTCTTCCAAAGAGCGCACAAAAGAGACCTGACTAGGCCTGCGGTAGTCCACATAGACATCCTCGGTCCGAAAGGTCGTTATCTCGTATTCTCCCTGGCCTTCCAAGACCAGCACTGTTCCATGCTCAATGCCGACATCAACTGTCCGAGGAAAGATTGTTTTGATTTCCTCAGGATAGGCCGAGCTGGCAATATCCACATCGTGAATGGGCCGATTCAACAGAGCATCTCGTACAGAACCGCCGACAAAATAAGCCTCAAAACCGGCCTCTTTAATCTTCTCTAATACTGGCAAAGCCTCCTGAAACTCAGAAGGCATCTTCTCTAATCTCATAGTAAATGTTCCAATCCATAGACCAATTCAGAGCGCTTCACTACCTCTTTGATACCCAGATTTACCCCAGTCATAAAGGAAACCCGGTCATAGGAGTCATGCCGCAAAGTCAGCCCCTCTCCTTGACTACCAAAGATAACTTCCTGATGGGCCACCAAGCCAGGCAAACGCACTGAGTGAATCCGCATGCCGTCAAAGGCTGCCCCACGGGCACCAGCCAACGATTCTTCCTCATCAGCCGCTCCCTGCTGCTTGCTCGTCCGAACTTGACTGATTAATTCAGCTGTCTTGATAGCCGTACCGCTCGGTGCATCTCTTTTGTTATCATGATGCAGTTCAATAATTTCCACATCTGGAAAATACTTGGCTGCTTGGGCTGCAAACTGCATCAGCAAAACGGCTCCCAGAGCAAAATTCGGGGCAATCAATCCACCAAGACTCTTTTGACGCGATAGTTGGGTCAAGTCTTCAATCTGCTCAGACGTGAAACCAGTCGTTCCGACCACCGGAGCAAAGCCATTCTCAAGAGCAAAGCGAGTATTTTCATAAGCCACTTTGGGGGTCGTAAAGTCAATCCAGACATCCGCCTGAAGACTAGCTAGTTCTTCTTTAGTATTGAAAACTGGAACTCCCGCTACTTCCTTTTCATCTGTAAAAGGATCTAGTAGACCGGCCAATACCAACTCAGGATCTTCTGTTACCATTTTATAGGCTGCTTGTCCCATCTTTCCCTTGAAACCAGCAATAATGACTTTTATACTCATCTAGAACCTCTCTCTATTCTTGACTAACCGCCCTGCAAAACTCTAGACCAGCGGAATGTAGGCTAAAGCGACACTACCCTCGCCCAAGTGAGTTCCAATCACACTACCAAAGGTAGCAAGAGGAATATCGTTCGCTATACTAGCCTCTATCAGCTGCTGGCGTAAGCTTTCCGCCTTCTCTTCAGCATTCCCATGAATCACCATGACCTGATAAGAAGCAGAGGCAGTTTTTTCCTCCACTACTTCAATCAATCTCTTAATCGCTTTCTTTTCTGTCCGAATCTTTTCAAAGACTTCAATGACACCTGCATCGTTAAAATACAGAATCGGCTTGATACTTAGGAGATTTCCTAAAATAGCTGCGCCATTGGACAAACGACCACCTTTAACCAGATGATTGAGATCGTCAACCATGATAAAAGCACTGGTTCCATCGATTTGCTGCTGAATCTTGGTCAAAATCATCTCAAAATCCTGCCCTTCCGAGACCCAAGTCAAAGCATTTTCAACCATGATCCCCAGCGGAACACTGGTGATTTTTGAATCAGGAAAGGCGATTTTCAAATCAGGAAACTCGTCCTTGAGATACTGGATATTTTGATAAAATCCTGAAATCCCACTGGATAAAAAGAGCCCTAGTACATGCGTGTAATCCTCGCTGGCAAGGCGCGTCAACGTCTCCTCCAACTCTGCCACACTAGGCTGGCTTGTCTTTGGCAATTCATCTGCAGCAGCCATTTTTTCATAAAACTCACTGGCTGTCAGATTTTTTCCTTCCACATAAGTCTCTCCAGCAATCACTACTGGAATATCGAGCACAAAAAGATGGTCATTTCCACGAAGGCTATCTGGTAAAAAAGCGGACGAATCCGTTATAACCGCTAATTTCATCATTAGAACTCCAAATTAATACCTGGTAAATCTAGCGCAATTTCAGTCACTTCATAAGTCAAACGATTGAGCATGGTCAAGCAAGGACGCGCTAATTCTTCCACTTCTTCATGCTCAAACTCACTAGGTTCCTCTACCAAACGTCCTTGAATATGATTTGTCTGCGTAATCGTTCCACTGATCACAAAACGATCAAACACAATCATGAAAGTCAAAATCACAATCATGGATGTTGAATTCTTTTCTTCATTTCTTTCAATCAGCTGAAAATTCACGTCAACTTTTGTTTCCGGTGTTCCATTCTCTTTTTCCCATTCAAAATTGCGTGCATCAAAATGATACTGGCTGACAAATTCTTGTTCACGTTGTAATTCCATTACTATTCTCCTAAAAATATACGATAGTCCATTATAACATAATTTAAGAAAAGTTTCTATGTAAAAAAGGAGCCTACCCAACAAATAGATAAAAAACTTCTCCTAACATTGCACAAGTATAAGCAAATCTTTAATTTAGCATTTTTAAATAAGTTTTATTGCGCAAGATTTCAATTCAAGAAAGATTATAACTACCTTAGATGGATGTGCTCAAGTAACTACTTGTAATTGCTTTTGGCGCTATTCCAGACTGGTTCGAAACGGACTTATAGTTATTGCCATGGATATACTACAACATAGCTAAGGATCTCCTTCTTTCTGCTTAAATTGTCCTCGATCGCTTTCACATGTACAACACCTAAATCAGACTATGGACTGCCTTCACATCCAAATCATGAAACAATTTGATCAAAAATCTCGCGATTACAAGACAATAAAACGATGCTGGAAACTCATCTAACAAGATAGTCAAAAACTAAGCAATAAACGTTTTTATCGCCCATCCTTTCCTATGTATTGATCAATAAAGAAATCAATGTTAACTAACATCACCCAGCTACAAGTTAACAAAGAAGCAAAAAGCCTTAGTTCTGTATTGTACAAAACCAAGGCTTCTTCTTACATGACTTATATCACTTTCGAAAAGCAAGTAAAACTTACTTTATCCATGACTCTATTAGTCTTTTTTCTTAGCACTAACAGTCAATCCTGAAGCTACTGCCACTAACGCTACTCCAACTACAGCCAAGCCTGAAGAAACTTGATCCCCAGTCTTTGGTAATTCAGCCACCTTATTAGAAATTGATGTAGTATGATAAACTGGCTTCGTATTTCCAATAGGTTTCGCTACTGTAGGAGCTGGAGCTTTTTGCTTAAGTACGACATGTGCTTCTGCCAAGAAGTCATATTTCTCTGTCACAATGCGGTAAACACGTCCTTCTTGGACAGTCTTAACAACATGATTTGTAAAATCACGATTTAAAAGACTAGAAAATTCTTGACGGATATCAAGGTAAAGACCTTTTGTTCCTTCAACTAGAGGTTTAAAAGTCGTTTTTTCGTATGTTACACCCACAACCGATAGGGAAATATCAGCCGCTTTAAGAGCTTTCAGAGTTTCTTCTACTGTTGGAATACCTGGAGTACTGAAATCAATACTTTCATCAGTAATCAAGAAAGCAAAACGACGATTATTAGAAGCTGTAGACCAATCGTAATCTTTTGAAGTTGCAATATGATGAAGAGGGGCTGTAGGCTCTTCTGTTCCACCGCCTGTTTGAATAGATCTAAGAGCCTTAATATACTCTTCTACATTCTTAGTGAATTTAGACCCATTAAAATCGAAATATTGAACATCCTTAGCAGACTCATACGCGATTAAGCCAAGACGAGCATCAACCTTTTTACTAGCCAAATCACGGACAAAAGCCTCAATATTTTGCATAACATTCTGAATAGATGAACCCATTGAACCTGACTTATCAATAGTAAAAACGATGTCAGCAGAACCAGACGATTGCTTCGTAATTGTCACATCTGCTTCTTTCATCACTTTTTCAAATGTTGTCTTCTTGATGGTCTGAGTAACATCAGCTACATACTCATCCGTATCAACATGATCGATAACTGTCTTTGATGTAGCAACTGGCGCTTTTTCTCCAACAGCAGTTCCTTTAGCAGCTACACTAGTTGTCTCAACACTCACAGAAACCTCTGCTTTAGCAACAGCTTCTGTACCAGCTTCATTTTCTTTCGTATCCACTTTGACATCAGTAGAAGTAGTAGATACTTTCACTACATCACCAGTTTTAGCCTTATCGATTGGCACCACTGGAGTACTAACCTTTTCTTGAATCTCTTTGGCTGTCTCAGAAAGTTGTTGATTAGCCTGAGTTGTTTTAGCAGCAAGTTCATTTGAGCTTACTTGAGCTAGCTCATTAGCAGCTTGACTTGGCTTATTTACCTCATCAGCATCAGCTTGTGTAACCGTTGTGAATACAGATGCTAGGGCAACTGAAAATAAAACGGATTTGCATTTCCAAAATAAAGAACGCTTCCTATTTTTCATAAATATTCTCCTTTAATAAATTTTGATTATATTATATCAATATCAAGGGAATTTGTCAAATATGATCTAATATTCGGAACAACTTGCTATATTTACTAAAATCAGATTTTAGATTCTCTTTGGTAACAAATTCAATTCTCGAAATTATTTTCAAAACATGGTATAGATATTAATCCAAAGAACGCTTCTTATTTTATTTCTGTAAGTAAAGTTTTTATCAAGATTTCATTTCCTTTTATTTCACCTAACAATGAGACCTCTGCCTATCAAGATTCTAGAAGATGCAAAAAGAACCTTGACAAACCATCAAGATTCTTTCGCATATGTTTTATTTTTCCAGTGGTTTACGCAAATATCCGAAAAGAATACCGCTGACAACTGCACCAATCAAGACATACACAAGGTAAAGGATTGGGTTGTTAGTCAAACCGATGACGAAGATTCCTCCGTGAGGAGCCATAAGTTTGATGCCAGATAGACCGACAAGTGCACCTGTAAGAGCTGAACCTACGATAAAGCTTGGGATTGCACGGGCTGGGTCAGCAGCTCCAAATGGAATCGCACCTTCTGTGATGAAAGAAAGACCCATAACGATATTTGTCAAACCTGAATCACGTTCTTCGGTAGTAAATTTATCTTTGAAAAGCAGAGTTGCCACGAATACTGCAAGCGGTGGAACCATTCCGGCTGCCATAACCGCTGCCATGACTGGAGAACCACCAGTTGAGACAGTGCTTGCCAGCGTACTTGTACCAAATACATAGGCTGCTTTGTTCACAGGTCCACCCATATCGACCGCCATCATACCACCGACTAAGAGACCGAGAAGAACCGCAGAGCTTCCGCTCAGACTTGCCAAGAAATCGTTGAGGGCTGTATTGATTGCTGACATAGGGATATTGACTGCCAGCATAAGGAATCCAGTCACAAGAACACCAAGAAGTGGCAAGAGCAAGATTGAGCGAATACCTTCAAGTGAGCGAGGCAGACCTGCAAGTAATTTGCGAAGGGCTAAAATCACACCACCAGCTAAGAATCCACCGACCAGAGCTCCAAGGAAACCAGATGATACACCCGCTAGAGAGAGTGTCTTCTCACCACCTGCAGCATAGGCAACACCACCAAATGATGCGCCACTGCTAGCAATTGCACCGGCTACGAAACCAGAAACCAAACCAGGCTTTTCAGCGATTGAATAAGCGATATAACCAGCCAATACTGGCAACATGAAGCCAAAGGCTGCACCACCAATTGCCTTAAATTGAGCTGCAATTTCATGATAGCTTCCCAGATTAGAAAGCTGATCCTTTGGCACACCTAAGATCTGATCCAACAAGAAGGCAATGGCAATCATGATTCCGCCGCCAATAACGAATGGTAACATTTGAGAAACACCGCTCATCAAGTGCTTGTAAAAAGCTCCACCCAAGCTAAGTTTTTCATTGCTGCTAGCTACTGCAGCGCCACCATTAGCAGCCTTGTAGACTTCGGCATTGCCAGAAAGAGCCAGATTGATCAATTCTTCTGTCTTGCGGATGCCGTCTGCAACTGGGCGACTGATTAAAGGTTTGCCATCAAAACGATCCATTTCAACAGCCTTGTCTGCTGCGATGATGACTGCTTTAGCTTTTTTGATGTCTTCTGCTGTCAGTTTGTTGCCAACACCGCTAGCACCATTAGTTTCAACCTTGATACCAACGCCCATTTCAGCAGCCACTTTTTGAAGAGCTTCTTGGGCCATGTAAGTGTGAGCAATTCCTGTTGTACAAGCTGTAACAGCTACGAGGAAGTCTCCTCCCTCAGTTGCAGGAGCAATAGTTGCTGGTTCAGCTGCCTTTTCAGACGCTTGGTCAAAAAGAGCGATAACTTCGTCTGGTGAAGATACTTTGCGCAATTTGTCAGCAAAACCGTCTTTCATCAAGTATTGAGACAATTCTGCCAAGGCTGCCAAATGAGTATCATTGGCACCTTCTGGAGCTGCAATCATGAAGAAGAGATCAGTTGGCTGACCATCCAAACTTTCATAGTCAACACCCTTGTTTGACTTAGCAAAGAGAACTGTCGCTTCTTTGACAGCAGAGTTTTTGCTATGGGGCATAGCAATCCCCTCACCCAAACCAGTTGAAGTCAAGGCTTCACGCGCCAAAATGCCTTCTTTAAATGTTTCAAAATCTGTCACATAACCGTGATCGACCAAGCTTTTAATCATCTCTTCAATGACAGCTGTTTTTTCAGTTGCCTGCAAATCCAGCAACATGACATCTTTTCTCAATAGGTCTTGAATTTTCATCGTTTTTCTACCTCAACTTTTTCATATGTTTCTTTGATAAATTCCGCTGTTGCCAAGTCATCCGAGAAGGTGGTTGCTGTTCCACAAGCCACTCCCCATTTGAAGGCTTCTACTGCATCTTTGGATTTGACAAACTCACCTGTAAATCCGGCAACCATAGAGTCGCCAGCTCCTACTGAATTTTTCACTGTTCCTTTGATTGGTTTAGCGAAGTAAGCTCCCTCAGATGTTACCAAAAGGGCACCGTCCCCTGCCATAGAGATGATGACATGCTGAGCACCCTTAGCCAGCAACTCACGTGCGTATTTCTCGATTTCATCTAAACTTTCGAGTTTCACTCCAAAGATAGCTCCTAGTTCGTGATTATTTGGCTTGACCAAAAGTGGCTGGTAGTCCAAACTATCAATCAAGGTCTGTCCTTCAAAGTCACAAACCACTTGTGCCCCTGTCTGGCGCGTCAAGGCAATCAGCTCCTTGTAGATGACATTTCCTAGATTCTTGGCGCTTGAACCAGCAAATACAACTGTGTCTTCTGCTGTCAAATTTGCTAAAATCGATTTTAACTCTTCCAATTGAGTAGCTTCGACATTTGGACCCGTTCCGTTGATTTCCGTTTCTTGGTCTGCTTTGATTTTAACATTGATACGAGTATCTTCTGCCACTTGAACAAAACGAGTTTCGATTTCTTCTTTTGCCAAGGTATCTGTGATAAATTTACCAGTAAAGCCACCGATAAATCCAGTCGCTGTATTTGGAATATCCAAGCGTTTCAAGACACGACTGACATTGATCCCTTTCCCACCAGCAAACTTATCATCACTGTCCATACGATTGACACTACCGACTTGAACTTGGTCCAAGCGAACGATATAGTCAATGGATGGATTGAGTGTGACTGTATAAATCATGCTTCTATTACCTCCGTTTTTTCTTTAATCTTTTGAATCACTTCAGATTCAGTTTGGTTTGTAATAAGCCTTGCGCGCGATATTGGGGCCACTTTTGCAAAAGATGTATTGCCCAACTTTGAGGCATCAGCCAAAACATAAGTTCTCTTAGCATTTTCAAGAATAGCGCGTTTCACTGCTCCTTCTTCCATGTCTGGAGTTGTGAAAAATCCACTGTCAATTCCATTCATTCCGATAAAAGCCTTGTCAAAATTCAGCTGTCCGATTTGATTTAGAGCGACACCGCCGATACTGGCATCTGTCGACCGTTTCACGACACCGCCAATAATCACAGTGGGAATGTTGCGCTCCACCAGCTTAGTCGCATGGTGGATAGAGTTGGTCACCACTGTCACGCTTGGATCATGCAATTCATTAACTAAGAGTTCATTGGTCGTCCCCGCATCAATAAAAATGACATCGTATTCTTGAATCAAGCTGGCTGCTTTTTGAGCGATCCTGGTTTTTTCTTGAATGTTTTTGATAGATTTTTCTTGATTGCTTTCTTCCTCCTGCAAAAAGTGAAGACTCTCGGCACCACCATGCACACGCCTCAACTTCCGCTCGCTTTCAAGCTCATCCAAATCTCTTCTAACAGTTGATTCTGAAGTGTTTAAAGCTTGTACTAGATACTCTAAAGATACAAATTTATCTTTGGTAACTTTTTCGAGAATCAGCTGCTTTCTTTTCGACTTCAGCATAGAATACCTCCTCTGCAATCGATTACAGTTCTATTATACAAGATTAAATTTCAAAGTCAAGCATTTTCTATCATTTTCTATCAAAATAAATCATTTGTTTGAATATAGAAGAGGCTGGGACAAAAGTCCTAGCCTCTCAATTGTCTTTGGATTGTCGAGCAAGACGCAGTGGTTGAGTGGACTCTACTACGCTGATTTCATCAGCTTTTACAGCCCTACTCAACTGTGCGGAGGTGGGACGACGAAATCGAATTCTAACGAATTACCGATTTCTGTCCCACTCTCAATTCCTTTATTATCTTGTAGTGATATAGACAAGAAGGATCGGTAAAAAGGCAGCAAGCACACATAAGATTGAAAATACCCAGAACCAGACTGATTTAAGAGCTTGCTTATATGTTCCCGGCTGAGATCTATTTTCAGCTATATAAGCTTTAATTTTCGACCTATTTAAGATGAGTACAATCAATACTACCGTTGTTCCTGCAGTCATCAATCCATAATTTATGAGATTCACGATGCTTTCTGGGATATAGTTGGTCAGAAAATCAAGTCCTTCTGCGATGACCAAATTATTGAAAATATGGAAGAAGATCACCCAGAAAATGGAATATTCAAAAGCGATGTAACCAAATCCCAGACCAATCATAGCAGCAAAATAAAGCTGATAGAGATTTTCATGAAACAGTCCAAAAAGGAGAGCCGTCATGACAATGGCAAATACTTTTCCGTGCTTTTCCAAAGCCCGCAATCCTGCTCCCCGAAAAATAATCTCTTCTGTAATCGGTGCCATGATTGTTGTATAGATAAACATGGTGATTGAATGAGAGCTAAAATCTTGGGATAAAATTTCAGAAAGATCCAAACCAAAGAGAGACAAAATAGCATTCATGATCTGACTAGTCAAAGTGCTAAATAGCTGAGAGAAAAACAAGAAACAAATCATGAAGAAGAAGACTTTGGCTGTCATTTTTTTATTTTTCTTGCGCAAATCTCGCGTGAAAAGCTGCTTGCCCCTGAAAATCGTGAAAATAAGCACTCCCACACAAGAAGCGATAATGTAGGAACCGCCATCTTTATCCATAAAACTTTTTACAAATTCCTCAGTCTTACCTATATCAAAACCCTGCTGAAAAAGAACAAATAAATAGGAAAAGACAGTATAAAGTATTACAACCACTAGCATCACGATAGAATAAGTGAAGCAGCTCGCTGAAAATCTCCCCAAATCTTTCTTGGGATTTAAAGGCTCAGGTAACGTATTCATAAATTCTCCTTTGTTATTATTAGCTACGAGTCTTTCTACTGAAAAAATACAAACTTAAAAAGATTCCCTCATAAAGAAGAGCAAAAAGAATAAAGGTGTGCATGAAAAATTCTTCTGGCAAAATCCAGATAACCGGATCCTTGGCTGGATCAAACAACCATGTATTGTCTCCCACAAAAAGCACTTGATGAAAGAGCGTAAAAAAGCTGTTAAAACCAATCAAGCCAGCCAAGCAAATCATGACGAAGGGCAATACGCTCAAGATAAACAGACTTCTCTGATAAAGAGCTAGAAATCCCTTTTTAACCACTTTTTTGATAAAGAAAATCAAAGCCGGCAAGGTTAGGAGAAAGACAGCCTGCGCCAAGTGGAAAAGATACTTGACTGCCTGAAAATGATGCAGACCGGCTGCCGACGAGCGAAAATCAGGCATCGCCAACTTCTGACTAAAAGGATTGGTCAGGTAATTCATCAAAATGTTGAAATTATACTGGATGGTCTCTGCTTTCAAATGAACCTTATCGGGCAAAGCGAAATAGGAAATTTCCAGCGGGTAAAATAACCAAGCCAGATAAATGGTCAGCAAGATAGCTGCTGCCAACAAGCACAGGACACTGGCTGAAAATCTCAACTTATCACGCATCGAAGTCCCACTCCGCTAGGCTAGACAAGACATGTGTTGGTTGAATCGGCAGATTTGGCACCTCTTCTGGCAGGGTAAAGCCCGTCGTAACCAAGAGAGTAGGAATGCCATTATCGATTCCCGCTCGAATATCTGTCAGGTAGTTATCACCCACCATAACCACATTCTCACGCGCCATCCCTAGATGCTCTATGGCTTTTTCCATGATGATGGCATTGGGCTTGCCGATAAAGGTCGGCTCAACACGAGTAGCGGCTTCCAAGAGAGCATTGATAGCACCCGCTCCCGGCTGCAGTCCTCGCTCAGTCGGAATATTGAGATCGGGATTGGTCCCAATAAAGTGGGCACCCTTTTGAATAGCCAAAGTCGCTACTGTCAGCTTCTCATAGTCCACTTCCCAGTCCAGCCCCACTACTACATAGTCTGGATTTTCTGCGTCCTCTATATATCCAGCTTCTTCAATAGCATGTTTAAGCCCGACATCTCCGATAACATAGACTTTCTTGCCAAGATTTCTCTCCTGCATATAGTCAATAGTAGCTAGAGTTGCTGTGTAAATAGTCTCAAGCGGCGTCTCAATATTGAAATTCTCAGCTAGCATGGTTTGAACCATTTCTGGCGTGCGCGTGGTGTTATTGGTCACGAAAAGATAGGGAATCTTGCGCTTCTGCAACTCGTGTACAAAGGCTTCGCCAGCCGGAATTCGGCTCTTTCCCTTATAAATCGTCCCATCTAAATCAATCAAATATCCTTTATAAGTCATACATTACTTTCTAATCTTTTTCAATCTCTTGCCAAGTGATTATAGCTTGCGCATTGACTTCGCCGTCACTGGAAATCTGGTGAGTGCTCTGCAGGCCTTCTAGGTCATAGCTAGAGGCAATCATGCCGCCCGGTCGGACTTCCTTGACATACTTCAGGTTGATTTTCTGAGGAATATGCTGGGTAAGGAAATCTGCTCCCATGACCTCAAAAATCCAGTCCAGATACTTGCTATTATTGACATGTCCGTTCATATCCAAGTCGTAAAAACGCACATGGTAGTCCTTGCTGACAGGATCTTCTAAGTTCGGATATTTAGGGCCACGCAGTAATTTCTTAGAAAATTCCGACTGATAAGGTGCAACAATTTCAGGTTCAACTGCATGAACCTTGCGGCTATCCCGATCCATAAGGACAAAGGTTGCCATCATCTGGATAATAGCCTCACCCGCTTCATCAAAAATCGTGAATCGACGGTAGCAAAAGAGCCGATTGTAGGTCAAGGACTCTGTCTCAATGGTGATTTCCTCTGCAAAGCGAGGAAGACGAGTAACATCGATATCATAGTCCGTGATAATCCAGACTAGATTATACTGCTCCAGCATGTCCTTGTCGCTGACGCCGAGCTCAATCGACTGCATGCCTGATACTTGCAAGGACAGCAAGATGACATCCGGTAGCTTGATATGGCCATTCATATCCGCCATATCAAAAGGAATTTTCATTTTCATTTGATAAGTTAAGCCCATAATTTACTCCAATATAAATTTCTCAGCAACCGTATCGCCTAAAAAGAGACCTTGTTTGGTCATTCGCACGATGTCTCTGTCCGGCACTAGCAAGTCCTGCTCAGTCAGTTCAGACACGACAGAACCGTACTGGTCTTCAAAGGAAAGACCGAATTTTTCCTCGAAGCGCTTTTTGGAAACACCTGATTTCTTCCGCAGTCCTAGAAACATCTCTTCTTCCATCTTTTCATGCAGCGTCAGCACTTCTTCCTGCACACGGGCATTGCCCGCTTCCACCGCCTGCAGATAATGACGAATGGGGCCGTGATTTTTATAGCGTACACCATCGACATAGCCAGACGCTCCCGCTCCAATACCATAATATTCCGCATTATCCCAGTACATGAGATTGTGGCGGCTCTCAAATCCTGGCTTGGAAAAGTTTGAAATCTCATAATGCTCAAAGCCCGCCTTTTCTAGCTCAGCTATAATGTATTCAAACATCTCTGCTTCCAAATCTTCCTTGGGCAGAGGCAGCTTCCCACGCCGCATTCGATTCATAAAGACCGTATGATTTTCCAAAATCAAACTGTACAAACTCATGTGGGGAATGTCTAAGGCAATGGCCTTGGCTACATTGGTTTTCACATCCTCCATGGTCTGCTTGGGCAGGGCATAAATCAGGTCAATAGAGATATTGTCAAAACCCGCTTTTTTGAGATTGGCAATATTCTCATAGATGTCCTTTTCTAAGTGACTGCGGCCAATCTGCTTGAGCATGCGGTCATTGAAGGTCTGTACTCCCAGCGAAACCCGATTGACAGGCGAGTCTTTAAGTACAGCAATCTTCTCCTGATCCAAGTCCCCAGGATTGGCTTCAATGGTCAGCTCCTCAAGATAAGACAAGTCCAGCTTGTCCGTCAGCTTTTCCAGCAAAAAAGCCAACTGAGGCGCCGATAGAGCCGTCGGAGTCCCACCACCGATATAGAGGGTACGAAGCTTTTTGATGTCGTAAGAATGATATTCCTCAATCAAATGCTCCAGATAACTATCTACCGGCTGATTTTTGATAAAAACCTTGGAAAAATCGCAGTAATAACAAATCTGAGTACAAAAAGGAATATGCACATAGGCAGAAGTTGGTTTAGTTTGCATAGTATTTATTATAGCATAAAATTAGCGACAAAGCCCTCTTGGACAAAAGAATAAAAAAACTCAAGAAATAAAAAAATTCCTTGAGTTAATGTTGAAAGAGCTTCTGTTCGAGTAGATCACGGATAAAGCAACTGCTGAATCACTAAAACATGGCTCTCTTCCACACCATATAAACTATGAAGTTCATTCGGCTCCATTGTCAGAAAACTTCCCGGTATCAATTGTACAGTTTCTCCCAAGGCAGTAAAATCCACCTTCCCTTCTAGACAGACAACTGTAACAAGAGCATCTGCGCTATGTTCAGGGATTTGTTTTCCTTTAGCAAGGTGCAAATGTCGGATGAGACGTCCTTGCTCTTCGACCGGAGTTTCAACCACATCAACATTTGGATCTATTGAGTAAAATTTCATCGTTTTCCCTCCTTTTCTTCATTTTAGCATAATTCCGAAGAATTGTCAGAATTTTTTAATATTCCTAATTGATACCTACAAAGTTACAAAATATGGTGTTTTCATCATGCTCTATTCGATCAATTTTCTTAAATATAAAAAAGATTGAAGAGCATCATCTAAAATAGATCTTTTCTTCAATCTAGAAATTTGGATTAAATTAGATTTTAAAATCATTGAATTCTATAAGCCATACTGATCTGGATTTTAGCAACTCCATTCTGCAGGCTGATTTTGTCAATGCTGAATGGACTCTGCGGCAGAGGTAGAAGGAAACTATCTCCCTCCGTCGTGATAGTCGAATTAGAGGTCTGCAGTTGCTGCTTCAGCATGCCAGTCACCCAGGATTTAGGGATAGGAAGGATGCCTAGCTTGGCGCTATCAATTGTGATGTACAAGGCACTCCCCTTCACCGTCACATCTACCTCTAGATCTAGCTTACTATCAATAAAAAATAGCTTAACCGGATACTGGATGCGCAGCTTATTGCCTTCAATGCTGTAAGCACTGTTCAGCAGCTCCTGATTCTCGCTATCAGTCAGCGAAGACTTGAGAAGCTGATTAAGCTGGACACTGTTTAGAGAGACTTCTGTGCTGACTCCCTGAGCCGTTACATTAGCATTGTTCAAAGTCGGCTCAATCATACTTTCCCACGAAGTATTAGCTTGAACATTTTTTAGTTGTTCATTCGGATTGATAGAAGAAGGAACCAGAAATAGCACTGCTGCAAGCAACAGCACCAAGACAATTCCTACCAATCTTTTGATCAATTTCATTTTTGTCTTCCTTTACTTTGAGAAATATCCTTAGCTGAAAACACAAAAAGGATTTATCTCATTTTACACTATTTTTACATCATTTTCTGTAACAAAGAGATTAAAAGGCTAACAATCCTGTGAGAAAAGGCTGGGATAAATAATCCCAGCCTCTTAGTCGTATATTGCCTGTATAAAAAGGCTTAACATAGATAGTCTATTCTTACTTAATCACTTGTTGCGTCTTAGCATAGTTAGCTTCGACTGCTTCTTTTTCAGATTTCCACCAGTCTTGGTTGTCTGTATACCACTTGATGGTCTCTTTGAGACCCGCTTCAAAGTTGGTGAATTCTGGCTTCCATCCAAGCTCATCGCGGAGCTTGCTGGCATCAATGGCATAGCGAAGATCGTGGCCGGCACGATCCGTCACATGGTCATAAGCGTCAGCAGGTTGCCCCATTTCCTTGAGAATCAGCTCCAGCACTTCCTTGTTGTTCTTCTCACCATCAGCACCAATCAAGTAAGTTTCACCGATTTGGCCCTTGGTCAGAATTGTCCAAACGCCTGATGAATGGTCATTAGTATGAATCCAGTCACGAACGTTTTTACCTTCACCGTAAAGTTTTGGCTTGATGCCGCTCAAGATATTGGTGATTTGGCGTGGAATGAACTTCTCGATGTGCTGGTAAGGACCATAGTTGTTTGAACAGTTCGAAATAGTCGCTTTGACACCAAAAGAGCGCACCCAAGCTTTGACGATCAAGTCTGAAGCTGCCTTGGTTGAGGAGTAAGGCGAACTTGGATTGTACTTAGTTTCAGCTGTAAATTTCTCACCTGGACCTTCTCCATGACCTGGCAAATCTTCACGCAGAGGCAGGTCGCCATAGACTTCGTCAGTCGACACATGGTGGAAACGAATATCGTACTTACGAGCCGCTTCTAATAGTGTGTAAGTTCCGATAAAGTTAGTGTGGATGAATGGACTCGGGTCATTGAGCGAGTTGTCATTGTGACTTTCTGCCGCATAGTGAACGATAGCATCCGCTTCAGAAGCAAGCTTATCTACCAAGGCTGCATCAGCAATATCTCCAACAACCAACTCAACGCGGTCGCCTAGAATTTCCTCAATATTAGCACGGTTCCCCGCGTAAGTCAGCTTATCCAGCACTGTCACATGAACATCTGGAAAGTTATTATAAACATAGTGGACAAAGTTAGAACCGATAAAACCAGCTCCACCTGTCACGATAATTTTTTTGTATTCAGTCATTGATTTTCTTGTCTCCAAAATGAAATTAGAATCAGGAATAATTTTTGCAACATTAAAAGAGCAACAGCAATTAAAAAAGCAGAAAATAGAATTCTCAAAAAGTTAAAGAGGGAAATGATAAAAATAAACATTCACTCTTCTTACAAATCTTCTTTTCTTAGTGGTTTGACATCCTTAAGTAGTGGATGGTTCTTGTCTGCTTCTGAGACTTCTGCTGCTTCTAGGTTTTCCCACTGGATGCCTAAAGCTGGGTCTGCATAGTTGACAAAGGCATACTTAGGTTTGAGTTCCAGAGCCCAGTAGTCATTTACCAGATAGCTATAGGACACGGTATCAGAAAGGACTTGGAAGCCGTTGGCTACACCACGTGGCACAAAAATTCCCTTGCTGGCATCGATTACTGTCTGGTAGGTATTGCCAAAGGTCTCACCCTCACGTAAGTCGACCCAAGACCCCAGTACCTTGCCGTCATCTGCAACAGAAATGTACTTGTCCCAAGGCTCAGCATGAAGGCCACGCAGGACATTTTTACGAGAAAAGCTGACATTATTTTGCAGTTTTCCTTCTGCAAAGAAGCTTTCAGGAAAGCCCAGCGGCAGCATTTTTTCCTTTTGGAAATTTTCCTTAAACCAGCCTCGGTTGTCCCCACGCACGGGAATATCAAATTCTAACATTCCAGGGATTCCGGGAACCTCACGCGCTGCCAATTCCTTATCAAAAAATTGTTCTGTCATCTTCTTATGCTTCTCCAATCAAACGGAGCAAGTATTGTCCGTATTCATTCTTCTTCAACGGCTGCGCCAATTCGTGCACTTGATCTTTAGTGATATAGCCCATACGATAGGCAATTTCTTCTAGATTTGCCACCTGAACGTTCTGCATACGCTGAACTGTTTCGATATATTGTGCTGCCTCTAGGAGACTTTCGTGGGTTCCTGTATCCAACCAAGCAAAACCACGTCCCATGAGCTCAACAGACAAGTCACCACGATCCAAGTAAGCCTTGTTAACATCAGTGATTTCCAATTCTCCGCGAGGACTTGGCTTGATGTTCTTGGCAATTTCTACAACATCGTTATCGTAGAAATACAGTCCTGTAACTGCATAGTTAGATCGCGGCTGTTCTGGTTTTTCTTCGATGGAGATAGCATTCATATTCTCATCAAATTCTACAACACCAAAACGTTCTGGGTCCTTGACATGGTAGCCAAAGACAGTTGCTCCTGTTTCCTTGGCAGCAGCATTTTGGAGCATTTTACTCAGACCTGGTCCATGGTAAATATTATCCCCAAGAATCAGCGCTACATTGTCATCTCCAATAAAATCAGCCCCAATGATAAAGGCTTGTGCCAATCCGTCTGGACTTGGCTGCTCAGCATAAGAGAGCTTGATGCCAAACTCAGAGCCATCACCCAGCAGATCCTCAAAACGAGGAAGATCTGTCGGAGTGGAGATAATCAAGATGTCCTTGATACCAGCCAGCATAAGAGTTGACAATGGATAATAGATCATGGGTTTGTCATAAACCGGCATGAGCTGTTTTGACGCAGCGCGAGTCAATGGATACAAACGAGTACCAGAACCACCTGCAAGAATAATACCTTTCATATGAGTTTCCTCTCTTAATGTATTCCCTTTATTTTACCATTTTTGAAAGCGGATGTCATCCTTTTCACTCTCTTTAAATAATAGTACATCCCCATGTAAAAAGCCCAGCCAAGAACGCCTGCATAACCAGAGGCTGCGACCGTAACCAGTCCATAACTTCTCCCTATCCTCTAAAATCAATCATACAAAATCGTCTTGGTTTCGCCTATACAATGTTTTTCCTCATTCCAGTAATGAATCCGCTCGAAAGAGCCTTTCCGCCAGTAAAGGGGCAAACGTTCACGTATGTCGTCCTGCATATCTATTTGGCCAAGTTCCGAAATCTTCCACCATTTTGGCTCCCCTTCATGATCGTTTCCCCTGACTTGCCCCTCAAAGGCAGCACAAAGAAAATCATAATACACATACCGTTCTTTTTTACTCGGATTAGTGAAGCCTGAAATCCCCTTCAATTCCAAGTTTAGAGCAGTCAACCCTGTTTCTTCTTTTAATTCGCGCCTTGCAGCTTCAAAAAAAGATTCTGGAAACTCCACCTTCCCGCCTGGTTGTATCCACCCTTTAAAATTGTCATGCTGGCGATTAAGCAGTAAAATTTCATCACCTTTTTTAACACAAATATTGACCCAATTCAAAATATGTTCTGTCATATCAAACCTTCTTTACATGGAACTAGTAACTCTAGGAAAACCGCGTTCAGATGCCTACACAACCACAAGCTGTAATTGAACACAAGCTCCAAAAAAATTATTCCAACTTAATATTGTTTATTTTGGATAGAAAATCGAACTATCTGATGATTTTGAACAATGACTTCATATTTACCAAATCCAAAATACTTGCTATGTTTCCCGACACTAATGGCCATAAGATAGCGTGCATTTGGTAGCTTGGTTAAGTCTAGCTGCTCTTGTAAAATCTGCTTGATTTTATCATCATTCTTCTGGTCTTGGCCAATACTAATGATAGATCCATCGTCTTGCTCCACGTTCAAAATTACCTTCATTTCAATGGCAAGAGCCTCTTTTTCCAACATGTCAGAAATAGGGATTGGGTACAAGCCCTGCAAAGGCTGGCCTTCTGCCCGATTCTTTTTTATAAGGGCCTCGTATGCATCAATATTTGGCGCATCCTTATCTATCATAAAATCAAGGGATTCAAGATATAGTTTCTTCTTATCTGCCTTTGTAAAACTATCTTTTACAGTCTCTAAAGTTTCACTATAACCTGGACTCAGCTCAAGTCCCCTATAAGCGATACTAGGGAAAGCTTGATAAATTGCGTCTCCCTTTTCAAGCTGTAGGTCAATATCTGTTTTTCCATTTTTCTCATCTCGAGAGGTGTAATACTCAATTCGGTCACCGATCTTAACCGTTTGCCCCTCAATTTCCTCAGAATACTCTGCACTGATTAAATAACCAGCAAAAGAGGTATAGTTTTTATTAGCATCTAAAACTCTGACCGTTCCTTCAAAACCACTCTGCTTATAAGAGCGCTGAACAGCCTGTACCATTTCATATTTCGGCACTCGTACAAAAATCCCCCATATATCTATGAAATTCAGAAACATAGAGACAAGAGCCATGAAACAAACGATAACCACCCCAGATAGGAAACAGCCCAAAACACCGAAACCTATTTTATGTTTGTTATTCTTTGCTAGTTCCTGATTTCCTCCATTATTTTGAGCAATAAGAGGATGTTGAGAACGACTTTTGTGTCTAGTAAATAGAATAAGTGAGATTGATATTGATATTACCAGTAAAAGTAAAACGAGGGATATTATAATCATTTGTTTTACTTAAGTATCTTCTTCACATACCGTTCGATAAGATAGTCAGCTGGATTCAGCAGCCCCGCTTCACCTAAAGCCATCTGAGCCAATTGGCGTCCGATGAGTGGACCAGTTGTCAGACCAGAAGAGCCTAATCCACTGACAGCGTAAACATGCGGCAAGTCTGGCACAGCGCCAAAGAAAGGAGAAAAGTCGCTGGTATAAGCCCGCGTTCCCACGCGCTCACCCAGAATCTCTGCAGTAGCCAACCTCGGCAAATAAGTTTTCGCTTCTTGCTGCAACTGATCCAGCACTTTCTTATCTACCGTCAAATCAAAGCCCTGATCATTTTCATGGCTAGCACCGACGCTGATCTTGCCTGCCAGAAAGGGAATGATATCCAGCTCGCCCTCAGGCATCACAACAGGGTAGTCATCTGTCTTTTCAGCCAGCTTGAAATCACGCAACTGTCCCTTTTGCGGTCGAACATCTGTCTTATAGCCCAGTGGCTGCAAGATTTCTCCCAGCCAAGCTCCCACAGCTAAAATAACACAGTCAAAGCTCTGACCATCCACCAGAATTTGCTCTCCTTCTACTGTCAAGCTTACCTTTTTCTCAACTAGTTTTGTCTTACTAGCTTTCAGAAGCGTCTCCGTTAAGAGTGCTCCCTCCACACGAGCCCCGCCGGAAGCATAGAGAAGCCGCTCAAAGCCTTGCAAATCTGGAAATTTCTCTTGCGCTTCCTGACGACTGAGAAGACTCAAGTCCCCTATTAAGGGCGACTCTTCACGACGATTAGCAGCCAAATCATAAAGTTCCTGCAGTTTGCTCTCATCTTTTTTCAGCAGATAGACACCTGTCTGTTGGTAAAAGTCTGTCTGGATTCCAGTTGCTTTCAAATCCGCAATTAAATCTTGATAAAAATCAGCGCCCAAACGCGCCATCCTGTACCAAGCCTTGTTGCGCCGTTTGGAAAACCAAGGACTGATAATACCAGCTGCTGCCTTGGTTGCCTGCCCCTTGCCGTCATCAAAGACAGTCACTTCAACATCTGGGTATTTGGACAGATAGTAAGCCGCTGTTGAGCCGACAATTCCAGCTCCAATCACTGCTACTTTTTTCATGTCACTCCCTCTCAAATATGTCGGAAAGGATTGGTCCAAGACTGACTAGCCAGAATCTCAATATCCCATCCCTCTTCTGCCTTCCAGGTATCAAGCCTTTCTTTTAATTTTTCCGTAAAAAGAACCTCGATATGGTGTCCAGGATCCAGCGCTAAAAGCCCCTCTGTCAGCATTTCCTGGGCAGTGTGATAGTAAATATCACCTGTTATGTAGACCTGCGCTCCCTTGGCAATAGCCTCTGGATAAAAGGACTGACCGCTGCCACCGCAGATAGCTACACGCTCAATCACGCGTTCGAGATCCGCTTCTTCATAAGCGACCAGACGCAAACTATCTAGTCCAAAAGTTGCCTTGACCTTAGCCGCAAAGTCCCCAAAAGTCTGAGGAGCAATCTTCCCAACGCGGCCAATACCGTGCTCTGGATCAGTCTGACTAAGAAAACTTGTCTCCTCAATCTCTAAAAGCTGACAGAACCAGTCATTAAGCCCGTCCTCCACGACATCAATATTGGTATGGCTAACATAGACAGCAATATCATGCTTGATGAGGTCTAAAATCATCTGATTTTGCGCCTTATCTGCCACTAGGTCCTTGAGCGGGCGAAAAATAGGCGCATGCTTAACGATAATCAGTCCAGCACCAGCCTCAATAGCCTCCGCCACTGTCTGTTCACGAATATCCAGAGCTACTAGAACCTTGTCCACTTCTTTGTCCAACGTTCCGATTTGCAGGCCTGAAATGTCGCCCTCCATGGACAGTTCTTGCGGGCAATAGGCTTCATAACGGGCGATGATTTTACTTGCTAACATGGAGTACCTCCTTGATATTTTCGATTTTTTGGGACATAGCAGAGCGTTCCAACTCATTCTTTTCTGGGATATGAGCCAGTGCTTCTTCGAGTTTTTTCAGTTCTTTCTGCCATCTTAACTGAAAAGCAGGTGATTGTTGCTTCATCAGAAAAGGTCCGAAACGCTTTTCTTGCTCTGTCAAAGTTTGCTGGCCTGCTTCTGCCACTAGGATTTCGTAAAACTTACCAGCCTCTTCTAAGATATACTCAGCCAGCAAACGAAAACCGGTAGATACAAGCCAGCTGCGGAGCTCATCCTCTCGGTTATTGGGCTGCAAAATCAAGCGGGAAACGGATGTAAGCTTAGCTCTGCCATTTTCCAAAATCTCTGAAATCAAGCGACCACCCATGCCAGCGATAACGATAGTGTCAATCTGGTCTTCCGCTTCAAAAGCCGCCAGACCATTGGCCAAGCGAACCTCAATCTGCTCCGTTAGCCCATGCTCTGCCACATTTTTCTGGGCAGACTGAAAAGGCCCCTCTACCACTTCTCCGGCCAGAGCCTTCTCAATCCGTCCCTGCTGAATCAGGTAAATAGGCAGATAGGCATGATCGCTCCCGACATCCAGCAGCTTTGCCCCATTTGGCACAAAAGCAGCCACTCGCTCCAAGCGTTGGGAAATAGTCTTTTTTTGCATTGCTTACTCTTTTCTAAACATTCTTCTATTCAGTATATCATTTTTAAGGGTATAAAAAAAGCAGCGGAACAAAAATCAGCTTTTCGATAAATTGATTAGATTGAGTATTGCAACAAACAAGTTGAAATTAAATAAAACGGAAAAGACAATCGCAAGTGACTTCAACCAAACCACACACGATTGCCTCTATACATCGTCTCATTAGAACAATGTATTACCTCATAACGCATAACAAACTTTACGATTATACTTCTACCCAAAATCGGTAAAATTGTTTATGCCATATTATTGTAACGCCTTATCAAAAAAATCACCAGATAAGGTGTTGGTTTAGTGTGCACTTTTTACACTAAACTTTAGTTCAGAAAAAGACAATTTTCTTAGTTTGACTATGGAACTCAAACTATTTTTCATCAAATACCTTGATATACTTGACAAATGGTAGAAAAGGACTTAGCCCTATCCAGTATAGAATTTTTCTATCTCCTCTTGGCTCATACCATCTATTTTTTCTTGAAAGCTAGATCAACCTTAGCTAATTCTGTGGGTCTGATATCTCTTTTGAATAATTACACGACCTGAGTAAACCCAAGCCATGTAATAGTCTTATGAATCGATATCGGATTCTTTATACTAGATCAATCTTCTAAGATCACTGGAAAAATATCCTCCCCTCTGTGCATTTTTTCTTCCATCTCTTTCCACTCAATAACCAATTTATATAGTTCATCAGTTGAAATAAAGCAAGGTTCCCCAAGACTTTCATCATCCATTTGATAATACACTTCTGTTTCTTCTTTGCCTATATCAATATTCAGCATATTACCGCCAAAGTCTGACTCTTCTTTTTGACCAGTAACAACTGCTTCCAATTCTTTATAAATGTGAGGGTAAAAAGTATTAACCTCAATGATAAAAAACTCGCCTAAAGTTTGATAGTTTTCATCCAAGAATTTTATCGATAATCTAATATCACCGTCAGGATATTTAAATATTCCATATTGTCTTTTTAACATTTGTTACATCCTATTATTTACTGCTAGAAAAAGCTGAAATAATCTTTTTCTCAGAGTCTAAATATATCGTAATCTATATAATTTAAATATCAACATATTCTGTGAAAACAGTTCTTACATAAGAACCATTCCATTATCTAATATAACTTTATAGTCTTCAATATTTGTATTTTCATTGTCGTACCATGCATTTACTATCTGAGCTTGATTATCAATTATTTGAGCAATTTCAAATTTGAAATTTTTATAAGGAGCAAAGCTTGGCTCTTCAACTAGTATTTCTCCCATTTTATCTTTTGTTTCTAATAATATTCTCAAGCAATTTTCATTATCAATTAAAACTTCTAGACTAATATTTTCTTGTTTTAGAATATTAATGTTTTCTGATAGCCACTCTTTAGTCACTTTTTTTACTTCTTGAAGTCGACTCATTACTTTTCTCCTTTGATATTTATATTACGAGCATCCGGCATTTCTGTTATGGCTGGCAAGCCCTTCTTTTGATTTAACCTATCAATTAGAGAGCCTGGACCTGGGATTTGTCCCCATCCTTCTTTTCCAGCTGGATAAAGACTCTGGGAATTAACATCAAATTCTGTAAAAACGCTTCCTGGTTTAGCAGCTGGAAATGCTTCAATATTAGAAGGAGTAGCAACATATGTTGTATTTCCATTCGGTGACATTTGAACTTTACCAGAATCAATCATCTTTGTATATTCTTCCCTTGACATCCATCGTCCTACAGTTGATATCTCATCTACAATAGGGTTATCTAAGCCACCATCATTAATTTTAGGTAATCTGGAGTCCAAATTCTTTGATGGAAGTTGAGGACCAACTACCGGCTGACTCCCCACACTTGGAATCTTCCCTTTAATCCAGTCTTTCCCTTTACCAAAAGCTTCGGGGATTGTTGTATAAGGCTTATTGTAATACTGGTTATACCCCACATAAGCAGAATACAAGGCAGTTCCCCAGCTAAGTGTTTCAGTGATAGGATGGATGTGATTATACCATTCAGCTGTTTGGATTTCTTCGGCTGTTGCTGGCTCAAGTGTAATTGGATTGATCCCTTCTTCAAGGATGTAATGATTAAACTTCGTCATATAATTAGGGTCGCGCCAGCTAAGTAATTTCTGACTGTCCATTAAAAAATAACGGTCTGTCACATAGCGATGATTGGCCCATTCAGTCTCTGACATGCCGAAATTTCCAAATGGTTTCACATGAGCTTGGGAAATGGCGTTTTTGAGCTCAGGAAATTCTTTTTCTATCTCCTCTTGGTTCATACCATCTATTTTTTTCTTGAAAGCTGGATCAACCTTAGCTAATTCTGTGGGACTCAAGCCTCGATGATCATTTTTTACTTGGTCATATCTCGCCATAATCAATTGAAGAGCATCCTGACTCATAGTAGCAATAGATGCATCACTACGCCCCGTTGTTAAAAAACGTTCATAGGCCTGAATCTTGCCACCATACTTTTCCTCAAGCTCAGCTCGGGTCATATTGAAAACATCCAGTAGATTATCCCCTTTATCTGTCTTAAGATCTTTATTAAAGTTTGAAATAATCTTCTTCCATTCAGAACGTGGTTTGCCCTGCAGCTTCTCCTTGAGCTTTCCTCGGTAATAGATTTCAGCAGCACCAGATAGTTTCATATCTTTGACAGCCTTATCTATAGCCTGTTCTTGTGGTGTCCGATAATCACTCTTCGAAACAGTCTGAATCTTCTGAGCCTTCATCTTAGCAGACCAACTCATATCTATGCCATCAGTAGAGTAATTACCCGCACTGTCTACCAATACCTGACTAAGCTGCGTCGCTCCTTGAATAGCTAAGTTCAAAACCTGCAGACTATCTGTGAAATACTGGGATACCTGAGCCACAAACCAATCCAGTTTGTCAATTTTTTCCTGAATTTCCCGAATACCGATATTTAGCTGGTTTTCCAGCACTGTCAGAGCATTCGTCTTGGACAGATTGTCAGCTAATTTCCCTGCAACTCCATCAATAATCCGGCGAAATAGAGATTGATACTCTGCCAGCTGAGCTTGGGTTTTCTCCAGCATCTCCTGTTTTATTTTCAGTTGTTCTTTCAATAAATCCAAATCTAACTCGCCGTATTTGGCCACCTCGGTATCGGCATTCTTATAAGAGGAAAGCTCCTCCTGAATATCATCAATAGCAGCTTGTAGCTTTTTGATAGCAGGGATTATAATTTCTGTAAATAAGCCCTTTCCCGCTGTATAGGTCGCTCCCTGCAGCTCACCCGACTCCAAAGAGGCAATCAGGTGATCGCAGCCACTAGATAGACGATCGGTCACCTGATTAGCTACCTGCAGATTGCTGGTCATCGCTTGGATAAGCTGGGCCGAATCCGCTGCACTATATTTCACTCCCATGGCAGACTATTCCTTTCTTTGGTCAGTTTTTCTCGTTCTTCTTCCAGGGTCTTCCTTGTTTGACGACCGAGCTTTTCTAGTTCATCCATCTGCACCCCCACATAGTTCTTAACCTGTTGGTTAAGATGCTGAGTCTCTGCTAAATCACGACTGAGGGAAGCAGTATTTTGCGGATACTCATAAAGTAGATTTTCCATTCGAGTCGTCAAATATTGGAAATCCGTCGCAAAATTTACCAGAGAATCTTCGTATTGATGTTTGAGAGCTATAAATTTGTCTTCTTTTTTGTCAACTTTGAGAATTTTTTCGTAAAGTGCCTGACGTTCTTTTTCGCTTTTATCTGCCTTCATCTCAACTCTCCCAGCGCTTAGCCTGCTCTATATCGCGTTTCTCAATTTTTGCAGCAATTTCTGGAAATTTATTGGCCTGAGTTAGGACGGCCGAACTGAAGTCACTGATAGCCTGTAACATTTGATTGCAAGCTTGACGGCCAGCTTCCATCCCAGAAATTTCCGCTGTATAGGAAAAGTCAACTTGTTTATTTTGTGCATTGCTGGTATCAACTCCAACCAGCTCGCTGATAGCAGACCTAGCTGAAATAGTGCTTGATTTAATTTGTCCCATCTTCGCTTCTCCTTTTGTTTATGGAATTATCAACATACCTTTTCATTATATCATAATTCCTCAAAATCATAGGCTCTAAAACAAAAAAGAGACTGAAACAAAAATGTTTCAGTCTCGCCTTATTATGTTCAGAAACTATTGATATGGTTGATAATTGATCAATGACCAGCGGTTGCTGAGCAATAACTCGGAGTTGGAACTATTTATAATGACTTGAAGAACTTTAAATCTGAAACTAGATAGTAGAAAGAAAAGCAAAATCTTCAAACATTTCGCACAACCCCACCGCACTTACTTGTAACTAGTCCTTCCACAAATTCATGGCATTGAGAAAATCATCCGAAACCGTTACATTCTGTGGATTGCTTGCTTCACGCTCCGCCCGTTTGGCTTCTACTTGAGCTTGGGTTGTAATGCCTTCCCGACGCCAATTACGCAAGATTGCCTGGATATATTTCCAATTAGGCTTACCATTGAAAACCGCTTCGCGTAAGGCAGCCTTGACCAAGTCAGGATTGGTTTTATCGTCTTGAACAGTCTTGGTCAAGTCCTCAATTTCAAAGGGTGTCAAGAGACGGCCTAGCTCTTGCTGGAAAGTCTCCACCAAGTCTTTCAATACATTCTGAGGCGCCTTTGCCACAGTCTGCGAACCACTTTTAGCTGCCAGCAGTTCATCCAGCTTTTCTAAAGCCGGTGAAGCATCAAAAATCGCTTCAATTTCCCCATTCAGTTCAATGGTTCTGTACTGGAGCAAGCCTTTTTCTGTCAGATGGGACATGGAACGATTGACCTCGGACAAGGTCTTGCCAATATGCTCCGCAATCTGACTGGGCGCAAATTCCTCCAATGAGGTGGTATTTTGCAAATAGAAAAACTGCCAGACCAAAAAATCATCACTGGAATCAAAAATGTCTTTAAAATGCAAAAAGAGGGCACTTGGAAGAACCAAGTTGCCATTTTTGTAAGCTGCTAAATAAGTCATAGTACCTCTTTATAAATAAGCAAAGAAGGATGCATCATTCTCTGGACTTTGCCAATCAAATGGCGTTTCTTGATAGACTGCATAATTGACCCAATTACTGAAAAAGAGAGCTGCCGCCAAACTCCAGCGCAAACAAGGAGTTGTATTCACATCATCATTCTTGAAGTAATTCTCAGGAATATGAGGATCCTTGCCCGCTTCCAAGTCACGGAAATACTCCTTGGCAAGGGTATCACGGTCGTACTCCATATGACCGAAGCTATACACCTCTCGCAAGTCACGGCTCGCCAAAACGGACAAGCCCGTGTCTTCTCCCTCAGAGAGAATTTCTAGATTGGTCAGATTCAGAATGTCTTCTTTCAGTACTTCTGTATGCCTTGAATGAGGCGTGATAAATTCATCATCAAAACCTCTAAAAAGCAGATTATTGCTTGGAGTTGACTGCTCGTAAACACCCGAAAGTTTCTCTTCCATCTGGTGCTTATCCACGCCATAGCGGGCATAAAGGCCAGCTTGAGCCCCCCAGCAGATATGCAAAGTCGAAAAGACATGAGTCTTTGACCATTCAATCACCTGCTGGAATTCCTCCCAATAGTCTACCGCCTCAAAGGGCAGATGCTCTACTGGCGCTCCTGTGATAATCAAGCCATCAAAGAAACGATGTTTGACCTCATCAAAAGTCTTGTAAAAGGTCTGCATGTGTTCCACTTGGGTGGTCTTTGACGTATGAGAAGTCATATAAAGAAACTCAATAGTCAGCTGCAAGGGCGTGTTGGCCAAATGACGCAAAATCTGAGTTTCCGTCACCATTTTCTGGGGCATAAGATTGAGTATCAAGATATTCAAAGGGCGGATATCCTGATGATCTGCCCGGTCATCATCCATGACAAAGATATTCTCAGAGCTTAAAATTTCAACTGCGGGAAGCTTCTTATCAATCTTGATAGGCATGAAAATATCTCCTTTTGTTTAATATATTCATTATACTCAAAGGAGATATAGTTTTCAATTATACTTTTTCTCTAACTAGATATAGTAATAAGCTATATCTTTAGTAATGCATCAATACCTTGTAGTCATAATCGCCGATTGCTTCGCGACCTTTGAGCTCATCCAGCTCGATAAGGAAGGCACAGCCAGCCACTACGCCACCAAGACGCTCAATCATCTCAATGGTTGCCTTAACAGTTCCACCAGTTGCAAGAAGGTCATCAACAATCAGAACGCGTTGACCAGGTTTGATTGCATCCGCATGCATGGTCAAAGTATCTACACCGTACTCTTTTTCATAGTCTGCTGAGATAACTTCACGTGGAAGTTTGCCTGGCTTACGGACAGGAGCAAAACCAACTCCTAACTCAAAGGCAACTGGACAACCTACGATAAAGCCACGCGCTTCTGGACCGACGATCATGTCGATTTGCTTGTCAGTCGCATACTGTACAATTTCACGTACAGCGTAGCTATAGGCATTCCCATCAGCCATCAAAGGACTAATATCGCGGAAGATAATCCCTTCCGTTGGGTAGTTTTCAATAGTTGCAATATAATCTTTTAAATTCATAATATTCTTTCTTTCAAAAAATTTTTTACTCTCTATTATACCATGTTTTATTTAAAAAGGCTCTAGCAGACTTTCAATTATTTTTAGATATGAAAGATTTGTAAAACAAGGAGGCCTTTCCCCTAGCAATCCATGAGATAGTCGTAAATCTCCTGCACAGTGCCCAGAGCCATAAGTTCTTGTTCTTTAATAAACTGTTTCCTTCGCTTTACCTACAAGTTTTGGAAAATAACTTTCAAAATATGCCTTAGATAAATTGGCCAAATGAACCTTTGTATTGTCTAACTTTATATAATGTTTCGGATAGCTATTGAGCCTACACTCTAATTTTAATTTATAGACATATTCATAACCCAAAACATCAATAAAATAAATTTTAACATGATCTATATCTGAAATTTTAGAGTCAAATTGTAAGAGTAGATTATTTGATGTCCCCTTATCAATCATAAATCTTTCATAAGGCTCTAATACATGCTCTCTATCTAATCCTTTAGAATCTTTATATTTTATTTTATCAATTAAAGCATGACCTGAACCAATGTTTCTAACCTTAATAAGAATAGACTTCGATAAGTTCTGGTCATTGCTACTATTTTCTTTTTGCTGACTAATTAATTTATTATTAACTTTCTTTAAAATTCTTATATAATTACATTGATTAAGTGTATATTCTTTTGTTACTGGATTAGATTTTTCTTTTCTATTTTCAGGATTTATAGTGCATATAATTGTATGTTTTGGCTTTTCACTACTACTTCCCATAGATCCATAGTTTGTCCCTATATTAAAAATCGGCCTAACTGAATCGCGTCTTTCTTCTCTATATTTTTTATTTTCAGAATACAGAGTATACACAAGTAAATAACTTCCAATCAGTGACCCATAATAAGATAACCAATCAAAATCTATGGTTCCTTTTAAATCAAGTACCGTATCTATTTTAAAAAATCTTTTAATCAACACATACAATACTGGTAAAAAAGAAAACACTAAGACAAACAATATCAATTTTTTTTTAACAACCCAACTTTTAAAACTCTTAATATAACTCATTTTTATCCTTTCAAATAATCATAAATCTCCTGCACGGTGCCCAGAGCCATGAGTTCTTGCTCTTTGACCACGCGCTTGAGGTCTTGGTAAATATGACTACTGTCAATTTCTTTCTTTTCAGCTTCCTTATTAACTGTCATGACACCTTCGGTGATGCTGACAAAGCCCAACTCTTCAAAAATCTGAATCATTTTGACCAAGAGAATCGGGTCGATTTTTAGGTAAGCCGCCAACTCTTTAAGTTTATAGCGAACATCAAACTCAGGGAACTGGTAGATGGTCTTGTAAAGTTTAGCAAATTGCTCACGAGTACCATAACCGGTCAGATAGTAAGGCTTGGCAATCTCATTCTTAAAGTAAATCGCTTCAAAATCCTGAGATTGAAGAATTTTCTTCAAATCCTGCAAGTCATCGGGCAGGTCGTAAACTACAACTGCTTTGCTATTTGTCAAATCTGGCAATTCCTCTGTGAAACGCAAAACTGGAACCTTGTCAGGCAGCGTCGCATTTTTGCTGCGGATATTGAAAAGCTGTACGCCGTCCACACGAGCATCTACCAGCATGAGCTGGAGACTGGTCTGGCCGTTCCATTTATTGACAGAGAGGCTGACAGCTAGCTCTAGATTCTTGATCTGGGCAAACTCTGTCGCCAGGTTTCCTTGCCCAAAAGCTACTACTTCAAAAGATGCATCTTCCTGAGAAATTTTCAGCTTGAGATGGCTATTGCCAGCCCCCATAGTCCGAGCATTATCCACTTTAAAGTCCTTGAGGTAAAAGAGTGGCTTCTTATTGTCCATGCCAAAAGGCGCAAGTTTTTCGAAGCTTTTGAGCGTATCCAAGGTCAGTTCTGGCAAGTGAAGCTCCTCGTCTAAGTACAGGGCTGTTTTGCCAGTCAAATCCAAATCATTGTCTAAGATGTAAGCTGTCAAGATATCAGCAAGCTCCGCCAGTTTATCTGCTTCGAGAGTCATACCAGCTGCTCCAGCGTGCCCACCAAATGCTAGAAAGAGATCACGGTGACTGTCCAAGGCCTCAAAGATATTGACCGCTTCAATACTGCGGGCACTGCCCTTAGCGATACCATCCTCGATATTGAGCACTATGACTGGCTGGTGCAGCTCTTCCAGCAAGCGCCCAGCGACAATCCCGAGCACACCAGGGTTCCAGCCTTCCTTAGCCAACACCTGCACTGGTCTCTTAGGGTCCAGCATGGTTTGTGCTTCTTCATAAATCTGCTGGACAATTTCCTTGCGCTCGTCATTTTTCTGGTTGATCATGAGAGCAATGTCACGAGCTTCTTCGTCGTCAAAGCCTGTCAAAAGCTCAACTGCTGGATTTGGATCATCCAGCCGTCCCAGTGCATTGAGTCGGGGGGCAAGCTGGAAGCCAACCGTTTCTTCGTCCAATTCATCTGGCTGAATACCAGCGATTTTAAAGAGTTCCTGAAGACCCACCCGCTGGGTATTTTTTAGGACGGAAAGGCCGTATTTGACCAAGATCCGATTCTCCCCCGTCAGACTGACCATATCGGCAATGGTGCCAATGGCTACTAAGTCCAAAAGTTCGACTTGGACTTCTTCCAACAAGGCTGTTGCCAGCTTAAAAGCCACACCACAACCGGCTAAATACTTGAAAGGATAATCTGCTCCGCTATGTTCCGGATGGACAATCGCATAGGCGTTTGGCAGCTCCTCAGGCATAGAGTGGTGATCCGTCACGATAACATCCACGCCCAGAGACTCGGCCAGATCGATAGCTTCAAGGCCCGCCACTCCATTATCCACTGTAATAATGAGCGAGATCCCATGGTTTTCAATAAAATACTTGTAAACACTGCTATTAGGACCATAGCCGTCCGTAAAGCGATTGGGCAGATAAACCTGACACTCAGCCCCCAGCTGGTCCAAGGCTTCCTTGACAATCGATGCTGAGGTCATCCCATCAGCATCATAATCACCATAGATTAAAATCTGCTCGTAATTCTCAATCGCTGCACGAATGCGCTCCACTGCTCGCTCCATATCATGCAGGTCATAAGGATCGTGAAGCTGGTCTAAACTAGGCTCCAAAAATTCCTGCAAGGCCTCTTCAGTCTGCACACCTCTTTGGTAAAGAAGACTGGCAGCGGCGGGTTCTAATCCAGCTTTCTTAGCCTTTTTTAAAAATTTTTCATCTGTAAAATTAGTGGCAAACTGCCAGTCGTATTTTGAGCTAATCATGATAAGTGAAACACTTTCTCCGTTCAATCTTGTCTGAATATTATAACATGAAAAAGCGACAGAACAGAAGAAAAAGGCACGGAATATTTCTTCTGTTCTATCACTTTATGTTTTACTTCCTCACTCGATTAAAATTTGAGTAAGGGCAACTTTTCTGGATTTTCGCTTACCAGCTAGGACTTCTCCGATCGGCAGATCCGACTTACTAGCTCTCATTTGTCATCCCATTCCCTTTGTAAGCCTTTGCTGCAAGAACAAGCGCTTCCGAGCCAATAAAATGACTTCTGCGCTTAGATGAGTCAAGAGCAAGGTTAGCAAAAAGACAATTCTTCCCTGCTGCCATTTGGCAAAATCGGTCTTCTGGAGCAGATAAAAAGAGGATTCTATAAAAATCGGATGCAAAAAGAAATATAAAACGCTCAATTCTTTAAGGTGATATAGCTGCCATTTTTGACCAATTCTTGTACGCAAAATCCAATTCACCAGAAATAGAGCAAAGAGGGGCAGAGCCAAAAAGAAGTTCTTGTCAATTCCCTGATGGATGAAGACAATCCACCCATCTAGCAGCAAAAGAAGACCGGATAAAAATAGATTTTTCCCATAATCCTTCCTAAAAATGCTAGACTGCTGATAATCATAAAGAAGATAGCCTAAGTAAATAAAAATGGGAGTATAGAAAAGGCCGTTTCGGGTGGTGAAGAAAATTTTAGCATAGGCATCAAATGACTGGGTAAGCCAGCTATTTGAGAAATAAGCGTAGTATGTCTCAATGGATCCCACTACATAAAGCAGGAGCAAAAAAATCCCCGTCTTTCTAGCACCCCATTTTCTATAAACATAGTGAACAAGTAAAAGGCCCAAGAGAAAGGCTGGAATGTACCAAAGTTGATAACATAAGCCGATATACAAAAGCCCAGCCAACAAGGCCAAAGGAGCGAAATGTTTTTGAACTGGCAAGGTCCAAAAATAGGCCAAGGCATAAGGGACATAAATCCCGCTCCACAAAAGATACTGCTTCAAAACACGCTTAATATACAGCTTCATTTCCTGCTTCTTAGCCAAGCTGGATTTAAGCATAAAAGCTGATGAAATCAGGAAAAAGGGCACTGCCATACGACCAAACATACTTTTCTGAGTAAAATGCAGGATTTCATTCTCAAAAAGCCTCTGGCAATGCACCAAGATTACTAAAACTGAAGCCAAATACTGAAATAAACTGAGCATGGCGTAGTTGACCGGCTGCTCAGGCTCTCTGACATTTCTTTCTGCCATAAATATTCTCCCTAGGAAGATTGTACTTAATAAATAGATTCAGTGCTTGCTCAGCCAAAGATGCTGAAAGGCAGCGATGTCTCGATAAGGTGATTGGTTGCAGACAGCCAGCTCCATTTCAAGCATCTTTTCAGCCCAGTCAGGGGCCGTTTTATAGTCATTGGATTGCAGCCCGTAAAAAATTCGTACTCCCTGATAATCCTCAACTTCTAAAGGCAGACCTGAAATCACTTCTGAAACCTGATAGACCTTAGCAGCTCCCATGCTGTGGGTTTGATATTCCTGACCTGCCAAAAGCTGCTGAGCCTTTTCTGGGTCATTTTCAAAAACCACCGTATGCATAATCCGCCCGACCTCGTGATGCTTGACCAGAGAAATTTTACCGTCCTTTTTTAAGAGGCGGGAAAATTCTGTCAAATAGAGAGCAGGGTCAGACACATACTCTAAGACATTATGACAGACGATGACATCAAAAGACTGGTCTGGCAATGTTTGCAGAACTTCTAGGCTACCTTGCAATTGCTCATAGGAAAAGTCCTTCTTGCGCTCAGCAATCATTTCTGAGTTCGGTTCGATGGCGGTCACTTGGTTCTTTTCCGCTAGAAAATCAGCCACAATCCCAAAACCGCTACCGAAATCAAGAATTTTCTGTCCCTTCAGCGATTTAAGAAAGGCAAAAATAATATCATACTGAAGTTTGCCCCAAGGCGCCTGCAGATGTGCCTTGTAGGCTTGTAGATTAGCTGTCATAAAACCTCACTTATAGTTAAACATATTGGCTGCCATCTTGTCGGCTATTCTTGGAAAAAGTGTATAAAGCTTGTGGGCTAGATTGAGAATGCCAGGCAGGTTGATTTCCCGCTTCTTTTTGCCAAAGGAACTGACAATTTTACCTGCTACAAAGTCTGGCTCTAGCATATACTTGTCCACTGCTTTCACATAGGAACCATCAGGATCTGCCTGATCGAAAAAGGCTGTTTTGATAGGACCGGGATTTACCGTCGTGACATAGACCCCAAAAGGCAGGAGTTCCAAACGCAGGGCATTAGAAAAGCCAATAGTCGCAAACTTGGTCGCTGAGTACAGACTAGACTTGCTACTGGCAATGAGGCCAGCCATACTAACGATATTAACGATATGGCCTCGGCCTGCCCGCTTCATGCGAGCCCCAAAGATACGGGACAGATTCATCAGGGCAAAGGTATTGACCTTAAACATGGCCTCGATATCGCTTGAGCTGATTTTGTCAAATTCTTCAAAAATTCCATAGCCAGCGTTATTAACTAGGACATCGACTTGGCCGTATTGCTTGTCAATCCGCTCAGCAAATCTTTCCAAAGCCGAGCTGTCTGTAATATCCAGCTCCACTAGGTCAAGATTGTCTTTTTTTCCATATAGTTTTTCCAGCTTAGCCTTGCTCCGTCCGACCAAAATCAGGCGGTCATGGGGCAAAAGCTTAACCATTTTCTGAGCCAGCCCACCGCTGGCCCCTGTGATGATGATGGTGCGCATTGTTCTGCCTTTCATGTTGTTAATATCAATGAAATCTTTTTCCAGCTAAATAGTCAGCATAAGCTTGATCAATGACTGGAGCAAAAAGATGATAATCCTCCCAGCTACCTAAAAATTCCAAAGGTAGGTCGTACAAGTTATTGACTACAAATTCGGAATAATCCTTCATGTACTGATGTTCATAATAATTGTTCACAAAAGCCTGAAAGTCCTTTTTGACATCCATTGTTCCTAATTTTCCGTCACACCAGTCTAGAAGATAATCCACACCCAAAGTTTGTTCGTCTTTGACACTTTGGAGTGATGTTTCTTCATCAGGAGTCATCATTTCCTTTGCATCATGCTGGATGAGCCAAGTAACGAAAAAGCCAATATGATTCGCAGCCCAACGATGAACCTCTTGATAATCATCTTGTGTTAATTCTTTATTTTCTAAGTTATAACTATAAATATAGTTGGTTAATGCATCCTCAAAATACCAATCAGCTTTATCGAATAAAGGATTTTCAACTGCCATCCTATTTTCCTCTCAACGAAACTGTCCGAGACTCTAAAATTATAACTCAACCTCTTCCAAATCCTTGACCACATGGACATTTTCAAAGACGCTACTTGCATCGCGCCGCATTTGGCTAATGTCTTTCGATAGGAAACGCGCGCTGACATGATTGAGCAGCAGGCGTTTGACACCAGCTTCCTTAGCCACTTCCGCAGCCTGCATATTGGTAGAATGACCATGCTTGCGAGCCATCTTTTCATCTCCCTTGCCGTAGGTCGCTTCATGAACCAGCACATCTGCCGCCACAGCCAAGCGAACACTTGAGTCAGTCTTTCTAGTGTCACCCAAAATGGTAATGGTCTTACCTGGGCGAGGAGCTGAGATGTAATCAGCCGCGACAATCTTCGTGCCATCTTCTAGGACGATATCCTGACCATTCTTGACTTTTCCAAAGAGAGGACCAAAAGGAACGCCCGCCTCACGCAGCTTATCCGCATCCAGCGTTCCTTCCAAATCTTTCTGCATCACCCGATAACCCACGCAGAAAATCGTGTGGTCTAGCTTATCCGCATAGACAGTGAATTTTTCCGTCTCCAAAATCTTGCCCAGACCGTTTTCATCAAACTCATGAAAATCAATCCGATAAGGCAGGCGAGAACCAGACACGCGCAAGCTTGTCATCACAAAGCTTTTGATACCGACTGGTCCATAAATTTCCAAATCCGTCTGTTCTTCATTAGCTTGAAAAGCTCGGCTAGAGAGGAAACCCGGCAAACCGAAAATATGGTCGCCGTGTAGGTGCGTGATGAAAATCTTTGAAATCTTACGAGGTTTGATGGTAGTTTCCAAGATTCGATTCTGGGTGCCTTCGCCGCAGTCAAACATCCAGACTTCATTGATTTCCTCCAAAAGCTTGAGGACAAGACTAGACACATTGCGAGCCTTGGACGGCTGACCGGCTCCGGTTCCTAAAAATTGTAATTGCATGTTTTTCTTTCTAAATGATATAAATCATGGCAGAGCGATTCTGCGAGTGATAGTATTTTCTGCCAGCATAGGACTGAGCCAGCTGACTGACTTCATCTTGATTGTAGCCCAGAACTCTCTGGCTGCCATCCGCTAGCTGCTGCCAATCAGTCAAGGCAGTCAGCGCCTGACTGTCCACGACTTGAGACTCAGCTTTGAGAGGTACCATTTTTATTCTCTCATCTTCTTCGTAGACCAAGTACTGGGGAAAGACTTGAGCAATTTCAAAGAGCAAGTCAGCTGTTACCGGCTCTGGGTTTTCAGGGAAGACCAAGCCGATTTCCTCGCTCTCATAGCAAAATCCGTAGGACTTGCCAGAAAGATTGAGGCGGACAAAAGGCTTGCTTTCCACAAAGCTAGGCTCCGCATTCCATAAGTCCAGCGCTTGCGTAATTTCTAGAAAATAGGCTGTTGCAGCTTCTGGACTTTTCTTTTGATAAAGCTCAGCAAAGTAAGCATTGATAACGCTAGGCGGCGGTGTGATAAAGCTACGCTTCTGCTCCTCTGTCAAGCCAGCCAATATTTGCTCTAAGTAGACCCTGTCTAGGCTTGTAAAACCGCCGTATTTCAGGGCTAAGTCAATATAATCAGTCATAAAATTCTTCCAGCTTCCATTTATTTTTTTCGGCAATCCAGCCTGAAATAACTTCGACGTCGTCTATGTATTCTCGATTTCCGATAATTGCGACTTTCTCTAAATCATTAATCTTGTAAGCTTTAGCCGGCGCTACCTTGATGGTAAAAGGCAAAAAGAGCTCTTTCATCCGCTCCAGCAGGATTTGCTGCAAAACAGCCTTGCTATTGTCCGCCTTAGCCGAAATCAAAGAATAAGGAGTCAAGGTCGGAGTGAAATCCTCTGCCTTGTCTGCTTTGTTGTAGAGAGTCAGCCGAGGAATATCCAGCATGTCTAGCTCCTTCATGATGTCGAGGACAGTCTTTTCGTGCTCCTCATGATGAGGGTCGCTAGCATCAATAACATGGACCAGCAAATCGACATTTTTGCTCTCTTCCAGTGTGGACTTAAAGCTAGATACTAGCTCTGTCGGCAAATCCTGAATGAAGCCAACCGTGTCCGTCAGAGTGACATTGAGCTGACCAATGAGATTGATGTTCTTGGTCGTGGCGTCAAGCGTCGCAAAGAGCTCGTCTGCCTCATACTGGCTCTTACTGGTCAAGCAGTTCATGATCGTGGACTTGCCTGCATTGGTATAGCCGATGAGGCCGATTTTGAAAATACTGGATTCCAACCGCTTTTCACGAACGGTTGCCCGATTTTTCTCCACTGCCTTGAGCTGGCGCTCAATATCATGAATCTGATTGCGGACACTGCGTCGATTGAGCTCCAGCTGGCTTTCACCAGGACCACGGGAGCCAATGCCACCTGCCTGACGGCTGAGCATAATACCCTGGCCAACCAAGCGAGGGAGCAGGTACTTGAGCTGGGCCAGATGCACTTGCAGCTTGCCCTCATGACTCCTAGCCCTCATGGCAAAAATATCCAAAATCAGCTGCATACGGTCAATGACCTTGACCCCCAAGCTTTCCTCTAGATTGACATTTTGGCGGGGGGTCAGACGGTTATTGACAATAACGGTCGAAATCTCTTCGGCATCAACCATCTGTCGGATTTCTTCTAACTTGCCAGATCCGACAAAGGTCTTGCTATCGTACTTTTCCCGCTTCTGGCTGTAAGAGCCGATTACTTCTGCACCTGCAGTCTTGGCTAAACCTTGCAGTTCTTCCATGGATAGGTCAAAATTTTCCGTGTCTGCTAGTTCCACACCGACCAGAAAGACGCGCTCTATTTTTTTCTCTGTTTCTATCATTTCATATCCTTACTAAGACTTGGTCAGCCAGTTACTTGTCCAAAAACTTCCTGATATCTTCCATAACCTGCTCTTTGTAGTCTGGATTTCCCACCTGATAAAAGGTCACTGCCATCCGATTGCGAAACCAAGTCAGCTGGCGCTTGGCGAAACGGCGGGTATTCTGCTTGAGCTTGTCCACTGCCTCTTCAAGGCTCATCAGACTTTCAAAGTAGGGAAAAAGTTCCTTGTAGCCAATGCCTTTGCTTGCTTGACTGGTCGGAGCCTGCTCATACAGCCAGCGGGCTTCTTCTAAAAGTCCAGCTTCCACCATCAAATCTACTCGCTGATTGATTCGCTCATAAAGTTTTTCTCGTTCATCATCTAGGCAAATCAGCAGGGCTTCATAGTCTGGTTGATTATTTTCTAGTTGACCGCCTAACTGAGCAATCTCCAGCGCCCTCATAGCCCTGCGTCGATTCAGCTGGGGAATCTCGATACCTAGCTCTGCTATTTTCCCAAACAAAGCCTCATCCGACCAAGTATCCAGCTGCGCCCGATAGGCCAGAATCTCCTCGTGAGGAACGGAGCCGCCCAGATGATAGCCCTCGAGCAAGCTCTGGATATAGAGCCCTGTGCCACCGCAAATGATGGGAAGCTGACCTTGAGCCTCAATCTCACGAATGGCTTGAGTCGCCTCAGTCACAAAGTCATAGGCCGAATAGCTCTCGCCGACATCCCGCACATCCAGCAGATGGTGAGGAATACCCTCCTGCTCCTCAGGACGAATCTTAGCCGTGCCAATATCCAAGCCACGATAGACCTGCTGACTATCACCGCTGATAATTTGACCATTGAAGCGCTTGGCTACCTCGATACTCAGAGCCGTTTTCCCAACTGCCGTCGGCCCCACTATCACAATTATTTTGGTTTTCATCTTTTTTCCTTGAAAAAATTTTGATTTTTCGTTACTATTAATTATAACATAAATAATAAAAGTTCAGAAAAGGAGAAATCACATGGCTAAAGGATTTGGAAAAGGCGTTCTTACAGGTGTAGCAGGTACTGTCGCTGCTCTTGCTGGTGCAGTCTATGCCTTTAAGAAAAAAGTCATCGAACCTGAGGAACAAAAAGCAGCTTTCATCGAAGAAAACCGTAAGAAAGCCGCTCGCAAACGTGTAGCACACTAAGCCTGCACATTTTACAAAAGAGAGTGGAACAGAAATCGGTAATTCGTTAGAATTCGATTTCGTCGTCCCACCTCCGCACAGTTGAGTAGGGCTGTAAAAGCTGATAAAATCAGCGTAGTAGAGCCCACTCAACCACTGCGTCTTACTTGACATCTCAAAGACAATTGAGAGGCTAGGACTTTTGTCCCAGCCTCTTTTCTTTTGTAGAAAACAGCAAGCTGAATAACTGCTACAGCTAAAACAATTAATCTTTTACATCAGTCTCTTTCTTAGATGGCTGAATGCCATGAGAGCTAAAGATATAATTGCTTAAGAGCGAAAATACTAACAACCCAAGCACAAAAAACAAATCATAAGTGGGGTCAGAAGACAGGGAAACGAAAGGAATCGAAAGACACAAAATTGTGACATAAAAGATTTTCAACTGCTTGATATAAAGCCAGAAGAGTTCAATACTCCGACTGCCACTGATCTGCGACTTAGACTTACTTTTCGCGTACCAGATGATAAATGCTTCCGCATAACAGAATAGACTTAGCAAAAAGACCATGCTCCCAAAGCGAATCTGCAGTAGAATTCCCACTGCTAACAATAAGATGAAACCTAAGCTCGTAGCAACTACTGCTCGCCTAGTATTAGTCATAAAATCAACTCCTTTAAAGGATAAATTCAAAGAATGTCTTTAGCAGTTTTTTTCTTTTTATTCTCAAGTAATCAAAAAATCAATCCCTATTTCTATGATGAGAACTAAAAAATATAAGCAAAACCATTAAAAACGAGACAATTAGGCCTACCGTAGTTTGGTTTAAAAACGGATAATTAAAAAATAAATAATTACAGAGTGTTAATAATAGACCTCCTGCCGTTAGCACAAAAGATATAAGCAGAGCAATTTTATAAAACAATTTTTTTCCATATTAGTGACCTCTTTTTTCCTTGTATATTCCATCAGAGAAGCGAAACTACTTTTCTAAAATAAACTAAAATAGACAACAGTTAGTTTAAAGTCCTCTTTTTCGGATGATTCGATAAGTCATCAGACAGCAGAGGAGCATGAGAGAGAGCCGGATAATGATCACGCTAACACCATTTACGGTAAAATCATTGAAGAGAAACCCTTTGCTATTGGAAAGTTTCAATAAGATTCCTTCCGTTCCATCGGTTGAAATTGAAAAAATAGTTAGTATCTTATTCATCAAACCATCTCTGAAGATATTCATCAAAAAGTCTGGAGCCAAGAACATCCCTACAGAACTTGCAAATGTTGCTAGAGGCGACTTTGTCAAACTAGATATGAGAACCATCACTCCAAGAATAAAGAGTAAACCAACAAACTGGAATAGAATAAGGCGAATCAACAATTCTAAGAGATTCATATGGACAGGAAATTGCAAAATATTATAAATAGTCGAAATCCATTCCAAGTTCATCTGGACACTGGTATCCCAACCACTCCAACCGAAGTAGGTCCCAAATACCAGTAAAACAAGGCTATTAATAAGGACAAATGTTAAACTAGCAATTCCAAAAACAGATAAGATTTTTACAATCGTTAACTGGTTGCGACCATATTTAGTTGTCAAAAGCAATGAATCCATCTTTCTTGCTCGATCACCTGAGAAAACAGAGCAGCAAATATAGATCACAAATACCACCATTACACTAAAAGCTGCATTTAAGGTATTAAATAACTTATGCCAAGGTGCAAAATTTCCCAGTTTTAACGTTTTTAAAGGAAAATGAGACTGCAGCTCTTCTTGTGACTTGAGGCTAATCCGGTCATAATGTAAGACATCGTCAGATTTATAAGTATCTGTTAAAATTTCTTGAGAATTTGAGACGAGGCGATCAATGGCATACCAGGAAAACATATCATACAAATCATTCTGTTTAAAATAGGGCATATTGGCTGCATAGTCATTAACGATTTTATCCATTAAATCATCCGATAAATAACCCGTATGCTCTTCAGCAATCTTTTGTTTGATCACAACTGCTTGTCTTCCATGTATTCGATCAGCTGAAGACCCGCTAATCTGACCATCATTAAAAAAATTTGCATAGAACAATCCAGCTAAAACCAGTATAATAGCCAAGACTGCACCTAAAACTGACTTCTTTTTTAATAATTTTTTCAATTCAAAAGGAACTAATGCTATCATCCATTTGCCTCCTCTCTAAAGTAATAGATATACAAATCTTCCAGACTCGGAATCACCCCTTGCGCCCCTTCGACAGGACTCTCATCGCTAATAACCCGCAAGACGATACCGTCTGGTTCTATCCGCTCATTCACAATTACATAATCCCTTGCAAAACGCTGCCACTCACGCTCGGAAACACGAAATTCCCAAACTTGCCCCTCGATAAGTGAAAGAAGTTCCTTAGCACTACCTCTCTCCACAAAATTTCCATCTTTTAGGATTAGGATTTCCTTGGCTATCGCTTCTACGTCAGATACGATATGGGTAGATAAGAGGATGATTTTATTAGCCGATAGCTCACTGATAATATTTCTGAATTTCACCCTTTCCTTGGGATCCAGTCCTACGGTTGGCTCATCTAAAATCAATATTTTGGGATTATTGAGAAGTGCCTGCGCAATACCGAGTCTTTGCTTCATACCACCCGAATAGGAAGCAATCTTCTTTTTCCTGACATCGTATAAACCAGTAAGTTTCAAAAACTTATCGCTCTCTACTCTGGCTTGTTTCTTCGTCATTCCCTTAAGAGCGGCCATATATAGAAGGAAATCGTGCCCAGTAAAGTTATGATAATAAGAAAAATCTTGAGGCAAGAATCCGAGATACTGGATATACTCTTCTACATTCGATGCCCCATCAAACTTTATCCTTCCTTGGCTCGGCTTTATGAGATCACAAATGATATTCATCAAGGTCGTCTTACCTGTACCATTTGCCCCAAGTAAACCATAAACCCCCTCAGTAAATTCACAGGAAATATCTTTGAGCACAGACTTAGAGCCATAGCTCTTGCTAATGCCTGTCATTTCTAACTTCATAGATGCCCTCCATTCCAAAAAGCGCCATTAGATATAGCAAATCATCTTTTCCCCAAAATTACAAACGATTATTATACTGTTATTATAACATAAATTTTTGATTAAAAGTTTTTTTGTCTTAACAGATTTCAACCATTTGTAAAGTCAATCTTAACCTACTTAGATTATAGCGCGCTTTCTTCAAATAACAAGTCGAAAATCATAAACAGTCTGTATTTCATCCTAAATGGTCATTTGAAGAAAAAAACACAGCACTTGCTTGTAAGCAAGTGCTGGTTTTTCAAAAATAATAAGGTTTAAATTACAAAGAGCATGAGAAAGAATTGACCAGCAGGATATTCCGTATCGTCTTCTTGAAAAAATGCTATAAGAAATATTCTTAGAAAACATCACGAAAAAGTAAGTCAGAGAGAGTATAGCGATAGACTGTTCAATTTAGCAAATCTAATTTGTTTTATGTTTTCTACTAGTTACCTTGGCATATTTTATTCCCCAAATAAGTAGAATAAGTAAGATAAATAATAAAATAGTGGATATCAGAGCAATTAATTTTTGAAATTCATCACTAATCGTTATCAGTCTGTAAGAACTAAATATAAACAGAGCCAAAGTCAAAATCGTAAAGAAAATTTGGTTTGATAAGATGTCGGAACTACTTTCTTTTTTTATTTGATTCATAAAATAAAGATTCAACACAAGATTGCTCACAAGTATCAAATAAAAACAAATCTGAACTAGAAGCGATGCTTTAAAAATCTGGTTACTTAAAATCATAACGAATAAAGCCAGACTAGGAAGCTGGGCAGTTAAAAATCGCATTAAATATGTATTGCTATATAATTTCTTCATTTCTTGTCACTCCTAACAATTAAATAACAAAAAAACAGACAACAGTTTGAATCTAAGTTATATNTGTCTCTAAACAAGGCATTTCTCTTAGTGCCTTCGTATTCTTAAACCCTATATTAATTATAGCACTTTTAAACAGGTATGGCATAAAAAATCTTAAATTGTCTTTTTAACTCATAAACAGTTCTTGTTACTCTCATTGAGTTAAATCAAGTGGCAAATCTAATCATTCGCAAACTAATAAATTCATTTTATCTCCAACTCTTGTCTAAAAGAGTGATCATGACTAGTGGTTCGCAGAGAAACATTGGGATAGTGGCTGATAATATTTTGAACATTGGAGAGACCAAGCCCTCTATTTTCTCCTTTAGTGCTAAATCCCTTTTTAAAAATATTATCGGAAGAGATAGAAGGCTCTTTTATTGTATTCTCAACAATAAAAATCTGTCTACTTTCCTGCTCCAAAAAGGCAAAAGAAACCACTGGATGACTAGTCTCCACTGCTGCTTCCATAGCATTATCAGCCAGTATGGAAACAATCGTGATAAAATCAAGCAATTCCATTCCTTGAGGTTTGATTTCTTGAGGAACTTCCAAGCCAATTTCTATTCCCTTGCTCTGAGCTTCTAGAAATTTTGCTGACAAGACGCTCTTGAGAGCATCATTGTGGATATTGGACAGACGACCCAAATCATATTTAGATTGGTTGAGCGCTTGACCTGAGTCTTTAAGAACTTGGTTATAAATCTGCTCGATGGCTGATAAATCGTGCGTATCAATTCCTAACTTCAGACTCCTTAAAATATTGATGTAATCATGCCGGAAACTTCGCAACTCATTATAAAGTTCTTCAATATGCTGACTGTAATCGGACATATTTCTCAATTGTAACTCTCTTTGTTCACTTAACTGCTGTTGAATTCGCTCTCGCAAATTACGGTCTAGGATATTTACCGAACTGAGAAAGAGAATAATATAAACAACTACGATTATTTCACGATAATATAAGTTAGGTGACTGCTGATATATTTCGATATAAGTAAAATATTGAACAAATATATAATAAAAAATCATGGAAATATTTAGAAAAGTAATTAATTTTATATCTTTTTTTCTTAACTTATACTCTCTTAATCGTTTAAAATCATAATACAATAGTCTAGGTAAGAATAATGATAATAAACTAGCTAGAATTGCTGAAATATATATAGTATATTTGTTAGGATCTATCTGAACTTGAACATGGGAATGTATTATATTTCTTAAAAAGAAAGAGAATAGACGATGTAGAACATTCCAAAAGATAACTGGAAAAAGACCATAAAATAT
>NZ_RJPT01000006.1 GCF_003943515.1 Streptococcus cristatus | reverse complement strand
ACTTAGAAAAAGCAAATGTTCCTGGTCCATTCTTGGCGGGTGTTAACCAAGTCATCCCTTATGAAGCTTTCGGTGGAGATGGTATGTTGACGCGTCTCTTGCTCAAATCTTCTGACAAGGCTCCTTGGTCCGACAATGGTACAGCTAAAAACCCAGCGCTCTTGCCACTTGAAGGCTTGGCCAAAGGTCAATACTTCTACGAAGTGGATTTGAACGGCAATACTACAGGTAAAGACGGGCAAGCCCTTCTCGACCAACTTCGTGCTAACGGAACTCGCACTTACCAAGCGACTGTCAAGGTCTATGGTGCCAAAGATGGAAAAGCAGATTTAAGCAATCTTGTTGCGACAAAAAATGTGACGGTTGACATGAATGGCCTTATTTCAAAAGAAGCAGTCAAAGATTCAGTCACTAAAAATATTAAAGACCATATCGACGTTCCAGCCAGCTATTTAGAAAAAGCGAACGTTCCCGGTCCATTCTTAGCTGGTGTTAATCAAGTTATTCCGTATGAAGCTTTCGGTGGAGACGGCATGTTGACGCGCCTCTTGCTCAAATCTTCTGACAAGGCTCCTTGGTCAGATAATGGAACAGCTAACAATCCAGCCCTCTTGCCACTTGAAGGCTTAGCCAAAGGTCAATACTTCTATGAAGTAGACTTGAACGGCAACACTACGGGTAAAGATGGGCAAGCCCTTCTCGACCAACTTCGCGCTAATGGAACATATGCTTACCAAGCGACTGTCAAAGTCTATGGTGCCAAAGACGGCAAGCCAGATTTGACAAATCTTATCGCGACTCGTCAAGTAACGATTCAGCTTCGTGGAAAAGAAATGCCTACAACACCATCTCAAGAAGGTCAAATGAATATGAAACCTTCTACAACACCATCTCAAGAAGAGCAGATGAATAAGAAGCCTTCTGCAACAGATTCTATGAGTACAGCTGAGGGTACGAAGGAAGTAGATCATCGCATGACTGATGTGAAGGGGGAACACCCAACTTCTAAGCCGATGACAGATACGATGAAAAAAAATGATAAGCCTACGTTACCAAAAACTGGTGAAGCTCAAACAGCTACAGCTACCATTGGTTTCTTTGGACTAGTCTTGGCAGGAATTCTTAGCCTTCTAGGTTTGAAAGAAAAACAAAAAGATTAAGGTTCAAATCATTTAAAAATTACTAAAAATAGTGTTATACTAAAGCCAGTATAACACTGTTTTTATCAGGAGATTGGCAAATGGGAAAGACAATTTTACTCGTTGATGATGAGATGGATATTCTAGATATTCAAAAGCGCTATCTTATGCAGGAAGGCTACCATGTTTTAGTGGCTCGAGATGGCGTGGAGGGGTTGGATCTTTTCAGAAAGAAATCTGTTGACCTGATCATCACGGACATCATGATGCCGAATATGGACGGTTATGACTTTATCAGTGAGGTTCAGTATATAGCACCTGATCAGCCTTTTCTTTTTACAACGGCTAAGACTAGCGATCAAGACAAAATTTACGGTTTGAGCTTAGGAGCAGATGATTTTATAGCCAAACCTTTTAGTCCGCGTGAGCTGGTGCTAAGGGTCAATAATATCTTGCGCCGACTGCATCGTGGAGGCGAGATCGAACAAATTGAGCTCGGTGATTTGGTGATGAATCATGCGGTTCATGAGGCTCGCATCGGAGAGCATTTTTTGGAATTAACAGTGAAATCCTTTGAACTGCTCTGGATTTTAGCTAGTAATCCTGAGAGAGTTTTTTCAAAGACGGAGCTTTACGAAAAGGTGTGGCAGGAAGACTTCGTAGATGATACCAATACCCTTAATGTTCATATACATGCTCTGAGACAGGAATTGACCAAGTATGCCAGTTCAGACACTCCTGCCGTCAAAACTGTCTGGGGTCTGGGGTATAAAATGGAAGGAGCACGAGGTATAAAATGAAATTAAAAAGTTACATTCTGGTGGGGTATCTGATTTCTAGCCTATTAACGATTTTGCTTGTTTTCTGGGCAGTCCAGCGAATGTTGATTGTAAAAAGTGAGATTTATTTCCTAGTTGGAATGACCTTGATTGCTAGTTTTATAGGGGCGGCAGTCAGTCTCTTTCTTTTATCGCCAGTATTTTCTTCCCTTCGGCATCTGAAAAAACAGGCTCAGAATATAGCTGACAAGGATTTTAGTGCAGAGATTGACGCCAAGGGCCCTATTGAATTTCAAGAGTTGGGTCAGGCTTTTAACGATATGTCGCATAATTTGCAAGAAACGTTTGAATCGCTTGATGAAAGTGAACGAGAAAAAGGAATGATGATTGCCCAGCTTTCTCACGATATTAAAACTCCCATTACCTCTATTCAGGCGACTGTGGAGGGGATCTTAGATGGAGTGATCAAGGAAGACGAGCAGATTCATTACTTGACCACGATTAGCCGTCAGACAGAGCGTTTGAATAAACTGGTGGAAGAATTGGATGTTTTGACTCTTAATGCCCAGCCTCGAATAGAATCAGATGGAGAATCCGAAATAGTCTTTATAGATCAGCTATTGATTGAGGCTATGAGTGAATTTCAACTATTGATTGAGCAGGAGGAGCGAGACATCTACATTCAAGTGTCTCCTGAGTCAGCGAAAATTAAGAGCCATTATGATAAACTTTCCCGTATCTTGGTCAACTTGCTAAATAATGCCTTTAAGTACTCAGACCCTGGAACTAAAATTGAGGTCGTGGCACAATTAACTGAGCAAATCTTGACAATAAGTGTGAAAGATGAAGGACAGGGTATTGCTCCTGAGGATTTGGATAAGATTTTCAAACGCCTTTATCGTGTAGAAACATCTCGTAATATGAAGACAGGCGGGCATGGTCTGGGTCTTGCTATTGCGCGTGAATTGGCTCATCAGCTGGGTGGAGAAATAATGGTTGAAAGCCAGTGTGGCCTAGGAAGCACTTTTACATTTACTCTCAACTTAACATAAATCTACAGAAATTAGTAAACGTTTTCAATTCTTGATTTAGCAAAGATAAAATCAAATTCAAGTTTTTTCAAATCGATCTCCCTATTTTTAGGGGGATTTTTATTTTATACTAGAGTCAGAAAATTGATCGAGAGGTTTTTGAAATGGCAACAAGTTTTTTGTTCTTTATTTCTGTTTTTCTGGCGGGGATTCTTTCCTTTTTCTCCCCTTGTATCTTACCGCTGATGCCAGTCTATGTGGGGATTTTGCTGGATTCGGATCAGCCGAAAACGGTTCGGTTTATGGGAAAAGAGATTTCCTGGTATGGATTGGCTAAGACGCTCTGCTTTATAGCAGGTCTATCTACTGTATTTTTGGTTTTGGGCTATGGAGCTGGTGCTTTGGGGCAAGTCCTCTATGCCCCTTGGTTTCGCTATCTTTTGGGTGGCATTGTCATTCTACTGGGAATCCACCAGATGGGAATCATTAATATCCAGCAACTGCAAAAGCAAAAGAGCATCCAACTTAAAAAGAATAGTAAAAGAAGTGATTTTCTTAACGCATTTCTCTTGGGTATCACCTTTAGCTTTGGTTGGACTCCCTGTGTGGGACCTGTTCTGAGCTCTGTTTTAGCAATTGCTGCTTCTGGCGGTAACGGCGCTCTTCAGGGAGGCTTGCTTATGTTGGTTTATACACTTGGCTTAGCACTTCCTTTTCTAGCCATGGCTTTGGCTTCCGGCTGGGTAGTACAGCGCTTTGCGGAACTCAAACCTTATATGGGAACGCTTAAGAAAATCGGCGGTGCACTCATCATCCTCATGGGAATCTTGCTTATGCTCGGAAATCTAAACGCTTTAGCGTCGCTATTTGGATAAATATTATATAATTAAAGGAGAAATATCATGAAAAAAATCGCTACCCTTACAATCACTACTCTTAGTATTTTTGCCTTGGCTGCTTGCTCCAGTCAAAAGTCAAATTCAGACATGAAAAAGATGGATGACAGCAGTATGATGAAGAAAGAGGATATGAAAAAAGACGACATGAAGAAGGAGGATATGAAAGACTCTAGCATGTCTGATGATAAGATGAAAAAAGATGACATGAAATCCAGTGATTCAAGTATGAAGGATGAGATGAAAGATTCATCTGAAATGTCATCTGAAAAATAAAGTTATCAATAAGGGTGGAAGTCGTCAGTTTTGTCGGCTTTCTCCTCATTTTGAAAGGAAAGAAAACGATGAAGAAACTATCGATTTTGACTGCCAGTCTGCTTTGTGTCGGCTTATTGGGAGCTTGCTCAAATCAGCAAATGAATTCGGAAGCTTCTAAAAATGATAAAAGTTCCATGACTAGTAAGGCAAATTCTAATCAAGCTACAAAAATGGCTAAGAACTTTAGTCTGCAAGGAGTGGACGGCAAGACCTACAAGCTGTCTGATTTCAAAGGCAAGAAAGTCTATCTAAAATTTTGGGCTTCTTGGTGCTCTATCTGTCTATCCACTCTTGGAGATACCAATGATTTGGCTAAGGAGCAGTCTGGAAAAGATTATGTTGTCCTGTCAGTAGTGTCTCCGACTTTTAATGGAGAAAAGTCTGCTGATGATTTCAAGGAATGGTACAAGTCTTTGGATTACAAGAACATGCCAGTTCTCATGGATATCAAGGGAGAATTACTGAAAGAATACGGTATTCGCTCGTATCCATCTGCTCTCTTTATCAATAGTGATGGCTCACTTGCTAAAACTCATGTGGGCTACATGAGTAAGGAAGATATTGAGAAAACACTAAAGGAAATCAAGTAGAAAGGAGCAATGAACATGGAAGGCAAATGGAAGATTCTTCTGGTTTTGTTTGGCTTGCTTGCCTGTTTTGGTCTATTTTTCTTAATCAAGGGCTCCATGTCTATTAACCCATCTCAGGCCAATATTGAGCAAATCAAGAAAGCCTCTATGAGCAAGACAGAAGTGACTAAACAGAAGAAAGAAGATGTCAAGGAAGAGGACAAGCGGGAGATTTATCTGGCTGGCGGCTGTTTTTGGGGAGTAGAAGAGTACTTTTCTCGCGTGCCAGGTGTAATAGATGCAGTATCAGGCTATGCAAATGGTAAGGGCGACACGACCAAGTATGAATTGGTCTCTCAAACTGGTCACGCTGAAACGGTAAAAATTACTTATAACGTAAAAAAAATATCTCTAAAAGAAATCCTGCTGCATTATTTCCGCATTATTGATCCAACTTCTAAAAACAAGCAGGGAAATGATCAGGGTACCCAGTACCGGACAGGTGTTTATTATAAGGACGAAGCAGATTTGAATACCATCAATCAAGTTTTTGATGAAGTTGCTAAGAAATATGATAAGCCTTTGGCTGTTGAAAAAGAACCTCTAAAAAACTTTATCAAAGCAGAAGATTACCATCAGGATTACCTAAAAAAGAATCCTAATGGATATTGCCATATCGATGTCAATCAAGCTGCTTATCCTGTTATCGAAGCTAGTCGCTATCCTAAGCCTAGCGATGAAGATATTAAGGCTAAGATCTCGCCAGAAGAATATGCAGTCACACAAAAGAATGACACTGAGCGGGCCTTTTCTAATCGCTATTGGGATAAGTTCGATGCTGGTATCTACGTGGATGTGGTGACAGGCGAGCCTCTCTTTTCATCAAAGGATAAATTTGATTCAGGCTGCGGTTGGCCGAGTTTCACACGCCCTATCAGTCCTGATGTTGCGACTTACAAAGAAGACAAGAGTTTCAACATGACTCGAACGGAAGTTCGCAGTCGGGTTGGGAATTCCCATCTGGGCCATGTTTTCACAGACGGTCCTAAGGATAAGGGAGGCTTGCGCTATTGTATCAATAGTCTGTCAATCAAGTTCATTCCCAAAGCTGAGATGGAGGAGAAGGGCTACGGCTATCTGTTGGATTATGTTTAAGAGCATTTTGATTGAAAATTTGCTATAATAAATCCAGTAAAAATAAGGAGTTGAATCTTGTGTATTCAATTATGATTGTAGAGGATGAGTATCTGGTAAGACAGGGAATTGCGTCCTTGGTAGACTATGAACAGTTTGGCATGCAAGTTATTGCCCAGGCTGAAAATGGAATAGAAGCTTGGCAGAAATTTCAGGAAAATCCTGCTGATATCCTGCTGACCGATATCAATATGCCACAGATGAACGGTCTCGAACTGGCCAAGCTAGTTAGAGAGCAGGCTCCTAAGTGCCATATCGTTTTTCTGACGGGCTATGATGATTTTGACTATGCTCGGACGGCCATTAAGCTAGGTGCAGATGACTATCTTCTCAAGCCATTTTCCAAGGATGATGTTGAGGAAATGTTGGCCAAGGTGAAGACTAAACTTGATAAGGAACGTAAAAAAGCTCAGATTCAAAACTTGGTCGATCAGGGACAGCGCTCTGAGATGGAAGAGGCTATTCATGCACAACTGGCTGATCCAGAATTAAGCCTAAAAAGTTTGGCTTTCCAATTGGGTTTTAGTCCATCCTATCTTAGCGTTCTTATCAAAAAAGAACTAGGCCTGGCCTTTCAAGATTATCTGATCCAAGAGCGGATGAAAAAAGCTAAACTCTTACTCTTGACCACAGATTTGAAGATTTATGAAATAGCAGAGCAGGTAGGTTTTGAAGATATGAACTATTTTTCTCAGCGCTTCAAGCAGGTGGTCGGGCTGACACCTCGGCAGTTTAAAAAAGGAGAGGAGAAATGAAACGCTATCCGCTTCTTATCCAGTTGATTGTCTATATTTTTCTGCTGGTCCTTTTACTCTTGGGGTTTGTTGGGAGTCTTTACTATCAAACTAGCTCGCAGACTATTCGGCAGCTGACAGAGCGAACGACGCGCAATAGCATGGAGCAAAGCGGGCAGTTCATTACTTCCTATTTGCAAAAATTAAAACAGACCACCTCCACACTGAGCAAGGAAGAAACGATTCGTAAGTTTGCTCAGAATCAAGAAAGCAGCGAAACCTCAGTACAGGTTTTGATGAAAACCATCATTGAGACAGATCCAGATTTGGTGTCGGCAGTATTGGTTACCAAGGACGGGCGCGTGGTCTCGACAGATTCTCAAATCAGTATGCAGACTTCCTCTGATATGATGAATGAAAAATGGTATCAGGAAGCTGTTCATACCAAAGCCATGCCTGTCTTGACTCCTGCTCGCAAAGAGTCTCTATCATCTGAGAAGGAGAAGTGGGTTGTTTCCGTCACTCAGGAAGTAGTGGATGAAGCAGGACAGAATCTCGGGGTTTTGCGTCTGGATATCGGCTATAAGAGTCTCAAAGCCTATTTGGATCGGCTTCAGCTGGGGAAGAAAGGCTTTAGCTTTATTGTCAATAGCCAGCATGAATTTGTCTATCATCCCAAGAAGAGTGTTTATTCATCCAGTCAGGAAATGAAAGCTATGCAGCCCTATATCTCCGTCAAGGATGGTTATGCAGACCAGAAGCAGGCTTTTGTCTACCAGATTGATATTGCGGACAGCGACTGGACTTTAATTGGAGTTGCCTCATTAGAGCAATTAGAGATGCTTCAGTCACAGATGCTTTATTCTTTTATAGGAATGGGCATTTTAGCACTCCTGATGTGCTTGACTGGTATTTGGTTTGTCCTGCGTTTGTGGATTAAGCCTCTGCAGAATCTGCAGGCTGTCATTCTGAAGATTGGAGCAGGTGACTCAAACCTTCGGGCAGAAGCAAAGGGTTCTCCAGAGTTGGTTGACTTGGCTCAGCAGTTCAATAAAATGCTGGACCAAATTGAACAGCTGATGGAAGCTGTCAAGACTGAAGAACAAAATGTCCGACGCTATGAGCTCCGAGCTCTCTCAGCTCAAATCAACCCCCATTTCCTTTATAATACCTTGGATACGATTGTCTGGATGGCTGAGTTTAATGACAGCAAGCGTGTTGTTGAGGTAACAAAATCACTCGCTCAGTATTTCCGCTTGGCGCTCAATCAAGGACACGAACAGATTTCTCTTAGAGATGAGATTGATCACGTTCGTCAATATCTCTTTATCCAGAAGCAGCGCTATGGTGACAAGCTCCAATATGAGATTGAAGAGGATGAATCTCTAGCTGATTATAAACTGCCCAAGCTGGTGCTTCAGCCTTTGGTTGAAAATGCCATCTACCATGGCATCAAGGAAATTGACCGACAGGGCATGATTCGCATTACTGCGGTAGCGGAAGAGGGGTATCTGATATTGTCTATCTATGATAACGGCCGCGGCTTTGATGTCAACGCCTCTATGGATGCGACTCTCCCTCGCTTAGGTGGGGTTGGTCTGAAGAATGTTGATCAACGCTTGAGATTGCAGTTCGGAGAAGACTACCATATGAAAATCCAATCCGAACCAGATAAATTTACCCAGATTAGCCTTTATTTGCCGCTAGTAACAGATGATTAAGTTCGCTATCCTTCAGTACTCAAGCCGGAAAATTTCCGGCTTTTTTGCTGTTTAGGAACGAAATAGGGCTTTTACAGACGGCTTCTCCGATAAATGATACAAAGATGAGGATAGTGTAGCAAAATGTGGAAAATTTTAAATCGTTTGTTATAATAATATTGAAAACACATCTTAAAGGAGGTTGGGATGGAGTCTAGTTTATTTTTTGTTTCGGTCTTTTTGGCTGGAATTCTCTCGTTTTTCTCGCCTTGCATCTTTCCCTTGTTACCAGTCTACATAGGGATATTGCTGGATGAAGAAGAGCCTAGAGAAGTCAAGCTTCTGGGCAAAAAGATTGCTTGGACTGGTCTGATCAAGACCCTTTGCTTCATTGTTGGAATTTCTTTAGTTTTCTTTCTACTAGGCTTCGGTGCAGGATTCCTAGGCAGAGTGATTTACGATGAGAAATTCCGTTATCTGATGGGGATCATCATCATTTTGCTAGGAATTCACCAGATGGAGCTGATTAATATCAGGCAGTTACAATTCCAGAAAAGTGTGGAATTTAAGAAAAACAGTCGTCGGAATGATTTTCTGTCAGCCTTTTTGCTTGGTATTAGTTTCAGTTTTGGTTGGACACCTTGCATTGGACCTGTCCTTAGTTCGGTTCTGGCTCTAGCTGCCTCTGGAGGAAATGGAGCTGTTCAAGGAGCGCTTCTAACATTGGTATATACGTTGGGAATGGCCTTGCCATTTCTCATCTTAGCACTAGCTTCTAGCTTCGTTATGCGCTATTTTGCGAAAATCAAACCCTATATGGGACTGATGAAAAAAATCGGAGGAGCCTTGATCATTTTTATGGGAATCCTTCTCATGCTCGGGCAGTTAAATGCTTTATCAGGAATTTTTGGATAAAAGGAGAAAAAGATGAAAAAAATTCTTTCGTTAGTTGTTGCTTCGATAGCTTTTCTGACACTATCAGCTTGTTCATCTGATGAAAAGGGGATGGATAGTCAAAGCCAGTCCAGTACAAGTGTCCAATCGCAGGTTGCAGTTGGCCAGGAGGCACCGGACTTTACTCTTCAGTCGATGGATGGAAAAACTGTCAAGCTTTCGGATTATCGTGGAAAAAAAGTCTATCTGAAGTTCTGGGCTTCTTGGTGCGGACCTTGTAAGCGAAGCATGCCAGAATTGGTCGAATTAGCTGGTAAAAAAGATCGTGATTTTGAAATATTGTCTATTGTAGCACCGGGTCTCCAAGGAGAGAAGTCTGTTGAAGACTTCCCAAAATGGTATCAAGAACAAGGATATAAGGATGTGCCCGTTCTATTTGACACGTCTGGTGCAATCTTCCAAGCCTATCAGGTTCGCAGTATTCCAACCGAAATCCTCATTGATAGCCAAGGAAAAATTGGGAAGATTCAATTTGGAGCAATCAGCAACGAAGAAGCCGAAAAGGCCTTCAAAGAGATGAAATAAAATAAAAAAGAATGGATATGAAAATCCATTCTTTTCATTTTGTTTCGATTAGGCACTAGCGCCAGAAGTGGCATCGGCATCTCCACCACCGTGACCACCGCCAGTATCTGAAGCACCAGAAGTAGCATCGGCTGTTGCAGCTGCGGGAGCAAATGGGCCGCTTCCTCCAACCAAGCGTTGACCAGTTGTTTTTAGATACCAATCTAGCCAAGGCTGGAAGTTGAAGACGATTTCGTTGATACCAGCGTAAGAACCGTCAGGATAGTACATTGCTTGGTAGTTGTGGGTATTGATAACACCTGCTGGTGAACCAGGTACGATTGTACGAACATACTCTTGATCACCGTTACGGAGAACACCAACTACCCATTCTACGTTCTTCATGCGGGCAGCAGGAAGAGAGTTGTGTAGAGTTGAGAGACGGCCACCTGATTGGGATGGTACACGTTTGGCAAACATAGTGTCTGGATCTTGATGAGCGTTGTTATAGTAAAGGAACTGGTTGTTATCATCAGCATAAGTCAACTCAAACGGCATAGCCTTTAAGAACATGTCGATTTGGTTAACAGTCAGGATACCATGGTCAAGCTTGACATAGGTATCGCCAGAAACAGCACCAACAGCTTTTGCAGCTTTTTCTACCCATTCTGGATCGTCAGGGTCAACTTCTGTGATGGTTGTTGCGATTGGGTTCGTGACATCTAAGTCTTCAGGAGCAATTGGTTTAGGTTTTTTCAATTTTGAGACTACCTCAACATATTTAACAAAGTTATCTAAGCAAGATTCAAGGAATTTAACAGTGCCTTCGTTTGTGATATTGCCTTCATTATCAAAAGCTTCTTTCGCTTTACCAAGAAGGAATTCATTTCCTGGTAAAGTATAAGCATTGACACCTGGAGCATCTAAGATCTTACGCAAATGTACTTGGGCACGAGACGTTCCTTGGTCGTAGTAGGAAGCTCCCACAATCATGACAGGCTTGCTTTCAAATGGGTGAACCTCATAAGAGAGCCATTCAAGGACACTTTTGAGAGCTGCTGTAATGGTGTGGTTGTGCTCAGGAGTGGCAATGATAACACCGTCAGCGCGCGTGATGCGGTTGTACAAAAGGCGCAGTTGGAAGGATTCGTCCCATTTTTCATCTTGATTAAAGAGTGGAACTTCATCAATTTCCAAGACTTCTAATTCAAATTTCAGTTTAAATTGTTTTCTGATAAATTCTAGTAATTTACGGTTGTATGATTGGTCTGCATTTGAGCCGACAAGTCCAACAAATTTCATGTGATTCTTTCCCTTCTAGTTCTTACAATTTTTCCCAGTCAAAGTTTTCAGCTTCTTGATGAAGAAGTGCTTGGGCACTTGATAACTTTTCTGTAATTTTAACAAACAAACGGAAGTCATCAAAAAGAGCGTCTAATTTTTGAATGGTTTCGAGGTCAATCAAGTCACCATTTTTATCAAAGGCTTGAAGTGAGTGAGAAAGTAGGAATTCAGAACCTGGCATAACAGAAGCCTTGAGTTCTGGTGAATCCAGAATTTGACGGAGTTGTAGTTGGGCACGAGATGACCCTAGAGTTCCATAAGAGGCTCCTGTAATCATCACTGGTTTACCAAGTAATGGATAGATACCGTAAGACAACCAAGCCAAGGCACTCATAAGAACAGCGGGAATAGAGTGGTCATATTCAGGCGTTCCGATGATAACACCATCAGCAGCTTCGATTTTCGCAGCGATTTCTTTAACGATCTCTGGAACTTGCATATCAGATGGTTTGTTGAAAATAGGAATTTCTTTGATTTCAATCAACTCGATTTCTGCTTTATCAGCGAAATGCTTTTGCATGTACTGAAGGAGTTGGCGGTTGGTTGATTTTTTTGAGTTTGTACCAACTAGACCGATAAATTTTAACATAGTAGGTTCCTTTCTGGATTTAGGATAAGATTTCTGGGCTGAGACCAGATGAATAAAAAATTTGATGATTTTCTGTAATAACGAAGGCTTCGATTCCATTTTCTTGCTCGACTTTCTCTAAGATGGAAGTAGGAGTTTCCCCAAATAAACGGGTTGTCCATATTTCACCATCGACTGATTTTGATGAAACAATCGTGAGACTAGCTAGTTGATTGTCGATTGGGTAGCCTGTGGTGCGGTCAAAAATATGATGATAAACCCTGCCATCTACCTGCAGTTTTCTTTCATATATTCCTGAAGTTACAACAGACTGATTCTGAACGGACAGAAGAGCTAGGTTGTTTCCACGTGGCAAGATTGGATTTTGAATGCCAATCCGCCAGCAACGATTATTCTTTTCATTTAGACCGATGGTTAAGATATTTCCACCAAGATTGATGAGGGCGGAGGTGACATCTTGTCCTCTTAAAAAAGCAGCGATTTTATCCGCAATATAACCTTTGGCAAGGGCGCCTAAGTCAATTTTCATGCCTTCCATTGTCAGAAAAACACTGGAGGCAATTGCATCTAACTCGATACACTCAGGGTCAGTGAGTGACAGCGCTTGCTTGATTTCCTTGGGACTGGGAACTTTCGCATCCGCAAAGCCTATCCGCCAAGTTTGGACCAAGGGACCCAAGGTAATATTGAGATGACTGTCTGGAGCGAGACTATGTTTTTTTCCTAACTCAATCAACTCAAACAAATCAGGATGGACACAAACGGGATGTTTACCGGCAGCGTGATTGATTTGCATGAGCTCAGAGCTGTCATCATTTGCACTAAAGCGCTTTTCATACAATCTTAGGAGAGAAAATACCTGGTCTAAAAGACTGTCGGCATTTTCATGGAGAATCGAAATAGTGATAGTCGATCCCATTAAATGGATGGATCTAGAAATAAGATCCACTTTTATCACAACCTTCCCTATTAAATTTCTTAATCTTCTCTATTAGTATAGCAGAAAGATACCGTTTTCACAATTGTAAATATATAATATTTTCAGAAAAATTGAAATTTTTTGTCCAAAATCAAAGTTATTTGCCAAATTTTAAAATAATTCTGAGCATATATCTTGTAAACGCTAACAGATACATGGTATACTAGTTGGGTAAATTAAATTTAAAGGTGGATTATTCTATGAGTAAAATCGTTGTAGTTGGTGCTAACCACGCTGGTACAGCTTGTATTAATACGATGTTGGACAACTTTGGTCATGAAAATGAAATTGTGGTATTTGACCAAAACTCAAATATTTCATTCCTTGGTTGTGGAATGGCGCTTTGGATCGGTGAGCAAATCGATGGTCCAGAAGGTCTCTTCTACTCTGATAAAGAAAAATTGGAAGCTAAAGGCGCTAAAGTTTACATGAACTCACCAGTACTTTCAATTGATTACGATAATAAAGTTGTGACCGCAGAAGTGGAAGGAAAAGAACACAAAGAATCTTACGATAAATTGATCTTTGCAACTGGTTCAACTCCAATCTTGCCTCCAATCGAAGGTGTTGAAATTGTTAAGGGGAACCGCGAATTTAAAGCGACTCTTGAAAATGTCCAATTCGTTAAATTGTACCAAAATGCTGAAGAAGTTATTGAAAAACTTGAGGATAAGAGCAAACACCTTGAACGTATCGCTGTTGTCGGTGGTGGTTACATTGGTGTAGAACTTGCTGAAGCCTTCGAGCGTCTTGGAAAAGAAGTAGTTCTTGTTGACATCGTAGATACTGTCTTGAACGGCTACTACGACAAAGACTTCACTCAAATGATGGCGAAGAACTTGGAAGACCACAATATCCGCTTGGCTCTTGGACAAACAGTTAAAGCAATCCAAGGTGATGGAAAAGTTGAGCGCTTGGTAACAGACAAAGAAACATTTGATGTGGACATGGTTGTTCTTGCAGTTGGTTTCCGCCCTAACACAGCTCTTGCTGATGGTAAGATTGAGCTCTTCCGCAACGGTGCCTTCCTTGTAGACAAGAAACAAGAAACATCAATCCCAGGTGTTTATGCAGTAGGTGACTGTGCGACCGTTTATGACAATGCTCGTAAAGATACTAGCTATATCGCCCTTGCATCTAACGCTGTACGTACGGGTATCGTGGGTGCTTACAACGCTTGTGGACATGAATTGGAAGGAATCGGAGTTCAAGGATCAAATGGTATCTCTATCTACGGTCTTCACATGGTTTCAACTGGTTTGACTCTTGAAAAAGCCAAAGCTGCTGGCTATAACGCAACTGAAACTGGCTTTAACGATCTTCAAAAACCAGAATTTATCAAACACGACAACCACGAAGTTGCCATCAAGATTGTCTTTGATAAAGACAGCCGCGAAATCCTTGGTGCACAAATGGTGTCTCGTGATTCTGCAATCAGCATGGGAATCCACATGTTCTCACTTGCTATCCAAGAGCATGTGACAATTGACAAGTTGGCTTTGACAGACCTCTTCTTCTTGCCACACTTCAACAAACCATACAACTACATCACAATGGCTGCACTTACAGCTGAAAAATAATCTATCAAAAGTCCCGATAAGGGACTTTTTTTGTCGCTTGTTTTATCAAGTTGAATTGTCAATACGATACAGAATGATGCATATATATTATGTGTTTATCAACTAGTACAATAATTAATAATCATTCTAATGAGTTTTAAAATTAGTTCTATTTTAGATTTTTTTGTTATACTAAGATGAAAATAAAATTTTAGAAAGTTGTTATATGAAGAAAAATATTGTTCTTTTCATTTTTCTCCTTCTGAGCGCGATTGGCTTGGAATACGAGACGCAAGCTTATACTACTGGTAGTATGTCAGGTACTGGTTATGGAATTGTTGGACTTTCAGCCCTTTTGGCCCTGCTCTATATCATCCCAGCTCTACTTTTGATTCACGGCTTGGGTAAAAAATGGCAAACGCCTGCATTTAGCATAGGTATAGCTCTGCTAGGTGGGCTATTCATTTCTGGCTGGACTTCTGGCTTGGCCAACACTTATATCCACGAGTGGGTCAGCACGAGTTTTCCAAATACAGTGATTAGTTATCTGGAGAATGCTCTCGCAGCTCCGCTGGTTGAAGAGCCGCTTAAGCTTTTTGCGGTTGCTTTCGCTGTCTATCTAGTGCCAGTCAAAAAACTTAAAGGCTTTTTACTGTTGGGAATTACAGCTGGCATAGGTTTTCAGATTAGTGAGGACTTTTCTTATATCCTTTCCGACCTACCTGAAGGATTTTCCTTCACTATCTCTGGTATTTTAGGCCGTATCACTGGTGGGGTAGCTTCTCACTGGCTCTACACTGCTTTGACCACTATCGGATTAGCTCTGATGTTCCGATTTGTTAAGATTCAAAAAAACTATTTTAAGGCTGGTCTATTTTACTTCTTATCAGCTTTTGTTCTCCACTTCTTCTGGAACTCTCCATTGACTTCTATTGAAACGGATATCCCAGTTATCGTTCCCATCATGACTGCTGTGGCTGTCTTCATTTTCTACCAAGCTTATCGAACAGCACACAAGATTGATCAGGAAAACTTGTCAATCTAAAGACGGAGAGTGGGACAGAAATCGGTAATTCGTTAGAATTCGATTTCGTCGTCCCACCTCCGCACAGTTGAGTAGGGCTGTAAAAGCTGATGAAATCAGCGTAGTAGAGCCCACTCAACCACTGCGTCTTGCTCGACAATCCAAAGACAATTGAGAGGCTAGGACTTTTGTCCCAGCCTCTTTTATGCTCAAACAACATTTTTGGCATTCTTTTAAATCTAATAAAGTTGATGTTAAAAAATTTATATCCAAAAGCAAAATGTTCATGGCTATCGCCTTGTTTCTGGCCTATATTTTGTGCTAAAATGTTGCTATAAGGACTTTGGGAGAGAAATGATGATTAAACAAAAAGAACAAATTTCTGATACGAAAAAAGAATTTAATTTTATATCCAGCTCTATTATTTCCCAAGTGTTCAGGGGGATTCTGGTAGGCATTTTTGCTGGACTAGTAGTGGGAGCATTTCGTTTTTTGATTGAGAAAAGTTTTCACTTGATTCAGGCGGCTTATGTGAGGGGCAGGAGTGAGTGGTTTTGGCTAGTAGCCTTGCTTTTCTTCTATGCTTTCATTGTCTTTATCAATGCTAGATTGGTAGCTACAGAAAAGGATATAAAGGGTTCAGGGATTCCACAGGTTGAGGCTGAGTTGAAAGGCTTGATGTCACTTTCTTGGTGGAGCATTCTCTGGAAAAAATTCTTAGTTGGTATTTTAGCAATTTCCAGTGGCTTGATGCTGGGACGTGAGGGACCGAGTATTCAGCTAGGAGCGATGAGTGGAAAAGGCATATCTAAATGGCTAAATTTGAGTCCGGTAGAGGAGCGAACCTTGATTGCCAGTGGTGCAGCTGCGGGCTTGGCTGCGGCTTTTAATGCGCCAATTGCAGGTTTGCTATTTGTTGTTGAGGAAGTGTACCATCATTTTTCCCGATTCTTTTGGGTTTCAACCTTGGCTGCAAGTTTGGTGGCAAATTTTATTTCGCTGTCTATATTTGGCCTGACTCCTGTTTTGGATATGCCGGATAATATTCCTTTCATGGGGCTGAATCAGTACTGGATCTATATCTTGATGGGCCTGTTTTTAGGATTGGCAGGTTTTCTCTATGAAAAAGCAGTCCTTAATATTCATCTAGTTTATGAAGCCCTAGGCAAATTTTTTAGATTACCAAAAGCTTACTATCCGATTTTTGCCTTTGTTTTAATCATTCCGATTGGCTATTTTTTGCCTCATTTACTGGGCGGTGGGAACCAGCTGATTTTGTCTCTGACGAGTGCTCATTACACAGTTGGAACCTTGATTCTCTTTTTTTTACTCCGTTTTGCATGGAGTATGATTAGTTATGGCAGCGGACTTCCTGGTGGTATTTTTCTGCCCATTCTGGCTTTGGGTTCTTTACTAGGCGCAGCAATTGGAGCCCTTTGTGTAGAAGCTGGGTTCATCACGCAGGAACAATTTCCAATCTTTATCATTTTGGGAATGAGCGGGTATTTTGGCGCTATTTCTAAGGCTCCACTAACAGCTATGATTCTCGTGACGGAGATGGTGGGAGATATCCGTAACCTTATGCCACTGGGCTTGGTCACTCTGATGGCCTATATTGCCATGGATCTGCTAAAGGGAGCGCCTGTCTATGAAGCCATGCTTGAAAAAATGCTGCCAGATCGGATTGAAGATGACGGAGAGACAACCTTGATTGAAATTCCTGTTTCAGAAAAGGTCGCGGGTCGGCAGGTGCATGAATTGGAGCTACCGCATGGAGTTTTAATCACGATGAATATCCATAAGGGTAAGACTCAGACGGTCAATGGAGCCAGTCGTCTCTACCTAGGAGATACGATTTATGTAGTCGTTAAGAAGTCAGAAATTGGCAAAATTAAGGATATCTTGCTTTGAAATGCTCATTTTTTATTCAGAAAGGAAAGTTTCATTATAATTATCTGACAATTTATTGAAATATGAGAAATAAATTGTTATAATTTATATGAATTCGCCCCTTTTAGGGAAAATAAAGGAGTCAAGATGAAAAAACTTGGAATTGTCTTATTGTCAACAGCTATTTTACTGTCTGGCTGTGCTGCTAATCAAAAATCGAATACAAGTGCCAGCAGTTCGGAAGCGAAAACGAGTCTATCGGACTCTGACCAGAAAGCTTTGGATAAGGCAACAACAGAGTATAAAGCCTTTGTACAGAAAGAAATCGATCAATTATTGACGGATACGGAGAAATTCAGAGATACGCTCAAAGAAGGCAAGCTTGATGAAGCCAAGAAAATGTATCCGCTAATTCGCATGAGCTACGAGCGTTCAGAGCCGATTGCCGAGAGCTTCGGAGAGTCCGATGTGAAAATTGACTTCCGCTTAGCTGACTATGTGGATGAAAACAAGACCGAAGAAGGCTGGTCAGGCTTCCACCGGATTGAAAAAATTCTGTGGGAAAGTAATACAACGACTGGTACGGAGAAATATGCAGACCAGTTGGTCAATGACATCAAAGAATTAAAGGCTAAAATCGCGACTGTTGAGGTCACACCAGACATCATGCTAACTGGTGCAGTTGACCTCCTTAACGAAGTGGCGACCAGCAAGATTACTGGTGAGGAAGAAATCTTTTCACATACGGATTTGTATGATTTCCGTGCCAATATTCAAGGGGCAGAAAAGATTTTCGAACTCTTTAAACCTTTGATTGAGAAGAAAGATGAAAAACTGGTAAAAAGTATAGAAACTGAGTTCAAGAATGTTAATAGTTTGCTAGACAAGCACATGACGGATTCTAAGAATTATAAACTTTATACCGAATTGAGCAAGGAAGATACTAAAGAGTTAGGAGAAGCTGTCACAAAACTAGGCGAGCCTCTCTCGCAAATGGGTATCATCCTAGATGGGAAGTAAGAACATGACCAAGGACGAAAAATGGTTTAATAAAAAAATGGATCGTCGGGAATTTCTTAAAAAAGCAGGGATTGGAGGCGCAGGCTTAGCACTTGGTGTCTCCAGTGCATCTGCTTTTTTCGCTAATCAAGTGAAAGAAGACAAAAAATTTGCTGACGGTGAGGAAGAAATCAGTTTTTACGGTGAGCATCAAGCTGGCATCATAACAGCCATGCAAAAGAATATCTATTTTGTCATTCTGGACTTGCATACGACGGATAAAGAGACCATTATCCAGATGTTCAAGGACTGGACAGTTTACAGTGAAAAGTTGGTCAATGGAGAGCTAGTCAAAAAAGATGCCTCTAATGCCCTCTTGCCACCTACGGATACTGGAGAAACGGTCGGCCTCAACCCTTATCGACTGACCTTGACTTTTGGCGTTTCCGCCTCTTTCCTGAAAAAAATGGGCTTGGAGAATAAAAAGCCCAAGGAATTCCGCGACTTGCCTCCTTTCCCCAAGGAACAACTAAAAGAGAAATATACTGGCGGTGATATTGTCATTCAAGCTTGCGCGGATGATGAGCAGGTGGCTTTTCATGCTGTTCGCAATCTGGTTCGTAAAGCGCGAAATGCTGTTACCATGAAATGGAGTCAGGCTGGTTTTGCTGCTATAGGCGATCGTTTGTCTACTCCCCGCAATCTATTTGGTTTTAAAGACGGCACGGCCAATGTCACCAAGGAGAAAGATTTTGACAAGGTGGTTTGGTGCGACAGCAAGGACTGGATGAAGGGTGGCTCTTATATGGCTGTCCGCCGAATCCAGATGTTTCTTGAGACTTGGGATCGGACCAATTTGCAAGAGCAGGAAAACACCTTTGGTCGTTATAAGGAGAGTGGAGCGCCCTTTGGCAAGAAGAATGAATTTGATGAGGTAGACTTGGACCTGCTTCCAGTTGATGCACATGTGCGGCTAGCTAAAGAAGTCGACAAGCCCCTCTATCGCCGTTCCTATTCTTATTCAGATGGGATTGACGAAACAACGGGTCAATTTGATACAGGTCTCCTTTTTATCTCTTTCCAAAAGGATCCCGACAGTTTTATCAAGGTGCAGACCAATCTTGGGGCACAGGATAAGATGAATGAATATGTCACCCATGTGGGCAGTGGCTTGTTTGCTTGCTTCTGCGGTGTCAAAAAAGGAGAATATCTTGGTCAGAAATTATTTGAATAAAGTGCTGTTTTTGCTCCTGACTCTCTTGCTCCTAGCTCAGCCTGTATCAGCTGAGGATTCCTATAGCAGTCTCTTTATCAAGATTACGGATGCTAGCACCGCTGCTCAAAAGGGAGACCAAGCCAGTGCCAAACAATTGCTGGAGGAAATCCAGACTGAATTTGCAGCTTTAAGCAACCATGAGTCAGCTGCAGGGAAAGAAGTCAGCAAGGCATTGACTATCTCGGGCGATGTAACAGAGGACAAGCTGACTAAGGTTTCAGCTGCTCTTTTAGCTTTTGAAAAGGAGCAGAATCCAGTTGATCTTGAGGCGGAAAAAACCAAGCTAGTCAATAAACTAGAATCAAAGTTTCAAGCTCTTCAGGCAGCGATTGATAGCAAGGATCTTGAAAAGATTCGTGAAGCCTATAAAAAAATGAATTCGACTTGGACTGCCAATGAAGGAGTGGTGCGGGATCATAGCACAGCTCATTATGGTAAGGTGGAGACGGCCATTTCCCTTTTACGGAGTGCCATCGAGACAGAGCCAACGGATTTTGAAGCCATTCAAACTTCCTATGATGACCTTAGAGCAGCGATTGATAGCTTTGTCAAGGGAGAAGAAGCGACAGCTAGCAGTGAAAATCTTACGCTGGCAGATGGTATTGGTCTGCTGAAAAAGGCTCTGCTTGCTTTCCAAAAAGGGGACGAAAAGCAGGGCAAGGCTGCGATGAAGAAATTTATCACGATTTGGCCAAGTGTTGAAGGAGATGTCAGCACTAAAAATCCTTCCCTCTATACCAAAGTAGAGAGCCAGTCGCCTGTCATCATGGTGAAGGGTAAGGATAAAGAGTATCAAGACCAGCTCGCGTCCTTAATCAGTGAGCTAGAACAGATTGACACCAGCGGATCTTATACTTTCTTTGATGCCATGCTGATTTTGTTGCGTGAGGGCGTTGAGGCTCTCTTGATTGTGATGGCACTTGTCACGACGCTTAAGACCTCCAAGATGAAAAAAGGCCTCAAATGGGTCTATACTGGTGCTGGCTTGGGTGTACTAGCCAGTGCGGTCATTGCTATTTTGCTGCAAACTCTTTTTCCAGCCGTTGCCTCTGGCTCTAATCGTGAAATCATTGAGGGGGCAGTGGGGATTTTTGCGGTTGTCATGCTGATTTTGGTCGGCATTTGGCTCCACAGTAAGTCCTCTGTCAAGAAATGGAATGACTTCATGGAAAGTCAAATGCAGGCAGTGACAGCTAGTGGTAGTTTTATTTCCATGTTTGCCCTGAGCTTTCTCGCTGTTTTCCGTGAGGGGGCGGAGACCATCTTGTTCTACGCAGGAATTTTACCGCGCATTACTGCTCTAGATTTCTTTTTAGGACTGGGACTTGCTATTTTGGTTTTAGTCTTGCTCGCAATTTTAATGACTAAGGCCAGCAGTTTGATTCGGCCTCATCGGATTTTCTTTGGTCTGACCTGGCTGATCTATGCCTTGGCCTTTAAGATGTTAGGTGTCAGCATTCATGCCCTGCAGTTAACAGCCATTTTTCCTAGTCACTTGCTGTCTCATCTTCCAACCATTGATTGGCTGGGAATTTATCCGAGCCTTGAAGTAGTTCTAAGTCAAGCCATCTTTCTTGTCGTTGTCCTTTATGTGACCTTTAGAAATCGGCAAAAGGAGCGAGCAGATGTCTAATAAGGAACAGACCATTGTTGAGCATTTGACGGAATTTAGATGGCGTTTTATAGCTGTCTTAATCTGGTTCGGTTTGATTTTTCTGGCCAGTCTGCTTTTTGCAGCGGATATTTACAAATGTCTGACCGTTTCCTTTGAGCAGAAGTTGATTGTATTGGGACCAGACGACATACTTTGGATTTATATTAGCCTGGCTAGTCTTGTGGCTTTCTCACTGACGCTCCCTTTTATGGTCTATCAGATTTGGGAATTTATCCGACCTGCTCTTAGAAATAGTGAAGCAAAGGCGATTTTTGCTTACATACCAGCTACATTTTTCAGCTTTGTCTTGGGCTTGGACTTTGGTTTTTACTTCGTTAGCCCTGCTATTTTGCAAGTTTTGCTCTCTTTAGGAGATGGTTTATTTGCCGTCCAGATGACAGCGCAGAACTATCTGGCCTTTCTATTTCACACGACCATTCCGATTGCTTGCTTGTTTGAATTGCCTGTCATTGTGGCCTTTCTGACATCAATCGGTTTGCTCAAACCGCAATTTTTGATAAAATATAGACGCTATGCCTATTTCGTTTTATTAGTATTAGCAGTAATCTTGACGCCGGCTGATTTAATCAGTGATTTGTCAATGACAGTGCCACTGATTTTGCTGTATGAAGTCAGTATCCTACTGAGTAAAATGATTGAGAAAAGGAGAACAACGTAATGGGAATTTTAAAAGACATCGGGCTACCAGGGCTTATCGTTATCGTTCTAGGAGCTTTGCTGATTTTTGGACCAAAACGTCTGCCAGAGCTAGGGCAGTCTATTGGAAAAATGTTTTCAGAGTTTAAAAAGGCAGTTGATGGAGGAGCAGAAGACTCCAACTCAGAAAAAGATAAGAAAGAATAAAACACGGGTGACCGTGTTTTTCTTAATTTCCGAACGTTATGAATAATATACTTGAAATATTTTACAAAATCTGTACCTTGTGATATACTTTTTCTGGAAACGTCTGGATAGATGTAGCGATGCTGAAGAGCATAGGTAGGTCATTTTTTAGTATTGATAAGGAGTTTTCTATGCTCAATGATTTTCAGGTTTTTGACTATGAAGATATTCAACTAATTCCAGCGAAATGTATTGTGAAAAGTCGTTCAGAGGCTGATACCAGTGTGAAATTCGGTAAACATAGGTTTCGGATGCCAGTCGTTCCGTCCAATATGCAGACGATCATTGACGAATCTGTCGCTGAAGAGCTTGCTCGAGGAGGCTATTTCTACATTATGCACCGTTTCGATGAGGAAGGGCGCAAACCATTCGTTAAACGAATGCATGAGCAAGGACTGATTGCATCGATCTCTGTCGGTGTGAAAGACTATGAGTATGACTTCGTTAGTAGCCTTAAAGATGATGCACCTGAATACATTACCATTGATATTGCACACGGGCACTCAGACAGTGTAATTCAAATGATCCAGCACATCAAGAAAGAATTGCCCGAGACATTTGTCATTGCGGGCAATGTTGGAACTCCAGAAGCCGTACGGGAGCTGGAAAATGCTGGCGCAGATGCAACCAAAGTTGGCATTGGACCAGGAAAAGTTTGCATAACCAAAGTCAAGACTGGATTTGGTACGGGCGGCTGGCAGTTGTCTGCGCTTCGTTGGTGTTCAAAGGTTGCCCGCAAGCCTATTATTGCGGACGGAGGAATTCGGACGCATGGTGATATTGCCAAATCGATCCGCTTCGGAGCCAGCATGGTCATGATTGGTTCGCTCTTTGCAGGCCACATTGAAAGCCCAGGTGAAACCATCGAGGTAGACGGCGATAAGTTTAAAGAATACTATGGTTCTGCATCCGAGTATCAAAAAGGTGCTTATAAAAATGTCGAAGGTAAGAAGATTTTGCTGCCGGCTAAGGGCCACTTGCAAGATACATTAACTGAAATGGAGCAGGATTTGCAGAGCTCGATTTCCTATGCGGGGGGGCGTGATTTGCATAGCCTAACTCGCGTGGACTATGTCATCGTCAAAAACTCCATCTGGAATGGCGATGCTCATTAATGAAATAGAATAACTTATTTATCTTGCTAATGATTGGGGCAAGGTCTCTACAAGATGCCAAACATCTAACAATAAGTGAGCCTAATGACTTTCTGGTACTTTTAGTATCAGCCTATTTGTCATTAAAAGAAAGGACTTGCTTATCGTGGCAGGTCCTTTCATCGTTGAAGAAAGATATGTTAAGAGGAGATACATGAAAACATTAGAAGAAAGAATTTTGAGGAATGGCAACGTTTTAGGAGAAAATATTCTCAAAGTTGACTCTTTCCTGACTCATCAGGTCGATTTTTCGCTTATGAAAGAAATCGGGCAAGTATTTGCTGAGCATTTCAGGAATGCAGGCATTACAAAAGTTGTGACGATTGAGGCTTCAGGTATTGTACCGGCTGTCTACACGGCAGAAGCTTTGGGTGTTCCAATGATTTTTGCTAAAAAGTCTAAGAATATCACGATGACTGAAGGGATTTTAACGGCAGAAGTATATTCCTTTACCAAGCAGGTCACTTCAACCGTCTCCATCGCTGGCAAATTTTTGGAGTCAAGTGACAAGGTTTTGGTTATCGATGATTTCTTGGCAAATGGTCAAGCAGCCAAGGGCTTGATTAAAATCATTGAAGAAGCAGGCGCTGAGGTGGCAGCTGTTGGAATCGTGATTGAGAAATCTTTCCAAGATGGTCGCAGCTTGCTAGAAGCGCAAGGACAAACAGTTCTTTCTCTGGCTCGAATTGACCGATTTGAAAATGGAAAAGTTGTATTTAGAGAGGCAGATCTATAAGATGAACTATAATGAAGAAAAACATTCACAGGCAGCCGTTTTAGGTTTGCAGCATTTGTTGGCTATGTATTCTGGATCCATTCTGGTTCCAATTATGATTGCTGGGGCTTTGGGATATTCGGCTGAGCAGTTGACTTATCTGATTTCTACTGATATTTTTATGTGTGGTGTTGCCACTCTCTTGCAGCTTCAATTAAATAAATATTTTGGTATCGGTCTGCCAGTCGTGCTGGGCGTGGCCTTTCAATCCGTTGCTCCTCTGATTATCATTGGGCAGAGCCATGGTAGTGGCGCTATGTTTGGTGCCTTGATTGCATCAGGGATTTATGTTGTTCTGATCGCTGGGATTTTCTCAAAAATCGCTAATCTGTTTCCATCAGTTGTGACTGGTTCGGTCATTACGACCATTGGGTTGACCTTGATTCCAGTTGCCATTGGCAATATGGGAAATAATGTAGATAAGCCGACCGCCCAAAGTCTGATTCTAGCAGCTGTGACGGTTCTGATTATTCTTTTGATTAACATTTTTACCAAAGGTTTTATCAAATCCATCTCTATTTTGATTGGTTTGATTGTCGGTACGGGCATTGCCGGAGCCATGGGCTTGGTGGATCTGACGCCCGTCGCACAGGCTCCGCTGGTCCATGTGCCAACACCTTTCTATTTCGGAGCACCGAAGTTTGAATTTTCTTCTATCGTAATGATGTGTATCATCGCAACGGTCTCTCTAGTGGAGTCAACGGGTGTATACTTAGCTCTTTCTGACATTACCAAAGATAAAATTGACAGCACCCGTCTGCGAAATGGCTATCGAGCAGAAGGACTTGCTGTGCTGCTGGGTGGTGTCTTCAATACCTTCCCTTACACAGGGTTTTCTCAAAATGTGGGCTTGGTCAAATTATCTGGTATCAAGACGCGGTTGCCGATTTACTATGCGGCTGGTTTCTTGATTCTCCTCGGCCTTTTGCCAAAATTCGGAGCCTTGGCTCAGATTATTCCAAGTCCAGTCCTTGGTGGTGCCATGCTGGTCATGTTTGGTTTTGTGTCCGTTCAGGGGATGCAAATCTTAGCGCGTGTTGACTTTGAGCACAGTGAGCATAATTTCCTCATTGCAGCGATTTCTATCTCAGCAGGTGTCGGACTCAATGGTAGCAGTCTTTTCAACAGCCTACCGACCAGCCTTCAGATGTTCTTCTCAAACGGAATTGTCATGGCCAGTCTGATTGCCATTGTACTAAACGCTATCTTAAATCGCAAAAATAAATAAGAAAGAGAGTGGGATAGAAATCGGTCATTCGTTAGAATTCGATTTCTATCCCACCTCCTCACAGTTGAGTAGGGCTGTAAAAGCTGATGAAATCAGCGTAGTAGAGCCCACTCAACCACTGCGTCTTGCTCGACAATCCAAAGACAATTGAGAGGCTAGGACTTTTGTCCCAGCCTCTTTTGACTATTCAGCTAGCTTGTAGTATAGTTAAAGAAAATTAAAAAAAGGACCTTATCATGTATCAGACTTATCATTTGAAGCAACGCCTAAGATTGTTTGTCTCAATTTTTCTTCCCATCTTGATTTACCAGCTGGCAAATTTCTCAGCTTCCTTTGTTGACACGACCATGACAGGCCAATACGATACCTTGCATCTGGCAGGCGTCTCTATGGCGACCAGTCTGTGGGGCTCATTTTTTTCCTTTCTGACGGGGATTGTGTCTGCCTTGGTTCCGATCATTGGTCATCATTTGGGACAGGGGAAAGATGAAAAAATTGCCTCAGATTTTTATCAGTTCATCTATCTTTCTTTGGCATTATCGCTGATGTTATTTGCGCTGGTATTTTTGGGTGCCCCTTTGGTTTTGCAGCGTTTGGGATTAGATCCTCTGGTAAAAGATGTGGCCCAGCAATATCTTCGCTACTTGTCCATCGGTATCATTCCCTTCTTGCTTTTTAGCGTTATTCGCTCTCTCTTGGATGCTTTGGGGTTGACTCGGCTTTCTATGTATTTGATGCTCTTGCTCTTACCTTTGAATGCCAGCTTTAATTATGTTTTGATTTATGGAGCTTTTGGCTTTCCAGAAATGGGTGGAGCTGGTGCGGGACTAGGCACTTCTTTGGCTTATTGGGTTTTATTAGTCATATCACTATTACTGGCCATCAAACATCCTAAAGTCCGCCAATACCAACTCTGGAAAATTCGTCCTTTGAACAAAGCTGGTTTGGCTGAAGGTTTTCGCTTAGGTTTGCCAATAGGAGGCACAGTTTTTGCGGAAGTTGTCATCTTTTCAATCGTCGGACTAGTGATGTCAAAATTTTCTTCTTTGATTATTGCTAGCCATCAGGCTGCCATGAACTTTTCTACTCTTATGTATGCTTTCCCTATGAGTATCTCTACAGCCATGGCCATTATTATCTCTTATGAGCTGGGGGCTGAGAGACTTGACGATGTGAAGAAATACTGCACTTTGGGTAGAATTGTGGCATCCATTTTTGCGGTCTTTACCTTGATTTTTCTCTACATTTTTCGAGATAAGGTTGCCAGTCTCTATGGCTCTGATCCAGAGTTTATTCGTCTGACCTCAATCTTTCTGACTTTTAGCCTCTTTTTCCAATTGGCTGATACGATTGCCGCTCCTTTACAGGGAATTTTACGAGGCTACAAGGATACTCAAGCTCCATTTTACTTGGGCTTACTAGCTTACTGGGGCGTTTCCTTGCCTCTGGGCTTGTTTTTAGATTATGCTACGGACTTGGGACCTTATGGTTATTGGATTGGACTGATTGCAAGTTTGGTCGTGAGCGCCATCCTTTACCAACTGCGATTGAATTATATTCAAAAGAAGCGACGCTGAGTGTTTTCACATAAAATCAAAAGAGGCTGGGACAAAAATCCTAGCCTCTCAATTGTCTTTGGATTGTCGAGCAAGACGTAGTGGTTGAGTGGGCTCTACTACGCCGATTTCATCCGCTTTTACAGCCCTACTCAACTGTGCGGAGGTGGGACGACGAAATCGAATTCTAACGAATTACCGATTTCTGTCCCACTCTCCTTTTGGTTTTATTTTGTTCGCATTTCACCTTGAGGGAAGTAAGTGCCTTCTGGCATGTCGTTGATGATGACATGGACAGCAGATTGAGGCGCGCCAGTATTTCTGACAACGGCTTCGGTGACTTCCTTAGCTAAAGCTTTCTTTTGTTCCAAGCTGCGGCCTTCAAATAAATCAATTCTGACAAATGGCATATGATTTCTCCTTTTCTTTTGCTAATCTTATTTTATCACAAATTAGGTTTTAAAGAATAGTGAATTGTGGTAAAATAATAGGAAGTACGGTCGGTCTTTCCAGCGGAGTTTATGGACAGTGCTGAAAGTCCTAGAAAGACAATACTTAGAGAGAATGTAAGAATAAAATGGCTCAGTTATATTATAAATATGGCACAATGAATTCGGGCAAGACCATTGAAATTTTGAAAGTGGCCCACAACTACGAAGAGCAGGGGAAAAGCGTGGTAATCATGACCTCAGCTGTCGATACACGTGATGGCTTTGGTGTTGTTTCCAGTCGTATCGGCATGAAGCGGTCTGCTATGGCAATCGAGGACCAGACAGATATTTTTGGCTATATTCAAAGTCTGCCTGAAAAGCCTTACTGCGTTTTGATCGATGAGGCTCAGTTTTTGAAACGCCATCATGTCTATGATTTGGCAAGAGTGGTGGATGAGCTGGATGTTCCGGTCATGGCTTTTGGTTTGAAAAATGACTTTCGCAATGAACTCTTTGAAGGTTCCAAGCACCTCTTGCTCTTGGCTGATAAGATTGACGAAATCAAAACAATTTGCCAATATTGCTCTAAAAAAGCAACCATGGTTTTGCGGACGGATAATGGGAAACCTGTCTATGATGGCGAACAGATCAAAATCGGTGGCCATGAGACCTATATTTCTGTTTGCCGCAAGCATTATTTCAATCCGCCCATTAAGTAGAATGAATTAGAAAATCAAGGAGATAGATTACAAAGATGAATATTTATGACCAGTTACAGGCAGTGGAAGACCGCTATGAAGAGCTCGGAGAATTGCTCAGTGACCCAGATGTGGTCTCAGATACCAAGCGTTTCATGGAGCTTTCAAAAGAAGAGGCTTCTACTCGTGATACGGTGACAGCCTACCGCGAATACAAGCAAGTCCTTCAAAACATCATCGATGCTGAAGAGATGATTAAGGAATCAGGTGGAGATGCAGACTTGGAAGAAATGGCCAAGCAAGAGCTTAAGGATGCCAAGGCTGAAAAAGAAGCATACGAAGAAAAGCTGAAAATCTTGCTTCTTCCAAAGGATCCAAATGATGACAAGAATATCATCCTTGAAATCCGTGGAGCAGCTGGTGGAGACGAAGCAGCACTTTTCGCTGGAGATTTGCTGACTATGTATCAGAAATATGCAGAAGCCCAAGGCTGGCGTTTTGAAGTGATGGAAGCTTCAATGAACGGCGTCGGTGGTTTCAAAGAAGTAGTGGCTATGGTTTCAGGGCAATCCGTTTACTCTAAACTCAAGTATGAATCAGGTGCCCACCGTGTGCAACGGGTTCCTGTGACAGAAAGCCAAGGCCGTGTTCATACTTCGACAGCGACAGTTCTCGTCATGCCGGAAATCGAAGAAGTAGAATACGATATTGATCCAAAAGACCTTCGTGTCGACATCTACCACGCATCTGGTGCTGGTGGACAGAACGTCAATAAGGTTGCGACTGCCGTTCGTATCGTTCACTTGCCAACCAATATCAAGGTGGAGATGCAGGAAGAACGTACCCAGCAGAAGAACCGTGAGAAGGCTATGAAGATCATCCGTGCGCGTGTGGCTGACCACTTTGCCCAGATTGCTCAAGATGAGCAAGATGCGGAGCGTAAGTCAACGATTGGTACAGGTGACCGTTCAGAACGGATTCGTACTTATAACTTTCCACAAAACCGTGTCACAGACCACCGTATCGGCTTGACCCTGCAAAAGCTAGATACCATCTTGTCTGGTAAATTGGACGAAGTTGTAGATGCCTTGGTGCTCTATGACCAAACGCAAAAACTAGAAGAGTTGAATAAATAATGACCTTAGCTCAATATTTAGCTGAGTTAGAGCAGGAGCTAGTGGCAGCAGGAGAAGAAGCAGAAAGCCTGTCTTTCGTTTATCGGGCACTCAATGAGCTCTCTTTTACCGACTTTGTTCTCAAGCTTCAGACAGCAGTTAGCCAGGAAGAACGTGAGCAGCTAAAAGCAATTCAAGAGCAACTGCTTGCTCATAAGCCGGCCCAGTATATCATTGGGAGCAGTGACTTTCACGGCTTGACTCTCAAAGTGGACGAGCGAGTTCTGATTCCAAGGCCTGAGACGGAGGAGCTGGTGGAGCTGATTTTATCAGAAAATCCTGAAAGCTCTCTGTCTGTCTTGGATATCGGAACAGGTAGCGGAGCCATCGCTCTTGCACTGGCAAATAGCCGTCCAGACTGGCAGATTACTGCTTCTGATCTCTCGGACGATGCTCTTACCTTGGCAGCAGAAAACGCTCAGTCCTGTGGCCTCAATCTTACTTTTGTCCAATCCGATTGCTTGGAAGCGATTAGTGGGAGCTTTGACATTATCGTTTCCAACCCGCCCTATATTTCAGAAGCGGATAAGGACGAAGTCGGCCTCAACGTTCTGGCCTCAGAGCCTCACATGGCCCTTTTTGCAGAGGAGGATGGTTATGCCGTCTATCGGAAAATAGCAGAGCAGGCAGGGGAGCATCTCACAGAAAATGGAAAAATCTATCTGGAAATTGGCTACAAGCAAGGAGCCGGCATCAGGGAGTTATTTAAAAAATCCTTCCCGCAAAAGCGAATCCGAGTCCTGAAGGATCAATTTGGCAAAGATAGAATGGTGGCGGTTGACAATGGATAAAATAGAAAAGACTCTGGCAGCAGGCGGAGCGGTTGTCCTGCCCACGGAAACGGTGTATGGCCTCTTTGCCCAAGCCTTGAACGAAGAGGCGGTTGAGCGAGTCTATGAATTAAAAAGAAGACCTCGTGACAAAGCTCTCAATCTCAATGTGGCTAGCTTGGAAGAGATTTATGCCTTTTCTAAGAACCAGCCCAGTTATCTAAAAAAACTCTATCAAGCCTTTCTACCTGGACCACTGACTATTATCCTCCAAGCTAATGACCGAGTTCCTGCTTGGATAAACTCAGGTATGGAAACCGTAGGATTTCGGATTCCTAAGCACCCTGTTACCCTTGACTTGATTCGCAAGTATGGCCCCTTGATTGGTCCATCCGCCAACCTTTCTGGAAAAGCCAGCGGCACTGATTTCCAGCAGATTATGATGGATTTTCAAGAGCAAGTCTCAGGGGTAGAAGATGATGCTTCCTTGACAGGTCAGGATTCAACCATTTTGGACTTGTCTGGAAAAAAAGCACGTATTTTGCGCCAAGGAGCCATTACCCGCGAGGACATTCTCGCCCAAGTAAGTGATATAACATTTTAACTATTAGGAGCTTAGCGCCCTATTTTCTCAAAAAAAGGAGACACCTTATGATTTTTGACCAAGAAGACTACAAAGCATTTGACAAAGAACTCTGGGATGCCATTGCCAATGAGGAAGAGCGTCAGCAACATAATATCGAGCTGATCGCTTCAGAAAATGTCGTTTCTAAAGCTGTTATGGCGGCTCAAGGTTCTATTTTGACCAATAAATACGCTGAAGGCTACCCAGGTCGCCGCTACTATGGTGGAACAGACGTAGTGGATGTTGTGGAGAGCTTGGCTATTGAGCGCGCTAAGGAAATTTTTGGTGCCAAATTCGCCAATGTGCAACCTCACTCAGGCAGTCAGGCCAATTGTGCAGCTTATATGGCTTTGATTGAGCCGGGCGACACGGTTATGGGGATGGATTTGTCTGCTGGTGGTCACTTGACTCACGGTGCTCCAGTCAGTTTCTCTGGCCAAACCTACAATTTTGTATCTTATAGCGTTGATCCTGAAACAGAATTACTGGACTTTGATGCTATCCTCAAGCAAGCCAAGGAAGTACAGCCTAAGTTGATTGTGGCAGGTGCTTCAGCTTACTCTCATATCATTGATTTTTCAAAATTCCGTGAAATCGCTGATGCAGTAGGCGCTAAGCTGATGGTCGATATGGCTCACATTGCTGGATTAGTCGCTGCTGGTCTCCATCCGAGCCCTGTGCCTTATGCGGATATCACAACTACGACGACCCACAAGACTTTACGCGGACCTCGCGGTGGTTTGATCTTGACAAATGATGAAGAATTAGCTAAGAAAATCAACTCAGCTATCTTCCCAGGCATTCAAGGCGGACCATTGGAGCATGTTATTGCAGCCAAAGCTGTGGCTTTTAAAGAAGTGCTGGATCCAGCTTTCAAGGTTTATGCTCAGCAGATTTTGGACAATGCCCAAGCTATGGCTCAAGTCTTCCGTCAGCATGACAAGTTCCGTGTAATTTCTGACGGTACTGAAAATCATCTTTTCTTGGTTGATGTCACTAAGGTTGTAGAAAATGGGAAAGTGGCGCAAAATCTCTTAGATGAGGTCAATATCACGCTTAATAAAAACTCCATTCCTTACGAAACTTTGTCACCATTTAAGACTAGCGGCATTCGTATTGGTACAGCAGCTATTGCAGCTCGAGGCTTTGGTGTCACAGAAAGTATCAAGGTAGCTGAGCTCATTATCAAGGCTCTGGAAAACGCTGAAAACGAAGCGGTGCTCAATCAAGTTCGGGCGGAAGTTCGCGAATTGACGGATGCTTTTCCGCTCTATGAAGGTTTGAACTAAGATGGACATTTATGTAAAGAAGGCCATCATTCATCAATTCAGCCCAGCTGATACGGACTTGCTGTTGGCGGATAAGTTTCTCAACATTACTCCCAAGATTGAGGAATACTTGCGTAAGAAAATCGAGCGAGTCTATTCTGATGAGGCTAAAACAGGCATTTTTGAACCAGATAATGTCTTTTTAGCCCAGCTTTCAGACGATCTACTGGAAACATCCGTGACGGTGGCCAAGCTTTGGCAGGAAGAGTTTTCGGTCAGTGAGAACCAGAAAACCAATGATTTAATTTTCGTCCAGTTTGACAAGGAAGGCGTGGAGCACTTTGCTTTTCTGCGGATTGCTCTGCGGGAAACTCTGACCCACTTGGGTGGTGAGGTAGACAATCCTATCAAGCTGACGCAGAACAATCTCCCTGGCTTTGGTACGGGTGCGGACGAGGCTTTGGTCATCAATCTCCAGTCTCGCAAGTACCATCTGATTGAAAAGCGCATCAAGTACAATGGCGCCTTTCTCAACTATTTTTCTGACAATCTCTTGCAGGTCAGTCCTAAGATTTCACCAAAAAAATCTATCAAAACTCTGGAAAAAACGGCTCAAAAGATTGCTGAGAATTTTAACACAGACGATTTTCAGTTCCAGTCCAAGGTCAAATCCAGTATTTTCAAAAATCTGGAAGAAAATGACGAATTATCTCCTGAAAAGCTGGCAGACGAGCTGTTTGACAGCAATCTGACAGCCCGACTTACCTTTATTGACCAAGTTAAGGAAACTATACCAGAGCCAATTAAGTTTGATGAGATTGACAGCAGTCGCCAGAAAAAGAAATTCGAAAATCAAAAATTATCCCTCTCTAATGGAATAGAGCTGATCGTTCCCAATAATGTCTATCAGGATGCTGAATCTGTGGAATTTATCCAGAACGACAACGGGACCTACTCTATTCTCATCAAAAATATCGAGGATATACAAAGTAAATAATGTTTAAATTTATCAGAAGATTGATTTTGCTCATCATTCTGGCTGCTATCGCGATAAAAGGCTATCAGGTCCATCGTGATGTTAAGCAGGTTATGACCTATCAAAGCTTGGTTAGAGAAGTGCTGGACGAGCAGGACACAGCGGCTAATGAAGAGCTAGTCCTAGCCATGATCTACACGGAAACCAAGGGAAGAAACAACGACCTCATGCAGTCTAGTGAGAGTGCAACAGGCGAAATCAATTCGATTACAGACAATAAAGAAAGTGTTCGGCAAGGTATTCAGACTTTGTCGGACAATCTAGAGTTGGCCAGTGAGAAAAAGGTAGATGTTTGGACGGCAGTTCAGGCCTATAATTTTGGCCAGGCTTATATCGACTATGTTGCGCAAAATGGCGGCGAGAATACGCTCGAGCTTGCAAAAAAATACTCAAAAGAAGTGGTTGCTCCGAGTCTTGGCAATGTGACTGGAAAAACCTATTCATACTATAATGTACTTTCTATTTTTTACGGGCCCAAGCTTTATATCAATGGTGGAAATTACTATTATTCACGGCAGGTGCGACTAAATATGTACCTTATCCGCTTTATGGAGTGGCTGTAAAAAGATGAGTTGAGTATAGCTTGCCTTTCTATAGGAATAAATTGAGATAAACTATACTAAACCAATTAGAATGTGAGTGTTGAACTTTGATTGAAAAAATTTATGAAACACCAAGTGGAATAATTCATTACTGGACAAATGATGCTGTTGAATCATCCCAAAGTGCTCTTATCTTTTTGCCTGGGCTAACGGCTGACCATAGGTTATTTGAAAAACAAATAGAATATTTTAAAAGTACATATAGAGTCTTGGTTTGGGACGCACCTGGACACGCTTCATCTTATCCATTTCGTCTCGATTTTAGCTTGTTTGATATGGCAAAATGGTTAGATGGAATATTTGTCAAAGAGGGAATTGAAAAGCCAATCATAATTGGTCAGTCAATGGGAGGATATGTAGGACAGGTTTATGCTCAACTTTTTCCTGAGAAATTAAAAGGCCTTGTTACGATTGATTCACCTTCTCTGCAAAGGAACTATTATACAGCTATGGAGTTGTGGCTCCTAAAAAATATGGAGGCAATTTATAGAATCTATCCATGGAAATCTCTTTTGAAATCTGGGCCTAAAAGCGTATCAACAACAGACTATGGAAGAAAACTGATGTATGATATGATCATGGTTTATGATGGCGATCAAAAAAGGTATGCTCGTCTTGCGGGATACGGATATAAGATATTTTCAGAAGCAGTAGAGAAGAAGCTTTCTTATGAAGTAAAATGTCCACAATTGGTTATATGTGGAAAAGAAGATCGTGCAGGGTCTTGTATACGATATTTGAAAGCCTATGAAAAAAATACTGGGAAGTCTGTTCAATGGATTGATAAGGCGGGACATAATTCAAATACCGACCAACCCGATATTGTAAATAGACTGATTGAGGAATTTTTGGATAATAAAATTAAAGAAAAGCTTGGTTGAAAGACCGGCTTTTTGATATAATAGACTCTATGAACACAAAAGAAAAAATTTCAAATTATCAACTTTTACTGGCTCAGCTAGAAGCCTTGCTGGATGGGGAGACCAATGCTTTGGCCAATCTGTCGAATGCGAGCGCCCTGCTCAATCAAGCCCTGCCTCATTCGGTTTTTACTGGTTTCTATCTTTTTGATGGGAGTGAGCTGATTCTGGGGCCTTTTCAGGGTGGTGTTTCCTGTGTCCATATTGCCTTAGGTAAGGGTGTCTGTGGGGAATCTGCTGAGAAAAAGCAAACGATTATCGTAGACGATGTGAGCCAGCATGCCAACTATATCTCTTGTGATAGCCGGGCTAAGAGCGAAATTGTGGTGCCCATGGTAAAAGATGGCCACCTTTTGGGAGTGTTAGATTTGGACTCAGCCTTGACGGATGATTATGATAATGTAGATCAGGAATATCTGGAAAAGTTTGTTCAGATTTTGCTTGAAAAAACGACTTGGATTTTTGAAATGTTTGGAGAAAAAGCCTAATGTATCAAGCTTTGTATCGAAAGTACCGCAGTCAGACCTTTGGGCAGCTGGTGGGGCAGCAAGTAGTAGCCACCACCCTGCGTCAGGCTGTTGAGCAAGGCAAAATCAGCCATGCCTATCTCTTTTCTGGACCACGTGGAACAGGGAAAACTAGTGTTGCTAAGATTTTTGCCAAGGCTATGAACTGTCCGAATCAAAAGGACGGCGAGCCTTGCAATGACTGCTATATCTGTCAGGCTATCACTGAGGGAAGTCTTGAAGACGTCATCGAAATCGATGCGGCTTCTAATAATGGTGTCGATGAGATTCGTGATATTCGGGACAAGTCTACCTATGCGCCTAGTCTCGCCAGGCACAAGGTCTATATCATCGACGAGGTGCATATGCTCTCGACTGGAGCTTTTAACGCCTTGCTCAAGACCTTGGAAGAACCGACAGAAAATGTGGTTTTTATCCTAGCAACGACAGAGCTGCATAAGATTCCGGCGACCATTCTTTCCCGCGTCCAGCGTTTTGAGTTTAAGTCTATCAAGACGCAGGACATTATTACTCATATTGAGTGGATTTTGGAGCAGGAAGGCATTGACTTTGAGCAGGAAGGTGTGCAGATTATTGCCCGTCGAGCGGAAGGTGGTATGCGGGATGCCCTGTCTATACTTGACCAGGCTCTTAGCTTAACTCAGGAAAATCGTTTGACTACAGACATAGCTGAAGAAATCACTGGATCTATCAGCTTAGGAGCTTTGGATGCCTATGTAGCAGCTTTGATTGCTCATGATGCAGTTAGCGCCTTGGATAATCTCAATCTGATTTTTGATAGCGGTAAAAACATGGCTCGCTTCGTGACGGACCTCCTACAATATTTGCGTGACTTAATCATTGTCAAAACTGGTGGGGGAAATCATCATGCCAGCGAGCTCTTTCTGGAAAATCTCAAGACACCGCAGGAGACTCTTTTTGCCATGATTGAGATGGCAACCAAGAGTTTAACAGACATCAAAAATAGCCTGCAACCTAAAATTTATACAGAAATGATGACCATTCGACTGGCTGAGGAAAAAGCAGGCTTGGACCAGATTCCTGACAACTTGGCAGAAGAACTGTCTAATCTCAAACAGGAAATCCAAGAGCTCAAGCAGCAGTTAGCCAATGTCGGCAGTCAGCCAGCGCCAGCAACTAAGAAATCAGAGGCACGACCTCAGAAGGCTAAGACCTATCGAGTAGACCGCAATAAGGTCAATGCCATCTTGGAAGAGGCGATGGAAAATCCTGACTTGGCTCGCAGCAATTTGACTAAGCTGCAAAATGCTTGGGGTGAAATCATCGAGAGTCTGGCAGGAGCGGACAAGGCTCTGCTCATTGGTTCGCAGCCAGTCGCGGCCAATGAAAATCATGCTATTTTGGCCTTTGAGTCTCATTTCAACGCTGAGCAGACCATGAAAAGAGAAAATCTCAATACCATGTTTGGGAATCTGCTCAGCAATGCTGCTGGCTTTTCACCAGATATTCTGGCTATTTCACTAGAGGATTGGACTCAAATTCGAGCAGAATTTTCAGCTAGAAGTCGTAGCAATAAAGCAGAAGTAGCTGAAAAGCAGGAAGAAAGTTTGATACCGGAAGGCTTTGATTTTCTAGCTGAAAAAATCACTGTTCAAGATGATTGAATTTAGATTTTTATGGTTTTTCATGCTATAATGGAAGAATGAATAGACGACAATTTATAGTAATGGCGGCTTTTACAGCCCTAGAAACATATTTTTTTAATGAAGCAATCATGTCTGAGCACTATCTGATGGCTATTTTCTGGGCTATCTTGATTGGTCGCAATCTGCAGATTAGCTATGTGATGGGGCGGATTATGGATGAGATTGATAAGCATTTAGGACACAAATAATGGTCAAAACAGAGAATGACTAGAGCAAGAATCTAGCACTCTCGTGGTTTTGATAAGGAATAAAGGGAGGCTGAGAGACGATTGTCGCAGCCTCTTTTATGATGTAGGAAAGGCAAAAAAGACTAAGAAGTGGGAATGAATACAATAAATTTTTAGAAATTGCTATTTTTATGATAAAATAGAAGTTAGTAGCAAATTGAAAGGGGCATCTATGAAGTTAAGAACAAAGGCAAAAAGTTTGAATGGTCGTATCCGTGTACCGGGCGACAAATCAATCAGTCACCGTTCGATTATGTTCGGTAGCTTGGCCAAGGGCCTTACAGTGGTTCACGATATTTTGAGAGGTGAGGATGTCCTTTCTACGATGCAGGTCTTTCGTGATTTAGGCGTCAAGATAGAGGATGATGGAAAGACTGTTAAGATCCACGGTGTTGGGTTTGATGGTCTCAAGGCGCCGCACAATAAATTAGACATGGGAAATTCAGGAACCTCTATCCGCTTGATTTCGGGTGTCTTGGCAGGTCAGGATTTTGCAGCAGAGATGTTTGGGGATGATAGTTTGTCCAAACGTCCGATGGATCGGGTAACCCTGCCTCTTAGTCAAATGGGTGTGGATATTTGGGGTCAGACAGAACGAGATCTACCGCCACTTCACATTCATGGCAGAAAAGATTTAAAACCGATTTATTGCAAGCTGCCAGTAGCTTCTGCTCAGGTCAAATCAGCCTTGATTTTTGCGGCTTTACAGGCTCAAGGCGAGTCAGTCATTATTGAAAAGGAAATTACCCGTAACCATACAGAGGATATGATTGTCCAATTTGGTGGTCAAATTGAGGTCAAGGGCAAGGAAATCCGTGTACAGGGTGGTCAGACCTTTATAGGGCAAGAAGTGAGAGTGCCTGGTGATATTTCCAGTGCAGCCTTCTGGCTAGTTGCAGGCTTGATTCTGCCCCATTCCAAAATCGTTCTTGAAAATGTTGGAATCAATGAAACTCGGACGGGGATTCTTGATGTTATCAAGGCAATGGGCGGTAAGATGACCCTTTCGAATATAGATGAGGTAGCCAAATCCGCTACGATCATCGTTGAGACTTCTGAGCTGAAAGGAACGGAGATTGGCGGAGAAATTATCCCGCGCTTGATAGACGAGCTTCCGATAATTTCCCTTTTAGCCACCCAAGCTGAGGGCAGAACGGTGATCCGAGATGCCGAGGAGTTAAAAGTCAAAGAAACCGATCGGATTCAGGTTGTCGCAGATGCTTTAAATAGCATGGGAGCAGCCATTACTCCCACAGCAGATGGCATGATTATTGATGGGAAAACGCCTCTTCATGGTGCAACCATCAATACATTCGGTGACCATCGTATTGGAATGATGGCAGCGATTGCGGCTCTATTAGTTTCGGATGGTCAGGTGGAGCTGGAGCGGGCAGAGGCTATCAATACCAGCTATCCAAGCTTCTTCTCAGACTTGGAGGACTTAGTGAATGGCTAAGATTTTACTTGGCTTTATGGGAGCAGGAAAATCAACGATTGCGAGAGCCTTGTCAGCAGATTTTCTGGATATGGACGAGCTGATTGTCCAAAAAATCGGCATGTCCATCCAAGAGTATTTTGCTCAATACGGAGAGTCAGCCTTTCGGAAAGTTGAAGCTGAAGTCTTGGCTGAGTGTATCCAGCAGGATGTCGTGCTTTCTACGGGAGGCGGTGTTGTCTTGAGTCTCCAAAACCGTGACTTATTAGCTAAAAATCCCCAAAATATTTATCTGAAAGCTGACTTTGAGACCCTCTTTCGTCGGATTGAGCAAGATCAGGAAAATCAGCGCCCCTTGTATCTGACCAAGAGCAAGGCAGATTTGCAGGAGATTTTTGAACAACGTCAGGCTCTCTATGAGGCGGTCGCGACACAAACAATTGATGTGGTAGGAAAAACGCCACAAGAAATTATTGAGGAAATTCAATGAAAGTAGCTTTTTTAGGACCCAAGGGATCTTTTTCCCACCATGTTGCCCAAGAAGCCTTTCCCCAAGCAGACTTGGTGCCTTATCAAAATATTACAGAAGTGATGAAGGCCTATGAAGGGAAAGAGGTGGATTATTCGGTTGTTCCCGTGGAAAATTCGATTGAAGGAAGCGTCCATGAGACCTTGGATTACCTTTTTCATCAAGCTGAGATTCAAGCAGTGGCAGAGATTGTTCAGCCCATTAAGCAGCAGTTATTGGCTTCTAGCTTAGATAAGCCAATTGAAAAAGTCTTTTCCCATCCTCAGGCGCTTGCTCAAGGGAAGGGCTATATTTGCCAGCATTATCCAGAAGCAGCGATTGAGATTACAGCTAGTACAGCCTATGCGGCTCGTTTTGTGGCTGAGCATCCTGACCAACCCTTCGCCGCTATTGCGCCGCGGACTGCAGCAGTCGAGTATGGTCTGCAAGTGGTGGCCCAAGATATTCAGGAAATGGAGGAAAATTTTACTCGTTTCTGGATTTTAGGACAGACCACTCCTACTCTTAGGCTTGAAAAGCAAGAGGAAAAACAGAGTTTGGCTTTGACTTTGCCAGACAATCTACCTGGTGCCTTGTATAAGGCCTTATCAACCTTTGCTTGGCGTGGCATTGACCTGACAAAGATTGAAAGTCGCCCTCTTAAAACAGCCCTAGGGGAATATTTCTTTATTATTGATATTGATAATGAACGGAAAGAATTAGTGGATTTCGCTTACCAAGAGCTTACTACACTTGGTATCACCTTTAAAATTCTAGGCAGTTATCCCGTTTTTCAAATTCAGGATTATAGATTGGAGCAGAGATGAGAGAAACAGAAAATCTGAGTCGACACGAGCAGTTAAGGCTGGATTATCTCCATACAAACTATTACTATCTTAACGAACATGAAAAAGAGGAGTATCAGTACCTCCGCCAAAAGTCGAAAGGACGGTCAGATGTTGCGCAAAAAACGTCTACCAAGCAGACCGTGCAGGCTTCGCCAGAAGACCCGAAGACGGACTCATCCGGTTTGTTACCCAAATACCCGGGTAAAGGTTCTCTTAGCAGAAGTCAAAAGAATTCCCGCAATTCTTTAAAGCAAGAAACGAAAAAATCAACTCAGAAAACTCCGAGAACCTACAAAAAAATTCGTCCGAAGCGCGTGCTGATGTGGCTCCTGATTTTTGTACTTCTGGTTGTTTCTGGCATGCTCTTTATGTTCTTCAAAGGCTTAAATACAGCGAGACCAGGAAATCTCAAAGCGGCTGATGTTGAGTACTTTGATGGCCATGATGCTCGAGATGGGATTAATATTCTTGTTTTAGGGACGGATGGCCGAATTGGAGAAAATTCAACGGAGACTCGGACCGATTCAATTATGGTCTTGAACGTTGGCAATAAAGACCATAAGATGAAGTTAGTCAGCTTTATGCGTGATACCTTGATTCATATTGACGGTGTCAGCAATTCCTACACGGAGCCAACTGATGATGATTATTATGATCAAAAGTTGAACGCTGCCTATACTTTGGGTGAACAAGACAATCACCGTGGAGCTGAAGCAGTACGCCAAGCCTTGAAGGACAACTTCGATATTGACATTAAATACTATGCTTTAGTGGACTTTAACACCTTTGCGACTGCAATTGACACTCTCTTTCCAAATGGTGTATTCATGGATGCTAAATTTTCGACCATTGATGGAGAAAAAGTTACAGAAGTGGAAGTTCCAGATGATTTGAACATGAAAGATGGAGTGGTTCCTACTCAAACCATCAAAGTTGGCCGCCAGCACATGGACGGACGGACGCTCTTAAACTATGCCCGTTTCCGTAAGGACGATGAGGGTGACTTTGGACGGACACGCCGCCAGCAAGAAGTCTTGACCGCTATCATGCAGCAGATAAAAGACCCTACGAAGCTTTTTACAGGATCTGAAGCATTAGGAAAAGTTTTTGCCTTGACCTCGACCAATGTACCTCAGAGTTTTATTTGGTCACAAGGCTTATCCTTGGTGCTTGATTCACGCAATGGGATAGAGCGCCTCACCATACCAGAACTAGGTGACTGGACGGATACCTATGATATGTATGGTGGACAAGGACTCTTGATTGATTTTGAAGCCTATAAAGAAAGATTGAAACAAATGGGCTTAAGATAGGGCTCTTATGATATAATGGGAAGTGGCAGATTTTGTCTCTTCCCTTTCTTTTTGGAAAATAGCAGAGCAGAAATGTGAACATCTTTTCCAATAGGAAGAAAGAAATAAACAGTAGAAAATCCTGTGATTCCCTGCTTTAGTATCATTGCAGTTGAGCGCAAGATTGATTAGAAAGTAAAGAAATGTTAAAAAAGAACGATATTATTGAAGTAGAAATTGTAGATCTCAGTCATGAGGGAGCGGGTGTAGCCAAGGTAGACGGCCGCGTCTTTTTCATTGAAAATGCCCTGCCGAGTGAAGTGATTCGCATGCGTGTCCTCAAGGTCAATAAAAAAATCGGCTTTGGCCGTGTTGAGGAATTTGTGAAGAAGTCTGACCAGCGCAATGAGCATGTCGATTTGGCTTATCTGCGGACTGGGATTGCTGATTTAGGGCACTTGGCCTACCCAGCCCAGTTAGCTTTTAAAGGCAAGCAAGTGCAGGACTGCCTTTATAAAATAGCTGGCATTTCGGATGTAGAAGTGCTGGAAACACTAGGAATGGATCGGCCACTGGCCTACCGTAATAAAGCCCAAGTGCCAGTTCGCCGTGTCAATGGACAGCTGGAAACTGGATTTTTCCGAAAAAATTCTCATGACCTCCTACCGATTGAGGACTTTTATATTCAGGATCCAGTTATTGACCAAGTCATCGTTTTTGCGCGCGACTTGTTGCGCCGCTTCGACCTCAAGCCCTACGATGAGAAGGAGGGCACTGGTTTGATCCGTAATCTGGTTGTTCGCCGTGGCCATTATTCGGGTGAAATCATGGTGATTTTGGTGACCAGTCGGCCTAAGATCTTCCGAGTGGAGCAGTTAATAGAGCGTTTGACAGAAGCTTTCCCAGCTATCAAGTCCATCATGCAAAATATCAACGACCAGCCGGGAAATGCCATTTTCGGTCGGGAATTTCGAACACTCTACGGCCAAGACTTTATCACTGACAGCATGCTGGGCAAGCAGTTCCAGATTGCTGCGCCAGCCTTTTACCAAGTCAATACTGAGATGGCGGAGAAGCTTTATCAGACGGCCTTTGACTTTGCTGATTTTAAAAAAGAGGATATTGTGCTGGATGCCTACTCGGGCATTGGCACCATTGGTCTGTCGCTGGCTGAACGAGTCCAGCAGGTCTATGGAGTCGAGGTCATTCCTGAGGCCGTGGAAAATAGTCAGCGAAACGCAGAACTCAACGGCATCACCAATGCCAGCTATGTTTGCGCCCCTGCAGAACAAGCCATCCAAACTTGGCTGAATCAGGGAATCAAGGCGGATGTCATCCTAGTCGATCCGCCGCGTAAGGGCCTGACAGAAAGCTTTATCACTTCTAGTGTCAGCATGGAACCCCAGCGGATTGTCTACATCTCCTGCAACCCTGCCACCATGGCGCGTGATATCAAACTCTATCAAGAGCTGGGATATGAGCTGAAGAAAGTCCAGCCAGTGGACCTATTTCCGCAGACGCATCATGTTGAAGTAATCACGCTGCTTTCCAAACTAGATTCTAAGAAATATATTAGTGTAGAACTTCCGATGGATGATATGGATTTAACAAGTGCTGAAAGTAAGGCAACATATAAACAAATTCAAAACTATGTTTTGGAAAAGTTTGGGTTTAAAGTATCTACTCTGTACATTGCACAAGTTAAGAAAAAGCATGGTTTAGAAGTTAGGGAACACTATAATATTTCAAAGAACGAGAACCAGAAAGTTCCACAGTGCTCAATTGAAAAGGAAGAAGCTATTTTAGATGCGTTGAAGCATTTTAAGATGTTGTATTATTAAAACAATAGGGGGTATAGACAGTGGCTAATATTGAAAGTATTAAACAAAAAATACTACAACTGGATGCAGGTTCATTTCAAAATCTTTGTGATTCTTATTTATATAAAACAGGCTATCCGAGCATAGTATCTCTTGGTGGAGAGGCAGGTACACGTAAGACCACTTCAGGTACACCTGATACTTATTTTATTGCATCAAATGGAAATTATGTTTTTGTTGAATACACAACTCAAAGGACGAACTTATTTGCAAAAATTAGTGATGATCTTGAAAAATGTCTTGATACAGCAAAGACAGGTATTCCGCATGACAAAATCTCTGAAATTATTTATTGTCATACTTCATCAAACTTTACACCCTTGCAAGATAGTGAAGTAAAAAAACTGTGTGAAGATGTTGGAATTAAGCTTGTAATTATTGGAATTGATAAGCTTGCAGAAGATATATATCTTTTCCATCATAATCTTTCACGTGATTTTTTGGGAATATCAATAAGTACAGATCAAATTCAATCATATGATGAATTTATTAATAGTTACAATGCAAATAGAATGGCTGCTCCAATTGACACTAAATTTCTATTCAGAGAAAAAGAATTTCAAGATATCATCAATGCTTATCTTAAAGTGGATGTTGTTATACTTAGTGGTTCATCAGGTACGGGAAAAACACGTTTAGCTTTGCATTATGTAAAAAATCATGCAGATACTAAGAATGAAAAGACTTACTGTATTCATAGTAATGCATTACCAATATACGAGGATTTAAAACTTTTTTTAGATAGACCAGGAGATTATTTTCTTTTTATTGATGATGCCAATCAATTGTCAGGATTGCAGCATATTATTCGATACGTTAGTATGAAACAAGAGGGATATAATGTAAAAATACTTATTACAGTAAGGGATTATGCACTTCAAAAAGTGATAAACAATGTTCAAGCAATCACTTCTTATGAAATTGTGAATGTAAATGTATTTTCAGAAAATGAGATTAAGGAATTACTTGAAACTTCATTGGGCATTTTGAATTCAGACTATCAAGAACGAATTATAAGAATTTCAGAAGGAAACGCTCGTATTGCTATACTTGCTGGGAAAGTAGCATGCAGTTCAAATCGTTTGGAGTCTATTGATGATGTGTCACAATTATATGAAGATTATTATGGTTCTAATTTAGAAAATAATCAATTTTTTACAGACAAAAATCTGTGTATAACTTCTGGTATAATTGCTTTTCTTGAAGCAATTCATTTAGATTATATTGATGCACTTTTACCAATTTTACAGGAAAAAGGGTTAAATCGAGATAGTTTCATTGAAAATATCCGTATGCTTCACGAGCTGGAGATTGTCGATATTTGTAATGATAAAGCTGTTCGTTTTTCTGATCAATGTTTGTCTAATTACTTGTTAAAATATATTTTATTTGACAAAAAATTACTTAGTTTGTCGAAAATGATTAAAGCTTGCTTTTCAAGCTACAGAGAGAGAACTGTATCTTCTGTTAATACGTTACTTAATATCTTTAGAAATAAAGAGCTTCTAAATTTTGTTGAGAAAGAAATAAAGTTATTATGGGATGAATTATCAACAGAAAAATCGCCAATCTTCTTTGAATTTGTAAAAGTCTTTTTTCGTATTAATCCTACGGCAACACTTTTGCTTTTGCAAAATGAAATTGAATCTGAAGAAAGAGTGATTTGTGAATGGAGCGATATAGATACNGAAAAAAGAAAAAACTATCAGCATGTAGAAAATGATATCATTAAAATTCTTGGTGGATTTGCAGATATGACTGATTTGCCAACCGCTTGTGATTTGTTTTTTCAATATTATCTGAAGCGACCAGATTTATTTATGGAATTTTATCATGCAGTCAATATATATTTTGGGATTCATAGGAATGCCATACGGTATGATTTTTACACTCAAATATCATTTTTTGAAAAAATAAAAGAATATTCAGATGACTGGAAAAAAGAATTTATTGTTAGTTTCTTTTTACAAATAGCAGAAGAATTTTTGAAATTGCATTTTTCACCAGCGGAGGAAGGACGAAAAAATAAATTAATCATATATCAAATTCCATTAGCTATATCTAAAGGTGTTGAAAAATATCGAAAGTTAATTTGGGAATATTTATCTTATCTAAGTAAAAATGAAAAATATAGAGCAAAAGTTAAGGAAATCCTCAGTTCTTATGGTGGCACTATCGACGATGTAAGCATTCCTGTGTTACAATTTGATTTAAAATATATTCAATCGATTTTGAAGTCCAATTTTCTGCCAGATAAATTGACAAATTGCCTTTTAGCAGATAAAATAGTGCAAGTTTTTAGTAGAATGAATTGTTCTTGTGCATCCCTGTTTTCTGAATATTTTGAAGAAGAGAGTTTTCAATTANATTGTCTTCTTAAAGGACCAGATTATAAAGAAATTGGTTATGAAGAATATAGAAAACGAAAGCAAGAATCAATTAATCATTACACTTTGAATTGTGATTTACAAATGTTTAAGAAGTTAATCGATGTTTGCAGCAGTATTTCTAGGGTAGATAACCATTCATCTTGGAAGGTCGGTGAAGGATTAGGCATTGCCTTTGATGTTATTTCCGATAAAGCAGATTGGTATNTTGATGCAATTAAATATTATATCAAAAACGATACACCAAACAATTTACAGCCATACCATCTAGTAGACAATCTATTTTCTTTATTATCTGATTCAGAAGTGTATGAAATTATTATTAATGAAGAATATAGTCAAAAAAACGCTTGGATATATGCATATTACCATGAATTACCACTGGAATTAATTACAGAAAAGCATTTACAAAAGCTTTATGATTTTTTAAAAGATACTTCTGACAGATATATTACCTCATCATCAATGCGTGATGTAGATTTTCTTGAGAAATATAATGTAATAGATGAATTGGCATTGATAGAAGGTTGCAAAATTATTTTAGATAAAAAAGAGTATTCATCCTTTATCTTGGATATTTATTTTGGTTTGTTATTTAATTATCATCACAATACACCAAAGGAGGTTATTCAAAAATTTAATTGTAATTTAGAATTGCTTGAAGAAATATACTATGCTATGTTGTCATATGATAAACATCATGATTATGACGGACAATTTTTGAAGGAAATATATTCGGTTAGACCTTCTATACTGGACAAGTATATAGATTATTTAATAAATAGTGACTCTTTTAGCGACTATAAGGAAAAGCATTGTTGCTTTTTTGATTTGGATGATTTTATAGAAATATATAACAAAATTTTTGAGCAGTTGATAAGAAACCGACGATATTCTAAATTGTCCGTACCGTATTTCTTAGAATCTTTATTATTGCCAATGCAAAGTGAGAAAAAGCTGTTAGAAAGACAAGATATGTGGATTCGACAATGTATTCAACGATTCTGCAATGATAAAGCAAAAATGTATTGCCTATTTTCAGTTGTGTCAAAATTAGAGATCAAAAGAAAAAAAGAGTATATCTCGCTCTTTCTTGAGAATAATCCGTTGTTTGAAGACTTTGAAAAAATACCATTAACACCTACTTTTTGGAGTTGCTCAGGTAGTGTAGTACCTATGTATTCAGCTTGGATTGAATTTCTCGAATCATTGTTACCAAACTTTATAGGTTTAAAGTGGATAAAACACAAAAACTATATTGAAACAAAAATTGATGATTTACAAAAACAAATCGAAGCGGAGCAGATAGACGAAATTCTAAGAGGATGATTTATAAATACAAAAAGACCGTATAAATATATAAGTAAAACTATCTGTGAATTGACATTTCATGATGGTTTAACATACAAACAAATTTATCCAAATCTTATTTAAGGTTTAAAAAACATTATGTATGTTGGAGATGTTATTAAGACTGGTTTGGACAATGATAAGCAAGTCGAGGCAGTATCGCTGCTTGTACGAGCTGATTCATCAGCCAAGTAGAAGCAGATGCTCCGCCCATGCGATAGTGGTCGTAGAGTAAGGAGTGTACGACGAGACGATACGGTAACAGTAAGCTGCTGAGTGTGTAGCTCTGCTCGTGAAAGCCTAGGAGACCTTTTGGCGAAAGTTTTTTAAGTCTTGAATTGTGCACTTAATTTGACAATTCAAGACAAAAGAATAACCATGTCGCCCTACTAACGTTAAGGAGAAATATTTATGCCTAATTTTGCTAAAATAGATAAAAAGTTTGTATATACTACAATCATTGGTTTGTTTCTAATGGCAGTGTTGTCTTTGACAAAGATAATACCTGAACTTTCTGTATCAGGTCTCACCGTACTGATTGGTACTCTCTTTTTCTTTGTTCTTGAATTTTTGGAGAAAAAAAGACATATAGAGTCGGGATTACGTTTTAAATCATTTTTCAATGATTTGAAAAAACAAGGAGTAATTCTTTTGGTTTTACTCCCGATAGGAACCGCTGTAGCAACGTTGATTATTGGCGATTTGGTATTTAAGGGTGCATTCACCAGTCATATTGTTGGAAGAACGGATTCTATGTTATCTTTCGATAAAATACCACTCCTTATGGTTCAAGTAATAATTGCGGCTTTAGGAGAAGAAATCGCATGGCGAGGTTTCTTTCTTGGTAAGTCAATGACAATTTTTCCATTTTGGCTTTGTGCTATTGTGTCGTCTTTATTGTTTGCGGTAGCCCATATTGCTAGTGGAAGTTTTGAACTTGTTAGCTATGATGTTTTGATGATTTTTGTTGATAGTATCATCTATTCCATTATTTATAAAAAGACTAAAAATTGTTTGATTACAACCTTGTCACATATTCTGGCCAATACAATAGGTATTGTTTTTCTAATGTTTCATATGTAAAATATCTATTTAACTTTGGACTTCACTATATAGGATAGAGCCGCTAACCGTCGCATACATTTCTTGCGTAATATAGTTCATGTAAGTATAGAGTAAGCTTCTTAAAAAATCTAATTAGTAAAAGCCTTGTTCTCAAGGCCTTTTACTATGTACCCAAACAACACCTTGCATTCATTTTTTTAAAGTGATATACTAGGACTAGATTTTGAAATCGTTTGCACAAAGTTGCGATGAGTTTATAAAGAGAAATCTAGGAGAGAAAATATGGAATTGTCAGCTATTTACCACAGGCCAGAGTCGGAGTATGCTTATCTTTATAAAGATAAGAGAATGCACATTCGCATTCGAACGAAAAGGGGAGATATTGAAAGTATAACCTTGCATTATGGGGATCCTTTTATTTTTATGGAGGACCATTATGAAGAGAGTAAGGAAATGCTCAATGTCACCTCCGATGCTTTGTTTGATTATTGGCAGGTGGAGATTTCAGTTGGTTATGCGCGACTCCAGTATCTCTTTGAGATTAAGGATAATCAAGGCCAGAGTATCTTGTATGGCGATAAGGGGTGTGTTGAAAACACGCTAGAAAACCTTCATTACGAGGGGAATGGCTTTAAGCTTCCTTATATTCATGAGATTGATGCTTGTCATGTTCCTGACTGGGTAGCAGAGACGGTTTGGTATCAGATTTTCCCAGAACGCTTTGCTAATGGCAATCCTGAGATTTCACCTGAAGGTGCGCTAGCGTGGGATTCGTCGATTACGCCTAAAAGTGAGGATTTCTTTGGTGGAGATTTACAGGGAATTATTGACCATCTGGATTACTTGCAAGACTTGGGCATTACAGGTCTCTATCTCTGTCCTATCTTTGAATCTCCGAGCAATCACAAGTATAATACGACAGATTACTTTGCGATTGACCGTCATTTTGGAGACAAGGAAACCTTCCGTCAACTGGTGGAGCAAGCCCATCAACGTGGCATGAAGGTGATGCTGGACGCTGTTTTTAATCATATCGGTGACCAATCTCCACAGTGGCAGGATGTCCTTAAATACGGCGAAAATTCAGCTTATAAAGACTGGTTTCATGTTCAAGAGTTTCCAGTGACCAAGGATAAGCTTGCAAATCCAAGAATGCTCCCTTACCATACCTTTGCCTTTGAGAGTTATATGCCAAAGCTAAATACGGCCAATCCTCAAGTGAGGGACTATTTGTTGAGCGTTGCGACCTACTGGATTGAAGAGTTTGATATCGATGCTTGGCGCCTGGATGTGGCCAATGAAGTCGATCACCAATTTTGGCGAGATTTCCGTAAGGCTGTCTTGGCTAAAAAACCTGATCTTTATATTCTTGGGGAAGTCTGGCATACTTCTCAGCCTTGGTTAAATGGCGATGAATTCCACGCAGTCATGAACTACCCTCTCTCTGATAGTATCAAGGATTATTTCTTGCGTGGGGTCAAGAAGACCAGTCAATTTATCGATGAAATCAATGGCCAGTCTATGTATTATAGACAGCAGATTTCGGAAGTGATGTTCAATCTTCTGGATTCGCATGATACGGAGCGCATTTTGGCTACTGCCAAAGGTGATACACAGCTTGTTAAGTCTGCCTTAGCCTGCCTCTTTTTACAAAGGGGAACACCGTGTTTCTACTATGGAACCGAGTTAGAATTAGGCGGAGGGCCAGATCCAGATTGTCGTCGTGTCATGCCTTGGGAACGTGTTTCCGATAGCAATGAGATGCTCGATTTCATGAAGAAGTTGATTCATCTTCGTAAGGGAGTTGCGGACATTATTCAGCATGGAAAATATATTCTAGAAGAAATCAAGCCGGATGTGCTGTCTCTGGAATGGAATTATGATGGTCAAAACGTCCGAGCAATTTTTAACCAATCAGCAGAAAATTATCTTGTGGGGAGTGATTCTGCAACTCTAGCAAGTCATTGCCAAATCTCGGATGGGCAGCTTCATATCTTACCAAAAGGCTTCGTAATCTTTGCGGAAGTTTTGCAAACTGAAGCAAATTAATTTTTTGAAATTCGACTTAAGTACTTGTCAGAGTTACTCAAATTTCAAAAAACCAATCTAAGAGCAGTCTATTTAAGAAGAGCAAGTAACTTAATAGAAAAGAGGAGTTCAGAATGGAATTAAAAGATTTTACTGAAAAAGAGCAGGAGCAAATCAAGGAGGGGCTTAGTACAGCCGTCATTAGCGATAAGGAAGCGGCAAAAAAGATTTTGGCTCTGGTGCCACAAGAATGGCTTAAGCGAATTCCCTTCCTTGTTAGAGGGCATGCAACGACCAAGACGGTTGAGCGAGTTGCCAAGCAATATCCAGAACTTTACGCTGTGGCTAAGCAAGCAGGAGAGCTTCCTGAAAAGGAGCGTGAGGAATTGCGCGCTATCATGACAGCTATCTTTGAAGAAAAGATGGACAAGCACAAGATTAAGTAGACTTACCAGTGTATAGCGATTCCTTTCTTTAAGTTGGCATTTGGAGTTAGCTACTCTACCTTGCTCGTCAATTCATAAATCAAAGTGACTGCAGTTGATAAAAGTGCAGTCATTTTTTATGGCTTAAGGAAGTTTCTATCCAAGATAGATTTTTCCTTTCTGTTTTTTAGCATTTCTTGATATAATAACAAGAGGAATTATTTGAAGATGAATATAGGAAAAATGTAAAAAGGACGAAAGAATGAAGAAAGTAAAAAAGATTATGTTGATGAGTGCCTGCACTTTGGCAATTCTTGGCTTAGCCGCATGTGGGAAGGCACAAAAGCAATCAAACGGCGCTCAAGAAAATTCAACAGTTAGACAGTCAAGCTCGGAAAAATATCCATGGAAGTCGACTTATTCAAATCTAAATAATCAAAAAAGTGTCGAAGAAGTTAAGAGTTTACTGGCTGCCGACTTGGATAAAGACAGTGTCGATAGCTTTGTCAATCTAGTCAATGACTACAACGGTCTTGTTGGCTCGACTGGTTTAACAGGCGATTTCACTAAATTTACCAAAACCGAATATGACGTAGAAAAAATCAATCCTCTCTGGCAGGCAAAGAAGGGTGATTTTATCGGGACAAATTGTCGGATCAATACTTACACTTTGTTGAAAAACAGCATCGAAATTCCTCAAATAGCAAAAGACGACGAACTCTTGTTCATCGATAATGACTCAATTGACAAGGGCAAGCTCTTTGATGCCAAGGACAAGGAAGAATTTAACATCCTGTTTTCAAGAGTCAAGACTGAAGCGACCCAAGATGTCAAGGTACATGCTAAGAAGATGGAGGAATACTTCAAACAGTTCAAGTTTAACGAAAAGGCGCGGATGCTTTCTGTCATCGTCCACGACAATCTTGACGGTGACTCTCTCTTTGTGGGGCATGTCGGCGTCTTGGTTCCAGATAAAGACGGCTATCTGTTTGTCGAAAAGCTGACCTTTGAAGAGCCATACCAGGCCATCAAGTTTGCGACCAAGGAAGATGTCTACAAATACTTGCAGACCAAATACAAGGACTACACAGGGGAAGGACTGGCCAAACCTTTTATCATGGACAATGATAAGTGGGTAGAGGGGAAATAGAATTTCGAGCTAGTTAAGTTTAATGTAAACTCTAGTTAAGGGAGGGACATAAAAATGGATAAAAAACAGACATATTTTTTGATTACCCTTATTCTTATCGGTTTTTTACTAGTGGAATCAAGCATCTATATCGTACCCTATATTGAAGGCTTAAAAGAATTAGAAATAGCTGTTTTTGTAATCGGAATTCTTATTTTACTAGGTGTCATCATCTTATTAGCAAAGACTAAGAGGCATAATGATTAAAGAGCAGTACTTACAAATAAAAGATTTAGACATTATTTTATGGGAATTTATTGGTCATCAATTAGAGGAATTGTCCGTATTCAAAGCCTTATCTGCGAATTTGCCCTATCTTAATAGAGAAAAGCTAGATATGGTTGATTCATCCGAAATTCATGATAGCGACGGTCTTACTATCTTAGACTTGCAGCAGAATGATAGAGAATTGTTCATTCGCTTTGAAATGGACGTTCAACTAATGGGCTGGACATCTGCTAGCAATGACTATGCAGCCTATATCCAAGCGACTCTTGTTGGAAGTTGTCAAGTTGACTTGAAAGCAGAGCTTGCTTTTTCTGACAAGAATGTAAATTCTCTCACTAAAGCTCAATTATTGGAATATGGCGAAAAATTGATTTCAGATTTAGAATTCCACTACCGAGATGTTGAAGGTTCTGAACACTATGGATGATGAAACATTCTTAAACGAATAAGCGATAATTCCCTAAACGATCAATCCCGTGACTGAGATTAGTCGGGATTATAGATAAAATTCTTTTCAATAAAGTTAAAAATATGTCCTTATGGACAAGAAAGGAGTCAGTTATGACAAATGAACTGAACAAAGAAATTTTTACCAGCATGGTTGAACTGCTTACAGAGGACAGCTCTGTCCGTTCTGCTATAGAAGCTTGTCTTACCTCACCGTGGGACTACTTTGATGGAAATATCGATCGCTATGACGATCGTGGGATAGAGGACGATGAATCAGAAGATACCATCGTTTGGATCGGGATTACGGATGAGTTAATTGAGAGTGGTAATGCTATTGAGCTGGATTGGAAGGCTGAGTTAGAAGACTTCACCTATTTCATGAAAGAATTAGCAGATCAAAAGAATCTCCCGCTGCAAGATGAGTGGCTAGATGAAGATGGAGACATTCTATCATGGTGCAAGGTCTTGGATGAAAAATGGGAGGAAGCAGGCTACTGCGTCGGAGCAATAGACATTGATAGCGACAGCTATGTCATGTTTGTCTGCCGCAGAGAGACTTTGACTGAACTGACTCAATTAGGTCAAAAGGTTGGGTTCCGTTTTGATTTTGCAAAGAATATGTAAATATTATGCTTAAAAAGGTGAACCAAGCCTGATGATATAAAGGAAGCCTGAGACGGCTGGGGAAATCATTCCGCTGGTCAGGTTTCCTTTTTTCGCTTATGCTTAAAAGGATGTGGCAGATGAAGCAGATTGCTTCGTCTTTTTTTCTTTTTGTGTTAAGCTAAGATTAGCAAATTGAAAGGGTTTTCGAATGTATCTAGCAGACTTAATGGAAAAGAGTGAAGCGGGGCAGTTTATTGTCCTGTCTTATTTACAGCAGCATTCTACATCCAGTTTGAAGGACGTTATATCTGAAACCGGCTTCTCGAAAGCAACCTTGACCAAGTATATTAGCTTGATTAACGACAAGGCCGCGGACCATCATGCGGCCTTATCCATCCAGCTTCAGGACGAAACGCTCAGTCTGTCTATCGGATCTGATACCAAGGGACGGGACATTCGCAGACTCTTTTTGGACAATGCTGTCAAATACCAGATTTTAAACTACCTGCTCTATCATCAGCAGTTTTTAGCCCATCAATTAGCCCAAGAGCTGATGATCAGTGAAGCAACACTCGGCCGTCATATATCCGGTTTAAATCAGATTTTATCAGAGTTTGACCTATCTATCCAAAATGGCCGCTTAAAAGGGCCTGAGCACCAGATCCGCTATTTTTATTTCTGCCTCTTTCGCAAGGTTTGGTCTAGTCAAGATTGGGAAAAAGAACTTCAAAAACCAGAAAGAAGGCAGGAAGTTGCCGTTTTAGAAGAACTCTGTGGAGCCCAGCTCTCTCAAGGGCAGCGATTGGACTTAGCCCTTTGGGCGCATATTACCCAACAGCGCCTAAGAGTCAATGCCTGTCAATTCCAAAATATTGAACAGAAAATGCAGGGCTATTTTGAAAATATCTTCTACCAGCGCTTGCATCGCAGGACAAATGATTTCTTTGCCGGACAGCACATCACCCTGAGTCTCGAAGATGGCGAAATGATGATTTTCTTTTCATTTCTAATTTCCCATCGGATTCTGCCCCTGCACACCATGGAGTATATACTGGGCTTTGGCGGTGAAATTGCCAGTCTGACTACGCAACTGATTCAAGAGATGAAATCTCAGGACTTGCTAGGTGACTACATTGAAGACCAGGTGACCTACGAACTCAGCCAGCTCTGCGCCCGCGTTTTTCTTTTCCGAGCCTACCTCTTGCAAGACAAATACAAGCATGACTTGGAACTTCGCCACCCATATTTATGGAGCGAATACGATTATCGACAAGTGGCAGACACTATTTTTAGCAAACTGCCTATTTTTCAGCAGGGAACATCTCTGGATAAAAAGGTGTTGTGGGAATGGCTCCAGCTGATGGAGTACATTGCTGAAAACGACGGTCAAGTCATCAAGATAGGAATGGACTTGACAGATAGCTTTATCGTTGTTTCCAGGATGACGGCCATTTTAAGACGCTATTTAGAGTACAATCGCTTTATTACGATTGAATCCTACGACCCAGCTAAAAATTATGACCTCATCATCACCAACAATCCCATTCATCAAACCCAGCAGATTCCCGTCTATTATTTAAAAAATGACTTGGATTTGGAAGATTTGGCTCAAATCCGTCACATGATATTTCATTAAGAAACCTAGAGAAATCTAGGTTTTTTTGTGATTTTTACACAATCTCCTCAAAATTTTTTAAAATTTTAAAAAAATTGACGAACAAGAAAGCGTTTTATTTTATATACTAGTTACTGTAGAGGAAACATCCTCAAGATTTTTACCAGGAGGACAGTACATGTCACAAGAAAAATACATCATGGCCATTGACCAAGGAACTACTAGTTCCCGCGCCATCATCTTTAACAAAAAAGGAGAAAAAGTTAGCTCCAGTCAAAAAGAATTTACTCAGATTTTCCCTCAAGCTGGATGGGTTGAGCATAATGCCAATGAGATTTGGAACTCAGTGCAGTCCGTTATAGCCGGTGCCTTCATCGAAAGTGGGGTAAAACCTAACCAAATCGAAGCCATCGGAATCACCAACCAGCGTGAAACAACTGTTGTCTGGGATAAGAATACTGGTCTTCCTATCTATAATGCTATCGTTTGGCAATCTCGCCAGACTGCTCCTCTGGCTGAACAGCTGAAAAGCCAAGGCTATGTGGAGAAGTTCCATGAAAAGACTGGTTTGATTATTGACGCTTACTTCTCTGCTACCAAGGTTCGCTGGATTTTGGACCATGTAGAGGGAGCGCAAGAAAGAGCTGAAAAGGGCGAATTGCTCTTTGGTACTATTGATACTTGGCTGGTTTGGAAATTGACTGACGGCGCGGCTCACGTGACTGACTACTCAAATGCAGCCCGTACCATGCTCTATAACATCAAGGAACTCAAATGGGACGATGAGATTTTGGAAATCCTCAACATTCCAAAGGCTATGCTTCCAGAAGTTCGTTCTAACTCAGAAATTTATGGTAAGACAGCTCCATTCCATTTCTACGGTGGAGAAGTTCCAATCTCTGGTATGGCTGGTGACCAGCAGGCAGCTCTCTTTGGACAGTTGGCTTTTGAGCCTGGCATGGTCAAGAATACTTACGGAACTGGTTCCTTCATCATCATGAACACTGGTGAAGAGATGCAGCTGTCTGAAAACAACCTCTTGACAACCATTGGCTATGGAATTAATGGCAAGGTTTATTATGCCTTAGAAGGTTCTATCTTCATCGCTGGAAGTGCTATTCAATGGCTACGCGACGGTCTTCGAATGGTTGAAAATTCACCAGAATCTGAAAAATATGCCCTCGATTCTCACAACAATGACGAAGTCTATGTCGTACCTGCCTTTACAGGTCTGGGCGCTCCCTACTGGGATCAAAATGCACGTGGATCTGTCTTTGGCTTGACACGCGGAACCAGCAAGGAAGACTTTATCAAGGCTACTCTGCAATCCATCGCTTACCAAGTACGAGATATCATCGATACTATGCAAGTAGACGCCAATACTGCCATTCAAGTGCTGAAAGTCGACGGCGGTGCTGCTATGAACAACTTCCTCATGCAGTTCCAGGCTGACATTTTGGGAATTGACATTGCCCGTGCTAAGAACTTAGAAACAACGGCTCTCGGTGCAGCCTTCTTGGCAGGACTGTCCGTAGGCTACTGGAAAGACTTAGACGAACTCCGCACTCTCAATGAAACAGGAGAACTCTTTGAGCCGTCTATGAACGAATCGCGCAAGGAACAACTCTACAAAGGATGGAAAAAAGCAGTTAAGGCAACTCAAGTCTTTGCAGAAATCGACGACTAATACTGATTCATATTTTGATAATCAAGTCAGTAGAAGCATGAAACGACTAAGTTAGAAAGTGTGTAAATATGGAATTTTCAAAGAAAACACGTGAATTATCGATAAAAAAAATGCAGGAACGCACCTTGGACCTCCTGATTATTGGTGGTGGGATTACCGGTGCTGGGGTAGCCTTGCAAGCGGCAGCTAGTGGACTGGAGACCGGTCTGATTGAAATGCAGGACTTTGCAGAAGGGACTTCTAGCCGTTCTACCAAATTGGTCCATGGTGGCCTTCGTTACCTTAAGCAATTCGACGTAGAGGTGGTCTCAGATACAGTTTCTGAGCGTGCTGTGGTACAGCAAATTGCCCCCCATATTCCAAAACCAGATCCTATGCTGCTTCCTGTCTATGAAGAAGACGGCGCTACCTTCAGCCTCTTCCGCCTCAAAGTAGCTATGGACCTCTACGACCTCTTGGCTGGTGTCAACAACACTCCTGCTGCCAACAAGGTCTTGAGCAAGGAGGAAGTCTTAGAACGGGAACCTGAACTCAAGAAGGAAGGCTTAGTCGGCGGTGGTGTCTATCTTGACTTCCGCAACAACGACGCTCGACTCGTAATTGAAAATATCAAACGCGCCAACCAAGACGGCGCCCTGATTGCCAACCATGTAAAGGCAGAAGGCTTCCTCTTTGATGAATCTGGAAAGATTACAAGCGTTGTTGCGCGTGACCTCTTGACGGATGAAGTCTTTGAAATCAAGGCTCGCTTGGTCATCAACACAACTGGACCTTGGAGCGACAGCGTGCGCAATCTGTCAAATGACGGTGAGAAATATTCTCAAATGCGTCCAACCAAGGGAGTTCACTTGGTAGTTGACTCTAGCAAAATCAAAGTTTCTCAGCCAGTCTACTTTGACACAGGCTTGGGAGACGGCCGGATGGTCTTTGTCCTTCCACGTGAAAATAAAACCTACTTTGGTACGACAGACACTGACTACACTGGCGACCTAGAGCATCCAAAAGTAACACAAGAAGATGTGGATTACCTCTTGGGCATTGTCAATAATCGCTTCCCAGAAGCAAAGATCTCAATTGACGACATCGAAAGTAGCTGGGCAGGTCTGCGTCCTCTGATTGCAGGAAACAGTGCTTCTGACTACAACGGCGGAAACAACGGTACTATCAGTGATGAAAGCTTCAATGCCCTGATTGCGACTGTTGAGAGCTATCTGGCTAAAGAAAAATCCCGTGAAGATGTTGAAGCGGCTGTTACTAAGCTTGAAAGCAGCACGTCTGAAAAACACTTGGATCCATCTGCTGTATCTCGTGGCTCTAGTTTGGACCGTGATAACAATGGTCTTTTGACCCTTGCTGGCGGTAAAATCACAGACTATCGTAAGATGGCGGAAGGCGCTATGGAGCGTGTCGTTGAAATCCTCAAGGCAGAATTTGACCGCAGCTTCAAGCTCATCAACTCGAAGACCTACCCTGTTTCAGGCGGAGAGCTCAATCCAGCAAATGTGGATTCCGAAATCGAGGCCTTTGCGCAACTTGGTGTTTCACGTGGATTGGACAGCAAAGAAGCATTCTATCTTGCAAAACTTTATGGTTCCAATGCTCCTAAAGTCTTTGCCCTCGCTCACAGCATCGAGCAAGCACCAGGACTTAGCCTAGCGGATACCTTGTCGCTCCACTATGCGATGCGCAATGAATTGGCACTCAGCCCAGTGGACTTCCTGCTTCGCCGGACAAACCACATGCTCTTTATGCGGGATAGCTTAGACGCTATTGTAGAGCCTGTTCTGGATGAAATGGGACGATTCTACGAGTGGACAGAAGAAGAAAAAGCAGCTTATCGAAATGACCTAGAAGCTGCCCTTGCAAATAATGATTTAGCAGAATTGAAAAAATAGAAAATAGAAGAAGAGGTGGCGGACCAGTTCTCCTGTCTAGCCTCCCCTTCTTTTAAATGGAGTAACATAAATGATGAAAGAAATATTTGGCGAATTTTTAGGAACACTGCTCTTGCTCCTTCTGGGTAATGGTGTAGTTGCAGGCGTGGTTCTTCCCAAAACTAAGAGCCACAATTCAGGTTGGATTGTGATTACCATGGGATGGGGGATTGCCGTTGCCATCGCTGCTTTTGTATCCGGCAACCTTGGACCAGCCCATCTGAATCCTGCCCTAACTATCGGAGTAGCTCTGAAAGGTGATTTGCCTTGGGCATCTGTTCTTCCGTATATCCTCGCTCAGTTTGCAGGTGCTATGGTCGGACAATTCCTCGTCTTCCTGCAGTTCAAACCTCACTATCTAGCTGAAGAAAATCCAGCCAACATCTTGGGTACATTCAGCACAGGCCCAGCTATCAAAGATACCTTCTCGAACCTGATTAGCGAAATTCTTGGAACTTTTGTCCTTGTACTGACTATCTTCGCTCTTGGACTTTATAAGCTGCAAGCAGGCATTGGCACTTTTGCAGTCGGAACATTGATTGTCGGGATTGGTCTCTCACTTGGTGGAACAACAGGCTATGCCCTCAACCCTGCTCGTGACTTAGGACCTCGCATCATGCACAGCCTCCTTCCGATTCCCAAAAAAGGAAATGGTGATTGGAACTATGCTTGGATTCCAGTTGTTGGACCAATCATTGGTGCCGTCCTTGCAGTAGCAGTCTTCTCCCTATTTTAGACTAAAATAAAGCAATACTCTTCTCTGAGATTGATACATGCTTGGAGAAGAGTATTTTTGTATAGATTTTCCAATTTTATCGAAGACCTTGCTAAATCAATCTAAAATCAGGAGAAAAGAGCCAGTCAGGACGATATTTGACAGCAGATTTATGCTATAATTGACAGTATAAATGATCTAAAGGAGTTATGATGAATCAAACTGTTCAATATTTACAAGAATTAACGGCTATCCCTTCTCCAACAGGCTTTACGGCTGAGGTGGCAGATTATCTGGTGAAGACACTCGAAGACTTGGGCTATGAGCCTGTCCGGACTAATAAAGGCGGTGTCCATGTCGTGGTTAAGGGCGAAAATGATGCCCAGCATCGGGTCGTGACAGCCCATGTGGATACACTGGGGGCAATTGTGCGTGCAATCAAGCCAGATGGTCGTCTCAAACTGGATCGGATTGGCGGTTTCCCTTGGAACATGATTGAAGGAGAAAACTGTCTAGTCCATGTGGCCAGCAGTGGCAAGACTATCAGTGGGACTATCCTAGTTCACCAGACATCCTGCCATGTCTATAAGAATGCTGGGACGGTTGAGCGAACTCAGGACAATATGGAAGTTCGTTTGGATGAAAAGGTGACAAGTGAGAAAGAAACGCGTGATTTAGGAATCGAAGTCGGTGATTTTATTTCCTTCGACCCTCGTACTACAGTTACCGAGACAGGTTTCATCAAGTCCCGCTTTCTCGACGACAAGGTCAGCGCAGCCATTTTGCTCAATCTTTTGCGCGTCTACAAAGAGGAAAACATTCAGCTGCCAGTGACGACTCATTTTGCCTTCAGTGTCTTTGAGGAAGTCGGCCACGGAGCTAATTCCAGCCTGCCGACGCAAGCGGTAGAGTATCTGGCCGTTGATATGGGTGCGATGGGTGACGACCAGCAGACAGATGAATACACAGTTTCCATCTGTGTCAAGGATGCTTCAGGACCTTATCACTATGGCTTCCGCCAGCATTTGGTAAATTTGGCCAAGGATCAGGACATTCCTTATAAACTGGACATCTATCCATTTTACGGGTCAGACGCCTCTGCAGCAATGAGCGCAGGAGCAGAAGTCAAGCATGCTCTGCTAGGCGCTGGTATCGAATCCAGTCACTCTTATGAGCGTACGCATATCGATTCAGTCGTAGCGACAGAGCGCATGGTGGATGCTTATCTAAGAAGTGGCTTGGTGAAGTAATAGTAGGGCATCTAGCCTTGAATAAAAGGCAGAAATCTGAGTATCCTATGGGAAATCAGAATGGCTGTTCTTGTTCAATTGGTTAAATTTTCGTAGATGCTTAAAAATATTTGGAAAGTTATGATGTTCAGGTATTTGAAGAAATTCTTTCTGTGTTTGCTTTTTACAATCATAAGTGCTCTGGTCTTAATCTTTACTTATCATCGAATCTGCCTGACTAAAGAGCAGAAATTGCTGGATAAACCCGCAGGTCGCCAGGTTCAAGTAGACGGCAAGAATATGAATGTCTATGTAACTGGTCAGGGAGAGCAGACGCTGGTCTTTTTGGCGGGTGGTGGCACAACGTCGCCTATTCTTGACTTTAAGACCCTCTATTCTAAATTGGAAAAAGACTATCGGGTTGTTATTGTTGAACGCTTAGGCTATGGTTTCAGTGATGACAGCCAAGGGGATAGCAGAGATATTGACACGGTACTTGCCCAGACGAGGCAGGCTTTAAAAAAGGTTGAAATCACAGGCCCATATACTTTGGTAGCACACTCTATGGCTGGGCTAGAAGCGCTTCATTGGGTTGCAACATATCCAGAAGAAGTCCAAGGCATTATAGGACTGGATATGGCCTTGCCAAGTTCTTACAACGATTTGAACCTCTATCCATGGGTTTATAAAGGCTTACAAGTGGCTGCTAATCTAGGCTTAAGTCGGATATTTTATGATGCTGACAAGCAGGTTCCCGCTATTGCGTCTGGTGATTTGACAGCAAAAGAAAAGCAGGTATATAAAGCGCTGTTTTATCGTCGTCCATTGTCAAATGCTGTTTATGAAGAGGTCACTCAGGTCAAGCAAAATGCTGAGGCAGTTTCTAGAGAAAAGCTTCCTGAACTACCGATCTTGCTCTTTTCTTCAAATGGCCAAGGGACTGGCTACAGTCAGGAAGAGTGGCAGGGTTTCCAGAAGGATTTTGCAGCGCAGCATCCACAGACAGAGCTGATTCTATTGGACTGCCCTCACTATGTGCATGATTACGCCAGTGATGAGTTGGCAGAAAAAATAAAGCAATTTTTAAAATAGCAAGTTTTATATGAGCTTGAATACTAGAAAAACGAGAAGGAAAGATTCCCTCTCGTTTTTGAATATACAGATTATTTTACAGACCAGACACTGACTGACTTTTCCTCCACTGGAAATTCTCCCCAGCCTTCTTCGTCAATGGTCACGATTTGAGAACTATTGCCCAGATAATCGCTGAATTCTCTACCTGCCCATTCTGAACCGACCAGCATACGTTTGCTGCTGGCTTGGTCATTGCTGACAAGGACAGCGATTGGCTGCTCACCGTCCTTGCCTTGACGAGTCCAGCCGATACAGTTGGCATCGTCAAAGTAGTCAGTCTGCTCACCGTAAGCTAGGTTGAGGCGAATATCCAAAAGCTTGTCCAGTACGTTTTGGAAGCTGTCCTGGGCAAATTCCCCACTAATACCATAGTAGTCGCCATAAAAGACGCAAGGCAGCCCTTCTTCTCGTAGCAGGATGAGAGCATAGGCTGCTGGCTTGAACCATTCTTCGACGGTGGACTCCAGAGCTTGACCTCGCTGGGTGTCGTGATTGTCCACGAAGGTCACAGCTGATTCAGGATGATTCTTGGCAAGCGTCTGATCAAAAATCGTCCGTAGGTCAAAGTCTGCCCCAGCTATGCTGGCGTCAAAGAAATTATGGTGGAGCTTGACGTCAACAAGATCAAAGCGGTATTCAATATTTTTTAGATAGTCGTTATTAGCTGTCTCATCGCTGTTCCAAAATTCCCCAAAAACATAGAAATCCTCACCGTATTTTGCAGTTATATCGCGGATAAAATTTCTCATAAAGAAGGAGTCAATGTGCTTGACAGCATCTAAACGAAATCCTTGAACGCCTGTTGTTTCGATAAACCAGTAAACCCAGTCGTAGAGGTTTTGAATAACCTCTGGATGCTTGAAGTCAATATCAGCATACATGAGATAGTCATAGTTGCCGTTTTCATTGTCCACAAGCTCATCATCCGCCCAGCCTTTATTGTCTCCTTGGATAAGGAAAATGCCTGACTTGTTGTTTTTGGCATCATAGTCTGTACCGGTAAAGTGGTACCAATGCCATTCAAAGTCATTGTAGGTTTTATTGCGGCCTGGGAAGACAAATTTAGTCCAGCCTTTGATTTCGAAAGGTTCTGACAAGACCTTAGTTCGGTCGTTAGGATCCACTTCAACGACAGTAAAACGCTCCTTGTAGTCCGCAGCTGCTTTGTGATTGAGGACTACATCAGCCATGGGTTCAATGCCATTGGCTTTGAGAGTTTGGATAGCTTTTAGGTAGTCTTCCTTAAAACCATATTTGGTGCGGACGGTTCCTTTTTGGTCAAACTCACCTAGGTCGAAGAGATCATAAACTCCATAGCCGACATCATTTGAGCCTGTTGCTTTGAAAGCTGGTGGCATCCAAACCTTGCGGATGCCTTTTGATGCTAGATGAGGAGCATCCTCCGCCAAGCGATTCCAATGTTGTCCATCATTTGGTAAGTACCATTCAAAATATTGCATTAATGTTTGATTTTCCATACGAGATACCTCACATTCTTGGGATGGGTCTATTTTACCAAAAGAAGAATGATGATACAAACGTTTATACAAGTTAATTTTATATTTTTTGATGATAAGCCAAAACTAGCATTGAAATTGAAACGCTTACATAGTATAATGGACAAGTAATAAAATTTATAAAAAGAAAGGGGTTCTTTATGAAAAAGAGAGGACTAGTGAGGTTACTCTTATCAGTCTCGTTATTTGCACCTTTGGTCCTAGGCCGGGTTGTTCAAGCCGATGAGGCGAGTCAGGCGAATGTCGAAAGCAAGGAAATTCTTCAAACAGAAGCTATTGCAAAGCCGTCTGAACCGGTGTCTTCAGTCCAGCAACCAGCAGTTTTAGAGGTTGAAAGCAAGGAATCGTCGGCTACTGAAAGACCAGAAAAGCAAGAAGAGGAATCGGTCACTGCTGAAAAATCAGTTGTGGACTCTGAAAAGTCTGCTTCATCATTGGAGTCGCCACCTTTAGCTTTGGCTCAAGATGCTAGCTTAGTGCCTTCTGCTGTGCCTGCTACTGCCAAAGGCCAAGACCTGTCTGCTTATACTGGAAGCCTTTCAAATCTAGCCTTGGCTGATAAGGAATTGACCCTACAAGAAGCAGTCGATGAGCTACTGAAATGGGCAGCCGTCAATGAATCTCAGCTAGGCACCAGTGCTCAAGATAGGGTGAATCTAGCCAAGAGCATGGGAATGATTGACAAAGAGGCTGATTTGACAGCCAGTGTACAGGGAAGCAATCTGCAGACTATGTATGCAGTTGCCAAGCGCCTGCATGATGCCTATCGTGCTGAAAAGAAAGCACCGCTCTTTTTGAATGGTCGGGCGCAGCCAATTTTCCCATACAGCAGTGGAGCTAAGGAAGATAAAGACTATTCATACGAGAAAAGTGATATCGTTCGTTTTCCTGTCTATGTTGAGACGGATCATGACACGGATGGGGACGGAAAGCGTGACCTCGTCAAGGCTATCGTACAACTTCCGAAAGCAGTAGCCCAAGGTGATTTTAAGGCTTCGACAATTTTAGAAGCTCGTCCTTACGTCGCAGGGACTTTGGATGAAAACTATGTAACCTTAGAAAGCCTCAATCTGCCGACAAACGGTTCTTATGATATGAAGAGTTTGCACAATAAGCCCGCTAAGCGCCAACCGGTTTCTAGCATGAGCAGTATTGATGCGGCAAAGAAGGCCAAAGCGTCAGATTGGTACTATTATAGTCCTTATGAAGGGATTTATGATTACGAGAATTTGAACTGGTATGATTATTTCCTAGTGCGCGGCTATGCCTTTGTTTCCAGTGCTGGTCTGGGAACTAAAGGCTCAGAAGGCTTCAATACAACTGGATCTGATTTGGAAGTAGAAGCCTTTAAAAATATTGTCGAATGGATCAACGGTAAACGAACAGCCTACACGGACAGAACTAGCAATATTGAAATCAAGGCTGACTGGGCCAATGGCAAAGTCGGCATGACTGGCCTATCTTGGGCCGGTACGACAACTTTCGGTGTGGCAACAACAGGTGTAGAAGGCCTGAGAACCATCGTTCCAGCCGCAGGAATTGCTAGCTGGTATGATTATTTTAATAGTCAAGGAACAGCCTACAGCAATCCGCCATACAGTGATCTGTCTTGGCTGTCACTCTACGTTTCTACTCGGATGCTCGACCAAGACGATTGGGCTTCAATCTGGAACAAGTATGCTGACTACATCAATCAGCTAAACAAGGACCAAAAAGCTCACGGTCGCAATTATAGCCAAGTTTGGCGGGAACGCGATTATACCCTAAATTCAGGAAAGATAAAGACTAGCGCCCTGCTGGTACATGGCTTAAATGATGACAATGTCAAAACCAAACAGTTTGAGCTCATGTACGATGTCTTGAAAAAAGCGGGACAAAACGTAAAACTCTACCTCCACCAAGGAGACCATGTCCATCCAGCAGCTATCTCTCGAGGTTATGGTATCAAAGCCAACAATCAAGATTTCTACGACTTGCTCAATACTTGGTTCTCTCATTATCTTTACGATGTCAAGAACGATGTTAGCAAGCTTCCTGCTGTTTTGGCACAAAACAACTACGATCCAAATAAATGGACGAGCTATGACAATTGGAAAAGCACTAATCGTTTGATTTTGACAGCTAAGTCCAAACGTCTAGAAGAAACCATTTCCAGTGACTATGCGGCTGCTGGGATTGACACTAGCAAGCGAGATGAAACTGTCAGTCAAGGATCTTCTAAGGCTAACATGACCTTTATGACAGAAGTCAAAGAAGATACGACTATCAAAGGCCATATTCCGGTTCACTTCAAGGCCGCTTTGGCTAAGGGCAGTGGCAGAAATCTGCAGGTCAATGCGCTCCTGGTAGATGTGTCAGACCAAGAGTTTGATGTTGTTGGAAATGGTGCTGCTAGTGATGACAGCAAGGCTGGTGACTTCTGGATGGGTAGCACTCTCAACAATCTGGATGTTAAAAACTTTGCGACAACCAAAACAAAATACAAGGTCATTGCTAAGGGCTGGCTAAACTTAGCCAATCCAGAATCAGGCTATATACCGTCTAGTTCAGAAAAAAGTATTAAGCCAAAAGTTGGCCAATTCCATGATTATACCATGTATTTGCAGCCGAATCTTTACACGGTGAAAAAAGGCCACAAGCTGGCTCTAGTCTTCAATACTTATGATCCTAGCGACCTGACGATTAAGCGTCAGTATGCGGTGACTTTCAAGACGGATTCTATTAGTGCGCTAGTACCGACTGTGGAAGCTAGTCGTTCTCAAAAAGCTGATTATGTAGCAAGTGCCTTTGATACGGAATATGCTAACTTACCTGAAATTCTTGGTAAAAAGCTAGTTGCACCAGAAATCAGAGAAGTTCCAGAATATATCTTTGATAGACAGGAGCCACAACAAGAAGCTCCGTCAGTCGATTCGAGGGTTGGACGTAAAGAAGATGAGAAAGGTGTGACTGACCATGTGCAGCAATTAGGCAGTCAGAAAGCGGTGCTTCAGTTGCAGCAATTAGCTAGTCAACCAGAAGCGTCTCAGGTGGAGCAGGTAGCTGTTCAACAAGCTCCAGCTTCCTTGCCAAAAACTGGAAGCCATTCAGAAAAAGGAATGTTCTATCTAGGATTGGTGCTTCTTGTCAGCACATTCAGCATGTCTGGCCTCGCTAAGAAATATTCTCATCGTTAGCCATTACAAGATAAAAGCAGCCAAACATTCCTGACTAGGTAAAGATTGGCTGCTTTTGCCTTATCGTCTTTCAGCTGGACTTGGCTTGCAAGTCAGAAGTGCCAGCAATATAGAGGTAGAAAGAATGAAACAGTATATTCAAGATATTTTTGACCAAAGTATGGCGATTGAAAGTTTTACCCATACTAGTTCTGAGCGGAAGATTGAAGCATTTCTTCAGGAGCGGATAGGGGAGATTCCTTATTTTCAGGAACATCCTGAGCTGTTTGGCTGCTATCAGATTCCAAATGATTTTTATAACCGTAGTGTCAACTGGGCTCTGGTCAAGCGAGATACGGCTGACACCGTGATTATTTTTCATCATCATGATACAGTGGATATTGAGGATTTTGGCAGTCTCAAAGACTGGGCTTTTGATAATCAGGCTCTAAAAGAAAAATTACCCTCCATTTCTTCAGATTCAGATCTTTTAGCGGATATTGCGTCGGACAAATGGCAGTTCGGTCGGGGCTCTTGCGACATGAAAGCGGCTCTGGCCTTGCAGCTGGGAGTGGTGGAAAGATACAGTCAGATACAGTCTAGTCAGGTCAATTTGCTCTATCTGTCGGTCGGAGATGAGGAGTCCTATTCCCAAGGAATGCGGGCAGCGACAGCCTTGCTTGCTGAATTGAAGGAGCGCTTCCAACTTCATTACCTTCTGGCTGTGGATTCTGAGCCTTTTGAAAGCCAGTCAGCGGAGGAAAAGGTTCTTCATATAGGAACAGTCGGCAAGTTGATGCCAGTTGTCGTGACTCAGGGCATCCTTTCGCACATGAAAGAGCCACTCAAGGGGGTCAATGCCCTGTCCTTGCTGGCCAAGGTTGCTGAAAAAATTGACCTCAATCCGGCTCTATCCGACATGGCCTACGGAGAACGCTCGCCCTTGCCATCTTGGTCTTATCTGCGCGATTTGAAGGAAAATTATGATGTGTCAACTGTGCTTCGTGCTGCAGGCTATTTCAGCGTCCTTTATCTAGAAAAGAGTCCAAGTGAGCTGCTGGCGACCATAAAGAATCTCAGTCAGGAAGCAGTGGAGGACTTTTATCAAAACTACTGTCAGTTGCAGAAGGTTTATCAAGAAAGCAAGCTTGTACCGAAACCGCGCGTGCTGACCTATCAAGAATTACTGCAAGAATGCCAAGAAAAAATCGGTTTTGAAGCCACTTTGGAGAAAATTTATGAAGAAGCCCAGCAGGCTCTGCAAGAGGGCGCTTCTTATCAGGAAATCAGTATTCAAAATATCCAGAAAGTGTTAGATTTCTACGACCGTAAGGAAGCTTTGGTTGTCTTAGCGATCGCGCCACCTTACTATCCATCCATGAATTGTCGTCGTCTGTCGGACAGTCCGATTAGGATTGATGAGGTCGTTCAACTCTATCAAGATTATCTGGACAAGGAAGCCAGCTGTCAACTCCAAGTGGACGAATTTTTCATGGGAATCTGTGACCTTAGTTACTGTGCCTTAGAGAAGCCTGCCGCTGAATACCAAGACCTGATTGCCAGTATGCCTGTACCTGAGAATCTCTATCATCTGGATTTCCCAGAAATTGCAGCCAATCATATCCCCGGTATCAATCTCGGTCCATGGGGCAAGGATTTGCATCAGCTGACTGAGCGTGTCTATGAACAGGACATGTTGGAAACCATTCCCAATTTCTTGCTCTATTTGCTGGAGAATGCTCAATCTTTCAAGGTTTAAAGGATGGTTCTTCCTTGTTTCAAAGCAAAATCCGAACTTTTTCGCTAGTTTCTAGACAAATGACTTTTGGGATAGTATAATAACCTCAAAACATAGCAAAGGAGATTCCCATGATTGAATTTAGAAATGTTACAAAAGACTATGATGGCAAGCTGGCGCTTAACCATCTGAATCTGACCTTGGAAAGCGGTGAGATTGTCGGTCTGATCGGTCACAATGGAGCGGGTAAGTCAACGACCATTAAATCCTTGGTCAGCGTCATTAATCCGACCCAGGGACAAATTTTTGTGGACGGCAAAGAGCTATCCAGTAATCGCCTAGAAATCAAGAAAAAAATCGGCTATGTAGCTGATTCTCCTGATCTTTTCTTGCGCCTGACAGCCAATGAGTTTTGGGAGCTAGTGGCGACTTCCTACGATATGACCACGGCAGAAGTAGAAGCTCGTTTGGGTGAATTGCTGGCTATCTTTGACTTTGCTAGCCATCGCTATGAAGTAATTGAGTCGTTTTCACACGGTATGCGTCAGAAGGTCTTTGTCATTGGTGCCCTTTTGTCCGATCCAGATATCTGGGTCTTGGATGAGCCTTTGACAGGCTTGGATCCTCAGGCAGCTTTTGATCTCAAGCAGATGATGCGCGAGCATGCTAACAAGGGAAATACAGTTCTGTTTTCAACCCACGTGTTAGAAGTGGCTGAGCAGCTATGCGACAAGATTGCCATTCTCAAAAAAGGAGAGCTGATATTCTACGGAACGGTTGAAGACCTAAAAGCCCAGCATCCAGACCAGTCCCTCGAAACCATCTATCTAGGTCTGGCTGGCCGCAGAGAAGAGGTGAGTTCAGATGCGCCTTAAAGCGATTAAAAAATTAGTTGATATCAATATTCTCTATGCTATCCAAGCTTCGCAGTTGCAGCAATACCGCAAGAAGCAGGAAAAAAATCCAGAGGTAAAAGTCAATGTCTCCCTGCAGGCTATTCGAATGTACTTGATTTTGGGGTTGGTCTACCTGTTCTTCTTTGGTATCATGAGTGCCTTCAATCACATGGTGGGCAATCCGGGACATTTTGCCAATATGGTCTCCATATTTGCTGTATTCTCCATGTCGCAGGGCTTCCTCGTTTTCTATAATGTCTTCTATGAAAGTAAGGACTTGCAGTCCTATCGGCCCTATGCCTTTAGTGAATCAGAAATCATTGTCGGAAAGAGCATCTCTGTTGTCCTGACTCTCTTGATTGCGATTCTGCCCATGTATAGCTATTTCATCGTGCTAGGTCTTCAAGGCGGAAATCCTTTAGTCGGTCTGCCTATGGCCTTGATTTCGATTGTCATTTTAAGCTCGGTTATAACCTTTATCATTTTGATTTTGGTGCACTTTATCACCAAGACAGCTTTCTTTAGAAAGTATAAGACTATTCTATCCAATGTGATTCTAGGGCTGGTTTCCCTTGGTTCGGTAGGACTCTATATCTTTATCAATCAAATGAACAGTCGTAGTATCGCCAGCAATACAATAGCCACACCTTATTTCCCGCCCGTTGTAGCCTTTTACGACTTTATCATCAATCCTCTTAGCTTGTCTGCAATTTTAGGGATTCTAGCTTGGCTTGCCGTGGGGGTTCTACTCTTTTTGGTGGTTAAGTTCAAGGTCATACCAGAATTTTATGAAGCAGCCTTGATGACAGGTGCAGCAAGTGGCAAACGTGAGCGAGTGCACGATATCAATATGGATGAGGCCAAGAATTTTAAGAAGTTCGTCTGGCGCTATCACATTCGGCTGCTGAGTGAAGGTTCGGTCATCTTGCAGGCTCTCTTTATGTCGGCACTGATTCCTTATATCATCATTTTTAGTATGGCCATGGGGGCAGTCAAAGCAGATCTAGATGTTAGCCCGTTCTTGATTCCGCGATTTTTACTTCCGCTTAGCTTCCTATCTATGTTTATCGCTACCCTCAATTCGGGCGGGAATAATCTGACCTCTATTGGTTTATCCTTGGAGCGGGAAAATTTTGATTATCTGAAGGTCTTACCTTTTGAGCTAAGAAAATACGTTCGTCTCAAATTTTGGTATCTCTTTGCTATTCAGTCCATTCTACCAGTGATTCTTCTTTTGGTGACTAGTCTTATCTTTCATGTTCATTTGGTGACGTTTCTCGTTATGCTGCTGGTTTGGTTTATGGCCAGTCTAGCTTGGAGCGCTTGGGGCTATCATCGGGATTATAAGCATCTGGTGACCAACTGGTCCAATGTCAACGAGCTGATGAGTCGAGATAACAGTATGGGTAAGACCCTATTGGCACTAGCCTTTACCATTGGAGTGATGATCGTGATTGGCGTTCTCTATGCGATTTCATACTTCCTGACTCTCGCAGTTCTCTATCTCCTTTCAGTTCTGCTGATTTTGATTTGTGGACTTGTTTCTTATCTGATCTATCGCTACTATATGAAAAGACTTGATAGCGAAATTGCTAGTTTCAATTCCTAATTGACAATAATAAAAAAGCTTAGTAGCATGGTGATTTGATTACCTACTTCTAAGCTTTTTAGTTGCGATTTATTTTATAGTTTTCCGATATAAACTGTATGTCAGCTGATTTTTATCCTTTTAAGAACGCCAGTTAATCAAGACATACATTAAGCTGGAGCCAAACATATCCGCCAAGGCGTGCATGAGAAAGAAAGGAAGGAGGTTCTTGACCTTGTACTTGTAAAGGAAATAGTAAAAGAGTCCATAGACCACTCCGATAACCAAGGCCCAGAGCATTCCTTGATAAGTATGGAAAGAAATCCGAATGATGGTAGAATAGGCCAGCGCCCACCACTTATACTTATCCTTGACCGAGGTCATAAGACCCAGAAAGAAGAATTCTTCATAGAAGCCATTGAGCAGTCCGTAGAGGATGGCCATTGGTGTCAGATCAGCAAATTTCCGGAAGATTTCCAGTAAATCTATATAGGACCAGAGGGTTGAATCAAAGTAATTATACTCGCCACTCAGTGTCGTCACAATGTCACCAAAGAACCCTACCACTACAAAAATAAGAGGAGTCCAAAGGAGAACTGACCAGCTCAGACGGATAGGAAGCTGCTTAAAGTCGAAGCGCCGAAGCAATAGGTATAGAATGGTCAAGACCAGCATCAGGAGCTGAAGATTGAAATTGCTTGAGAATGCTGCGCCTTCGCTAGCTGTATTGCTGACCGTTTCAGTTGCCGCTGTCGTCGCTGTTGTTGCAAAGCTAGCTAGATAAAGTTCGGTTGATGTGTAGATGAACTGACCAAACATGAGCAGAGTAATCACAAGAATGTCAAACCATTTCAGTTCTTTCAGAGGCTGTGATGGCCGGATTTTTGATAAAATAGTCATTCATTTCCCTTCCATAACTGGCTGATTTAAATGCCAGAGATCATCTTTTCTATCCTTATCTTAGCAGGGAAAGCTTAAATTTATATTATTTCAAAGCTCTTACTTTTGAGAGGTGGTTAGTGCAGACCTGTTGAAGGCTTGGTTGAAGAGCTGCCTTATGCTATAGAAAAAACTGCTTGAAAAGCAGTTTTACATGAAATAAACAATTGCTAGGTACTGGAGAGCAGAAGCGGCTAGGATGAAGAGGTGCCAAATCATGTGGAAGTAGGGCTTCTTTTTGGCATAAAAACCAGCACCGACTGTGTAGCAAAGACCGCCTGCTAGCATAAGTCCCCAAAACACTGGTCCAGTTTGTCCGATGATTTGCGGAATGATAAAAATCACTAGCCAGCCCATAATTAGATAGAGAGCCAGGCTGAATTTCTCATTAACCTTCTTGGCAAAGATTTTGTAGAGAATACCGAAGATGGTCGTGCCCCACTGAATCGCAATAATCAGATAGCCCCGCCAGTCATTCATGAGTGAAAGGACGACGGGAGTATAGCTGCCTGCGATAGCGATGTAGATCATGGAGTGGTCAATAATCCGCAGGATATATTTGTGGGTAGAGCCATAGGACATGGAGTGGTAAATGGTAGAAGAAAGAAACATAAGAAAAAGGCTTATGACAAAGATAGAAGTGCCAACAGCAGAAACGAGACCATGCTCTTCATAACTGTAAATAGCAGAGATGGGCAGAAGAATCAGCATCAAAACAGCTCCGATGGCATGGGTGACAGCATTGGCAATCTCTTCTCCAAAAGAGAGTTGTTTACTGAGTTTAAGCGCGTAGTTCATCGTTATCGACCTCCTTTTCGGGTACTTGGATAAAAGCAAGGGTTTGCTGGTAGAGTTTTAAGGTCTGACAAGCACTGGCAATGATGGGCGTCACTTCAAGCTTCCGTCCGTTCATATAATCTACAAAGTCATTGTAAAGCTCTTCAGACTGGGTCTCAGCGTTGAGCATATCTAAAGTAGCCGCAATATCTTGAATAGAAAAAACAGTTTTCAAACTTGTAATGGCAATCAAGCGGGCAACTTGCTGGCGATTGTATTTTTTCTTTAGAGGCTTTTCAAGGTAGGCATGCTTGACATAATTATTGATCATGGATGCCGTCAAGCATTTGTCAGATGCGGTAAAGGCTGGCTTACAGACCTTGTTGACATAGAGCAGGACTTGGTCAAGATACAGGTCAATAACAGGTAATTCATCCCATCTCGGGAACATATTTTTCGTTTCCAAATTTTAAACTTTCTATTATCTAGTTTCGATAACTAGATAATATCATTTTTGAAAATTAAAGTCAAGAATAAATCCAATTTGTCCAAAATTTGCTATAATCATGAGTAAGGAAAACAGGAAAATGGACTCTGAATCCAAGATGAGAAAGGGAAAATATGAAGATTTTAATTCCGACCGCCAAAGAAATGAATGAAAATCAGAGCTCGCTGGGGCGCTCCCAGTTGACGCCGAACAGCAAAATCATAATAGAAGAGCTATTAAAACACTCAGCCAAGGAGCTGGAAAAATTATACAAAATCAGTCCGCAAATGGCTGAAATAGAATACCAGCGAATTCAAAATCTGAGCAAAAATGAAGCGGAGACCTATCCAGCCTTGCATTTATTTGATGGGCTCATGTATCGCAATATCAAGCGAAAAGATTGGACACAAGAGGAGGAATCCTACATTCAAGAGCATTTGCTGTTAACGTCTAGTCTATATGGGGTCATTCCTGCCTTGAGTCCGATTGCCCCTCATCGGCTGGACTTTTTGGTGGGGCTGAAGCCAAATGGTCAAACGCTGAAAAAATTTTGGCGGGAAGAGTATACAAAAGCAGTAGCGGACGAAGATATGCTGCTTTCTCTCTTGTCCAGTGAATTTGAGGATGTTTTTGATAAATCCGTCAGAGAGAAGATGCTTCGTTTTAAATTCTTAGAGGAAAAGGCTGGCAAACTCAAAAGTCATTCTACCATTTCCAAAAAGGCGCGTGGGCAGTTTTTGACTGCTTTGATGGAAGCTCAGGCCGATCATCTTGACCAAATAAAACAGGTTTCTTTTGCAGGTTTTACCTATCGAGCAGATCTTTCAGATGCTAAAGAATTGGTTTTTGTAAAAGAAGAATAAGAAAAGGAGGCTGGGACAAAAGTCCGACCTCAAATATAGAAAGCGAACAAAACTAGTTTTCTGGTAATCAGAATTCTACTTTGTTCGCTTTTCGCATTTAATTGTAGATTTGAAGGGCTTAATAATTAAGATTTTTAAAAATTGAAATATTTTTGTCCCAAACTCTTTTTTGTAGCAAAGAGACTATTGTCCCAGACTCTTTTACTCTATTATTTAGACTTACCAAAAGAAAAATTAACTTAACAGGTATTCTACTGCAACTTTTAATACATTCATTAACTACATTAGAAATAAGAGAAAGGCAATTCGAAACAGAGACAGGGCGAGCAAATGAAGGGGATAAAACCAGTAAAATACTTTTCCAATATTGGCCCCTTTTTGACCGTTGTAGAAAGAGGTCACGAGGAGAAACAGAAGACAGGTGGCAGCCAGATCAGCCAGACCATCATAGGAGAAATTGAAGGCCAAAATTAGGATTTGCACACTGTTCAATGCCAAGACACCGCCAATTTTTCGGAAGATTGGGTCTTTAATCTTTGCAAAGGAATAGATACCAAAAACTCCTCCCGTCAGTCCGCCGTCAGCGATAATGGACAGAGTAAAACAGAGTAGAATAATTAGAACTTTTCTCCAGGTTGCTGTTTGCTGATCACTGTAATAAAGAGCACAGAGCCCCAAAAAGAGAGTAACAACCGTATTTTGCATGATAAAGCCAAGACCAGTAACCCAGCCCATCAGAGAGAAAGGGATGATACTGATAAGAGCCAGCAGCCCCAATCGTCTCATGTACTTGCTCACATCATGACTGTGCCGATAGCCTTCTGCAATACAAAAGGCAAAGACTGGAAAAGCCAGGCGGCCTATTATGTGCATACTATTGGCCAGCCAGTTAGGAGAGAGAATATTCATATTGGTAGCCAGTGGAAAAGATACCCAGGCGATATGGTCAATCAGCATTGCAAGCATAGCAAGCAGTTTCAAACTGCTATTGTCAATCATTTTTTTCATAGGATACTCCTTTTTCCTTTCCTATGATACAAGAAAGAGTTTCTTCTTTCCATTTCTTTAGCTTACATTTCTCTCATTTTTCTTACAATTTTGTAAGTTGGAATTTCACCTTTTTACCTCATCGATGAATACTTCTGATTTTTCTTGACAAATAAGACTGAACGAGGCTGGGACAAAAAGATTTTGATTTTAGGGATTCTTTATTATAAATTTTTAAAATTGATAGATTAGACAAAAAAGTGAACAAGACAGAATTCTGAGTGTCAGATAACTCCGTTTTGTTCGCTTTTTATATTTAAGGTTAGACTTTTGTCCCAGATTCTTTTACATAGTCTGATAATTGCTTTTGATTCTGCAATTCGATGAATTTCTTAGGATAGGTCTGGCGAACTTTTTGATAGAGATTTTTAGTCTCTCTTGTCCGACCATCCCAAAGGATCCAGCGGATGAATTCCCAATCCAGTTTTTCAGTACAGCCAGAAGCCATACTCTCTCGCACCTGATTTCGATATTTGAGGTAGCGATTGAAGGCGCGATAGAGGCAGTTCCAGCGAGAAAAGTTCATAAAGATAATCTGATCAGCCTGCGCCATGCGCTCCTCAAAGTAGGCAAAAGAGTAGTTGCCATCGATGACCCAGGATTGTTCTCGCTTGAGGAAATCCGCTAAATCAGCCTTGACTTGGTCTTGACTACGAGTCTGCCAGTTTTCTTCAAACCGAATCGTGTCCAGATGAAGCACAGGAATATGGTGAAAGTGGCCTAACTGCTGGGCTAAGGTTGACTTGCCAGAGCCTGAGTAGCCGATGATAGCAATCTTCATATACATTCTCCTAATTACAGTGAGCAACAAAAAAAGCTCCGTGGAGCTCCTTTGTATGCGCGATGCATTATTTAGCAAGTTTAGCTGAAAGACGTGCTTTATCGCGGCTTGCTTTGTTTTTGTGGATCAAACCTTTTGTTTCTGCTTTATCAATAGCTGAGCTAGCAGCACGGAAAAGTTCTTCAGACGGGTTTGCTTCAAATGCTTTGATTGCAGTACGCATAGCTGATTTTTGAGCTGAGTTTTTTTCGTTTTGTTTAACGTTCAATTCAGCGCGTTTGATAGCTGACTTAATGTTTGCCAAGTTATTCACCTCCATTGAAAATACTAACTATCTAATTATATATGAAAAGTTGTGATTTGACAAGTCTAAATTATTTTTTTAGATAGATTTCGTCAATTTCATGATTTCTAGCCTTGTGCAAAATCACTTCGGCCCTATTACGAGTTGGCTCAATATAGTCTAATAGATTCACCAGATTGATTGTTTCCCAGATATTATGGGCCAGCGCCATGACTTCTTCTTCAGGTTGAGTCGTAAAGCGATGGTAGTAGTTGTCCGTGTCGTGCTTGGCTAGTGCCAATAATTTTTTAAAGCGATCTAGATACCAAGACTCGATATTTTCAACTTCGGCATCTACATAGATGGAGAAGTCAAAGAAATCAGTCATGTAAAGGCGTTCATTTTGCGGATTTTGGAAGACGTTGATGCCTTCTACGATGACAAAGTCAGCTGCTTTAATTTCCTGCTTTTCATTTGGAACAATATCATAAATTTCGTGTGAGTAGACGGGAATTTCATAGTTTTGACCATTTTTAATGCGGTCTAAAAAGTCTAGCAAGAGTTCCATATTATAGCTTTCGGGGAAGCCCTTGCGATTTAAAATCCCCGTTTCAATCAAAGTTTGATTAGGATAGAGAAAGCCATCTGTCGTCACTAATTCAACGGTGGCATTTGTAAAAGTCCGTGATAGGAGGATTTGCAATAGGCGGCTAATCGTTGATTTTCCAACGGCAACACTGCCAGATACTCCGATAATAAAGGGCTGCCTTTTGCTCTCCTTTTGTAGAAAAATACCTTTTGAAAAAGCGAGATCTTCTTTGGAACGTTTATAAATCTGAATGAGATTTGTCAGAGGCAGATAAACATCTGTCACATCCTGTAGACTGATTTTGTCATTGAAACTCTTGATAGAATTGAGTTCGGACTCAGTGAGCGGTGGATTTTTCTTTCGATGCAGATTCTGCCAAGTTTGGCGGCTGATTTTTTCAAAATGAAGAAATTCGTTAGTCATAAGTTACTCCTACTATGATGGATTTTAGTATAACATACTTTTGGAGAAATGAAAACGATTTACAAATCTAGAAAATTTATGATAAAATGGTTTTATGACTAAAATGTATTTTGCAGAAAATCCGGATGCCAAACATGACATTCATGAATTAAAAGTGGAATTATTAGGACAACAGATGACCTTTTTAACGGATGCTGGTGTCTTTAGCAAAAAAATGATCGATTACGGCAGTCGAGTGTTGTTGTCTGCCTTAGAATTTAACAAAAAAGAAACGCTGCTGGATGTCGGCTGTGGTTATGGAACGCTGGGCTTGACTCTGGCTAAAGCGCAAGAGCTGGAAGTCACTCTCGTGGATATCAATCAGCGAGCGCTAGACTTGGCTAGAAAGAATGCGGATGCGAACCAAGTATCTGCAGATATTTTCCAGTCCAATGTTTACGAAAATGTGACCGGACAATTTCATCATATTATCAGCAATCCACCGATTCGCGCCGGTAAGCAGGTGGTGCACGAGGTTATTTCAGGTAGCTATGATCACTTGCTAGCGGATGGGGATTTGACGATTGTTATCCAAAAGAAACAAGGAGCTCCCAGCGCTAAAACCAAGATGGAAGAAGTATTTGGCAACTGTGAGACTCTCAAGAAGGACAAAGGCTATTATATCCTAAGGAGTGTGAAATAACGATGCGGGCAGTTGATATTATTCAAAAGAAACGAGATGGACTAGAATTGTCCAGTCAAGAGATTGAATGGCTGATTGAGGGCTATGTAGCCGGAACAGTGCCAGATTACCAGATGTCAGCCTTTGCTATGGCTGTTTACTTTAAAGGGATGACCACTCGGGAAATTTCTGATTTGACCATGGCCATGGTGGGAACAGGCCAGCAGTTTGATTTGTCAGCCATTTCAGGGATTAAGGTAGATAAGCATTCGACTGGTGGAGTGGGAGATAAGGTTACCTTAATCTTGGCTCCTCTAGTAGCTAGCTTTGGCGTGCCCGTTGCTAAGATGAGCGGTCGAGGCTTGGGGCATACGGGTGGTACCATAGACAAGCTCGAGTCTGTCAAGGGCTACCAAGTAGAGCGCAGTCAGGAAGATTTCATCAAGCAGGTTCAGGATATTGGTGTATCCGTCATCGGTCAGTCAGACCAGCTGGTCAAGGCAGACAAGCTTCTCTATGCTCTACGTGATGTGACCGCTACAGTTGATACGATTCCTTTGATTGCCAGTTCGGTTATGAGCAAGAAAATCGCCGCTGGTGCAGACAGCATCTTGCTGGATGTGACCGTCGGTGAAGGTGCCTTTATGAAAAATCTAGAGGATGCCCGTGTCCTAGCCCGTACTATGGTAGACTTGGGCAAGGCAGTCGGACGCAGGACGGTTGCAGTTATTACGGACATGAGTCAGCCTTTGGGCACTAGCATTGGCAATCGTTTGGAAATCTTAGAAGCACTGGAAATCCTTCAAGGACAAGGACGCGAGGATATTACAGAGTTTATCTATGAGCTCGCTCGGATTATGCTTGGTTTGGCAAATGTTGAGAAATCTGTTTCTGAAATCAGAGAACATTTGACAAACGGAGCGGCTTTGAAAAAATTTGAAGAGATGATTGCGGCTCAAGGTGGTGATCTAGAGGACTTGTATCGACCATCCCAGACGGCTTATGTGGCCGAAGTGAGAGCAGACCAATCTGGTTATATCACAGAGCTTCCAGCTATGGAATTTGGCTTGTTTGCGATGAGATTAGGAGCAGGTCGAGCCGTCAAATCTGATAAACTAGATTATGAAACTGGAATCGTGTTTGAAAAGAAGGTTGGCGAAACAGTCGAAATTGGGGAAATTGTCGCAAAAATTTACGCAAATGAAAAAATTTCTCAAGAACTAGTTACAGAATTCCAAAAAAATGTTAGAATAGGTAGTGAAAGCGTTGCAGTAAGCGAGATTGTCGAAGTGATCGCTTAATTCTAGGAGAATCCAACATGAAATTAAACAAATACATTGACCATACGCTTTTGAAACCTGATGCAAGTCAGGAGCAGATTGAAACCTTAATTGAGGAAGCAAAGAAATACGACTTTGCGAGCGTCTGTGTCAATCCGACTTGGGTGAATTTTGCTGCGCAAGCACTAAAAGCTACGGATGTAAAAGTCTGTACGGTCATTGGTTTTCCTCTGGGAGCAAATACTCCGGAGCTCAAAGCTTTTGAAACGAGTGATGCCATCCAAAACGGAGCGAATGAAGTTGATATGGTCATCAATATCGGTGCTCTAAAGTCTCGAAACTTTGACTTAGTTGAAAGAGACATTCGAGCTGTTGTGGAAGCTGCTAAAGGAACCTTGGTCAAGGTCATTATTGAGACCTGCCTCTTGACAGATGATGAGAAAGTGAGAGCTTGTCAAATTGCTCAGAAAGCTGGGGCGGATTTTGTCAAGACATCTACTGGTTTCTCAACTGGTGGTGCAACCGTTGCGGATGTAGCTTTGATGCGTAAGACCGTTGGGCCAGATATGGGAGTCAAGGCTTCTGGCGGTGCCCGTTCTTACGAAGATGCACTTGCCTTTATCAAAGCTGGTGCGACTCGCATTGGAGCATCCTCTGGTGTAGCGATTATGGAGGGAGACGTGGCTAATGGCGACTACTAATTTGATTGATTTAGTTGTAGAAACCACGAAGAATGCCTATGTTCCATACTCTCATTTCCCTGTCGGAGCCATTTTAGTAGCTAAAAATGGACAAGTTTTCACAGGTGTCAATATCGAAAATGCTAGTTTCGGCTTAACCAATTGTGCAGAGCGAACAGCCATTTTTAAAGCTGTTTCTGAAGGTTTCTTGGACTTTGAGGAATTAATTGTTTACGGAGAAACGGAAAAACCGATCTCTCCGTGTGGTGCCTGCCGCCAAGTAATGGCAGAGTTTTTTAATCAGGATTTACCAGTGACCTTGGTCGCTAAAGATAAATCGACGGTCGTGATGACGGTCAAGGAGTTACTTCCATACTCTTTTACAGACTTAACTTGAGTCTGTTGCTGGTCAACTGACCAAAATTAAACTTGCAACTAAGTTGCACATCTTATATAGGAGGTTCAGAAATGAACAAGAAACAATGGCTAGGTCTTGGTCTAGTGTCTGTCGCAGCAATCGGACTTGCTGCATGTGGGAATCGTGCGTCTAAATCAGATAGCTCTAACGCTAAAACTGATTTAAAAGCTGCTATCGTAACCGATACAGGTGGTGTTGATGATAAGTCATTTAACCAATCTGCATGGGAAGGTTTGCAAGCTTGGGGGAAAGAAAATGGCCTTTCAAAAGATAACGGCTATACTTACTTCCAATCAACAGACGAGTCACAATACGCGAACAACCTAAACCAAGCTGCTACGGATGGTTACAACTTAGTATTTGGTATCGGTTTTGCCCTTCGTGATGCCGTTGAATCTGCTGCAAAAGATAATTCAAGTATTAACTACGTTATTATTGACGATGTAATTGAAGGTCAAAAGAATGTTGCTTCAGCAGTCTTTGCAGATAATGAAGCAGCTTACCTTGCTGGTGTTGCAGCTGCAAAAACTACTAAGACAAAACAAGTTGGTTTCATAGGTGGTATAGAAGGTGCAGTTATCACACGTTTTGAAAAAGGTTTCGAAGCTGGTGTGAAATCAGTTGACCCATCTATCAAGATTAAAGTGGACTATGCTGGTTCATTCGGCGATGCAGCTAAAGGTAAAACAATTGCAGCTGCTCACTATGCTGGTGGTGCGGATGTTGTTTACCAAGTAGCTGGTGGTACTGGTGCTGGAGTATTTAACGAAGCTAAGTCAATCAACGAAACAAGAAATGAAAATGAAAAAGTTTGGGTACTTGGTGTTGACCGTGACCAAACTGAAGAAGGTAAATACAAATCTAAAGATGGTAAAGAGTCTAACTTTGTTTTGGCATCAAGCTTGAAACAAGTTGGTAAGACTGTCCAAGACATTGCTAATCAAACTGCTAAAGGTAAATTCCCAGGTGGTAAAACTACAACCTTTGGTTTGAAAGACGGCGGTGTTGATTTGACAACAACCAACCTTTCTGAGGATGCTAAAAAAGCTGTTGAAGAAGCGAAAGCTAAAATCCTTGATGGTAGCATCACAGTTCCTGATAAATAATTGAATGTTGAGCGATCCGACCTACTAGGGTCGCTCATTTTTAAATTCTGACGCCTTTGCATCGATTAAGCCTACTAGGATAGGAGTCCGAGGAGGTTGTATCGACATAAAATGAAATTCTGGAAAGGAAAGAGCCATGACACATGAAAATGTCATTGAAATGCGAGAAATTACCAAGATTTTTGGTGAATTTGTGGCCAATGATAAAATCAATTTGGAACTCCGAAAAGGTGAAATTCACGCTCTTTTAGGAGAAAATGGTGCCGGGAAGTCAACCTTGATGAATATGTTGGCCGGCCTACTTGAGCCGACTAGTGGTGAGATTGTAGTAAACGGAAAGCCAGTTAAGCTGGACTCTCCATCAAAGGCGGCCTCACTTGGTATCGGGATGGTGCATCAGCACTTTATGCTTGTGGAAGCCTTCACTGTTGCTGAAAATATTATTCTTGGAAGTGAGATTACAAAAAATGGTATCTTAGACTTGAAACGCGCTACGCAAGAAATTACGCGTTTATCTAAGAAATATGGTTTGTCGGTTGATCCATCTGCCAAGATTGAGGATATTTCTGTTGGAGCCCAACAACGTGTTGAAATTTTGAAGACCCTTTACCGTGGTGCAGACATTCTCATTTTTGACGAGCCGACAGCCGTTTTGACGCCAGCTGAGATTGAGGAATTGATGAAAATCATGAAAAACTTGGTCAAGGAAGGCAAATCTATCATTCTCATTACCCATAAGTTAGATGAAATTCGTGCAGTTTCTGACCGAGTGACCGTTATTCGTCGAGGAAAATCGATCGAAACAGTTGAAATTGCAGGTGCGACCAACCAAGACTTGGCGGAAATGATGGTTGGACGTGCTGTTTCTTTCAAGACGGAGAAGAAACCTTCTAATCCGCAAGAAACAGTTCTTTCAATCAAGAATCTTGTCGTTGAAGAGAATCGAGGCGTTCCAGCTGTTAAGGGGCTTTCACTGGATGTTCGTGCTGGTGAAATCGTTGGGATTGCAGGAATTGATGGAAATGGTCAGACTGAGTTGATTCAAGCTATCACAGGACTTAGAAAAGCAAGCTCGGGTGAAATTTTGATCAAGAACCAGTCCGTGATTGGTAAGAAACCACGTCAGATTACAGAGATGAAGGTCAGCCACGTCCCTGAAGACCGCCATCGCGATGGTTTGGTGCTGCAGATGTCCATTTCTGAAAATATTGCTTTGCAGACTTACTACAAGGAACCACTTAGCAAAAACGGCATCTTGAATTACAATAATATTTACTCTTACGCGTGCAATCTGATGAAAGAGTTTGACGTGCGGGCGGCTAGCGAGTATGTACCTGCTTCAGCCCTCTCAGGAGGAAACCAGCAGAAGGCTATCATTGCTCGGGAAGTGGATCGTGATCCAGATTTGTTGATTGTCAGTCAGCCTACTCGTGGACTTGATGTCGGAGCAATTGAGTACATCCATAAACGCTTGATTGAGGAGCGTACTCAAGGTAAGGCAGTACTTGTTGTCAGCTTTGAGCTAGATGAAATACTCAATCTTTCTGACAGAATCGCCGTTATCCATGATGGCAAGATTCAAGGAATTGTGACTCCAGAGAAAACCAATAAGCAAGAACTTGGTATTCTCATGGCTGGTGGTAAGATTTAGAAGGGAGATTCAAATGTCTAAGAAAACACAGCAGATTGCAGTTCCCTTAATCTCAGTTCTTTTGGGGATTTTATTGGGAGCGATTGTCATGGCTATCTTTGGCTATGATGCCATCTGGGGATATGAATCCCTCTTTAAAACAGCATTCGGTTCTTTGAGAAGTTTGGGTGAAATTTCTCGGGCGATGGGACCTCTAGTTCTCATTGGTCTGGGTTTTGCCGTTGCTAGTCGGGCTGGATTTTTCAATGTCGGACTTCCAGGTCAGGCCTTGGCTGGTTGGATTCTGGCTGGTTGGTTTGCCCTTTCCTTCCCTGACCTACCTCGCCCTCTGATGTTGTTAGCAACTGTAGTCATTGCTGCAGTAGCTGGTGGGATTATTGGTGCTATTCCAGGAGTTCTGCGTGCCTATTTAGGAACGAGTGAGGTCATCGTTACGATTATGATGAACTATATCGTCCTCTTCGTTGGAAATGCTTTTATCCGCAGCTTTCCAAAATCTGTGATGCAGAGTGTTGACTCTAGTAAACGTGTTGGTGCTAATGCGATTTATCAAACAGAATGGTTGAGAAGTCTAACAGCCAACTCTCGTATGAATATCGGTATTTTCTTTGCTTTGATTGCAGTTGTGCTGATCTGGTATATGCTGAAGAAAACAACGCTTGGCTTTGAGATTCGTGCTGTTGGTCTTAACCCAAATGCAGCTGAATACGCAGGGATGTCCTCTAAACGGACTATTATTTTGTCCATGATTATTTCTGGAGCCCTTGCAGGACTTGGAGGGGTAGTAGAAGGACTAGGTACTTATCAGAATGTCTTTGTACAAGGAAGCTCATTGAGCGTTGGTTTCAATGGTATGGCGGTTAGCCTTTTNGCAGCCAATTCTCCAGTTGGTATCCTTTTTGCGGCTTTCCTCTTTGCAGTTTTAAGTGTCGGTGCGCCAGGTATGAACGTGGCTCAGATTCCGACAGAATTGGTCAATATTGTGACAGCTTCGATTATCTTCTTTGTTAGCGCCCATTACTTGATTGAGCGTCTGACTGGTAAGACAGTTTTTGAATTATTTAAAAATCGTAAGCAAGAAGCTGGTAAAGTGAGAGGGGGAAACTAGGATGAATATTGTAACGGTATTAAGTTTATTAGTATCATCTATGCTGATTTATGCGGCTCCCCTGATTTTCACAAGTATCGGTGGAGCTTATTCGGAGCATGCCGGAGTCGTCAATGTCGGCTTGGAAGGGATCATGGTAATGGGAGCATTTACAGGCGTTCTCTTTAACCTGACTTTCGAAAGTAGTTTTGGCAGCTTGACTCCGTGGCTCTCCTTGATTGCTGCTGGTTTAGTCGGAGTGCTCTTCTCCCTTATCCATGCTGTAGCAACCATTAACTTCCGTGCGGACCACGTTGTTAGTGGTACGGTTCTAAACTTATTAGCACCAGCCTTGGCAGTCTTCCTTGTTAAAGCTATCTACAACAAGGGGCAAACAGACAACATTCAGCGTTCATTTGGCAAATTTAATTTTCCTATTTTGTCTGATATTCCGGTCATAGGAGATATATTCTTCAAACATACAAGTCTGATGGGATATTTGGCCATCGCCTTCTCTTTCCTTGCTTGGTTTATCATGTTTAAGACAAAATTTGGATTGCGTCTTCGCTCAGTTGGAGAACATCCGCAGGCAGCAGATACATTAGGAATCAATGTTTACCTCATGCGCTACTGTGGTGTTATGATTTCTGGTCTACTCGGTGGTATTGGTGGAGCTATTTATGCTCAGTCGATCTCCGTTAACTTTGCCGTGACAACTATCATAGGTCCAGGATTTATCGCCTTGGCAGCTATGATCTTTGGTAAATGGAGCCCTATCGGTGCTATGTTGGCGAGTCTCTTCTTTGGAGCTTCTCAAAGTTTAGCCGTTATTGGAAAACAGTTGCCTCTTCTTTCAAAAGTGCCAACGGTTTATCTACAGATTGCGCCATATGTCTTGACGATTGTGGTTCTTGCAGCCTTCTTTGGTAAAGCTGTTGCTCCGAAAGCAGACGGTATCAACTATATCAAGTCTAAATAACCTTTTACGAGGCTGGGACAAAAGTCCTAGCCTTTCAATTGTCTTTGGATTGTCGAGCAAGACGCAGTGGTTGAGTGGGCTCTACTACGCTGATTTCATCAGCTTTTACAGCCCTACTCAACTGTGCGGAGGTGGGACGACGAAATCGAATTCTAACGAATTACCGATTTCTGTCCCACTCTCGTTTTTTTGTGATTGGAAAAAGTTGCTATCGGAAATAGAAAAAGCCTGCTTCGTCTGAAGCAAGCTTTCTAAGATTAATTTGTAGCGATTTCGTTTAATAAATCTTCTGCAGTAGTAGTTGGGTTCACTCGAACACGATTGAGTGAGAGTAAACCGTTAGACAGTGAAGCCAGGCCGTTGTTGGTCGTCAATCCCATCTTATAGCCCAAACTTTCAGCAATCTGCAAGGTCGCATCACTATAGCGGCCAGATGGATAGGCAACAGTCGTCGTCTTCTGTGATAGATTGTCATCTAAAAAAGCTTTAGAATCACGTAGTTCAAGGGTTTGTTGATCAGCAGTAGCAGTTGATAGATCAGGGTGGTTGACGGTATGGTCTTCAAAGGACATTCCTTTTTCCTTCATTTTTTTGATCTCATCAAGCGTCAGCATATCTTCACGGCCAGCTTGGACAAATCCAGTAATGACATTGTTGGTTGCCTTCATCTGGTACTTTTGAAGTAGTGGAAAGGCATTGGTGTAAAAGTCTTTCAAACTATCATCAAAGGTCAGCCAGACTACTTTTTTATTTTCAGGCAGGACATTCTCTGTCAAAGCTTTGTAAGCTTCATCTGGGGTTAAAGTATAATAACCAGCCTCTTTCAGGGCCTGCAAATGACTTTCAAAAGTAGTTGGATCTACAATCAAACCAGCATTGGCTGCCTCAGAGGGATCCATTACATGGATCGCATGGTACATCAAAATTGGAATCTTAACAGGCTCGTCTTGTTTTACCCACTTGATTTTTGAAGCTTCTTCATTTGTTGAGGTAGAGTCTGGCTTCGAGGTGGATTGCACAGTTTGGTTGCCTGCAGAGGATTGTTTGCTAGGAGAGAACTGAGTCTTCCAAAGATAAATTCCGCCTACGATTAGGGCAAGGAGCAAGAAAAGATTGATAATAGAAAAAAGGAATGCCTTTTTCTTAGCTTTATGTCTTTGCATGCGTCTTCCAATGTGTTTATCTGTCATGGTATCTCCTTCTAATCTCATGAGTTTAAAATTTTTACTTACATTATAACAAATATACAAATAGATTTGTAGGCATTTCTATATATTTTTGTTATAATGTTTTTTATATAAGAAATATTCAAGGAGTTCCTCATGTCTATTAAAATTGCTTTACTTGGTTTTGGAACAGTTGCTAGTGGTGTTCCTTTCTTGTTGAAAGAAAATGGAGAAAAGATTGTTCAGGCTGCTCATTCTGAGATTGAAGTTGCTAAAGTCTTGGTCAAGGATGATGCTGAAAAAGAACGTCTTTTGGCTGCTGGAAATGATTACAATTTTGTAACTAATGTAGATGAAATCTTAAATGACGGCGAAATTGCGATCGTAGTGGAGCTGATGGGACGGATTGAACCAGCTAAAACCTTTATCACACGTGCACTTGAAGCAGGTAAACATGTGGTAACTGCTAACAAAGACTTGCTGGCTGTTCATGGTTCTGAATTGTTAGATATTGCGAAGAAAAATGGCGTTGCTCTCTATTATGAAGCAGCTGTTGCGGGCGGTATCCCAATTTTGCGTACCTTGGTCAATTCATTGGCATCTGATAAGATAACCCGCGTTTTGGGCGTGGTCAATGGAACGTCTAACTTCATGATGACCAAGATGGTAGAAGAAGGTTGGTCTTACGAGGATGCTCTTGCGGAAGCGCAACGTTTAGGTTTTGCTGAAAGTGACCCGACTAACGACGTTGATGGAATTGACGCAGCCTATAAAATGGTCATCCTCAGCCAATTTGCTTTCGGTATGAATATCAAGTTTGAAGATGTCAGCCACCAAGGCATTCGCAACATCACTCCTGAAGACGTTGCTGTTGCTCAAGATTTGGGCTATGTAGTGAAATTAGTTGGTTCGATTGAGGAAACGCCATCAGGAATCGCTGCGGAAGTGACACCGACTTTCTTGCCAAAAGCGCATCCGCTAGCTAGCGTAAACGGCGTAATGAATGCGGTCTTTGTCGAGTCAATCGGTATTGGAGAATCTATGTACTACGGTCCAGGAGCAGGCCAAAAACCAACTGCGACCAGTGTCGTTGCGGATATCGTCCGTATTGTTCGTCGCTTAAATGAAGGCACGATTGGCAAAGCCTTCAATGAATTTAGTCGCGAACTTGTCCTGGCTAAACCTGAGGATGTTAAGAGCAACTATTATTTCTCTATCTTGGCTCCAGATGCCAAGGGTCAAGTCTTGCATTTGGCTGAAATCTTTAATGCTGAAGAAGTTTCCTTCAAGCAAATTCTGCAAGAAGGTACAGATGGTGAAACAGCTCGTGTAGTTATCATCACGCATGCTGTAAGCAAAACTCAGCTAGAAAATGTAGTGGCTAAGCTCCGTGAAGTACCAGAGTTCGAATTGCTCAATACCTTTAAAGTATTAGGAGAATAAGATGAAAATTATTGTACCAGCAACCAGTGCCAATATCGGGCCTGGTTTTGACTCAGTTGGTGTTGCAGTCTCCAAATATTTAGAAATCGAAGTCTTGGAAGAAAGTCAGGAGTGGGTTATTGAGCATGACCTCAATCCTCGAATTCCAACGGATAAACGGAATTTACTAATCAAAATTGCCCTGCAATTAGCCCCGGACCTTCAGCCACATCGCTTAAAAATGACCAGCGATGTTCCTTTGGCTCGCGGTCTTGGCTCTTCTAGCTCCGTTATTGTTGCTGGGATTGAACTGGCCAATCAGTTAGCAAATCTGAACTTATCTGATCATGAGAAGCTGAAGATTGCGACAAAAATCGAAGGCCATCCTGACAATGTGGCACCAGCAATTTATGGAAATCTAGTGATTGCAAGCTCTTTTCAAAATCAAGTTTCAGCTGTTGTGTCAGATTTCCCAGAGGTCAGCTTTATCGCTTTTATTCCCGATTATGAGTTGAGAACTGTTGAAAGCCGCCGTGTTTTGCCTAATCGCCTTTCATACAAGGAAGCTGTTGCAGCAAGCTCTGTAGCCAATGTCGCTGTTGCGGCTCTCTTAAAGGGCGATATGAAAACAGCTGGTCGTGCAATTGAATCTGATCGTTTCCATGAGAGATATCGCCAACCGCTTATCAAAGAATTTTCTGACATCAAATTCTTAGCCAGAAAACAGGGCGCCTTTGCGACTTATATCTCTGGAGCTGGGCCGACTGTTATGGTTTTATCTCCGAAAGACAAGGCTGAGCAGATTTATCAGCAAATCAAGGAACAAGGTTTTGATGGACAAGTCTTCCAGTTGCAAGTCGATACTCAGGGTGTACGTGTAGAAAAATAGAAGAGAATTTGAGGATGACGAACTTGTGGACGCAGTGTTGGTCTACAATCTTCGTTCTCCTCTTTCTTTTTGTTTTGAAAAAGAATCTTTATTTCCCTCAGTCTATCGTAAATATCATTTAATTTTGATATAATAGAGTGTAATTTGTAAAGAAGAGAGTAAGTCATGCAAAACCTAGAAAAATATTTTGTGGAATTAGAAGGAATCGACATCCGTTTCAATGAGCCTTTGAGTCAATACACTTATACGAAGGTGGGCGGAGCTGCCGATTTCTTAGTTTTTCCACGCAACCGTTATGAATTGGCTCGGATTGTCAAGTTGGCCAATCGTGAAAATATTCCTTGGTTGGTGCTTGGGAATTCAAGTAACATTATTGTTCGAGATGGCGGTATTCGAGGCTTTGTCATCATGTTTGACAAGCTAAATAATGTAACAGTAGATGGCTATACGATTGAGGCAGAGGCTGGTGCAAACTTGACTCAGACCACTCGTATTGCTCTGCATCATAGTTTGACTGGCTTTGAATTTGCCTGTGGCATCCCGGGTAGTGTCGGCGGTGCTGTCTTTATGAATGCTGGCGCTTATGGCGGTGAAATCGGCCATGTGCTTGTTTCTTGCAAGGTCTTGACACCTGAAGGCGAAATTAAGACCTTGGATGCGCGTGATATGCGCTTTGGCTATCGTCATTCACTTATTCAAGAAACTGGCGACATTGTTATTTCAGCTAAGTTTGGTCTCGCACCAGGTGTCCACCAAAACATTCATCAGGAAATGGAACGTCTGACCTATCTGCGTGAACTCAAGCAGCCTTTGGAATACCCATCATGTGGGTCTGTCTTTAAGCGTCCTCTGGGACATTTTGCTGGTCAGCTCATCAGTGAGGCCGGTTTAAAAGGCTATCGAATCGGTGGTGTAGAGGTTTCAGAAAAGCATGCTGGTTTCATGATTAACGTCGATCATGGTACAGCTAGCGATTATGAAAAGTTGATTGCTCATGTCATTAAAACCGTCAAAGAGCATTCAGGTGTCACTCTGGAAAGAGAAGTTCGAATTATTGGAGAAGCATAAGAGTCCGATATATAAATGTCTGACTGCTTTCTGATAATTTCTAGTTTCTAAGTTTGTCCAGTATTTGGGATAGCCAATATCCATGTGTCATTAGTAAAGGGGGTGAAAGCCTATCGATATCGCAAGTATGCAGGGCCATAGTAGCCCTCGAGAGGTTTTTTTGGTCTGACAGAGCCAAAAATCTGTTAATACATGGAAAAGAAGGAATTTATGCCAATTGAAAAAACCAATTATTGAGTTCAAAAACGTTTCAAAGGTTTTTGAAGACAGTAACACCGTTGTTCTCAAAGATATTAACTTTGAATTAGAAGAAGGAAAATTTTATACGCTTCTAGGAGCTTCTGGCTCTGGGAAATCAACCATTCTTAATATTATTGCAGGACTGCTGGATGCGACCACGGGAGACATCTTTTTGGATGGTGTCCGCATCAATGACATTCCTACTAATAAGCGGGATGTTCACACCGTATTTCAGTCCTACGCCCTATTCCCGCATATGAATGTTTTTGAGAATGTAGCCTTTCCGTTGCGGTTGCGGAAGGTAGACAAAAAAGAAATTGAAGAACGGGTTACTGAAGTTCTGAAAATGGTTCAACTGGAAGGATATGAGCGCCGTTCAATTCGGAGACTTTCAGGCGGTCAACGCCAGCGGGTAGCCATTGCCCGTGCCATCATCAATCGGCCGCGGGTTGTCCTACTAGACGAGCCTCTTTCTGCGCTGGATTTGAAATTGCGGACGGATATGCAATATGAGCTCCGTGAACTCCAACAGCGTCTCGGGATCACTTTCGTCTTTGTCACCCACGACCAGGAAGAAGCCCTAGCTATGAGTGACTGGATTTTTGTCATGAACGAAGGGGAGATTGTCCAGTCAGGAACGCCAGTGGATATCTATGATGAGCCAATTAACCACTTTGTTGCGACCTTTATCGGAGAATCTAATATCTTGCCAGGTAAGATGATCGAAGACTACTTGGTCGAGTTCAATGGCAAGCGTTTTGAAGCAGTTGACGGAGGAATGCGACCAAACGAATCCGTTGAAGTAGTGATTCGTCCAGAAGATTTGCGCATTACCTTGCCTGAAGAAGGAAAACTGCAGGTTAAAGTGGATACCCAGCTTTTCCGCGGGGTTCATTATGAAATTATCGCCTACGATGAGCTTGGCAATGAGTGGATGATCCACTCAACCCGCAAGGCCATCGTCGGAGAAGAAATCGGTCTGGACTTTGAACCAGAGGATATCCATATTATGCGCCTCAATGAAACCGAAGAAGAATTCGATGCTCGGATTGAGGAGTACGTAGAAATCGAAGAGCAAGAAGCAGGGCTGATCAATGCCATTGAGGAGGAAAGAGATGAAGAAAACAACCTCTAACCTTTTTCTGGTTCCATATTTTCTTTGGATTCTGCTCTTTGTCCTAGCTCCAGTGATGATGATTATCTGGAAATCATTCTTTAATATCGAAGGTCAGTTCACGCTGGAAAACTATCGGATTTATTTCACTTCGCAGAATTTGACCTATCTGAAAATGAGCTTTAACTCGGTGTTTTACGCAGGCATCATCACCTTGTTGACCTTGCTCATTTCCTATCCGACTGCTTATTTTTTGACCCAGCTCAAGCATCGCCAGCTCTGGCTCATGCTGATTGTCCTGCCGACTTGGATCAATCTTTTGCTTAAGGCTTACGCCTTTATCGGCATTTTTGGACAAAATGGTTCGGTGAATGAATTTCTGACCTTTATCGGTATCGGTCCCAAGCAGATTCTTTTCACTGACTTTTCTTTTATTTTTGTTGCCAGCTACATTGAGCTGCCCTTTATGATTTTGCCGATTTTCAACGTCTTGGATGATTTGGATCCCAACCTCATCAATGCCAGCTATGACTTGGGTGCCAATCGTTGGCAGACTTTCCGCAATGTCGTCTTTCCGCTTTCAATGAATGGCGTGAGAAGTGGCGTGCAGTCCGTCTTCATTCCTAGTCTCAGTCTCTTCATGCTGACGCGTTTGATCGGTGGAAACCGTGTTATTACGCTGGGAACAGCCATTGAACAGCATTTCTTGACAACGCAAAACTGGGGAATGGGCTCAACCATCGGAGTGGTTCTGATTATTGCCATGCTCTTCACCATGTGGGCAACCAAGGAAAGGAGAGAACGATGAAAAAATTTGCTAATCTCTATTTAGCGATCGTATTTCTAATCCTTTATCTTCCGATCTTTTATTTGATTGCCTATGCTTTCAATGCTGGCGATGATATGAATAAATTTACTGGCTTTGATTTGGTTCATTTTCAAAAGTTATTTGAAGATTCGCGCTTGATTTTAATTTTGGCGCAGACTTTCTTCTTAGCCTTTCTTTCTTCCCTCATTGCTACCATTATCGGAACTTTCGGTGCTATTTATATTTACCAAGCCCGCAAGAAGTATCAAGATGCCTTCCTATCCATCAATAATATTTTGATGGTGGCGCCTGACGTTATGATTGGGGCTAGCTTCCTGATTCTCTTTACCACGGCTAAATTCCAGCTGGGCTTTGTGTCCGTTTTGGCCAGCCACGTCGCTTTTTCAATTCCCATTGTTGTGCTGATGATTTTGCCAAGGCTGAAAGAAATGAATGATGACATGATTAAGGCTGCCTATGATTTGGGAGCTAGTCAAGTCCAGATGCTCAAGGAAATCATGCTGCCTTATCTGACACCAGCGATCATTGCCGGCTACTTTATGGCTTTCACCTACTCACTCGATGACTTTGCTGTGACCTTCTTTGTGACAGGAAACGGCTTCTCGACTCTCTCAGTTGAAATTTATTCCCGTGCACGGCAAGGAATTTCCTTGGAAATCAATGCTCTGTCTGCTCTGGTCTTTCTCTTTAGTATCGTTTTAGTCATTGGCTATTACTTTATCACGCGTGAGAAGGAGGAAGCAGCATGAAAAAACTCTATTCGTTTTTAGTAGGGATTTTTGCGATTATCCTGATCTTGTGGGGAATTAGCTATCGGATTGAGAGTAAAGCCAATAGCAAGGGCAGTGATAAATTGGTTGTTTATAACTGGGGAGATTACATTGATCCGGAATTACTGACTGAGTTTACCAAGGAAACAGGTGTGCAGGTGCAGTACGAAACCTTCGACTCTAACGAAGCCATGTACACGAAAATCAAACAAGGTGGTACAACCTACGATATCGCAATCCCAAGCGAGTACATGATTGCCAAAATGATGAAGGAAAACTTGGTAGAGAAATTGGACCATAGCCAGATCAAAGGCTTGGAAAATATTGGTTCAGACTTTTTGGATCAGCCATTTGATCCAGGAAATCAGTATTCCATTCCTTATTTCTGGGGAACGCTGGGCATTGTTTACAATACTAAAATGGTCGAGCACGCGCCTGAGCACTGGAACGATCTCTGGAAGCCAGAATACAGAAACTCCATCATGATGATTGACGGTGCTCGTGAAGTCATGGGGGTTGGTCTGAACTCGAATGGTCATAGTCTTAACTCCAAAGATGCTGACCAGCTGCAGGAGGCTGTCGATAAACTCTACACCCTGACGCCCAATATCAAAGCCATCGTCGCTGATGAGATGAAAGGCTACATGATTCAGAATAACGCGGCTATCGGCGTTACCTTCTCTGGTGAAGCTCGTCAAATGCTGGAGGCCAATGAAGATCTGCGCTATGTTGTGCCTACAGAAGCCAGCAACCTTTGGTTTGACAATATCGTTATTCCAAAGACGGTCAAAAATAAAAAAGCCGCCTATCAGTTTATCAATTTCATGCTGAGACCAGAAAATGCTTATAAAAACGCCCTTTATGTTGGCTACTCAACACCAAATCTTCCTGCTAAGGCTATGCTACCAGAAGAAGTGCAGGAAGATGAGGCCTTTTATCCAACCGAAGAGACCATGAAGCATCTGGAAGTCTATCAGCAATTAGGTCCAAAATGGCTTGGAACCTACAACGACCTCTATCTTCAAGTCAAAATGTATCGCAAGTAGCCAAAGAAGAGGCTGGGACAAAAGTCCTAGCCTCTCAATTGTCTTTGGATTATCGAGCAAGGCGCAGTGGTTGAGTGGGCTCTACTACGCTGATTTCATCAGCTTTTACAGCCCTACTCAACTGTGCGGAGGTGGGACGACGAAATCGAATTCTAACGAATTACCGATTTCTGTCCCACTCTCTTTTTTCTATTTTGACTTGTTATAATTATTTGAAAAGTAGAATAGAAAGTAGTAAAATTATATTAACATATAGAACAGAGTCTTGTGCTCAATTAAGGAGGAAATCATTATGTCAGTTTTCTACGTTCCATCAGTCAATTTGATTGGTAAGGGTGTCATCAATGAATTTGGCGGTCATGTCAAAGAGCTGGGCTTCAAGAAAGCTCTCATCGTTACAGACCACTACATTGCATCCAGTGACATTTTACCAAAAGTCATCAAGCCGCTAGAAGCAGAAGGCATTGAATATGTGGTTTTTGAAGATGTAGACCCAAATCCTTCTTGTAAGAATGTCTACGATGGCTTAGCTACTCTTCAGGAAAATGACTGTGATTTTATCATCAGTGTTGGTGGTGGTTCTCCGCAGGATGCTGCTAGCTGTATTTCCATCATGGCGACAAATGGAGGCAAGCCGCAAGATTATGAAGGGCTCCACAAGTCTAAAGAAAAGGGTCTGCCAGTTGTAGCCATCAACACCACGGCAGGGACTTCTGCTGAAATCACTATCAACTATGTTATCACGGATGAAGAACGTAAGGTTAAGATGGTGATGGTTGATAAAAACAGTCTGGCTCTCATCTCTGTCAATGACCCAGAGCTCATGGTTTCCAAACCAGCTAATTTAACGGCAGCAACTGGGATGGATGCTTTGACTCATGCTGTTGAGGCCTTGGTAACTCCTGGTGCTTATGGCGTGACCAAGAAGTTGTCTATCGGTGCCATTGAGTTGATCAAGGAATATTTGCCGCGAGCAGTTGCTAATGGCCATGATATAGAAGCGCGTGAAGCTATGGTCAATGCTATTTTCCTCGGTGGCATGTCCTTTAACAATGCAGGTCTGGGTTACGTGCATTCGATGGCTCACCAGCTTGGTGCGGTCTATCATTTGCCGCATGGCGTTTGCTGTGCTATGCTCCTGCCAGTAGTCGAGCGTGAAAATGCCAAACGTGTACCAGCAGCCTTTAGAAATGTAGCTAAAGCTTTGGGCTTGCATACCGAAGGCAAGACTGATGAAGAATGTGCGGCATATGCCATTTCTGAAATCGAAACCTTGTCCGAAACGGTCGGTATTCCTAAGAAATTGACCGAGCTTGGTATTGAAGAAAAGGACTTTGACTTTGAATACCTTTCTAAGAATGCCTTGATTGATGCTTGCGCACCTGGCAATCCTTTCATGCCGACTTTGGAAGAAACCATTGCTTTATACAAAGAATTGTTTTAAGCTAAAGGAAAACAGTTCACTCTCTAAACTTAGTTGATTTATATCAAAAAAAGACAGTTGCTCTCTCCTACAACTGTCTTTTTAATTTATGGAAATGGGATGGTCGTACAGGATTAGTGCTCTAAAATAAACTTAGCAATGGCTGTGGCGACACCATTTTCTTCATTGCTATCTGTTACATAGTCGGCCAAGTCTTTGACATGTTGGCTAGCATTCCCCATGGCAACACCCAAGCCAGCAAATTGCAGCATTTCAATATCATTATTCGCATCGCCCAGTGCCATGATTTCCTCAGGCTTGATTTCTAGACGTTGCGCCAGACGCTCTAGGGCAAAGGCTTTGGTAACACCTTTTGGCATCGCCTCGTAGATGACAAGCTGGGAGCGGACGCCACTGAATCGCTGGCAGAGTTCTTGAGCGAACTTGTTCTCAAAATCATCGACCTGCTCAGGATTTCCTAGGAACATAGCTTGAAACATTCGATGCTGGCCACCGCAAGCTTCCTCAAGGCTGATTTCAGTAGGAGTCGTAAAGACGAGGGCAGCATCATCTGTCACAATTTTGCTGGCTTTTTCTCCTACGACGAAGTAATGCTCTTCATCAAATAAGGTCAACTGCACTTGGCTCTGTTCCGCTAAACTGTAGAGGTAGCGAATGTCATCTGGATTTAATTCTTGCCAATCAACAAGCTGCCAATCGCTAGTCTGATGGATAGCGCAGCCATTGTCTACGATGACATATTCATATTCATATTCATTTTCATTCTCCAAGCCCAGCTCCTGAAAGTAAGGCTTGACACCCACGAGCGGTCTACCTGTACAGAGGACCAGCTTGACTCCAGCTTGGATAGCTTGGTGAATGGCATCAATATGAGCTTTAGGAATCTTTTTGTCCTCAGTTAGCAAGGTTCCGTCCATATCAAGGGCAATAAGTTTAATCATAGTTTTTCTCCAATAGTATTTGTGAATATTATAGCATATTTTCTATTGCTAGGAGAGCAGAAATGGAAAAAGCTTGTTTTTTTCATTTTTCAAGCCTTGTGGTATAATAAGAAAATCTAGTAAGGAAAAGAGAATCTATGAAAGCAAAGCGAATCGTATTTAAAGTTGGAACGAGCTCATTGACAAATCCTGACGGCAGTCTGTCGCGGGCAAAGGTGCGGGAAATTACCCATCAATTATCGGTCTTGCATGAAGCAGGACATGAGTTGATTTTGGTATCGTCTGGAGCCATTGCGGCAGGTTTTTCGTCTCTGGGCTTTAAAAAACGCCCAACTAAAGTAGCCGACAAACAGGCTTCGGCTGCTGTTGGTCAGGGGCTTCTCCTAGAGGAGTACACCACCAATCTGCTCTTGAAGAAGATTGTATCTGCCCAGATTTTGCTGACGCAGGATGATTTTGCGGATAAACGGCGTTACAAAAATGCCCACCAAGCTTTGTCAGTCCTCCTTAATCGGGGTGCCATTCCCATTATCAATGAAAATGACACAGTTTCTATCGAGGAGCTAAAAGTGGGTGATAATGACACGCTTAGTGCTCAGGTGGCAGCCATGGTTCAGGCGGATCTTTTAGTACTTTTGACAGATGTTGATGGGCTGTACACGGCCAACCCAGCTTCAGATCCAACTGCCCAACGTCTTGAAAGAATTGAGGCGATCTCGAGCGATTTGATTGACATGGCAGGCGGGGCAGGCTCCAGCAATGGTACTGGTGGCATGCTGACCAAGATCAAGGCAGCAACTTTGGCGACCATGTCTGGTGTACCAGTTTATATTTGCTCGTCGCTAAAAAGCAATGCTTTATTGGAGGCGGCGAGCCAGACTCGAGACGGGAGCTTTTTCTCAGCGCAGGTTAAGGGCTTGAAGACGCAAAAGCAGTGGCTAGCCTTCTATGCTAAGAGCCAAGGCGCCATCTATGTAGACCAGGGAGCGGCACAGGCTATGCGCTACGATGGTAAAAGCCTTCTGGCATCAGGAATTGTTAGGTTAGAGGGGCATTTTTCCTACCAGGATACGGTGACAGTGTACGAAGAGGAGACTGGTGCGATTTTAGGAAAGGGGCGCGTGCGCTTTGGTAAACCTGCCCTCAAGGACATGCTGCGATCTAGCAAGCCAAAGGGAGTCGTGATTCATCGGGACGATTGGATTTCTATTACTCCAGAGCTCCAACTGCTCTTTTCTGAATTTTAAGAGGAAATAGGAGCTTACTTATTTCCTTTACCCGAACTCTCCAACATCTTCGCCAATAGAAAAAAGAAATTATTGTATCTTACGAAAGGAGGCGCTATGACTTCGACACAAGAATTATTTGAAATTGTTAAAAAGTCAAAAAAATTAATCAACACGGCTACGACTGCTGAGAAAAATCAAGCATTAGAGGAAATGGCAAAGCAGCTCTGGCTTTCTCGAGCTGATATTTTAGCAGCCAATAAACTGGATATGGCAGCGGCAAAAGGTAAAATTTCAGATGTAATTCTGGATCGCCTCTATCTGGATGAGGAGCGGATTGCCGCCATGGCAGAAGGTATTCGCCAGCTGATTGATTTGGAGGATCCTGTAGGTCAAGTCTTGGAAAGTACCGAGCTTGATAACGGCCTCGTCATCAGTAAACAGCGAGTGGCTATGGGCGTGATTGGCATTATCTACGAAAGTCGGCCTAACGTCACCTCTGACGCTGCGGCTCTTGCCCTAAAAAGTGGCAGTGCAGTCGTTCTCAGAAGTGGCAAGGATGCCTATCAGACTGCGCAAGCTATTGTCACAGCTTTGAAAGAAGGTTTGACTCAGACCAAGATTGCGCCGGGTTGTATCCAGTTGGTTTCTGATACCAGTCGGGCTTCAGCTCAGGCAATGATGAAGGCCAAAGGTTATCTGGATTTGCTCATTCCTCGTGGTGGCGCGGGATTGATTCAGGCAGTCGTGGAGAATGCGACTGTGCCGGTTATTGAGACAGGTACTGGAATTGTCCATGTCTATGTAGATAAGGATGCTGATCAGGACAAGGCTTTGGCGATTATTGAGAATGCTAAGACCAGTCGCCCTTCTGTCTGCAATGCCATGGAAGTACTGCTGGTTCATGAAGAAATTGCAGCTGAATTTTTGCCACGTTTGCAGAAGATCTTGGTGACTGATCGTGATGCTGTACAAGAGAAGTCTGTTGAATTACGTTTGGATGAGAAAACGGCTCAGTATATCTCGGGAATACAAGCTAAATCGGAAGATTTTGATACCGAATTCTTGGACTATGTCTTAGCGGTCAAGCTGGTTTCCTCGCTGGAAGAAGCGGTGGAGCATATTGAGGCTCACAGCACTCATCACTCGGATGCCATTGTGACGGAGAACGATGCAGCGGCAGCTTACTTCTCAGAGCAGGTGGATAGCGCAGCGGTTTATGTCAATGCTTCAACCCGCTTTACAGATGGCGGTCAATTTGGACTCGGCTGCGAAATGGGGATTTCCACACAGAAACTGCATGCCAGAGGTCCTATGGGACTAAAAGAATTGACCAGCTATAAATACGTCATCCAAGGAACTGGTCAAGTGAGGAAATAAAGATGAAAATTGGATTTATCGGTCTGGGAAATATGGGCGGCAGTCTTACTCGCCTAGTTGCCCAAGATGAAAGATACAGAAACGATTTACTACTGGCTAATCGCAGTCTTGAAAAGGCTGAAAAGATTGCTGCGGAAGTTGGTGGCCAGCCGGTCAGTAATGCAGAAGTTTTTGCTCAGGCAGAGGTGATTTTTCTGGGCATAAAGCCAGCTCAATTTGCTGACTTGTTGGCTGAGTATCAGGAAATTCTAGAAAAGCGGGAGTCTCTTTTGCTGGTTTCCATGGCTGCTGGTCTGCCCTTGGAAAGATTGGAAAAATTGACACCTCACCACCATCGTTGGATTCGGATCATGCCTAATACACCAGTAGCTGTTGGCGAGGGCGTTATTACCTATGCTTTATCCCAGCAGGCGAATCAAGCGGATGAAGATTTGTTGCGGGAGCTTCTGTCATCTGCTGGCCTTCTAGTCAAACTAGAGGAAAAGCAGTTGGATGCGGCGACAGCTCTTGCTGGCTGTGGACCAGCCTTCGTCTATCTCTTTATAGAGGCTTTAGCGGATGCAGGTGTCCGAGCAGGACTCAGTCGCGACATATCGCTTCAGCTAGCTAATCAGACCCTTTTAGGCGCTGCTAAATTAAGTCAGATCAGTGGCCAACATCCGGCTCAGCTCAAAGATCAGGTCTGCAGTCCGGCCGGTTCGACCATTGCCGGGGTGGCTAGTTTGGAAGAAAATGCCTTTCGAGGAACAGTCATGGCCGCCGTTCAAGCAGCATATCAACGGACGCAGGAACTTGGTAAGTAGGGTGATTGTCATTTTGCTTCTTTTGAAAAAAATAGAATCGTAAAGCGATATGATACATCATCATTTAAGTAGTGCAGAGAGACACTCGTAGATGGCTTATTTAAAGCCAGTACGAGTGTCTTTTTATTTTTCAAAAAACTTATCCTTACTAAGTCAAGTGAAAGTAAACCTGTGGATGATATAGATGGAGACTTTGCTCTAAGAAGAAGTAGATTTAAAAATCAACAGCTTAGCCCGTTTTTCTCTAGTTTTTCCTTGACAGTTAAATTATCAGAATTTATAATAAAAGAAGAAAGGTGATAACAGTGTTATCGAATTGAAACTATGAAAAAAGAAACAGATGAGTTAAACGAAAAAATCTTGGAAAGCGCGAGGAGTGAGTTCTTGGCTTATGGCTATCAGGATGCTTCACTGCGGAGAATTTGTCGCGCTGCTGGCTTGACGACCGGGGCTCTTTATAAGCGCTATGAGGGTAAGGACAGTCTCTTTACAGCTCTGCTTGAGCCTACACTGACAGCCTCAGATCAGTATGGACAAGAGCAGAAGCGACGTGACTATGCTTTCCTAGAAGAGGGACACCTGTCTGACATGTGGGCCCATCGCTTGGAAGATCTCCAGTCCCTGATGAGGATTCTCTATGAGCATAAGGATATTATGCAGCTTTTGCTCTTTAAATCTCAGGGTTCTTCGCAAGCGGACTTTAGGATGCGTCTGCCTCATTTGGCTGCAGACGAGACTTATCGCTATTTGGAGCTGGCATACAAAGAGGGTAAGATCAATCATTTGGTCAAACACGAGTTTCTGCGATCGTGCATGACAGCTTATTACACAGCTGTATTTGAGCCCTTGGCTCAAGACTGGCCCCAAGAGCAGGCGCTGGAATTTTGCCATTCCATCATGGACTTGTTTGACTGGGGAGGTTTGCTCGGTTTTTGATAGAAAGAAGGAAATTTTATGAAGAAAAAATCTGTTCTTGCTTGGATCTGGGACTTTGTTTCCCTTCATAAGATGTATTTTGTGCTCAGTCTGATCTTTGCTTTTGTCTCTGTGCTTTCAGGATTTCTGCCTTATTTCTTTATTGGTGGAATGATTAATCAGCTCTTGGATGGCAATAAAAACTGGAATTTCTACTTGCAGCAGTCAGCTTGGGCAGGTCTGGCCTGGATTGGATACTGGGGATTTCACGGTATTTCCACCATGCTGTCACATACGGCTACTTTTAAAATTTTAGCGGAAATGCGGCGCCGCCTGACAGATAAGCTGGCTAGGCTGCCTTTAGGTACAGTGCTTAGTCAGTCATCAGGCAGTTATAAAAACATCATTGTCGAGCGGGTGGATGCGACCGAAACAACCTTGGCTCACCTGATTCCAGAGTTTACTGCTGGGATTTTTGGTCCGATTATTGTCCTCATTGCTATGCTAGTTATAGATTGGCGGCTGACCTTGCTGTCTCTCCTGACTATTCCCATTGTGGTACTGGCCTATATGCGGATGGTTGCCAATAGCGAAGCAGACTATCAAAATACTCTGGCCAAGACCAAAAAACTCAATGATACAGCAGTGGAATATATCAATGGGATTGAGGTTATCAAGGTTTTTGGCAAAGAAAAATTTTCTTACGATAAGTTTGTGACGGCTGCTAGAGAAGGAGCAGACTGCTTTATTGAATGGATGCGCAAGTTCAATCTAGAGATGGGCATTGTGACTGCTTTTCTGCCATCAGGCTTGCTCTTTCTGCTGCCGGCTGGCTGTTATTTCTATCTGCAAGGCAGTTTGTCTGCTGGCAATTTCATTCTGATGATTATTCTGTCGCTCAGTCTGCTGACTCCTCTGATTTTAGTGGCTAGTTATATGGACGATTTACGGAAAATCGGGACTATTTTTGGCCAAGTCATTGATATTTTGGAAAAGCCTGATTTGAAAAGGCCTCAGGAGCTGAGAGAACTTCCAAAAGGAAGGGATCTGGTCATGACGGATGTCAGCTTTGGCTATACAGATGAAGAGGAAGTACTGCACGACATTTCGCTAGATATTAAGGCTGGCAGCATCAATGCTTTAGTCGGTCCATCAGGCTCAGGTAAGTCTACAATTGCTAAGCTTCTGGCTTCTTTCTGGGATGTCAGTTCTGGTCAGATTACCTATGGTGGCTTGGACATTCGCCAGCTTCCGCTAGACTATTATAGTCGGCAGATTGCTTACGTGACCCAGGATAACTATCTCTTTGATGAGACTATTATGGACAATATCCGGATGGGCAATCCAGCAGCTTCTGATGAAGAGGTCATCGAAATTGCCCGTCGCTGTGGCTGTTATGACTTTATCATGAACTTGGAAGATGGTTTTGAGACTCAGGTAGGCTCTGGCGGTGGTCATCTATCTGGTGGGGAGCGTCAGCGGATTGCCATCGCCCGTGCCATGCTTAAGGATGCGCCGGTTCTTATCTTGGATGAAGCGACTGCTTATACAGATCCGGAAAATGAAGCACGGATTCAGTCCAGTCTAGCTCGTCTGATTGAGGGACGGACCTTGATTGTCATTGCCCACAGGTTGTCTACGATTATGAGTGCAGACCAGATAGTCCTGGTCAATGATGGTCGGATTGAAGCTAGAGGCCGGCATGAAGAGTTGCTGGCAGCCAGTCCGCTTTATGCTTCCATGTGGCAGGCCCATATTGCTACCAGGGATAGTGATGAGATGGAAGGAGGGTTGACTCATGCTTAATATACTGAAGAAATTCTTTGATTTCTGTACGGCAGAGGACCGTAGGAAATTTTATCAATCCATTTATCTGGGCGTCATCAAGTCCTTTATCATCGCTCTGCGTATCCCAGCGATCGGCTTAGTCGTTATGGGACTGATTGAGAAGAATCTCTCAATGCAGACTTTCTGGCTGGCTCTGGGCATCATGATGGTATCCACAGTGCTAAACGTCTGGATTACCCTGAAAATTACCATGCTGCAGACGGAAGCGGGCTATCATACCTGTGCTCAGAAGCGGATTGAAATTGCCGAGCACATGCGCTATTTGCCCATGGGTTACTTTAATCAAAATAGCTTGGGCAAGATTACCAGTGTTACGACCAATACGCTGGAAGGACTGTCTGATGTGGCTACGCGAGTGGTTATGATGACAGTGCAAGGATTTCTGACGACCGGTCTCATCACCGTTTTGGTCTTTCTCTATGACTGGCGGGTTGGTCTGGTTCTCTTGGTGGGTCTCGTCCTCTTTCTCCTGCCAAATACCCTCATGCGTTGGCAAGTTGGCAAGGTTTCTGATGACAAGTATCAGGCAGATATGGACCTGGTAGCCGTCGTTTTGGAGTACAGCCAAGGGATTGCTGAAGTTAAGAACTACAATCTGGTCAACCGTTCTGCCAAGAAGCTGTCCAAGGCTATTGAAGGCAAGAGTCAGCTAGATACCAAAATGACACTCGTGACCTCACCTTACATTGCCCTCCAAGGAATAGTGACCAAGCTGACCGGTCTCTTTATGGGGCTTTTCTCTATCTACTTTTATCTCAATGGCAGTATGGAGCTGCTGGTAACCATTATGATGATTGTCAGTGGTTTTATGATTTATGAAAATCTAGACGGCGTTGGGTCCTTCTCTTCTCTCCTGCGCATTGTTGATTTGTCGGTTGATATGGTCAATCAAGTCTTGGCTATCCAGCCGATGGACATCAGCGGTCAGGATATTGAGCCTAAGAGCAGCCTGATTGAGCTGAGAGATGTTAGCTTTTCTTATGGAAATAAGAAAATCATTGACCGAGTTTCCCTCACTATTCCAGAAAAAACGATAACTGCACTGGTTGGACCTTCTGGATCAGGCAAAACAACGCTCTGCAACCTCATCGCCCGCTTCTGGGATGTGGACCAGGGAAGTATCAGTCTGGACGGACATGATGTTAGAGATTACAGCTATGACAGCCTGATTCATAATTTCAGCTTTGTCTTCCAAAGCGTCTATCTCTTTGAGGATACTATTGCTAATAACATTCGTTTTGGCAAGCCGGAGGCCAGTCAGGAAGAAGTAATAGAGGCTGCCAAGAAAGCTGCCTGTCATGACTTTATCCTCTCGCTGCCTGATGGCTATGATACCAAGATTGGTGAAGGAGGTGCCAGTCTTTCTGGAGGTGAGCGTCAGCGAATTTCCATTGCACGAGCAATTATCAAGGATGCGCCTATTATCATTCTGGATGAAGCAACGGCCAATGTTGATCCAGAAAACGAAGAAGCCCTCATGCAGGCTATTCAGGCTCTGACTCGCGATAAGACCATTATCATGATTGCCCACCGACTCAAGACGGTTGAGCATGCAGACCAGATTCTGGTGCTGGATCAAGGCCGCATTGTCGAGCAAGGCAAACACAAAGACTTACTGGCCAAACAAGGTATCTACAGCAAATTTATCCAAGAAAGAAAAACAGCCGCCAGCTGGCGGATTGAGATGGGGGAGTGATAAACTGAAACAGCAGGCCAGCGGCTTGCTGTTTTTCATTTAAAGGGAAGAATGGTATAATGAAGTAGAGAAAAATCTTGAATGAGGTGGCCATGAACGAAATCAAATGCCCCAACTGCGGGGAGGTTTTTACAGTCAATGAAAGCCAGTACAGTGAGCTTTTGTCGCAGGTGCGGACAGCGGAGTTTGACAAGGAAATCCATGCTCGAATTGAGCAGGAGCTGGCTTTAGCAGAGCAAAAATCCCAGAATGCCCAACAAGCCCTGCTATCGCAGAAAGAGCAGGAAATTAGCAATCTTCAAAGTCAGATTGCTCAGTTTGAGACCCAGCAGGAATTGGCAAAGAAAGAGGCGGAGCAGGCAGCTAGTCTTCAATTGCAGGAGAAGGATAAGGAAGTTCAGCAATTGGAAAGTCAGCTGACAACTCTGCGCTTGGAGCATGAAAATCAACTGCAAAAGACCTTGTCTGCGCTGGAAAAAGAGCGAGACGAGGTTAAGAACCAGCTAGTCTTGCAAGAAAAGGAAGCAGCGCTGGCTCAGACCTCTCTTAAAGAGCGCTATGAGGTAGAGCTGCGGCAGAAAGATGAAACGATCGAATTCTACAAGGATTTCAAAGCTAAGCAGTCTACTAAGATGATTGGTGAAAGCCTAGAGCAGCACTGTGAGTACGAGTTTAACAAGAACCGTATGGCTATGTTCCCACGAGCGGAGTTTGGCAAGGACAATGATGCAAGAACAGGCAGCAAGGGTGACTACATTTATCGAGAGGTGGATGAAAATGGTGTAGAAATCCTCTCCATCATGTTTGAGATGAAAAATGAAGGTGACGAGACGGCGACCAAGAAGAAAAATGAGCATTTTTTCAAAGAGCTGGATAAGGATCGGCGTGAGAAAAGCTGTGAATATGCTATTCTTGTGACACTTCTTGAGGCTGACAGCGAGCTCTACAATTCAGGTATTGTCGATGTGTCTTATGCCTATGAGAAGATGTATGTCATCCGGCCTCAGTTCTTTCTGCCTATGATTACCCTCTTGCGTAATGCTGCGCTCAACTCGCTCCAGTATAAGCAGGAACTGGCCTTGGTGCGGGAGCAGAACATTGATATTACGCATTTTGAGGAAGATTTGGATGCCTTTAAAGTTGCTTTTGCCAAGAACTATCAGTCTGCTTCGACCAATTTCGGCAAGGCCATCGATGAGATTGACAAGGCCATCCGTCGGATGGAAGAAATCAAGAAATTCCTGACGACCTCTGAAAACCAGCTGCGCTTGGCTAATAATAAACTGGACGACGTCTCTGTCAAAAAATTGACACGCAAAAATCCTACTATGAAAGCGAAGTTTGAAGCTTTAAAGGAGAAGTAAGAAAACAAGACAATGAACGGAATTATCAACTTAAGAAAAGAAGCGGGAATGACTTCGCATGATGCGGTATTTAAGCTGCGCAAAATTTTAGGAACGAAGAAAATTGGTCACGGGGGCACCTTGGATCCAGATGTAGTTGGAGTACTTCCGATTGCTGTGGGAAAGGCGACACGCTTGGTCGAGTTTATGCAGGAGGAAGGAAAGATCTACGAGGGGGAGATTACTCTGGGCTGCTCAACGACGACAGAGGATGCCAGCGGAGACATTCTTGAGCGGACGCCAGTGACGGATCTTTTAGAAGAAGCTCTCATCAATGAAGCCATGGAGTCCATGACTGGTGAGATTCGCCAGATACCGCCCATGTACTCAGCAGTCAAGGTAAATGGCCGTAAGCTTTATGAGTATGCGCGTGCAGGTCAAGAAGTGGAGCGCCCAGAGCGGCAGGTGACCATCTATAGTTTCGAGCGCACAAGTCCGATTTCCTATGAAGATGAGCAAGCTCGTTTTCGTTTTCGAGTCAAGTGCAGCAAGGGAACCTATGTTCGAACCCTGTCTGTTGATTTAGGAGCGAAGCTGGGCTTTGCCAGTCACATGTCCCAGCTGACAAGGACTTCTTCAGCAGGTATGAGCTTGGATGATGCTTTGACCTTGGATGAAATAGCGGAGCGAGTAGCAGTGGAGGATTTTACATTTCTTCAGCCTTTGGAGTTGGGGACAGGTGATCTACCCAAGATTGAACTAACGGTAGAGCAGCTAGAGGAAGTCCGCTTTGGTCGCTTTATTTTCATTGAAAATGCGGCAACAATCTTGGCTGGTTTTCATAAAGGTAAGCTTATCGCCATCTTAGAAAAAAGAGAAGAATCTTATAAACCTAAAAAAGTTTTTCTTTGATCATATGAAAATATCAGAGTCCTGAAATTTATTTTCAGGATTTTTTATATGCCTAGAATAATTAATCAAATCTACAAGCTAAAAACGAATAAAAATTCTATCCGAATAGATCAGAAACACTTATAAAATTTACTGTGAATTTTGAAATAGTAAAACTTAAAAATTAGACAGTTATGCTAAAAATGATTAATTAATTAAAGGGCTGTAAAATTGCTTAAATCTTACTTATATGGTACACTTGAGAGAGTGACAATTTTAGAATAATAAGGAGGGTTCCAATACATGGGACAAGACTGGAAGAAAATAGAAAGGCAACGTTTTACAATTCGTAAGACGAGAGCATGGGGTGCATGTTCAGTTTTTCTAGGATCAAGTATTTTCTTTCTAGGAGGGGGAGTTGCAAGTGCGCAAGAAGTTAGTCCTTCTGCACAAGACCAAGCAACTCAAGTAGCAGAAGCTGCTAGAGTTTCAGATGAAAAAGAGTCTGAGAAACAGGTGACTGAAGCACAAGCTGAACCCGAAAAGAATGCTGCGTCAGTAAGTGCAGATGTTCAAGCAACTGAAGCTAAGGAACAAGCTGCACCGAGTACTGAAGAAGTAGCTAAAGCAGAAGAAGCTGCTGTTTCAAAAGACGAGAAGTCAGAAGAAACAAGTGCTCCGAAAGAAGCTAAAGCGGAAGAAAAGGCTGAGCCAAAAGAAGAAAAATCAGAGCCAAAAACTGCAAGTTCTGAAACTAGTGCAGCCGCACAACCTAAGCGTTCAGGCACATCAGGATTCAGAAGTGTTAGCGGTACATCAGGATTCCGAAATACTGGTGCTACTCGTCAAGGATCTGACTATACTGTTACCCAAGACGGTAATCTAGCTACAGTTCAAGCTAATGCCTTGAAAACTCAGTTGGATAGAGCAGCGTCAGAGAACTTGCCAGTTACACCGAACCAGCTTAGAAATTTTGGAACCGCAACAACTGACGAAGAAAGACGCAGATTAGAACGTCAAGCAGCTGATCTTCAAAATGCTGAAGCTCAGGCAATGAATAAAAAAATCTCTGATTACTTGACGGCTAAACAAAGAGCTCAACAATTAACAGGTAGAGAAGGAAGCTTGCAACAAATTGCTCCTCAAAACCTCGTTTTCTCTGATGAGCCAAATGCAACAGCTAAGATTAGGCTGGCACAAGGAGACTGGTTTGTCAAAGACAGTACGCTCACATCTCGAAATCAATATGTTCGTGAAGCTTTGGATAGTCGAAGCTACACTGAGTGGCGAGACGGGACAACTACTCAACCGAATGCAGTTATCACTAGAGCCGATACAAGCCAACCGGCAGCAGAGCGAATCATCAAGGATCAAACAGATGCTTACTACATGGTTCATACGCAAGTTGGTAGAACTACAACAGTAGAGTACACCTTGCACAACTCATTTGCAGGTGGTCGACCTATTACGAAAGCTATTGCTCGATATACGCCTAAGAAGAGTTCTGCTTATGATGATAGTATGGTAATGGCTATCCATAAAGACCCAACTATGACAGTTTGGAATGGATCCAGCTATGATCGTAAAGGAACTGGTAACCAATTGCATATGGAATGGGAATTCTATTATGCGGATGGCACTAAGGTAGACTTTGGCAGAACACCTGGTGTTGTTTCTTTCGCTTCACGTAATCACCACGGGAATGATATTTACGCTGAAATTTATGGTAATTTGAGCTCAAATATGCAGAATGTACAAATTGTAGGTTCTTCTATCGTTCCACAGGCAAATGGTTGGTACTATGCAAATGGTAAGAACAACTCTTATAAAGGCCAAACTGAATATCAATGGGACCAACAAGGTAATCCAAATGAATTCTGGGGAGCGGGTGCTGCAAAAGTTACAAGTGGGACATCATTGAGCTTTGATATTGCTACAACTAACCCTGGTCAGCACTGGCCACGCCCAATTCGCCAATGGTTCTCATTTAATACCAACGTAAAAGCGAATAACGTCGTAACTAACCCTAATTTGACTTATACTCCTGCAGCATATGTCAATGAAGTTCCAGCACCAGAACCAGAAAAATCTTATGACAGATTTGTCATGGATATTCCACATAATGTCAGAGTCGTAGATTATGAGAATGCCACTCCAGATCAAAAACGCGCCTTCGACAATCAAACTGGTTCTCAGATTGTTTACCAACAAGGTAAAGACGGACAAGTTATTGTTGTAGGACCAAAACCAGAAAACCTAAATGACGTACCGAATCCTAAGTTTACAGCTCAAGAACTTGAGACACTTAAAAATGGTGGAACTGTAAGAGGATTTAAAGGACACAATTACGTTGATCCTGTAGATACCATCATGGTTGTCAAACGTAATGCGGGACCAACTGGACCTAAGGGTGATAAAGGTGCAACAGGCGCAACTGGTGCAACCGGAGCCACCGGTGCAGCAGGACCAAAAGGTGATAAGGGTGCTACAGGCGCAACCGGAGCCACAGGCGCAGCAGGACCAAAAGGTGATAAGGGCGCAACTGGCGCAACCGGAGCCACCGGTGCAGCAGGACCAAAAGGTGATAAGGGTGCTACAGGCGCAACCGGAGCCACCGGTGCAGCAGGACCAAAAGGTGATAAGGGCGCTACTGGCGCAACAGGACCAAAAGGCGATAAAGGTGCAACTGGAGCAACTGGAGCCACAGGCGCAGCAGGACCAAAAGGCGATAAGGGCGCAACTGGCGCAACCGGAGCCACCGGTGCAGCAGGACCAAAAGGCGATAAAGGTGAAACAGGCGCAACCGGTGCAACCGGAGCTAAAGGCGACAAAGGTGAAACTGGAGCTACAGGAGCCACAGGCGCAGTAGGACCGAAAGGTGATAAGGGAGCCACCGGTGCAGCAGGACCAAAAGGCGATAAAGGTGAAACTGGCGCAACCGGTGCCACCGGAGCTACAGGCGCAGCAGGACCAAAAGGTGACAAAGGTGCCACTGGTGCTACAGGTGCGGCCGGAGCTAAAGGCGATAAAGGTGAAACTGGAGCTACAGGAGCAAAAGGAGAAGATGGTAAGCCATCATTGGCTCAAGTCGTAGACAACAACGACGGTACTCATACTGTTAAAGTTGGACTTGATAAGAATGGCAACGGTCAGTTGGATCCAGATGAAGTAACCTCATCTACCATCGTTAAAGACGGTAAGGATGGAAAATCTCCACTAGCTAAAGTTATCGACAATAACAATGGCACACACACAGTTCAAGTCGGTCTTGATAAGAACGGTAACGGTGAGCTTGATCCAGACGAAGTAACATCATCTACAATCATCAAAGATGGTAAGGATGGAAAAGCTGGCGCAACCGGTGCTACTGGAGCTACTGGAGCAACAGGCGCGACCGGAGCCAAAGGCGATAAAGGTGAAACTGGAGCTACAGGCGCAAAAGGAGAAGATGGTAAGCCATCATTGGCTCAAGTCGTAGACAACAACGACGGTACTCATACTGTTAAAGTTGGACTTGATAAGAATGGCAACGGTCAGTTGGATCCAGATGAAGTAACCTCATCTACCATNGTTAAAGACGGTAAGGATGGAAAATCTCCACTAGCTAAAGTTGTCGACAATAATAATGGCACACACACAGTTCAAGTCGGTCTCGATAAGAACGGTAATGGTGAGCTTGATCCAGACGAAGTAACCTCATCTACCATCGTTAAAGACGGTAAGGATGGAAAAGCTGGCGCAACCGGTGCCACTGGTGCTACAGGCGCGACCGGAGCAAAAGGAGAAGATGGTAAGCCATCATTGGCTCAAGTCGTAGACAACAACGACGGTACTCATACTGTTAAAGTTGGACTTGATAAGAATGGCAACGGTCAGTTGGATCCAGATGAAGTAACCTCATCTACCATCGTTAAAGACGGTAAGGATGGAAAATCTCCACTAGCTAAAGTTATCGACAATAACAATGGCACACACACAGTTCAAGTCGGTCTTGATAAGAACGGT
>NZ_RJPT01000005.1 GCF_003943515.1 Streptococcus cristatus | reverse complement strand
TTACAGCTTTAAAATATCCTTTTGTCGGATCTGTAAAATAATTTACATTTTACTTGATAATCTTTGATAAGTATAGTACAATGAAACTGTTGGAACTATTCGAAACAACACAGCAAGTTAAAATAAGGCAGTGGTTTTTAAGCTCAGTCCGTATTCAACTTGAAAAAGTGCGCACCGATTCGGTGCTTTTTATTTACTATAATAACTATATTTTACTCTTATTTCTATAAAAAGGCAACGGAATTCAAAGCGTTTTCAACAAATTCACTAAAAAAACTACGTTCATTTGAACGTAGTTTTAATATTTATGTCCCCTGCCGGAATCGAACCAGCAACTACTCCTTAGGAGGGAGTTGTTATATCCATTGAACTAAGGGGACTAGAGAAAAACTCTGCCAAGTGACAGAGTCATTTCTGATATTAACGACGGATTTCTTTGATACGCGCTGCCTTACCTTGCAATGCACGAAGGTAGTACAATTTAGCACGACGAACTTTACCGTAACGAACGACTTCAATCTTGTCAACACGTGGAGTGTGGATTGGGAAAGTACGTTCAACACCTACACCGTTAGAGATTTTACGAACTGTGTAGTTTTCTGAGATACCAGCACCTTTACGAGCGATAACGACACCTTCAAAGATCTGGATACGTTCGCGAGTTCCTTCGACAACTTTCGCGTGAACGCGAACAGTGTCACCAGGACGGAATGCAGGGATATCTGAGCGAAGTTGACCTTCAGTCAAGCTTTGGATTAATGGATTCATTTTTTCTCCTATCTTACTAATCTTGTAGTTCTAGACAACAGCGGATTAGCCGTTTTTTTAGTGCATCCATTTATGCACAAAGTATATTATATCAAAATTCTAGCAAAAGTAAAGATTTTTAGATAAAAATTCCTAAAAGAATCGCTAAAAATCCTATAAAGTAGGTCAGCATTAAATAGAGGCTAAACTTCTTCTTCTCTGAAAACATCTCTGCTAGTTCCGCATTAAAAGTGNAAAGAGTCGTTAAACCGCCACAAAAACCTGTTGCCAAAATGCTATACAGCTGTTTATCTTGGATATGATTATAAAAATATCCAATCAAAAAGGCTCCCAGTACATTAGCCATCAAGGTGCCTACTGGCAGAGCAGCCCTGCTATTAACCTTAGAAAAAAGGTAACGGACAAGAGCTCCTAGACCGCAAGCAATGAGCAAAAACCAAATCATGCGGTCACCTTCCTTCCAGCCCATAAAGCAATACAAAGGCTGCCGCCGATACTCAAGGCAAGATATAGGAGCAATTCTGGATAACGGCCTAAATCCAGCAATTTGAGCGAATCTAATAGAACTCCAGAAAAAGTCGTCAATCCGCCACAAAAACCTGTAGATAAAGCCAGTAGAAAACGCTTGGAAACTTGCTTACGACTGAGATAGCCTTTAACCAAATAGACTAAGAAGAAAGTTCCCAAATAGTTGACCAAAAGTGTCGCTAGAGGAAAATGTCCCGTGAATGTGAAAAAGGAAGAGCATTGATAACGGAGTAAACCGCCTAGCATCGCTGCTAGGAAGATTGCCAAAGAATTTTTTACTTCACTCATCTTATTTGCTTCTCCTGAAAAGCACGTGAATGCTTTAGGATGTCCGCAAAGGTCGCAAGAATCGTTTCTTGATAGTTCTTATTTTCAATCTTGCTCGCAACTCCAGCAAAGATCCTTTCTTCTCGCTTAGGATCTGCGACGGCCTTCCCAGTTGATTTTTTAACAGCCACAACTTGGCCAACCAGATTCATGCGCTGCTCTAGTAAGGTAACGAGTGCATCATCTATTTGGTCAATTTCCTGTCTGATTTCTTCTAACGTCATCTCATTCCTCCTCATATTCTATCTATCATATCAAAAAATAGTAAAATGTTCTAGTTTTATCCTAAATAAAAAAGGTCCTAAGGACTTTAAATTAAAAGAAAACTCGCAAAAGCGAGTATATATCTGCAACCTAAAACAACCTTAAATTAAGGGGAACTCACAGGGGCGAGTCTCTAGCTGCAGATTAAAAAGGTTCCCCGAACCTTGGATTAAGGAGAACTCGCAAAAGCGAGTTTTTATCCACAGATTAAAAAGGTCCAATGGACCTTTTTAACCAACTGAGCCTTCCATACTCATGTTGATGAGTTGGTTGAGTTCGACGGCGTATTCCATTGGAAGTTCTTTGGTAATGGGTTCCATAAATCCGTTGATAATCATAGCTGTGGCTTCTTCTTCGCTTATTCCTCGGCTCATTAGGTAGTAGAGCTGGTCCTCAGATACTTTGGAAACCTTGGCTTCATGCTCTAGCGCGACATTGGAATTATGAATTTCATTAAAGGGAATGGTATCAGAACTAGACTCACCATCCATCAGAATGGTATCGCACTCGATATGAGATTTAGAGCCAGCGCTATTCTTCCCAAAGCGAACCTGACCACGGTAGTCGGTCTTGCCGCCATCCTTAGCCACTGATTTAGAAATTAAGGTACTGGAAGTCTTGGGCGCATTATGAAAAACCTTACAACCAGCATCTAAGTGCTGGCCATAGTTAGCAAAAGACATAGAGAGGACAGAAGTTCTTGCATTGCGACCATTAAGAATGCTGCAGGGATATTTCATATTGACCTTGCTGCCTAAGTTCCCATCAATCCACTCTAAGGTGCCGCCTTCTTCAACAATCCCCCGCTCCGTTACCAGGTTATAGACATTGTCCGACCAATTTTGAATGGTCGTATAGCGGAAAAAGGCATCCTTTTTGACAATGATTTCGACATTTGCCGCATGAAGGCTATTGCTTGTGTAAGTCGGTGCTGTACAGCCCTCGATATACTGGATAGAGCCGCCCTCCTCGATAATCATCAAGGAACGCTCAAACTGGCCAGCATTTTCTCCGTTGATACGAAAATAGGTCTGAACAGGAACTTGGCACTGGACATTCTTAGGCACATAGATAAAGGTTCCACCAGACCAAACCGCACTATTAAGCGCTGAAAATTTATGCTCAGCATTTGAAATCACAGTACCAAAATACTGTTTGACCAAGTCTGGATATTCCTGCACAGCCGTATCCGTATCGGTGAAAATAATCCCCAGCTTGGCAAACTCTTCCTTCATATTATGATAAACCACTTCAGATTCATACTGTGCCACAGCTCCAGATAGGAACTGCTTCTCGGCTTCTGGAATTCCCAAGCGGTCAAAGGTTTTCTTAATCTCCTCTGGGACTTCATCCCAACTGCGAGCCCGATCTCCGCTTAGTTTCTGGTAGTAGATAATATCATCAAAGCGAATACCTGATAAATCTGGTCCAAAGTTAGGCATGGGTAACTTATGAAAAAGTTCCAAGGAGCGGAGGCGATAATCCAACATCCACTGGGGCTCATTCTTGATTTCTGAGATTTCTCGAACTACTTCTTCGGTCAAACCTTTACCAGTTGAAAAGAGTGGCTTGGCATTATCATGAAAGCCAAAGGCATAGTCGCGTTCTTTCATAGAAATTCCTCCTTTATCTAAGGGATAACGCTTACTTATATTATACTCCTAATCATGAGAATTGTCAGAAAATAATACTTTAACAAAAGAAAAACGGCTACAGCCGCTCTCCATATTGTCATTTTAAACTTTACTTACCAACTCTTCCGCAAATGCTTCCAAGCGCTCGATATCATCTTCTTCTGCAGAAAGATCTACTTTGACACATTCTGAACCTTTCACTGCTCCTGTAGCCGCAAAAATAGCATCAAAATCATCAACAGCCTTGCAGAATTCATCATAAAAAGTATCGCCTGAACCAACCACTCCATAGACCTTGCCAGACAAGTCCAATCCAGATAAGTCTTCGTAGAAGTCCATCATTTCATCCGGCAGCTCACCGTCACCGTAGGTATAGGTCGCTACAATCGTAATATCCGCTTCCAAGAAATCTTCTGCATCAACAGTGGTACACTCGTCCACTTCAACTTCTACATCTAGTTCTCTTAGCTTATCCGCCACAATATCGGCAATTTCCTCGGTGTTTCCAGTCATACTGGCAAATACAATTTTCGCTAAGGTCATAGTTCCCTCCAAATTATAATCTTCATTCATTATAACACATCTTTTTTATTTTAAAAATAAAAATTCTTGTGCTACAATAACTAGAGAAAGTTTAAGAGGTTCACAATGAGTATCTATAGTAAAATTCTGAAAATAATTAAGGAATACGATAAAATTATCATCCACCGCCACATGCGCCCCGACCCAGATGCAATTGGCAGTCAAGTCGGCTTACAAAAACTTCTCCAGCTCAACTTTCCTGAAAAATCCATCAAAGTCACAGGTTACAACGAGCCTAGTCTTACTTGGCTAGCAAAGATGGATGAGGTGACAGATGCGGACTACGAGCAGGCCTTGGTAATCGTGTGCGATACAGCCAACACTCCCCGCATTGATGATCAGCGCTACAGTACAGGCGACTTTTTGATTAAAATCGACCATCATCCCAACGATGATGCCTACGGAGATTTGCTGCTGGTTGATACAGATGCCAGTAGCACGAGCGAAATTATCGCTCTTTTTGCTTTCGAGAATCACTTAGAAGTAAATGACTATATCGCTAAACTCCTCTATGCTGGCATTGTTGGAGATACAGGGCGCTTCCTCTATCCAGCGACTACTGCACGCACATTTGAGGTAGCTGGAAAACTTCGCCAATATGCTTTTAATTTCTCAGAGCTATCTCGAAAAATGGACTCCATCACCCATCAAGTTGCCAAACTCCAAGGTTATGTATACGATAATCTGGAAGTGGATGAAAATGGTGCTGCGCGTGTCATCCTATCACAGCAATTATTGAAAGAAAATCAGCTGACGGATGCTGATACTTCAGCTATTGTAGCTGCACCCGGACGGATCGAAGATGTCCAGATGTGGGCCATCTTTGTCGAACAGCCTGACGGCCATTATCGTGTGCGGATGCGCAGTAAATTTACTCCAATCAATGAAATTGCCAAACAACATGATGGAGGTGGCCACCCACTTGCCAGCGGTGCCAATGCTTATTCCAAAGATGAAGTGGATTTGATTTATCAAAAATTAAAAGAAAGAGCAAAAAAGTAAGAAAATCATCCAAAAGACTTGTCAAATCATTTAGAATTTGATAAACTATCAAAGTAACTAATCTATGGCTCGCAAAGAGTCCATGGCAGAAAGGATTTTTTTAAAATGAGAAAAGACATTCACCCAGAATACCGTCAAGTTGTATTTATGGACACTACTACTGGCTACAAGTTCCTTAGCGGTTCAACTAAACGTTCAAACGAAACTGTTGAATTCGAAGGTGAAACTTACCCATTGATCCGTGTCGAAATTTCATCAGACTCACACCCATTCTACACTGGACGTCAAAAGTTCACTCAAGCAGATGGACGTGTGGATCGTTTCAACAAAAAATACGGTCTCAAATAAGAACTGTATTGACATTAAAAAGAATGTTGATACAAAGCCATTTCCGAGAAATCGGATTTGGCTTTTTTTGTTTTTTCCAATAGAAAATCCTTCGAAATCTGGAATGAGGCAGCATGACTACTGTCACTCATTCCTTCATCTAAAAGGATTGGTTTCAATTATTGATCTTCTTTCAATTTTTCGCGCTCAAGGCGAAGTTTGCGATTTGGATTTAGACGGTTAAAGAGTTCTTCCAGCTTTTTTGCATTCCAAACATCTGCTGCTGAGACAAAGTTGCCATTTTCGTCTCGAAAAGATATTGGTTTGTCACCCATTACATATCTCCTTAGTCAACAAATTCAAACTCAAACTTACCGATGCGCACCAAGTCTCCATCCTTGGCACCACGCGCACGAAGTGCTTCATCAACACCCATACCGCGCAACTGACGAGAGAATTTCATGATGGACTCATCACGGTCAAAGTTAGTCATTGTAAAGAGTTTTTCTAGTTTATCACCTGAAAGTACCCATGTAGCATCATCATCACGGGAGATTTCGAAGGCTGGTGCTTCTTCATCAAAGCCATAATAAGCCTCGTCTTCCATATCGGATTCTTCATAAAGTAGAAACTCAGATGTCTTATCCAGTAGCTCAGCTGTCGCATCCAAGAGCGTGGCAAGCCCCTGCTTGGTCAGGCTAGAAATAGGGAAAATCTGCGGCAACTCTTCAAATTCATCATAGTTGGCAGCCAGTTTTTGCTTGAATTCTTTCAAGTTTTTTGCACTGTCAGGCATATCCATCTTATTGGCTACAATGATCTGCGGCCGTTCCATCAAGCGCAAATTATAGGATTCTAGTTCTTTATTGATTGCAAGGTAATCTTCATAAGGATCGCGACCCTCACTGGCAGACATATCAATAACGTGCAAAATGACCCGTGTCCGCTCGATATGTCGAAGAAACTGGGTTCCTAGACCCACGCCCTGACTGGCTCCTTCGATCAACCCTGGCAGATCGGCTACAGCAAAAGATTCCCCAGACTGAGTCCGAACCATGCCCAGATTAGGAACAATCGTGGTAAAGTGATAAGCTCCAATTTTCGGCTTGGCTGATGTAATCACACTCAGAAGGGTTGATTTCCCAACTGAAGGAAAACCGACCAGACCAACATCGGCTAGTACTTTTAGCTCCAGCAGTAATTCTCTTTCCTGACCAGGCTCCCCATTTTCAGAAATTTCCGGAGCAGGATTTTTAGGTGTAGCAAAGCGAATATTGCCACGACCGCCACGACCACCATGCGCCACGATAAATCGTTGACCATGCTCAATCAAATCCGTAATGACCTTGCCAGTTTCAGCATCACGAACGGTCGTCCCCTGTGGTACACGGACAATCAAATCCTCCGCTCCTCGACCATGCATTCCCTTAGTCATTCCTTTTTCACCTGATTGAGCCTTGAAATGACGGTTGTAACGGAAATCCATCAAGGTACGCAGTCCTTCATCCACGACAAAAATCACATCACCACCACGACCACCATCGCCGCCCCAAGGTCCGCCATTGGGTACATATTTTTCTCGGCGAAAAGCTACCATGCCATCGCCGCCCTTGCCAGCCTTGACCTGAATCTTGGCTGTATCTAAAAACATACTCATATAAATTCTCGCTTCTTTTTTACTCTAAAAAAACGCCTTGCAGCGTTTAGGATTAGAAGATTACGCCAATAGCTTGTGCAAAAATTGCACCAATGGTTACAAGTAACATGATTACCACGACCAGCATTGTCAATTTTTCAAATCCAGTTTTTTTACGTTGTCCGTTATCTCCAAAAGCCACTTTATTACCTCAATTCCTAGATTACTCCCTATATTTTAACACGATTAGCATACTTTTTCAAATATTTACGAGATGAAAAAGAAAAAGAGAGATTTTGCTCTATTAGCCAAAGAATTCTAAAGGATATTTATGAAAATAATTTAAAAAGATTGAAGAGCTCACTCCAAATAGGAGACTTCTCCAATCTTTTGACTTTTATTCGATACCAATTTCAGCACGGACGACATCCGCAATTGTATCCACATAGTAGTCCACTTCTTCGTGAGTTGGCGCTTCAGCCATGACACGCAGAAGCGGTTCTGTTCCACTTGGGCGGACAAGGATGCGGCCATTTCCTGCCATTTCAGTTTCCATTTTTTCAATAATGTCTCTGATAGCAGGAACTTCCATTGACTTATCTTTCATGGCATTTTCGACACGAATATTAACCAATTTTTGTGGGTAAATGGTCACTTCTGATGCAAGTTCAGACAAACTCTTACCAGTTTCTTTCATCACTTTGGTTAATTGCACCGCTGACAATTGACCATCACCAGTGGTATTATAATCCATGATAATGACATGTCCAGATTGCTCGCCGCCTAGATTATAACCGTTCTTGCGCATTTCTTCTACCACATAGCGGTCCCCGACAGCAGTCACTACTTTATTGATGCCTTCACGCTCCAAGGCTTTGTGGAAACCAAGGTTGGACATAACCGTAGTCACAATTGTATTTTGAGCCAATTGGCCTTTTTCAGACAGATACTTGCCGATGATGTACATAATCTTATCACCATCTACAATATCGCCATTTTCATCAACAGCAATCAAACGGTCACTATCGCCATCAAAAGCGAGACCAATCGCCGCCCCTGATTCACGGACTGTTTCTTGTAAGCCTTCTGGATGAGTAGAGCCTACATTTAAGTTAATGTTGAGGCCATCTGGATTTTCTCCGATAACGGTCAGCTGGGCACCCAAATCAGCAAAAATTTGACGGGCACTAGTTGAAGCAGCGCCATTTGCTGTATCAAGGGCAACGTGCATTCCTTCAAGATCTAAACCAGTTGAAACGATATATTGTTGGTACTTACGCAAGCCTTCAGGATAGTCCACGACTTTCCCTAAGCCCTCAGCACTGGGACGTGGAAGGGTATCTTCTGCTGCGTCCAGCAAAGCTTCGATTTCAAGTTCGCGTTCATCATCCAGTTTATAACCATCGCCACCAAAGAATTTGATGCCATTATCGAGAGCAGGATTGTGACTAGCTGAAATCATGACACCCGCACTAGCTTTTTCGGATTTGACCAAGTAGGCAACACCCGGAGTAGCGATCACACCAAGTTTGTAGACGTGAATCCCAACAGAAAGCAGACCTGCAATCAAGGCACTCTCCAACATTTCTCCCGAAATACGTGTATCACGGCCAACAAATACCCGAGGAACTTCACTTTCGTGTTGGCTCAGAACATATCCACCAAAACGGCCCAGTTTAAAGGCCAATTCCGGCGTTAATTCCACATTAGCTTCTCCACGAACACCATCGGTTCCAAAATATTTACCCATTTTTAAAATTTTCCTTTCAAATCTTGCATTTATTTACTAGATGAATTCGAACTTGAGCTCGATTTTGAGCTTGACGAATTCGAATGTGTCGTTTTGGTCGTAACTTTCATCGTTGTTTCAAACGGTGTCACAACACTTGGCAAAACATTCCCATTGGCATCCATGGCCTGCAAGGAAGCTGCTCCACTATAATTTCCTGAAATAGTGACATTGCTTGGTAAGACTGCTGCGACATGATTAACTTTTTCCAAAGTTTCTTCATCGCTTGTCACTGTGACTTCTTCGTGCTCCAAGCTCACATTTGTGATAGAAATATCTTCTGCAACCTGACTGCCTGTGATGAGATACTTCACTGGCACTTTCTTGCTTGCTTTTTTACCTATCTTGACTGAAATTTTTTGCGGATTAACCGTAGCAGACAGACCACTAGGTAGATTTTCGACTTTCAGCTGCACTTCGACTGTTCCTTCTGATGCATTAGATAAATCCGCTACCACATGGAACTTCCGTGTACTTTCCTGCATTTCGCTACTTAAAGCCACTCTATTAGAACCCGTCAAAACAACGCTAGCCTCGGAAGTAAAGCCGCTAATGAAGTACCGTTCGCTATCATACTTGATATCAATCGGGACATTAGAAATCGTATTACTATAAGTTTCCGAAGTCACTTGGCGAATGCTGATACTATTTTGAAAACTACTAGACGTCGCATAAATAAACAAAACCAAAGCAAAAAATAAGGAGGAAATAATATAGAGAATTTTTTTACTTTGTTTCATTCTTCCATCCTCCTAGGATACGATTCTTTAGGCTCATTTTCTCATGCTTGTCTGATAAGAGAACTTCCCGCAGTTGTGATTCGAACTCGCTCAAACTCAAATCATGCTTGAAGACTCCATTATGTGTCGTAGAAATACCGCCTGTCTCCTCAGACACGACAAAAGTAAAGGCATCTGAAACTTCTGAAAGGCCAATCGCAGCCCGGTGACGAGTCCCAAATTCCTTGGAAATACCTGTGCTTTCTGTAAGCGGCAAATAGGCACAAGAGGCAGCGATCTTATTATCTTTGATAATAACTGCCCCATCATGAAGAGGCGTATTAGGAATGAAAATATTGATCAACAGTTCCCCAGAGATATCCGCATCCAGTGGGATTCCCGTTGCAATGTATTCCTGCAATGTTCGAGCGCCCTGAATAGCTACCAAAGCACCGATCTTACGCGGACTCATGTAAGCTACTGCCTTAACAAAGGCTTGAATCAATTTCTCCTCACTGCTGACTGGCGTGGCTGAAAAAATCTCAGTTGCTCTACCCAGCTTTTCAAGACCAGTCCGAATCTCAGGCGAGAAAATCACCACTGCCGCAATGACTCCGTAGGTAATAACCTGATTGATCAACCATGAAATGGTCGTCAAACCAATGATATTCGCTAAAAACTGTGCCAAGATGAAGAAGAGCACTCCCCGAACCAGAATCATAATTTTGGTCCCGGCAATTGCTTTAGTAAAATGATATAAAATCCAGGTAACTAAAGCAATATCAATAATGTTGATTAAAATATTCCAAGGATTACTGAATACATTAGACCAGTATTGGAGATTGGTTAATTGTTGAAAGTTCATTGCATAGTGGCCCTCCCAGTCAAAAACAAACAGTTCTCAACCATTATATCACTTTTAAGGATATTTTTCTGTAACCTTCTTTACTTTTTTATGATAAAATATTTCTTATGAAGATAAATACAGCATTGGGCCTCCTAGCAGGCAAGTCCTCCCACTTTGTTCTCAGCAAAATGGGACGTGGCTCGACTCTGCCAGGAAAAGTTGCCCTCACATTTGATAAAAATATTTTGCAAAACTTGGCCAAGAACTACGAAGTCGTGGTCATTACAGGAACCAACGGAAAAACTCTGACTACAGCTTTGACAGTGGGCATTCTCAAGGAAGCTTTCGGAGAAGTAGTGACCAATCCCAGCGGCGCCAATATGATTACCGGGATTACGACAACCTTCCTGACTGCTAAAAAAGGCAAATCTGGCAAACATATCGCAGTGCTGGAAATAGATGAAGCCAGCCTATCTCGGATTTGTGATTATATCAAGCCTAGCCTCTTCGTCTTTACCAACATTTTCCGTGACCAAATGGACCGCTATGGTGAGATCTACACGACCTACCAGATGATTCTGGATGCTGCAGCTAAAGTACCTGAAGCGACTGTACTGATGAATGGTGACAGCCCGCTCTTTAACTCGGTCAGCCTGAAGAATCCTGTCCGCTACTATGGATTTGACACGGAGAAAAGCCAACCTAAGCTAGCCCACTACAATACTGAGGGTATCCTCTGTCCTAAGTGCGAGCATATCCTCAAGTACGAGCTCAATACTTATGCAAATCTGGGAGCTTACATCTGTGAGGACTGTGGTTTCAAGCGCCCTAAGCTAGACTACAGTCTGACCGCTCTCAAAGCACTTGAGCACAATCGCTCTGCCTTTACCATTGATGGACAAGACTATCAGATCAATATCGGTGGTCTCTACAATATCTATAATGCCTTGGCCGCTGTGTCAGTTGCTCAGTTCTTCGGAGTCGAGCCAGCTACCATCAAGACTGGCTTTGACAAGAGCCGGGCTGTCTTTGGTCGTCAGGAAACTTTCAAAATTGGCGATAAGGAATGTACTTTAGTCTTGATCAAAAATCCAGTCGGTGCGACCCAAGCCTTGGAAATGATTGAGCTGGCACCTTTTGACTTTAGCCTATCTGTCCTGCTCAATGCCAACTATGCAGACGGCATTGATACCAGCTGGATCTGGGATGCTGATTTTGAGAAAATTTTAGAGATGGATATTCCTCAGGTCCTTGCAGGCGGAATCCGCCATTCTGAGATTGCTCGTCGACTGCGGGTGACTGGCTATCCAGCAGATCAGATTACTGAAGTCAAAGATTTGGAAGCAGTCTTTAAGATGATTGAAGAGCAAGAAACCAAACATGCCTATATTCTAGCTACTTATACCGCTATGCTGGAATTCCGCGAGTTGCTGGCAGAACGACAAGTAATCAGAAAGGAGATGAACTAATGGTTTATAGATCCCTCGTTTCTCCTGCAAACCAGGATTATCACTATGACTTAAAAATCGCTCATCTCTACGGCGACCTTATGAATACCTATGGCGACAACGGTAATGTCCTTATGCTCAAGTATGTAGCTGAAAAGCTAGGTGCTAGGGTTGAGGTTGATATCGTTTCTCTAGAAGATGACTTTGACAAGGATAGCTACGACATCGTCTTCTTTGGCGGAGGTCAAGACTATGAGCAAACGATCGTGGCTCGTGACCTGCCAGCTAAAAAAGATGCCTTGGAAAACTTTATCCATGACAACGGCGTTGTGCTAGCTATCTGTGGCGGTTTCCAACTCTTGGGTCAATACTATATTGAAGCTTCTGGTCGACGAATCGAAGGTCTGGGCATCATGGGACACTACACTCTCAACCAAGTCAAGAATCGCTATATCGGTGACATCAAGATTTATAACGAAGAATTTGATGAAACCTACTACGGCTTTGAAAACCACCAAGGGCGCACCTTCCTCTCTGACGATGAAAAACCGCTGGGCAAGGTCGTCTATGGAAATGGTAATAATCAGGAAGACGGCAACGAAGGCGTCCACTATAAGAATGTCTTTGGTTCCTACTTCCATGGTCCCATCTTGTCTCGCAATGCGAATCTGGCCTACCGTCTGGTGACCACCGCTCTGAAAAATAAGTATGGCTCTGCCATTGAACTGTCAGCCTATGAGGACATCCTAGCCCAAGAAACTCAAGAAGAGTACGGCGATGTCAAGAGCAAGGCTGAATTTGAATAATTAGGAGAATCATTATGAAAGAAAAATTGCATTATATCCTGCTTTTAATTACCATTCTATTGGTAGCCAGTATTTCCTTGGCCAATATGCAGAGCGTCAATGTTAGTTTTATCCTCTTCAGCTTTAAACTTCCCTTAATCATTTTGATTCTGGTCTCTGTCCTCCTAGGCTCTATTACAACCTTTCTCATCAGCATATCTAAAAACTTCTCGCTGAAAAAAGAGCTTAAGAAAACCAAAGAAAGTCTTAAAACATCTCAAAAAGAAAACTAGGTTGGAATTTCCAGCCTAGTTTTTTACTACTTCGTTTCAACAAAACCAAATTTATCTAAAGGAGAGATACGGAATTCTATAATTCCCTTAATCTGCTCCTTTTTGATCAGACCAAATTCTCGACTGTCTTTCGTATTTTCCCGTCGATCATTCAAGATGAGAAAAGAATTTTTAGGGATGGTATCAGAAGTCGCTCCTTTTAAGTCAACAACAGAAAAATCGTGGGTATAATAACCCGTGCTGGCAGCCGAAGCCAGATATTTCTCTCGCATCTTTTCGATATATTGCTCTGATTGTACCTGATTGTTCAGATACAGCAAGTTATCCATATAGGTTACCTTGTCATTTTCCTTAGCAATGACACGGCCGACATACTCTTTTCCATCGACCTCATAGAGGGCAAATTCCCCACGAGCAAGCTTGGCTGTCTTATCCGCCAAGACCAAATCATTTTCCGCTAAGAAAGAATTGGCATCTTGCTTGGTGATACGATAAGGTGTATAGACAAACAAGCGTAGCCCCACCAGAATGGCAATAAATACCGTCACAATGATAATATTTCTCAGTAAATCTCTCTTTAACATCTCTCTCCCCTGTCCTTTTGTTCTATTATATCATTTTTCATGGGATTAGACAAAACACAGAGATGAGAGAGGATTACGTTTAACAAAATTGTAAAAAATGAAAAGGCAAAGCCTATTGAGGAGCTCCCTCAATCGAATTTGCCTTTTTTATTTTAATCTTCTTTAGTCACGCGTGATTTGTTAGCGATATCAGCTAAGATAGCTTGAACAAAGTCATCAACTGAGACAGTTTGTGTTTCTTTTTGGCCATAGCGGCGAACATTGACAGTTCCATCTTCCATTTCCTTGTCCCCAACGATCAATTGGTAAGGAATCTTGCTGGTTTGTGACGCACGAATCTTGAACTGCATTTTTTCATTGCGCTCATCCACATCAGCACGGACACCGCGGTCACGGAGTTTCTTAGCCACTTCCCATGCGTAGTCCACGTGTTTTTCGTTAGATACTGGGATGAGGGTTACTTGATGTGGTGCAAGCCATGTTGGGAAGGCACCCTTGTAGTTCTCAATCAAGATAGCTGTGAAGCGTTCCATAGTTGAGATAACCCCACGGTGGATCATAACTGGACGGTGCTCTTCGCCATCAGCTCCGATGTATTTGAGATCAAAGCGTTCTGGCAACAAGAAATCGAGCTGTATCGTAGAAAGAGTTTCTTCTTTTCCTAGGGCGGTCTTCACTTGGATATCGAGTTTCGGACCATAGAAGGCAGCTTCACCTTCGGCTTCAAAATAGTCTACGCCCATTTCATCAAGCGCTGCACGAAGCATGGTTTGGGCATTTTCCCACATTTCATCATTGTCAAAGTACTTATGAGTATCTTGAGGGTCACGAAGAGAGAGACGGAAGCGGTATTCAGTCAAGTTGAAGTCTTCATAGACATCAATAATCAACTGAAGGGCACGTTGGAATTCTTCTTGGATTTGTTCTGGAGTAACAAAGAGGTGACCGTCGTTGAGAGACATTTCACGCACACGTTGAAGACCAGTTAGGGCACCAGATTTCTCATAGCGGTGCATCATACCGATCTCGGCGATACGGATTGGCAATTCACGGTATGAGTGAACATGGTGTTTGTAGACCTGGATGTGGTGTGGGCAGTTCATTGGACGAAGAACAAATTCTTCCCCGTCACCCATGTCCATAGTTGGGAACATGTCCTCTTGGTAATGATCCCAGTGACCAGAAGTCTTGTAAAGTTCTACTGAAGCAAGTGGTGGAGTGTAGACGTGTTGGTAGCCAGAAGCCAACTCCTTGTCGACAATGTAGCGTTCCAATTCACGACGAATAGTCGCCCCATTTGGCAACCAGAATGGAAGTCCTTGTCCGACTTCTTGTGAAATCATGAAGAGGTCAAGCTCTTTACCAAGTTTGCGGTGGTCACGTTCTTTGGCTTCTTCACGCATTTGAAGGTAGTTCTTCAAGTCTTTTTTGTCAAACCAAGCTGTACCGTAGATACGTTGCATCATCGCATTGTCGCTATTTCCACGCCAGTAAGCACCTGCTACATGGAGAAGGTGGAAGATTTGGATGCGACCTGTTGAAGGAACGTGAGGTCCACGGCAGAGGTCTACATATTCGCCTTGACGGTAGATGGTCAAACCACCCTCATCTTCTGAGTGCTCTTCAATCAATTCCAACTTGTAAGGGTCATTTTGGAAAATTTTACGTGCCTCATCCTTGGACACTTCCTCACGGATGGATGGGAAGTTTTCTTTGACGATCTTCTTCATTTCTTCTTCGATACGAGGCAGGTCTTCGTTTGAGATTTGGCCAGCTTGATTGTCCGTATCGTAGTAGAAACCATCTTCGATGGCTGGGCCAACCCCTAGATGAATGTCTGGAAAAAGGCGGCGAGCTGCTTGAGCAAACAAGTGAGCAGCTGAGTGGCGCAAGATTGGCAGAGCATCTTCGTGATCAGGTGTCACGATTTCAATAGCACCATCTTCAGTGATGGCACGAGTCGTATCAATCAGTTTGCCATTGAATTTACCAGCCAAGGCCTTTTTAGCTAGGGAATTGCTTATAGATTGGGCAATTTCAAAAGTTGTAACGCCAGCCTCGAATTCACGAACAGCGCCATCTGGGAAAGTAATCTTAATCATGGTTTTCTCCTTAAATATTTATTCTATTTTTTTGGACAATTTTAAGAGCCGAGCAACTTCTTCCACAGTCTGATTTTCTGACTGACTACCATCTGTTATAAGGCTAGGATAGCCTAATTTCATCGCTTCCTGCCGAACCATTTGGGCAAAAAGAATGTCTCGTTGCATCCAGTTTTCAAAAGCTTGCTCAGGATTGGTTGTTCCCTCTAAAACATAAGGAACCCATTCTCTCTGTCTATAGTGCTTTTTCTGAAAATCGGCTGTTGGAGTCAAGCATAGATAGGAAGACGCTGGACATTCAAGCTCCTTTACCAAGTGAGGCAAAAGTCCTGCCCCCTCCACCAATAGAGGTCTATCTTGATTTTTTATCAAGTAAGATTTCACATAAGGAAAAATCTCTTCATAAAAGCGACATTCTTCATCTGCCATCTCTTCTGGACTTCTCATCCAGATTTGTTCTGGACTTCTATCCTGTCTAAGAAGGCAAATTGGCTGTGAGTCTGCACTTGCTTGACTCATCATCTCGTCTACCAAATCATCCAGTTTGATATGAAGTAATTGATACTGTCTAGCAAGAAGTGAAGCAATTGTTGACTTCCCACTACAAGGCGATCCGCCAATCATATAAAGCATCATTCTTCCTCCTTCTGACAAAATAAAAACGACATCCTCGAAAGGACGTCGCAACGTGGTTCCACCTTCATTTATGCAAGTCAAAAAGACCTACACCTCTGATTGGCTCTAACGTAGCCACCGTTTTATGTTTTCATAAAAGCCAGTAGAGTAGTCCCAACTGCATCCTCTACGCGATTTCCAGCTCCACGCGCTCTCTAAAAGATTTTCTGCAGGTGATATGTCTCTAAAAATTATTATAGCACGATTGAAAAAATTTGCAAGAACTTTTATTGGTTTTCAGCTCTGCTATTTTTCCTACTAAATAGATAAATCAAGTGTCCTAAACCATTTCCAGCTAGTGAGCATAGGAAATAGGCGGCATGATAAAGAGGAATCCACTCCCCAAAGGTGAAAATAGTCAGGAAAAATAAGAAAGCAACCAAGAAAGAAAAGCGCAGAGAAAACCCATAAAAAGCTGCATAGAGCAGGGATACCAACAGGGTCGCCAGAGGAGAGTAGATGAGAACATTTCCAACTACTAGCCCCTTACTTAAGATGGAATCCATAGGCAAATATCGTAACAGTATATAAAAGACAAAATAGAAAAAGAAAAGGGGGAGCAAAAAGAAAATTTCTTTTTTATGGACTTTCATAAGAGCACCTCCGTTCATTAGGCCTTATGAGAAAGTTTATTCCCAATATTTCCGAATATTCTTTATTTGCTTCTTAGAGGCTTTTATCATCCTAGTTGAGCTGTTTACCGGCAGTGACATGATTTTTCCTGGCAAATAGACAATGGTCTTGGCCAAGCGTTTGGCCATCGTTTCTTCTGGATTGAGATCATTATGAAAATCCTTGCTAATGGTTAAATCTAGATAGAATTCATAGACACGACGACCAAAATTCTCGGCGGAAATCTCGTATAATTTATCGGCTAGCTTTTTCTCGTCCATATCTGGCGTTGCCAAAATGGCCTCCAAAATAGCTCCTGCTAAATCTCGACTTTCATAATAAAGCGTACCAAAGGTTTTATCGCTGATTACATTATCCAGATAGGGATTGCCATGGGCGATGATGGGCGTACCACTGGCTAGACTTTCCAGATAAGTCAGCCCCTGCGTCTCGCTGGTTGAGGCTGAGATAAAGAAATCTGCCGCCTTATAGTAGAGAGCCGTATCACTCGGCGCAATCATCCCTGTAAAAATGACTGAATCCTCAATATGAAGCTGGGCTACCAAGGCTTTTAAGTCCTCAGCATAAGGCCCATCTCCAACAATGACCAACTTCACCTTGGCATTTTCTTCCAGAACCATTGGCAGTGCTTCAACAATCGCCTGGATATTTTTCTCGTAGGAAATTCTGGATAAACTGAGCAGCATGATTTCGTCTTCTGCTATGCCCAGCTTAAAGCGCAGTTTCTTGATGTCTTCCCGTGAGAGTTCTGGGCGGTCAAACTTGGCCAAGTCGATTCCTGTCGGAATAACCCGTTTTTCCGCCTTGATTTTGTAGCCGACCAATAGATCATAGACAATCTCAGATGGACAAATGACACCATCCAAATCGCTCATAAAGCCACGCACGATGTACTTGACCATACTTGGGCGAATGACCATGCCCTTGGCAAGATAGTGCACATAGTCCTCATATTGGGTATGGTAGGTGTGAACCACTGGAATCCGCAGTTCCTTGGCAATCCAGATGCCCAAAAGACCCAGCGAAAACTCTGTCTGAGTATGGATGATATCCAGCTGATACTGGCGGGCAATTTCCAAAGCATTGGAAAAGCCACGATAAGCCACGCGCCGATCCTTAAAAGCGAAGAAAGGCACGCTGGGAATACGGATAATCTGCCAATCTTCATAGCGGTTGACATCCTTGTCCGTCGTAGTAAAAATAAAGACTTTGTGACCTAGTTTCTCTAGCTCAGTCTTGAGGGTGCGAATGCTCGTCGCCACCCCGGAAACCTGAGGAAAATAGGTATCTGTAAAAAGACCAATCCGCATATCACATCTCCAAAACTGTTTGGTAAGCCTTGACTAACTGAAGCGCGACGTCATCAATGGAGCGACTCTCCGCAACACGATAACCTGCTTCACGTTTGTCCACTTTTCCATCAAGAACCTTACGAAGCGATTCGACAAACTCATCTACATTATGACAAAGCTCCGCCGACTCCTCATCAATCCAGCCATTATAAACAGGAATATCACGCAGAACTACGTGTTGGCCGCTGGCCAGCGCTTCTAAGACTACAATCCCTTCAGTCTCTTCATAAGACGGGAAAAAGAAGGCATCGCTGCCTGACATAGCTCCTTGGAAGACTGCACCTTTGAAATAACCCGGAAATTCTACGTTTTCTGGATGATTATAGAGGACAAGATCTCGAATTTTGCGCGGAATAAGCCAGAGATTGATAGAACCCAGCCAGATAAAGCGGACATCTGGCATTCTACGAGCTACTTCGACAAAGTCTTCGATTCCTTTTCGTCTGAAATAAAGGCCGGCACAGATTACGACTTTCTGCCCATCTGCAATCTGAAAATGTTTTTTAAAGACTTCTTCCTTGCGTTCATCTTTCTTGTATTTCGACAGGTCAATGCCGTTTGAGACAGCCATAATGGGCGTCGTCACACCGTAGGATTGAATCAATTTTTTTGAATACTCAGACGGAGTAATGATAAAATCCGCCATTTTATACATGTGCGCTAGATATTTACCAAACAAGGGCGCAAAAAGATTGGAGCCAATAAAAGAGTTTTCAAAGTCTTCTTTGGTCGAATGTCCGTGCATGATCACTTTTTTGCCTCCCCGCTTAGCCGCGTGAAGAAGAAGCAAACTACGAGGTCCGTAAGTGTTGATGTGCACGACATCATAATCTCCCAAAACATCCGTTGTATAAGGAATTCCTGCCAGATCCAATGCATGCATTTGATGCTGCAAGGCACGGCCGATGCCTGACTTTTCTAAAACAGACTTTCCTTCTAGATATAGTAATACTTTCATATCTTCTATTATACCCAAAAGAAGCAAAAAAAGAAACGCCAAGGGAAGATTGGCAGTTAAATAATGCACTCAACCTTCCCAAAAGCATTTCCTGTAGCAATATCCTTTCTTAGTGGAACTCTAATCAGTTTCCAATCAGACTAGTCCACCTTGACCACCTGCAGCTCTGCTCCTCCCAGTAGAATCAAATACTTGTCTACTTGGCTAAGACAATAGGAACGACTGAGGGCTTCGACATAGAGATCCAGTTGAGCTCGGTAGCGCTCCACCAAGTCTGTCGGCTCATGATAGCGGTCAGTCTTATAGTCAAAGAGGACAATACGGTCATCAAAGACCAGGTAGCCATCCAAGATTCCCCGAACAACAAAGTCTTGACCACTGGCTGGATCCTGCTTGAGCATGGCAAAAGGTGCTTCACGATGGAGATGATTGGCCTGCTGCTGGATTAGCTGACCCAGTTCTGTAGCGAAAAAGGCCTCAATCTTAGTCAAATCAATCTCTTTCTTAACTGCCACATCTGACTGAACCTGAGTCAAGGCTTGGCGAATGCTGGTCTTAGTGACAGGCTGATCCAGAGGAATCCGTTGCATGAGCTCATGGACAGCAGAGCCGATTTGAACTCCTGTGATTTGCTTCTTCTTGCCAAAGTCAGGTAAATCAAAAGTCAGCTGGGGCTGATAGCTTCGAGGCGCATCCATAATGTCCAGGCCTTCTGAGTCCATAACTGGCTCATAGAACTTCTTGATTTGACTAGGTGTGCGGACACTAGGCAATTCAATAGCTGCTTGATAGAGGCTGTTGATCCGATCTACATTCTCCAAGATATCCAGAGCTCGGCGAATATCCTCTGACTGACGGTTGCCAGTCAAATCATCTACCGGAATTGGATCAGTCTGCTCCACTACGCCAATCTGCTCGTCTGTCAGCTCCTGATCAGTCACAAAGCGAGTTTGATAAGCCAGATTTTCCTTTTCAAACACTGACTGAATAGCATAGAGCCAATCCTGAAAATTGGTCAGCTGGCTTCGAAGATCACTAGATAAGCGACCGTTTTGACTAGTCCCCCACTTGCGCTCTTGGAGCTTAGCTTGCTTGCCCTTGCCGACCAGATAGAGCTTGGTTTCAGCCCGCGTCATGGCCACATAGAGCAGACGCATCTGCTCAGACAGGCTAGCCAGCTTGAGTTCTTCGGCATTCTGCTGATAAGGTAGGGTCTCCATGGAAATAAGCAGTTGCTTGGGCGCATGAAGATCCTGAGCCTCAACGACTACATCGGCCACATATTTGATTCCGATGCCTTTTTGTCGGCTGAGGATAATAGCAGAGCTGCTATCCTGACGATTGAAAGCCTTGTCCATATTGAGCAGAAAGACATACTTAAACTCTAAACCCTTACTCTTATGGATAGTCATTAGCTGGACAGCATTTTTCGGAGCAGCTAGAGGGACACTGGCCAAATCGTGCTCATTTTTCAAAATTCGGTCAATCATGCTGATAAAGCGGGATAGCCCCTTGAAACTCGACTTTTCATAGTCGTTGGCCCGCAAGGACAAGGCATAGAGATTGGCCTGACGCTGTTCACCGTTGGGCAGAGCCCCCACCATATCGTAGTAAAAACGATCCTGATAAATCTTCCAGATTAAATCATAGAGAGAATGGGTCTTGGAATAGCTGCGCCAGTCATCCAGAGTTGCTTGAAAGTGCTGCAGTTTCTTGCGCAATTCACCTTGGATGAGCTGCGGTTCTAGACCTTGATCAGCCAGAGCATTCCTCAGCTTTTCGTAGAGATTTTCCATAGACTTGGTACTGGAGGCTTGCAAGGCTAGCCGAGCCAATTCGTCCTCATCAAAGTCAAACATTGGCGACTTTAGGAGAGCCGTCAAGGCATAGTCATTGAGAGGATTGTTAATGGTCCGCAAGGTATCCAGCATCACCATAACCTCTACCGACTGAAGATAATTAGTCTCCCCATCATCAGGCACAATCGGGATATGATGCCGGTCAAACTCTGCCAAAATCAGATCATTGCGGGTCCGCGAAGCTGTCAGCAAGGTCATGTCCTTGAAATCCACCCCTTCTTGATTATGAAGGCGGATGATTTCCTTAATTACCAAGGCTACTTCACCAGCTGAAATGCTGGGCAGACCTTGGTCAGAATCCTCTTCTTCGCTATCAGCGCTACCGTCATAAAGGAGAAATTCCGCCTGATTGGCTGGATTAGGCTCCCGTTTGGCTGGATTTCCTGCCACCAGATAGTGGGTCTCATTGTAGTCAATCTCACCGACTTCCTCGTCCATAAGCCGTTTAAAGACATCATTGGTCGCTTCCAGCACCTCGATGTGACTGCGGAAATTTTCCTTGAGAATAATCAGCTTGCCCTGACTAGGATCGGCCTGATAGAGTTTAAATTTATCGTTAAAAATCTGCGGATCGGCCTGGCGAAATCGATAGATGGACTGCTTAATGTCGCCGACCATAAAGCGATTATTTCCTCGAGCCAGCAATTCCAGCATTCGCTCCTGAGTATGGTTAGTGTCTTGGTACTCATCGACCATCACCTCATGGTACTTATCCTGATAAAAATGTCGTACTTCTGGATAATTTTCTAAAATCTCAATTGCAAAGTGACTGATATCGCCAAATCCAAAGGCATTTTCCGCTACCTTACGCTCCAAATAAGCTTGCGAGAAATCTCGGACAAAATCGCGTAACAAATCCAGTAGAGGAAGAGATTCAGCCTGATGCTGCTCCATAAAATTCAGATGATAGAGGCGGAAATCCAGCTCTTTAATTCGCTCCATCAAGGGCTTGCGGGCTTCATTATAGGTCTGAGCCAGCTCTTTTTTAAGTTCGTCCGCATTCTTACCAACTCGGGCAGTAAAAGCCTGATGGTTAGAGGTCTTGGCCAATTCTAAAAAGCGCTGAATCAAGTCTAGCAACTGTTCAGATCCAGTCTGCTCTGTCAGCTCAGCCAAGATATCTAAGGCTGCCTGAATATTTTCCTGATACTTAGCCCCAGCAAAGGCCTGACCTTCATGAGCCAAATGGCTCTGGAGAAAATCTTCCAAATCCAGCAAAGACTGCCTAGCCTCAGAGAGAATTCGCTCCCGCTCTGCTCCAAAATCACTGGTTTCATATCCTAGAAGAAAGGTCTCTTCCAACCATTTTCGCGGATTGCTGGTAGACTGGAGAAAACTATAAATACTATAAATCTGCTGGCGGAAGCCAGAAATGTCCTTGCGCTTACCAGTGAAATTTTTGACCAAGCGACTGAATAATTCCTGCTGATCACTCTCATAGTAGGTATCGAAAAGCTGGTCAAATACTTCATTTTGCAGAATGAGCTGCTCACTGGCCGACTGTAAGATCCGAAAATGCGGTGCTAGTCCCAGCAAGTAGCCGTACTTGTTGACTACTTTCTGGGTAAAAGCATCCATGGTACCAATATCTGCATTGGCAATCTCAGCCAACTGCTGGGCAAGATGCTGGCGGAGCTCCTGATCTGAAGCCTCCTTGAGCACCAGACTCAACTCCTTCTCCAGCCGCTCCTTGAGCTCACCTGCCGCCTTGACAGTAAAGGTGGAGATGAAGAGTTGGCTAACCTCCACACCTCTGAGAATCTGGTCAATGATCCGTTGAACCATGACATAGGTCTTACCAGATCCAGCCGAAGCTGAGACGAGAATATTCTGACCAGAGGAGTAGATGGCCTGAATCTGCTCTGGTGTGCGCTTTTGTGGCTTGTCAGAGGCAGCTTCCTCAGCTTGCTTGACTAGGATATCCTGCTCGTTTAAAAAGGGAATCCGTCTCATTTGTCCAACTCCTCCTTGATTTTTTCTATCCAGGCTTGACGCAGCTTCTCGCCTGTCGGCCGTTTATCATACTGGTCCAGGTTTAACTTGGTCAGCTGTCTAGCCTGCCCCAGATGGAGATTGGCCTCAAAGCCTGTAATGGCCTTAAACTGGTCCACGTAAGGGGCAATACTACACCCATTTTCTGTATAAGGATTGATGGCAAAACGACCAGCTAAAATACCTTCTGCTGCTTGCTGATAGAGATAGGTATTATAAGCCAAAATCACTTCCAATTCTTCCTTAGTTAGCAGATTGACCTTGCTTTTCTCGTAGTTAGCGCTCAAGTCCTTGGCCTGATCAGCCAGAAAGAGGCCTTTGTAAACCTGACTTTTCATGACTTGTTTCACAGCCTCGTCCAGTGCCTTGGTCTCCTTGAGGCTGGCTAGGGGCTCCGTCATCTGTAGGTACATGGCTCCGAAAGTTCCCTTTTCCTCGTGGTATTCTGGCATTTTTCGGATAGCCGCTAGGTAGGTCGGCAGCTGAGAGTTAAGCCCATTAAAGAACTTCTCAAAGCTGAATTTGGTATCGCCAGACTTGTAATCCACAACTCCCAGACTCCCTGTCTCCGTCAAACGATCAATCCGGTCCACCTTGCCGCTCACCTGAAGCACTCTGCCATTGTCCAAAAGCAAGAAAGGCCGATCATCCCGACCAAAGTCAGTCTCCTTACCGATGACCTCCAGCCCATCCGACTGAGCCAAGATACGGCCAGTAGCCCGAGCCGTGTCCAATAGCAAACGACGGGCGAACTGGGTCTCGCCATTTTCACCATAGACCGCTTCAAACTCAGCCTCCCAGCTAGTCTCCTCCATAGCCTGCTGCAAGCGAGTATCGAAGTCCTGCTCCAAGTGTTCCTGCATAACCTTTTCAAAGATTCGGTGGAGGAAAATCCCGTGACTGCGCGCATCCGGCTGAATTGTCCACTCCTCCTGCAACCGCAAAACATACTTAAGGAAATAGGCATACTGGTTTTTAAAATATTCATTGAGGGCAGAAGCTGATAGTTTCAAAGGCTGCTCTGAAGGATAAAGTGCTTTGAGGGTTTCCGACTTGAGAGGCTCTGTCTTCAATTCCTTACTGATCTGGGGAATGGAAATCCCCTCAGCCGCCAATTTCTTACGCAAGACTCGGATGGCCACTGCCCAAAAAGTCTGCTCCTCCGGTGTCCATTCTCGGTCAATATCTTCCTGATAGAGGTCAATCACGCGCGCCAGCAGAGTCCGATAAGTCCCAATATCGTCACTGCTAGCCTGTGATTGCTTGCTGATGATGGGTAGAGAGATAGGCGCTATTTCCAGCTCTGTCAGATAGGAAGACATGGCATCTTCTACTTCATTGATCAAAACAGGAGCAGACAGAACCAAATCTTCTGTCGCTGAATTGAGTAAAGATAGGGCGGCAAAGCGGTTTTTCTTGAGATTTTCACTGCTAGCTACCTGCAACTCAGCCTCGTCCCCAGTTGCTTGGTTTAAGGCCTGACGTTCCTCGTCACTGAGTAGACTTTTATTTTGCGCTAACTTAGGCAAGCGCTCCTGCGTCAATCCGATAGCATAGACATAAGGCGCTGCCATGGGTTCAATCAAATCGTAAGACTGAACCGTCACCACATCCACTGTCGCTGGTACAACTCGGTACTTGGCCAGAAGCATGCCAGACAGAATCAGAGCCAGAAAATCATCGATCTTGAGCTTGCTACCATCAAACACCTGAGCAAGCTGCTCTAAGACATGGCAAAAGGTCTTCCAGACTTCCTCCTGCCGCTCTACTTCCTGCTGACTTGCATCTTCCAGCAGACCAGTCAAATTGGCATCCAAGCGAACTTCTTTGATAAAGTTGGTAAATTTAGCCAAGAGACCAGTCGCTGTCTGACTGCGAGATTTGAAAAAGTCTAACAGAGGCGTGATAAGACTGCGACGCATGACATTGAGCCGCTTCAGGTCAAATTTCTCCTGACGGTTAATGGTGAAATCTCTCCCCAGCTTGGCTGCTCCTTTAATTTCCGCAAAGCGAAGGTATTGCTCAAAACTATCCAGCTCCTCCTGACGCAATCTACCATAAAGGCCGGTTTTTAAAAGATTGAGTAAATCTTCTGTCTGAAGATTATAGCGTTTCAAGCGCTCCAGTGACTCTAAAAACTGGACCAAAGGATGCTGGGACATAGACTCAGACCGCCCCAAATAAAAGGGAATCTGATACTGGTCAAAAATGGTCTTCAGTTGGAGTTGGTAGGCTTCCACATCACCCAAAAGCAGCCGGATATCCTTGTAGCGAGCACCATCATGGAGCCGCTGACGAATGGACTTAGCCACATACTCTAGTTCTTCTTTTTGATTACGAACCGACCAAATCTCTAAGTGAGAGCGGTCAGCTTCGGTCAATTCCACATGGGTTTCAGAAAAATCATAGCGACTCTCTAAAATCTTGGAAATCTTGCCAAAGACATCATCCGACTGAGTCGAATCTCCCGCTAGACACTCTGGCTTGACCTCATAAGTTTGAGCCAGCTTGAGCAGAAAATCTACACTAGCCTGATAAAGATTACCCTCGCGAAAAGCTGTTTGGTAGGCTTTTTGGCTAGCATAAACGCCAATGACAATCTCCACTCCCTTGCGATGCAGCAGATCTACTAGATATTCCTCCTCTGCTGAGAAGCGGGTAAAGCCATCGATAACCAGTGCAAGATTAGCCAATTCCCCATCCAAATCTCCAGCTAGAATATGCTGGGCAAAAATCGTGAGTTTAGAGGTCGCATCATAATTTCCTGCCTGTAGAGCAGCAGAAAAGGCCGTGAAAATTTTGAGCAAATCCTCGCGCTTCTCTGGCTCTTCTAGATGGCCCAAATCCGCAAAAGTCATCTGAGCTGTCTGAAGCTCATGATAAAGGTCTAGCAGTTGCTGGATAAATTGCGCATCCTTCTTGATCCGCCCATAAACCTTTAGTTCTCGGTCATCCATTTCCGATAAAATCCGATAAAATAGCATACCTAGACCAATGTCGTCCAAGGGCTGTCCATCTTGAACATCATTAAGGACAAAATAGCGAGCCATCTGAGCAAAACGTGTCACCGTAATAGCAAAAGAAGCGTGATTTTCTAATGCCTCCAAAACTGCTCTCTCCTTTTCAAAAGAAAGCGAGTTGGGAGCTATATAAAAGACCCGCTTGCCATCCGCTGCTAAGTCCTGAGCTTGCTTAGCCAAATGCGCCGTCAAAGGACTGCGGATGTCCGTATAAAGTAATTTCATACCGTCTCTTTTCAACAACAAAATATAAAAACATTATATCATGTTTGCGAGAAAAAGGCTTTCTCAAAAAGAAAAAGCCCCGCCGAAGCGAGACTTTTCGTGTCTGATTTTATAATTGTTATCTGGGAACGAAATCGAATTAAGCTTCGATTTCAGTAACCATACCTGAACCAACAGTACGTCCACCTTCACGGATAGAGAAAGTAGTACCTTGTTCAACGGCGATTGGGTGGATCAACTCAACGTCGATAGTTACGTTATCACCAGGCATTACCATTTCAGTACCTGCTGGAAGTTCGATTGAACCTGTAACGTCAGTTGTACGGAAGTAGAACTGTGGACGGTAGTTGTTGAAGAATGGAGTGTGACGTCCACCTTCTTCTTTAGTAAGGATGTAAACTTCACCCTTGAATTTAGTGTGTGGGTTGATTGAACCTGGTTTAGCGATAACTTGACCACGTTCGATTTCATCACGTTGGATACCACGAAGAAGTACACCTACGTTGTCCCCTGCAAGACCTTCGTCAAGCTGTTTACGGAACATTTCAACACCAGTAACAACTGCTTTTTGAATTTCTTCTTTGATACCAACGATTTCGATTTCATCGTTGACACGAACAGTACCACGGTCGATACGTCCTGAAGCAACTGTACCACGACCAGTGATTGAGAATACGTCTTCGACTGGAAGAAGAAGAGGTTTGTCAGTATCACGTTCTGGTTCTGGGATGTACTCATCAACAGTGTTCATCAATTCCATGATGATGTCTTCGTACTTAGTATCACCTTCAAGAGCTTTAAGAGCTGAACCTTGGATAACTGGAAGATCGTCACCTGGGAAGTCGTATTCTGACAAGAGGTCACGGATTTCCATTTCAACCAATTCAAGCAATTCTTCGTCATCAACCAAGTCGATCTTGTTCATGAAGACGATAAGGTGTTTAACACCAACCTGACGTGAAAGAAGGATGTGCTCACGAGTTTGTGGCATTGGTCCGTCAGTTGAAGCTACTACAAGGATAGCTCCGTCCATTTGAGCGGCACCAGTGATCATGTTTTTAACGTAGTCCGCGTGTCCTGGAGCGTCGATGTGAGCGTAGTGACGTTTTTCAGTTTCGTACTCAACGTGCGCAGTGTTGATAGTGATACCGCGTTCGCGTTCTTCTGGAGCAGCATCGATAGACGCATAGTCTTTTGGTTGGTTAACTGATGAAGGCAAGCGACGTGCCAATACAGTTGTGATAGCTGCTGTCAAAGTAGTTTTACCGTGGTCAACGTGTCCGATAGTACCAATGTTAACGTGTGGTTTACTACGATCGTATTTTTCTTTTGCCATTTGAGTAAAAGCCTCCAATAAAATATATTTTATAGATAGACAGTAGGCAATACAGTCTAACTTTCCTTACTATTTTATCAAATTTTACTGAAAATGCAAGCCTTTTACACATTTTTTGTCAATTATTCCTTATCTAGCTTATAGTAAGGCTGATTGGGAACGGAAGCACCGATACTCGAAGCATAAATCCACTCTTTTCCTTCTAATTGAGTGAAATTTTCAGCTTTTCCAGTCAAGATGACGCCAGAGAAAGTTAATTGATCACGATTTTCTGGTTCACGAATATCTAGCTGACCAAATTTCTTGAGATAGGCCTCAACATCATTATACATGTTGTACCCACTAAGACTTGGGAAAAGATTTTTATCTGCCTTTTTCAGATAATCCAAGAAAGTCTGCTGCTCTTTCTTAGCCTCTTTTGCCTTCTTCCTAAAATCTAAGTCATAAGTAAAGAGAAGACTAGCGTTAGCTCCATAGGTGAACTGGGGATCGGAAAACAGCTCAATACCTTTTTCACCATCTTCTGACTGGCTGCCAATCCAGTACCAGTTAATCTTGAGGTTGTTCGGTATCAGCTTCTGGATTTCCTTATAGGTATAAGCTTTATCAAAAGTCAAAGCTACTTCCACCAATTGATTTGGCATTTCTTTAACAGAAGCCAACTCCTTAGGCATAGAATTACTATCCTTTGTCCCCTTGGCATTAATATTGTAGAAGACCGGATATTTTTGACGCAGGGTTCGCGTATAGGTTCCTGAGAGAGACAAATAAGTCCCTTCCGCAGTCGGATCTCTAAAAGCACCTATGAGTGAATAATTCCCCTCATAGGAAGGATAAGCCACCTTCACTCCATCTAAATCTTTGAAACGATCAGAATGTAAGGTTCCTGAAAACAAAGAATTTTGAGTGTAGTAGAGACTGTCATAGTCAACATTAGGGTAGGCGATTTCCGACATAACTTCGTACTCTTTCTGCAAATTTCGACCATTACTAGAGGCTAATTCTATCAATCCCTTTCCTAGTAAAAGCAATAAAGCTAAGGAGACAAGACTACTGATGGCAACTGTCTTCCAAAGTCGTTTTCTTTTACTTTTCTTCGCTAAAATTTCAAATGTTTCCATTTTTATATCCTTTCTTTTCCAATTTATGGCGGAGCTTAATTCGGCTACGCATGAGTTGTACTTTCACTTTACTTACAGAATACGACATAATTTGAGCGATTTCCTTTACTGTAAAATTTTGGAAATAATAAAGATCTAAAAGCATTGCTTCCTTAGTTGGGAGCTCTTCTATCGTCGACCTCAACAGCTCATAATGGTCGTTTTCAAATGGTTGAATCACATCTTGTTTGAAAAATTCCTTTTGCAAAATTTCTAGATAATGCTGATCGCGCCTATAGCGATCGATATAGCGGCGGATGGAAACCCGATACATCCAAGCTCGCATCTTCTCTGCTGGGATGACCAGATCAGTCTCTAACATTTTGACAAAAACATCCTGCACCACATCTTCTGCCTCGGCCTTAGAAGCTCCTGACTTTTGCAAGTAGAAAACAATCTCTCGGGCAAAGCCAATCAAGATGTTTTCGTATTCATCCAGTTTGATAATCTCACCTCCCCACAACTTCTCCTAACATCTCTCATTATTTGCACTTCTTTAAAAAGAATAACAAAAAAGCCTTTCTAATCCAAAGCTCGCAGCTGCTACTTTTCATTTGAAACTGCTTTTCTCTATTCAATACTTTTCTATTCTTCCCCCTTTCTACTAGTATAACGAATAGAAAGTCATTTTGGTTACAAAAGTTTAAAAGACGACAAAAAACCCCAGATAGATTGAAACTATCTAGGGTTGATGTCTTATAGATTTATTGAGAGATTGACTCTGAGTTAGTGATTTGTTCAGAAGCCTTTACTTCATCAGAAGCAGTTCCCAGAGCCTGTTCTGCAGTTTCAGCCTGAGACTGATGAGCTTCTACTGAATGAACTGATTCAGCTGGTTCTGAAACTGATGCTGAGAAGGCTGATTGAGTTGACTCTTGAGTTTGGGCTTGGCTAGCAGCAAACGGTTGAGTTGGCTGGTTCACTTGATTCTGACCAAAAGGTTGCTGAGGCTGACCAAATTCTGGATTCTGAACGGGTGCTTGTTGCTGAACAAATGGTTGCTCTTGGCTAGCAGGCTGACTAAACTGTTGGCTTTGAGCTGGCTGTTGAACTTGACCAAATTGTTGGTTTTGTGTCGGCTGTTGTTGTCCTTGGAATCCTGGTTGAGCAAACTGTTGGTTTTGAACTGGTTGTTGAGCTTGACCAAATTGCTGACCTTGGAAGCCTTGTTGACCATAAGGAGCCCCATTAACTGGCTGAGCTGGTTTGCTAGCTTGGCAAAGCAAGACAATCAGAGCAATACCACATGGCAGAGAAACCAAAGCAGCTAAAATATTCAAAACTGGAATGAAAGAAGCTATTGTTGGCCCTACTCCCAGAAAAATAAATGACCAGTGGAAGCCAGCGTCGCGAAGACGACGAACTGTGATAGCAAGATAGGGAACGATCGTTGCAAGTCCATAGATGGTAAGCAAGAACATGATGAACACAGCTAAACCAGCGCCAGCCATAGCTCCAGATAAATCAGGTTCATAATCGTATAATCCCGCATAATAAATTTCACTAAAAAGTGGAATAAGGAAACCGAAAAAGGCAATCAACGAAAATGGTAGAGTAATCAAAAAATTACATAGGACAACCCACCAGAAATCCGAACGGCTTGAACGACCACTAAAGTCTGCATAACGAGTCCAAAATTTTTTATAAGCAGAAAACATAGAAATCTCCTCTAAATTTTTATTAACAGGATTCATTGTATCATAATTTTAGCTCGAAATCAAGGTAAGTTAATTCTAGCTTGCTCTTATAGCAAGGAAACAGAGGTCACTTTACCGTTTCGATTTCCCATGAAGCCCAGCCGCTGAAGCGAATAGCTCCTTGTTCATCTGTCCGGAAAATCTGTGTCTGAATATTCTCAAATCTAGCTAAGGTTTCCTGATGAGGATGCTTGTAGCGGTTATTCTTGCCGGCAGAGATGAGGGAAATTTTGGGCTGAAGCTGATGTAAAAATTCTGGGCTGGAGGAGCCCTTAGAACCGTGGTGTCCTGCTTTTAAGACATCCACCTTGAGTTGCGGAAAACGCCGCATCAAGGCAGCTTCGCCATTTTCCTCTAAGTCTCCTGTGAACAAAAAGCTGGTTCCAAAAAACTTCCCGTACAAGACGACAGAGTCATCATTACTGCCGTCGCCCGTCTCCTCAGGATAAAGAACTTGCAGTGTTCCATCAAAAATTGGAAGGCTATCTCCTACTTCTACCGCATGGACTCTCGTCTGCATCCGCTCCAATTTCTCCACAAAATCCGACTGGGTCAAACTTCCCTTAGATACATAAATTTCCTTTATAGAGAAATGCTTGGCCACCTCCAACATATCACCCATGTGATCGGCATCTGTGTGGGTCAAAACCAGTACATCCAAGCGACTCACTCCCCGACTTTTCAGATAGGGAATTAAGGTCTTTTCTGCATTTGTCGAAGCAGTCCTCTTCTGCCATGCTTCTTTCTTGCCAATCTCCACTCGACCACCTACATCAATCAGAACAGATTTCCCCCGCCAATCGCGCAAGAAAATACTATCTCCCTGCCCAATATCAATGACTGTAATTTCATTTTGTAGAGGATGTTTAGTAAGGAAAAATAGCAGAGCAAGAACCAAGCTAAGTAAGGTCACAACTTTCTTCTGTCTGCGAAAATCATAGAGCAAGCCAAGAGTGATAAGCAGGCCTAGCATCATCCAGATAGATGGCTGACCAAAAACCACTGGCCGTGAGGAAATAGCCGCCGTCCAACGAATCAACTCTTCCAGCAGTTCAAACAAGACATTGACCTGAGTGATTTTCAAAAGAGGTGATAGGGCAAAAATAAAGGTCAGGGCTGGAAGCATTAAAAGATCAAAAACGACTGAGAATAGAAAGGTCAGCAGAATAGACCATGGCTGAAATTCGGAAAAATAGAAAATCAGAATCGGTAGAATTCCCAGTGAAATGGTCAAACTTTCTGCCAGCACCTTTCTCATAGGAGGTAAATGCTCAAAATCCATGATAGAGATGACAAAAGCATAGGCACAGGAAAGAACGCCACCCGTCGTCAAGAGAAAATTGGGCATGAACATGGCTAAGAGCATGATTGTCAAAGCAAAGTTATCCAGCTTAGTCACACCAAACTGCGAGAGCAGCTTTTGCACTAAACTTCTCACAACCGATACTGAAAAGCCCGTCAAACCCGCATAGATAAAGGAAAAGGGCAGTTGCAACCAATCGACGGTTTCCCTTTTTAAACCAGATCTCAGGAGAAGCCTGCGAAAACCATCCATGAAATAGCCGACCTGCATACCAGATAAGGCAAAGAGATGGATAATCCCCAGACTGGAATAAAGTTCATTCATCTCAGCAAAATCTGTATCCAAATCACCAAACAAAAGCCCAGTCATATAGTGGCTCATGGGACTAGGAAAGTTTTCTTTGATATAAACCAAGGCCTTTCTGCGCCAGACCGATAACCAATCCCAAGGATTAAGACTGCTAAAATGCTGACTGGACTTGATTTGATTGATCTTCAAAATCCTGTAAATCCCCTGCGTTTTTAGATAAGCCCGATAGTTAAAACCTGAAAAATTACGCTGGTCTTCTGCTAAACTAAGCTCTCCATCAATCTCCAAAAGCAGTTGATCGCTCAGCTTTTGAACAGCTAATTTTTCCTTTTCTGACTGGATTTTATAAAAAGCCTGATAGGTTCGACCATTGGAATGACCGCGAAAAGAAAGTGAGTCGCCATTAACTTTGATTGTATCTGGCTTCATCACAATGGCAGAGATGGTTTCCACTTCATCTTGAAAGGCTTGATTAGCCATTTCTCTCCGAAATAGGAAAAATCCTGCAAAGAGACTCAAGAACAATAAAACAAGCAGACTATTCTTCATCGAATAAAGCCAAAAGAGCCGAACAAGGAGAACTGCCAAACCTAGATAGGCTGGTAGACTACTAGTGTAAATCGCAAAGTAGGTTAGCACCAGCAAAAGACAAAAATAGATTGGTTTGATGGGAAATTTATTTATCCACTGTGACATAGTCTTTTAACTTTTCTAAGGTTTTTGCACCGATTCCTGAAACATTTTTCAGCTCATCTACTGACTTAAACTTGCCATTGGCTTCCCGATAAGCGATGATATCTTGCGCTTTCTTTTGACCGATGCCTGAAACTGTCTGAAGTTCAGCTTCGGTCGCCGTATTGAGATTGACCAAGTCAGACTTCCCTTTTGCCGTTTCTCCATTTCCAGCGGGCGTCTGACTAGTTTGCGTCACATCTGCCCCTTCTTCACCGACTTTAGCTACATAGACAACTGCCTCGTCTGTTAATTTTTGAGCTTGGTTGATGGATTTTGACTCGGCATCTGGCAGTAGACCTCCCGCTTTTTGTAAGGCATCGTGTACACGCGCTCCTGCCCGCAACTGATAAACTCCTGGATTTTTGACAGCTCCTTTGACATCAACTGTTACTTCCTTCTCAGATTCCTCTGAATTCATATCCTTTTCTGAGTTTATTTTTTCCTGATTGCCATTTCTTTTTTCTACATCGGTTTCAGACGAAGCTGATGTGACCACTTCCTGAGCCAGTGCACTGACCTGATTCTGCGGCTGAGCATTCCCCTTCAGCAAGAAAAAGCCAGCCAAGACGACTCCTAGCAAAGAAAGTCCAACAAAAATCTTGTATCCCTTCAATTTTTCAACTATTTCTTCAAACATAATTTTTCTCCTTTATCTTTATATTCGTAAAAGAAAAGGGAAAATATAAAAATCTGAAACAAAGTTCCAAATATAAATAAGAAAAACTAAAACAGCCTTTAGATAAAAATCTAAAAGCAGTTAGCATTATTTTCTATGCTTATCTGGATCCCAGACAAAGCTTGCAAGGAAACTAAAAATGAAGGTCAAAATACCAATCAAAGCGGCTGGAATAAAGGCCAGTGCTCGTAAAATCCGCCAGAAGATATTTGGTTTTTTACCTGTCTGGTAGGGCGCTACTTCAGCATCCAAGCGGTCAAACTCTGCCTGAATCCGACGAGCCACTTCCTCAACTCCTTCATCATTCATCTTTTTAATATCTGAAATATCAATTGGATTGCCAAAGTTCATATCCACGCGCTCCCCAGCTGCCAAGCCTTTGAGGCTCATAGGACCAGCATAGACAACTGGCATGATCCGAACCTTAGCCATCTTAGCAATCACTGCCACTCCTCCCTTGACATCCGTAGAATGACGGCTGCCGCTCGGGAACATAATCAGAGAGCGATTGCTCTTTTTCAGCATATTGACAGGGTATTTGATAGCTGACGGGCCAGGATTTTCTCGGTCAATAGGAAAGGCACCACACATGCGAATCCACCAGCCGAACACGCGATTTTCAAAGAGCTGTTTCTTGGCCATGAAAATGAACTGCTTGGGCTTGGTCGCAAAAGCCATGTAAACTGGATCCCACCATGTCCGGTGAGGGGCAACCAAGATATAGTTTTCATCTTGTGAAGGAATCTTCTCTTTATTATGGTAATGGGCATTGCCATTCAAAGCCCAGAGAATAAAAATCACCAGACCTCGCAAATAAGTATAAAACATAAACTCTCCTTATTTCAAATTGTGATTGTACTTGAAATTGATTACATCCTTTCTCATTATACCCTATCCCATTATAGTCTGCAATATTTTTCCAAACTTTGGCTGTAACAGCTGATTCTGATAGCCATTTCCATAAAAAAATGGTATCATTATTTTCATGAATAAGAAAGAATTAATTGGTTTAAACCAAACCCAAGTAGATGAAAAGATTTCGCAGGGCTTGACCAACGATTTTACTAGTGACACCAGTACTAGTAACTGGCAAATCGTTAAGCGGAATGTTTTCACCCTTTTTAATGCCCTTAACTTTGTTATTGCTGTAGCCTTGGTCTCTGTCCAAGCCTGGAGCAATCTAGTCTTCTTCGCAGTAATCAGCTTTAACGCCGTCACTGGTATTATTACGGAACTACGAGCCAAACACATGATTGACAAGCTCAATCTGGTCAGCCGAGAGCTGGTCACAGTCATCCGTGACGGCCAGGAAGTCAAAATTCAGCCAGAAGAAATTGTGCTGGGCGACCTGATTAAGCTGTCAGCCGGCGAGCAAATTCCCAGTGATGCTCGTGTAGTAGAGGGTGTTGCAGAGGCCAATGAAGCTATGCTGACAGGTGAGAGTGATTTGGTTCTCAAGGAAAAAGGCGCTGAGCTGCTGTCTGGTAGCTTTCTGGCTAGTGGGCAGATCTATGCTGAGGTGCATCATGTCGGTGCAGACAACTATGCTAACAAGCTCATGACTGAAGCTAAAACCCTCAAACCTATCAACTCACGCATCCTTTACAATCTTGGGAAAATTTCCCGTTTTACTGGAAAAATCATCATTCCTTTCGGACTGGCTCTCTTCTTTGAAGCCCTGATGATAAAGGGATTGCCTATCAAAAACTCTGTCATTACCAGCTCAACAGCCCTTTTGGGTATGCTACCTAAGGGAATCGCCCTGCTGACAGTCACGTCACTTCTGACAGCTGTCATCAAGCTAGGTATGCGCAAGGTTCTTGTTCAGGAAATGTATTCTGTCGAAACTCTGGCTCGGGTGGACACTCTCTGTCTGGACAAGACCGGGACAATTACCCAAGGCAAGATGACTGTTGAAGCCTTGCATAGCCTATCGGATAAGTTTTCTGATGAGACTGTCAGCCGAATCTTAGCAGCCTACATCCAAACCAGCGAGGATAATAATCCAACAGCTCAAGCAATCCGCAAGGGCTATGGTCATCTAGAACATGCCTATACCAGCGATAATATCATCCCATTTTCTAGTGACCGAAAATGGGGCGCCATGCATTTATCAACTATCGGCACCATCTTTCTGGGAGCTCCTGAGATGCTGCTGGACAGCAATCCTCCAGCTGTTGGAGAGGCCCAAAAACGCGGATCACGGGTTTTGGTACTGGCTCACAGCGACCAAATACTGGACAAACACGGCATCCAACTGCCTGAAGATATGACTGCTCTGGCCGTTCTGGAAATCACTGATCCTATTCGCGAGGGAGCGGCTGAGACACTGGACTACCTGCGCTCTCAGGATGTTGATCTGAAAATCATCTCTGGTGACAATCCAGTGACCGTTTCGCATATCGCGAGCCAAGCTGGATTTGCCAACTACGACAGCTACATCGACTGCTCTAAAATCAGCGACCAAGAACTGGTTGAGCAAGCAGAAGAAACAGCCATCTTCGGTCGTGTTTCTCCCCATCAGAAAAAGCTACTCATCCAGACTCTTAAGGCCGCCGGCCGGACAACAGCTATGACTGGAGATGGTGTTAATGATATCTTGGCCTTGCGCGAAGCGGACTGCTCCATCGTCATGGCAGAGGGAGACCCCGCAACTCGGCAAATTGCCAACTTGGTCCTTCTTAACTCCGACTTTAACGATGTACCTGAGATTCTTTTTGAAGGTCGCCGAGTCGTCAACAATATCGGTCGGATTGCTCCGATTTTCTTCATCAAGACTATTTATTCCTTTATCCTAGCTATCATCTGTATCGCCAGTATCCTGCTAGGCAAGGCGGAATATCTCTTGATTTTCCCATTCATCCCGATTCAAATCACCCTGATTGACCAGTTTGTCGAAGGCTTCCCACCCTTTGTCCTCACCTTTGAGCGCAATATCAAGCCAGTTGAAAAGCACTTCCTCAAACGCTCCCTGCAACTAGCTCTGCCAAGTTCCCTCATGATTATCTTCAGCGTGCTATTTGTCCGTATCTGGGGCAGCAGACATGGTTGGAGCGACATCGAAATGGCAACCCTGACCTATTACTTGCTAGGTAGCATCAGCTTCCTGTCAGTCATTAGGGCCTGTCTACCACTCAACCTCTGGCGCGCTCTTCTGATCATTTTTTCAGTCGCAGGCTTCTATCTATCAGCCTTTGTTCTGCAGCACCTATTGGAAATTGCAACATTGACAGCCGCAACCTTGCCAGTCTATCTGATTCTCATGGTTTTCTTTATCGGAATTTTCATCGCTTGTACTATCAAGCAAAAATATGAATTCAACTAAAATTCGCACCTGACTGTTTCTGTCAGGTGTTTTTTCCTATAAAATTTCTCTTTCTTCTTTGGAATAGCACTTAATCATGCTATAATGTTGGTATGACAGAAGCAAAATTAAAAGACGGAGAAAGAGTTAATCAGCTCTTTTCTACTGATATTAAAATCATTCAAAATAGCGAGGTTTTTAGCTATTCAGTCGATAGTGTCCTGCTTTCTCGCTTTCCAAAATTACCCAACCGAGGGCTAATCGTCGATCTCTGCGCTGGAAACGGGGCTGTTGGTCTCTTTGCTAGCACACGGACTCAGGCCCAGATTTTAGCAGTGGAAATTCAGGAGCGTTTGGCAGATATGGCCCAGCGTTCCATTGAACTGAATGACCTTGCTCAACAGATGCAGGTTATCCATGACGACTTAAAAAATCTAGGCAACCACATCTCTGGCAGTAAGGTTGACATCATTCTCTGCAATCCTCCCTATTTCAAGGTCGATGAACATTCCAATCTTAACGGCAGTGAGCATTATCTGCTAGCGCGTCACGAAGTTGCTACCAACTTAGAAGAAATTTGCACGATTGCCCAGCGAGTTCTCAAGTCCAATGGTCGCTTAGCAATGGTTCACCGTCCTGACCGATTTTTGGATATTTTAGAAACCATGAAAAACCATAATCTAGCGCCTAAGCGCATCCAGTTTGTCTATCCCAAGCAGGGGAGAGAAGCCAATATGCTTTTAATTGAGGCAATCAAAGATGGTTCACCAGACGGTCTNAAAATCCTCCCGCCTCTCTTTATCCACGAGCAAGACGGCAGCTATACACCAGAAATTCAAGAGATTTACTATGGAAAATAAAGCCTATATGTACGTCCTTGAATGCGGAGATGGCACCCTCTACACAGGCTATACAACTGATGTAGAAGCTCGTCTCAAAACACATCAGGCTGGAAAAGGAGCCAAGTACACTCGCGCCCGATTGCCCGTCACACTCATCTATCAAGAAGAACATCCCGACAAATCTGCAGCCATGTCGGCTGAAGCCCTCTTCAAAAAGAAGAAACGAGCTGAAAAACTAGCTTATATAGAAGAAAAACGTAGTAAGTCCTGAAACTTACTACGTTTTTTGATTTCTACATTCAAGATTAAATTAGACACGTTCTTTCCATGAAGTTGCTGTGGTTTGAAGAACTTTGTTGAGTTCGTCAATGTTCTCAAAACCTGTTGTGCGAAGCCATTCACGAGCTGCTGCCTCACCGTCTTTGATGTAGGCTTCAACTGATCCAGCCCAAGTTGCACGGCCGCAAAGAACACCATTGAAGTTTGCGCCTGATTCGTGGGCAAAGACAAGTGTTTCTTGGAAGAGTTTAGCTGACACACCTGCACTCAAGTAGATGTATGGCAAGTTGGTTGCTTCATCTTGTGCTTTGAAGAAAGCTGCTGCTTCTTCGCGAGTATGCACGATTTCACCATCGCCAAATCCTTCAACGTATTTGACGTTGACTGGAACTTCTACTTTCAAGACATCGATGTTGAAGCGTGGGTCTGAGAAGACCTTCATGGCACCGATAACCTTGTGTGGTTTCACTTTTGCGTATTCTGCAGAACCTGCGTCAGCAATTTTTTCATCATAAGCGAGGATTTCAAGGAAGAATGGAATATCTTCCGCCACACACTCTGAACCGATGCGTTCGATGTAGGCTTGTTTTTCTTGATTAAGTTCGTCAGAGCTGTCTACATCATAGTAAAGCAAGAACTTGACTGCATCCGCACCTTGTTCTTTGATGCGTTTGGCAGACCAAACATCCAAGCAGTCTGGCAAGCGTTTAGTGCTAGTTGTGTCGTAACCAGTTTTCTCATAAGCAAGGAGAAGACCAGCATTTGGTGCAAGAGCTTTTGTAGCTGGAAGTCCATATTCAGGGTCTAGAAGCATAGAAGAAGCGTATTTAGTCAATTCATCTGCTACCAAGACTTTGAGTTCTTCCATTTGAGCCACTGTTGGCTCCTCTGTTTGGTATTGAGCCATGAGGCGTTTCAAAGCACCACGTTGGTCAAAGGCAAGAGCTGAGATAATGCCATTCTCATCTGAAAGTTTTTCTAAGCATGCACGTTTGTTTTCTGTTAAAGCCATTTTATACCTCTTTCACTAATAATTGATCATATAGGGCTTGATAGTTGGCCATGTTAACATGACCTGTCATTTTTTCTTGAGCGTTAAGCATACCAAGGACATTTGCCTTGATGAGGAGTTCTGCATCCGATTCCTTATGAAGAAGTCCTGATGAAATACCTGCAACAGTAGAATCTCCAGATCCGACAGGATTAACTACCTGAATTCTTGGAATATCTACCTTGTAGAAAGTGTCCCCATGTTTGGCAAAAGCACCATTTGCACCAAGTGAAACGATAATCCACTCAATCCCTGCAAATAGAGGCTCTTGAAGAACTTCTTTTAATTCATCCAAATCTTCTGAAACTTCTTTCTCAAGAAGCTGAGACAATTCTTCGTTATTTGGTTTAATAACTGTTGGTTTGTGCGGTGATTCAAGGACAGCCTGAAGAGCTGCACCTGAGCAATCCAGAACAACTGGTTTTCCTGCGCGATTAGCAAGTTCTACCAAGTTTGCATAGTAGTCAACTGGAAGACCTGCTGGCAGACTACCAGAGATAGCCACTACTTCCACAGTGTCAAGAAGATTTTTGAAATGAGCCAAGAAATCTTGACCTTCTTGTTCCAGAACTTCGGGTCCTTTCTCAAGAATTTCTGTTTGGTTATCTCCGTGCAGAATAGCGATACAGTTACGAGTCTCTCCTTGAATTGAGAAGAAACGTTTCGTTACTTTATCGTCGATATGTTCTACTAAAAACTCACCAAGTTTGCCACCAACTAAACCAGTAGCAGCAACAGAATCACCAAATTCTGAAAGAACTCGTGTAACATTGAGCCCTTTACCACCAGCTGTCTTGGTCACGTCCACCACACGGTTGACAGTATCAATTTTCAATTCATCCAAAGGATAGGAAATATCAATGGATGGATTCATCGTGACTGTTAAAATCATGCGCCACCTCTTAGTCGTGGTACTCACCGCGATCCCATTTTTCAAGGAATTCTGTAAAGAAGTTTGCATCTGCTTGATGAGCATTGTGAGTTTCAACATGCTCAATTTTCGCAATCAATTTTTTGTTTTCTTCTGATGGTTTATATTCGGCATTGATGAAAGCTTCAATAATGTCACACATTAGCAATTCACCAGTAATCTTACCACCGAAACCGATAACGTTGGCATTCAATTGCTCTTTAGCATAAAGAGCTGTCGTCATATCACGAACCAAAGCAGAACGAACGCCTGGAACTTTGTTAACAGCATTATTGATACCTACACCGGTACCACAGATACAAACACCAAGATCAGCTTGTCCGCTAACAACTGCTTCCCCTACTTTTTTACCAAAAATTGGGTAGTGTGTACGAGCATGATCGTAAGTACCAAAGTCAATGACTTCATGTCCTTTTGATTTCAAAAATTCTGAAACCGCCATTTTTTCATCTGTTACGATGTGGTCACATCCAATTGCAATTCTCATTTTTAACTTACCTTTCTTACTGTAATCTAATTAACACATTTTGTTCAACATGTCGACACGAATCTGGTGACGACCACCGTCGTATTTACCATTAACAAAACCTTTAGCAATGTTTTTAGCCAATTCGTCACCAACTGTTTCTGCTCCCATAGTGATCATACGTGAGTTGTTGTGTCCACGAGTCATATAAGCTGAACGTTCGTCTGAAACCTCTGCGGCAACCATTCCTTTAATCTTAGTTGCAACCATGAACGGACCAGCACCATAGGCATCAATCACGATACCAAGGTTTTGTTCTTCTTTGTTTACTTCTGCAGCAACAGCAAGAGTCACATCGACAAAGTCTTGACCTTCAGCCGTAACATCCACTACGTGGAAGTTTTCTTTTTCCAAGAAGTCTTTCACAACTTCTTTCAATCTCAAACCTGCAGCATCTGCACCAATGATAATAGACATATTAAGTCCTCCTTTAATTTTCTATATAATGAACTAAAATGTTTTAAAACATTAAACGTTATTGATTCACAAGTTTATAATACAACATTTTGTGTTCGTTGTCAACATTATATGTTTGTTTTTAAACATTTTTAAAATTTTTCTTTAAAAAATAGTAATATCAAATCCAATTTCTTCTTTTTCTCCTGCTGGGAGTAGACGGACATTTTTCTTGCTTTCTAAATAATCACCCTCTTCTAACGAGGTCGACAAACCTGACCAAGGTTCTAAGGCTATAAATGGTCCTTTGTTAATAGTTGACCAGATAATTAGATTTGGAAATTCTTGAAAATCCAAACGTAACCCTTTATCATGATACCAAGAACGAAGAGCAACAGTCCGCGATTTTAGCTCATCAAGGGTCACTGCATCTTTAGCAAAGATAGCATAGTCCAAATTTAGTTCTTTTTGATGATCTAGGAAGCTTGAACGTTCGAGAAAGTTCAACATACCAGTTTCAGGATAAGAGAGAGGAACGCTGCAAGTTTCTTCCTCTTCAAACTCCAAATAGTAATCTTCATACTTTTCATCATCGAGTAAAGGACAGTTGAAGCCTGGATGGCCTCCGATGAAGTACGGCATGACCTCACTATCTCCCAGATTTTCTACGATATACTGGGTACGAAGCTTCTTGCCAGTCAAGCTATAGCGAATCGATAAGCGGAAATGATAAGGATAGTTTTGAAACATCTCCTCTGTGTCCTCAATAGCAAAGGTCACACTCGTATCCGTTTGTTCAACCAATTCAAATTCTTTCTTGCGAACGAGACCATGCCGAGGAATCACTCCACTCGCTTCTTGATCATCTTTTAAAACATAGTGAGCGGTGTCATTACGCAAACTCCCACAAATGGGGAAAAGAACTGGAGCTTGACCGCTCCAATAGGTTGCATCTCCCTGCCAGAGGTATTCTACACCATCCTTATCCTTGATTGAAGAAAGTGCTCCTCCCAATTTCTCAAACTGCACTGTCAATTCATCATTTTCTAGCGCGATCACCATCCAAATCTCCTCTCTATTTCAGAGAAAAAGGCAGGCTTCTGACTTCTCTCTGCTTAGCCTTTTCTATTCATTACATAGGAAAAGCTAGATTATCAACATTCCCATTTGGAAATGGACAATCTAGCCTCCCAAGTCTTACAATATTTAACAATAGTTAACGGATATTATTTTGCTTTTGCTGCGTATTCTGCATTCCGTTTGATCATTTGCTTTCTGTACCAAGCAAAGATTCCAATATAAGCACCAAGGAAGACAATAGCACCAATGATTGCTTTGATATCACCTGTAGTAGTATTACCAATAGTCCAACCCAAAAGTTTTTCGATTGGTCCTTCAAGTGTTGAGTGAGTAATCAATTGAGTTTGGCTAACTCCTTCAGGGAAAGCACCTACACCTTTAGCAAGTTCTGTTGCAAATGGTGCAATGAGTGTACCTGAGAGAAGGAAGAGTGGTAACAAGAGAGTTCCAAAGACAATCATACGAAGCAATTTACCACGAGTAACAACCAGAAGGGCAGGTGTTACACCCATTGCGATGATACCAGCCAACGGCAAGATACCGTTTCCTACATTAGAAAGCAGAACTGCTTCAATCAACATGATTGGGGCAAGTACGTTAGCGCAGGCCCAGATTTCTGCACGACCAGCGATAAATGGCCAGTCAAGACCAATGTTGAATTTACGTCCTTGAAGACGTTTTGTTGCTACGTTAGTAATACCTTGTGAAAGTGGTTCAACGGCTGCGATAAACCATGATCCGATAAGTGAGAAGAGCTCCAAGCAGACACCGGCAGTCAAACCAAGAGACAACCATCCTTTGATAACAAGTGACCATTTTGCTGCTTCGGCAACGTCAGACACTGGGTGCGGAGTTCCCATGATACCGATAACGACACCAAGAAGGAAACCGATGAAGAATTTAGATCCCCAGAAACCGATTTTCTTGTTCAAAGCGGCAGCATCAAAGTCATATTTGTCCAACCCAGGGAAGAATTTGTCAAAAATCTTATCCAAAACCATGATAACAGGGTTCATCATGTAGTTCATGTGAGTTGAAGTCATTGGTGATGAACTTGGCGCATTCAACAAATCATCAAAAGTTGGTTTCATCAAGTCAGAGTTGATAATCTTCAAGACACCAACCAAGACAACTGCTAAAGTTGCAATCAAAAGTGATACGGCAGGACTTACATGGCTCTTATCTGCATACCATTTGATGAGCAAGCCAGTGATTGACAAGTGCCAAATATCAAAGATATCCACATCCAATGTATCTGTTTTCTTTATAGCTAACATCACAACATTGACAATGAGCATGATGAGCAAGAAGTACAAGGTCCATGGAGAACCCCAAGTGATAGTTGCAAGCGGTGCCCAACCAACGTCAGTGATGTTCAACTGAATACCAGTGTTCTCAACGAATTTAGCAAGTGATGCTGAGAAAGCTCCGTTGAGCATACCGATGATGGCACCGATACCAGTAAGAGCGATGGCAAGTTTGATACCACCTTCAAGCGCTTTGGAGAATTTCACTCCAAATAGTAAAGCCAATACTGTCAAGATGATCAGCATGATGATAGGACCACCCATTTCCAAGACTGGCTTGAAAATCTTATTGGCTAGGTCAATAATGACATCCATAATAATTCCTCCCTTTTTTTGTTATATGAATGTTAACAAGATAAAGAATAGATTAACTTAGTCCGTGCTCTTTAATCGCTGCTTCAATATTGTCAAACACTGGAGCGCTCATTGCAGGAATACGGAACAAGATTGGTCCAGCTTCGATAACTGGGATTCCTGGTTCAAAACCAAGATCTGTTGCAGCGATTGGCGTGAAGATATCATAACCTTGCATTAGATCTTCATTAACATCCTTGACCATCACGGCATCACAATGTACATCATAACCGCGGTTTGACAACTCTTCCTCAAGAGCACTCTTGATTTGGTGACTTGAGTTTACCCCTGCTCCGCAGGCTGCTAAAATTTTAATCATAATAAAATCCTCCGATTTATTTATTTAATAACTTTTGAAATATATTGGAACAACTCTTCTTTTGAGTTCAAAGAAGCTAAACCAGCTAGATTTCCTTCGCTAGTGAAGAAATCCATTAACTGTGCTAAGATATTGGTCTGGCTTGAGCTAGAGTTGTTGATAATAAAGAACAAGAGAGACACTTCAACGGTTTGCGTAGGAGAAATCATATTGTGGAAGGTTACAGGCTGATCTAGCTTAACGACTACCACATTTTCAGTCAGATTATGCGCAATATCCGTATGAGGTATGGCAACATTCGGCAATTCCTTACCTAAAAATTCCATATCCAATCCAGTTGGAAACGCCTTTTCTCTTTCAAGTAAAGCGTTTCGATAAGAAGAAGTTACAATTTCTCTTTCTTCTAACAAATCAGCTACTTGATGAAAAAGATCTTCTTGATTTTCTGCATGTAAACAAAACACTAGATTTTCATCAAATAATTGGGCAAGCGCCATTTTATCATCTCTCCTTTTGTTTCTTTTTGTTCGTTTAATTAATTATATCATTATGTGATAGCGCTGTCAATAGTTTGTTTTGTTATTTTTTGTTTATTTATCTAATAACTTAAAATTTTAATGTTCATATGGAGATAGAACATTTCGTCATTCTGCATGGCTGACGAATAACACGAGTCATAAAAATATCCTTAGCAAGTCTAAGTTGATATACAAAGACTTTCCGTCTACTGTTAAATGCAATTCATTTGAAACACGAAATAAAAGCTGCGAATTTCGCAGCTTTCAGAATCTCAAATTAACATTCATGACAACGCGATCAAATCAGAGGACCTTGGTGTAAGAACTATATTTTGCTCTCACTTTCGGAGAGATATGGTCATCCGTTACAATCGCGTCAATATTGTCTAAACGGTAAAAACTATAGAAAGAATAGCTATCAAATTTGCTATTATCTGCAACGATGTATTTTTCAATTGCATTGTTGAGAATAATGGCATTTCCATTACCCTCTTCTTCATTGGCAGTCGTCACATTGTGACCATCAATGCCGTTCACTCCAATAAAGGCCTTTGATACCTTGATTTCTCGTAGAAGTTTATTAGCAAACTGCCCTACAAAAGTCTGGGTCTTGACCCGATAGCGTCCTCCGATCAAAATCAAATCAAAATTAGGGTAATCCTTCAACTTTTCGAAAATAGGGAGAGAGTTGGTCACAATGCTGATATTTTTCCCTTCTAAATAATCGCCTATAAAATCCGTCGTAGTACCTGATCCGATAAAAACCGTGTCCCCTTCAGCAATCAGATCCGCACATTTTTTGGCAATCAGCTTCTTTTCTTCGATATTTAACATCGTTTTTTCAGAATGCGAAGCTTCATTCAAGCTATCTTTCACCTTTTTATGAGCCCCACCATGCACCCGAATCAAAAGTCCTTGCTTCTCAAGATCAATCAAATCTCGCCGAATGGTCATATCTGTTACATTCAGCAATTCCTTCAGGTTCTTTACAGACACAACTCCCGTCTGGTCCAGCTCTTGTAAGATCACTTTATGACGACTTTCCTTCATGTACAATCCTCCTTGTGGTTGATGTCTAGAGACTTCTCATAAAGTCTATTTTTCTTGTCAGGTTCCTTAGACACTTCAAATCACCTTAATGTCCATGCACCATTACTTATATCATTATACTACAATTTTCTCATATAAACAAAAAAATGTATACTTTTTTTCAAAAAAATCGAATATTGTTTGATTATGCGTTTTCATTGTGCCTTTTTCAAACAAATCATGGAAGATATCGAGATTCTCCTCAATCAAAAAATCCAATGTCTAATGACATCGGATTTTCTGTTTATTTATCGCCTTTATTACGGATAACAAAGCCGTTTTTCTTTTCACTAGAAGTACGGTGCGGACGCTTGTTCCCTCTGCTTTCGAAATCACGACTATTCTTATTTGACTTGCGTTTAAAGTCACGACGCCCGCCATCTCGGTCTTCGCGTCCACCACGACGATCACGACCTTGGTCACCTCGACGACCGTTGCCACGGCCACTCTTCCCTTTTCCGCCAAAGCCTCCGCCAGACGGTTTAAATGGCAATGGTTTTTCACGGGCAATTTCTACTTCAGGAAGGGCATCTGGATCCTGCACCGTCAAGCTGAGGATATACATAGCCAGCTCTTCTGGGCTAAATTCTGCTGCTAGCTTGCGGGCATCCTTGCTAAATTTCTCAAAGTTAGAGTGGATGCTTTCGTCCGCAAAATCGCGTTCAATCTTCTTAAGGGCAACTCTTTTCTTAGCTTGGAAAGCTTCCTCTGCAGTCGCTGGCTTAAGGCCTTTCATACGTTTCTTGGTCAGATTTTCGATAATCTGCAGATAGCCCATTTCATTTGGCGCTACGAAAGTGATCGACTGACCTGACTTACCGGCACGACCAGTCCGACCAATCCGGTGAACATAACTTTCTGGATCCTGTGGTATGTCATAGTTGTAGACATGGGTCACACCAGAAATATCCAATCCACGCGCTGCCACATCTGTCGCCACCAAGACATCCAAATTGCCGTTTTTAAAGTCGCGCAGAACGCGGAGGCGCTTGCCTTGGTCCAAATCACCATGGATACCCTCTGCGCGGAAGCCACGGATTTTCAGACCGCGAGTCAGCTCATCCACCCGACGCTTGGTCCGACCAAAAACGATAGACAGCTCTGGCTGCTCCACGTCCATCAGGCGGGTCATGGTATCAAATTTTTCATTTTCTTTGACACGGATATAATACTGGTCTACTAGCTCCGTCGTCAATTCCTTGGCAGCAATCTTGACATGCTCAGGCTCCTTCATAAACTTGACACCGATGCGCTTGATAGCATCCGGCATGGTCGCTGAAAAGAGCAAGGTCTGACGCTCTTCTGGCACACGTGAAATGATAGACTCAATATCTTCCAAAAAGCCCATGTTAAGCATTTCATCCGCTTCGTCCAAGATTAAGGTTTCAATCTGACTCAGCTTAAGCGCCTTGCGCTTAATCAAATCCAAGAGACGGCCAGGTGTTCCTACGACGATATGAGCACCTGATTTGAGGGCTTTAATTTGCTTTTCAATGCTGGAGCCACCATAGACAGAACGCACTTTGACTCCCTTGCTGCGACCAAAACGGAACAGCTCTTCCTGACTCTGAACAGCCAATTCACGGGTTGGAGCGATAACCAACGCCTGCACAGCAGGATTATCGGTATCAATCTTTTCCAGCGTTGGAAAACCAAAAGCTGCTGTCTTTCCTGTCCCTGTCTGGGCCTGACCAATGACATCCTTACCTGCCATGGCAAGTGGAATCGTCTGTTCTTGGATAGGGCTTGCTTCTACAAAACCAGCTTTTTCAATCTCTGCTAGTAATTCAGTAGATAAATGTAATTCATTAAATTTCAATGTTCTTCTTCTTTCTAAAGGCGGTGCGAAGCCACCTTATAAGGCTTTTAATACTCAACTATCGAAACATACCAAGTGCTTTTCTCTTGCTAAATCTCGATTTCCTGAGAGTATTCGCTCTTCTCTTCATAAATATGGTCTCTCAAGTCCAGGCACTAAAAAAGCGCCGACTCGGTCGCTAGTTCCCACTGAATAGAAAAACTGTATTTCTGCAACCAATCTAGTATACCACAAAATCACCTAAAAAGATAGGACTTGGCTGTAAAATATTTTATTAGAGCTTTCTTTTGTAAAAAATGAAAACTTGAAAATCATTTTCAAAAACATTATAATCGACAAAGAAGAAAGGAGATAAGTATGAATAAATTTTTACGAGTGACTTTCATTTTACTGATCTTAGCTATGCTGGGCGCGGCTATGATTCAGATTTTCCAGCCCCAACTCTTGGGCAATGAGTCCATCTATGGTCTAGCTCCCTACTGGCAGCGGGAAATAGGTTTCTGGAATCTGGCTATTCTGCCTTTAGTCATTGCCACCAACATAAAATATGATTGGTTCTATCTGCGTATGACCTTGCTAGCACTGATTCTGGGTGGACTGGGCTTTGGTACCAACCATCTGCTGGGCTATCTTGAAAAAGCGAATCAAACCAACCTACTGGGCTGGATTGAAAATTATCTGCTCGTCTGCTGCTGGATCATCGGTTGGGTATTAGAATCTAGAAAAGAGAAAAAGTGATATAGAGAGTATCTACTAACTAATAGTGTAACGATAATCCATAATTATCATAGTTACACTATTGTTTTTATTCCTTATAAATGTGGTCAATTGAAGAAAATATAAAATCTGGAGAAGATCATAAGGTTCTTCTCCTTTTTGATATGCAAAATGTTAATATTCTTATTTTGAAGTTTTCACAATTACGAAATCAATTAAAAATTCTAGAACAAAAAATAAACCGATAGAATGGATCTATCGGTTTTTGCATACTATGAAATAAATTAACGTACTGTACGGATACGCATTGTGTTTGTACGAACAGCTTCGCCAAGTGGTACACCTGCAACGATAACGATATCGTCACCAGACTCAACAAGACCTGCTTCAACTGCTTTACGTTCAGCAATTTCGAACATATCATCAGTTGATGAAGGTGCTTCTGTCAACATTGGGATAACACCCCAGTTCAACATCAAGCCACGTTCTGTCAATTCATCGAATGTCAATGCCAAGATATCAGCATTTGGACGGTATTTAGAGATCAAACGAGCAGTGTGACCAGTCTTAGTCAAAGTAACAACCAATTTGATATTCATTGAGTTAGTAGCATCTTTAACAGCTGAAGCCATAACTTCTGTCTTAGAGTTACGTTCGAAAGTATCTGAGTTCAAACGTCCGTATTCGTTAAGAAGAGTTTGAGCATTCTTGTCGATTGTAGCCATTGTAGTTACTGACTCAAGTGGGTATTTACCGTTTGCAGACTCACCTGAAAGCATTGTAGCGTCAGTTCCATCGATAACAGCGTTAAATACGTCTGATACTTCTGAACGAGTTGCACGTGGTTTCTCAGTCATTGTTTCAAGCATGTTTGTTGCTGTGATAACAACTTTACCAGCTGCATTGACTTTAGTGATGATCATTTTTTGGTAAACTGGAACCATTTCGAATGGTACTTCGATACCCATGTCACCACGAGCGATCATGATACCGTCAGCAGCTTCGATGATTTCATCCAAGTTGTCGATACCTTGTTGGTTTTCGATTTTAGCGAACAATTGAACATGTCCGTTACCAGTTTCTTCACAGATTGCACGAACTTCGTTAACGTCTTTTGCAGTACGTACAAATGAAATCGCGATGAAGTTGATTCCTTGCTCAAGACCGAAGCGGATATCGTCATTGTCACGCTCAGCAAGTGCTGGGAAAGGAATTTTAGTGTTAGGGATGTTCACACCTTTTTGTTTAGCGATAACACCGTCATTTTCAACTTCAACTACAAATTCACGGCTTGCATCGTCTTTTTCTACAACGCGAAGACCAAGTTTACCATCGTCAACCAATACTTGGCGACCTACTTCAACATCATCGTAGATATCAAGTCCACCAGCAACGTTCAAAGCAATCACATCGCGAGTTGATTTGATTCCTTGTTTTGTCGCAACGCGGATTTTTTCACCAGTTTTGTATGAGTACTCTTTTGCGTCACCTTCGAACAATTCTGTACGGATTTCTGGACCTTTAGTGTCAAGAAGGAAACCAACTTTTTTACCAGCGATTTCTTCCGCACGTTTAACAGTTGCCATACGCTCACCTTGTTCTTGATGGTCACCGTGTGAGAAGTTGAAACGGAAAGTGTTTGCTCCTGCTTCAATCAATTTTGCAATATTTTGAGCTGAAGCTTCAACGTCCAGTTTTTCACCCCAGTATCCGTCTTCACCGAATTTTTTACCGCCACGGATTTCTACCGCAGGACCTAAAGTTGCAACGATTTTTACGCGTTTGTTCATGATATTAAGAAACTCCTTCTACTATTTGGGGATTTCACCCCTGATTGACCAATTAAATATTAATGCTGCGATTGAGCTCTGCTAAGCCGATATCAGCTTTATGTGGATTGTTGACAACGATTTTGCCGTCTGCAGTCAGGCTAAAGAGTGCGCCTTCTTCAGCAGTTCCCAAGATTGGGCTTTCCACCATTTTTTCATTACGGATACCTACGGCAACACCACCGATACCTTCTTTAAGTAGTTTAACGGCATGCGCTCCCATACGAGAAGCCAATACACGGTCGCGAGCAGTTGGTGAACCACCACGTTGGATGTGACCAAGTTCGGTCACACGAAGATCGCTAGTATCACCAGCTTCTTTCAGCTTTTTGCCAAACTCATCTGCTGACATAACACCTTCAGCAAGAACAATGATATTATGCTTCTTACCTTTTTCATAGCCACGTTTGATGCTGGCAACGATATCTTCAATCTTGAAGCCTTCTTCAGGAATGATAATTTCATCTGCACCTGTAGCAATACCTGCCCAAAGTGCAATATCACCAGCGTTACGTCCCATTACTTCAACAACGAAAGTACGACGGTGACTGGATGATGTATCACGGATCTTGTCGATCGCATCCATTGCAGTTGTAACAGCAGTATCAAAACCGATAGTGAAATCTGTTCCGACAATGTCATTGTCAATAGTTCCAGGTACACCAACAGCTGGGAAGCCATGCTCTGTTAAGCGCATCGCACCATGGTAAGAACCGTCTCCACCGATAACAACTACACCTTCAATACCGTGTTTCTTCAGTTGTTCGATTCCCTTTAATTGCCCTTCAAGTTTTGCAAACTCAGGGTAGCGCGCTGAATGAAGGAAAGTTCCTCCACGAGAAATAATGTCTCCAACTGAAGTCGCATCAAGTGGATAAATATCACCAGCAACCATTCCAGCGTAGCCGCCATAAATCCCATAAACTTCCATTCCTTCGGAAATTGCTTTACGAACGACTGCACGAATAGCAGCATTCATACCAGGGGCATCTCCACCACTGGTCAAAACAGCAATACGTTTCATTTCGTAATGTGCTCCTTTATCTTTTTAACATTCTTATAGATTATACCACAATCAGAATAAAAATTCTCTTATTTTCCTGATTTTTTACCGAAAAACCGTTTTCATGCTGTAATTTTCTAGTTCAGCTTGAAGTTGGTCTGATTTTTGAACTTGAAAGCCTGTTGCAGGAACCGTTTTCTTGTCATTCTCATAGCGTAGCACCACGGGAATATCCCCAGGGTATCGCTGCAGGATCTCCGCAATCTGCCTGTCGTGACTAGTATCAGCTAATTGGATCCAAAAGCGTTCTGAGCTTGCTTTCTCCACCTCTGATAGAACCATCTGTAGTCGGCCATCCCTCTCCTGAATTTTTCCAGTCAGATAGTAATAGCCTTTTTCTTGGATTAGTTGAGCAAAGCGGCGGTAAACCTCTGGAAATAAAGTGACATCTAACTTTTTCTTGGTATCCGTCACCTGCATAAAGGCCATATTTTCACCATTTTTGGTGCGAATAATCTTGATCGACTGGACTTCTACTAGAATGGTCGCCTTGCCATTTTCCGCCAACTCTTCAATCCAGACAAAAGGATGATGAGCTTTCTTAGCTAGGCTAATGAGCGGGTGATCACTAAGGCCAATTCCAATCAAGGCTTGCTCCTGCTCAAATTTTTCTGCAGCAGTAAAATCCTCAGCATCCGTCCATGAATAGCTAGTATCAGCAAATAAACTCCCCAGCTCATCTGCAAAGACAAAAAGATTCGGTAGATTGTGCAAAATCTTCTGGCGATTGGGCTCAAAAACATCAAAGAGCCCTAATTGCACCAAAGGACTTAAAAGTGGCAACTTATGATAACTCTGAGGCAGGCGTAAAATGAAATCTTCCACACTGCTAAAGGGATGCTTTTGACGCTCTTCTATGATCCAGAAAGCAAAATCCCTTGGCAAGCCCTTAATATTTTTCAAACCAAGATAGATTTTCCGCTCCTGAAACTTATCTTTATAGGGAATGTTATGGATGGTCAAGGGAGCTAGCTCAAAGCCAAAGCCGAGTGCATCTGTTATATAGTCCGAGCTAGAATAATTAAGCATGACATCAAAGAAGATGTCTGGATAATGAGCCTTGAAATAGGCCAACTGAAAAGCTAGAGCCGAGTAAGCATAGGCATGACTGCGGTTGAAGCCATAACCAGCAAATTTCTCCATGACCGCAAAGACTTCCTTGGCCTTGGTCTCTGAGTGCCCCAATCTGACAGCTCCCCTGACAAATTCTTCCTCCATTTCATGCATTTCAGCAGCATTTTTCTTGCCCATCGCTCGTCGTAAAATATCGGCCTTCCCCAGACTAAAACCACCAAAACGCTGGGCGACCTGCATGACCTGCTCTTGGTAAAGCATGATGCCATAGGTTGGAGCCAAGATATCCTCCAAGCTCGGATCAATCATCTCCACGCGCTCGCGACCATGCTTGCGCTTGACAAAGTTATCAATATAGTCACTAGCTCCGGGACGATTGAGAGAGGTGGTAGCCACTACTTCTTCAAACTGGACGGGTTGGACTCTTTTCAAAAGACTGATGGCACCCGCTTGTTCAAACTGGAAAATACCCTTGGTATTACCCGCTGCAAAGAGGCGTAGAGTTTCCTCATCTTCCAGGTCAATACCAGCAATATCAATATCAACTCCGTATTTGTATAGAGCTGCTTCTTTCATCCGCTGGACAAAGGTTAAATTACGCAGGCCCAGAAAGTCCATCTTAAGCAGTCCATTGCTTTCCACACCATGGGCATCGTACTGGGTGATATACATGTCTTCCCCATATTTTAAAGGAATCTGATTGGTCAAATCATCGTCACTCATGACGACACCAGCAGCATGGATTGAGGTCTGACGTGGATTTCCTTCGATTTTTTTGGCAATTTCAAAGGCCTTCTGGTATTCTAGTTTGCTATTGATAATCTGACGAAAAGCTATATTTCGCTCATAAGCAGTGGTTAATTTATCTCGAAAGCCGATTTTTTTGGTCATATTGGTCAGCTCGTACTCTGGCAAACCAAAGCGCTTAAAGACATCTCGGATGGCCTGCTTGGCTCCAAAGGTTGAGTAGGTCACAATCTGGGCTGCATGCATGCTACCATAACGATCTCGGACATAGCGGATAAACTCCGGCCGATACACATCGGGAATATCAATATCAATATCGGGCATGGTATAGCGCTCCAGATTTAGGAAACGTTCAAACAGCAGATTCTTTTCTACTGGGTCAATGCCTGTAATTTCCAAAGCATAGGCTACTAAACTGCCAACTGCAGAGCCACGTCCCATCCCCATGTAATAACCTTGACTGCGGCCAAAGCGCAGCAAATCCCAGACAATAAGGAAATAATCATCAAAGCCCATCTGATGAATGACATCCAGCTCCTGATCCAGCCTTGCTTGATAGTCTTCCCCTGCAAGACCCCACTTGGCCAATCCCGCCTCAGCCAATTCTCGCAGCTCCTCTACAGCAGGACGCTCAGGATTGAAGCGCGGAAGCTTCAACTCGGTGTTGATTTCATAGTGAACATCAGCCACCAATTTCTCCAAGTTGGTCAAACTCTCTGGAAAGTTTTCAGCGAAAGCTTCCACTAAAGAGGCTGGGGCTAATAAAAATTCATGGTTTGACAGATGACCGACCTCTCGCAAGCTGATATTGTCCCGAATCGCCCTCAGCATTTGCAAGGTTTCTAAATCTCCTTGCTCAAAGTAGCGAACCGTATGCAAGGGCAGGACTGGTCTAGTCAATTCCTGCCTTGGCGTATCTGGAAAGACCCCAACATAAAAGTCCAAGCCCAAATCAAGCTGATCCACACCTTCAAAGATTGGTACAATCAGAGCCAGCCCCTTAAAAAGATGTTGAAAGTCTTCCCAATTTTGACGATTCATCATTTTCAGAGTCGAAATCTTCATCAAATTGCGATACCCCTGACTATCCAAGGCCAACAGTCTCAGATTGAGAAGATTACCATCTTTTAAAATTTCCATTTCTAGACCGAGCAAGGGCTGAAGTCCTGCCGCTTTTGCCTCCTCTAGAAAATGATAAGCCCCATAAAGATTGTCCACATCCATCATGCCTAGACTTTTGTAGCCCAAGTCCTTGGACCGTTGAACATATTTTTTGATAGAGACTAAACTATCCATAAAGCTATAAACAGTCTTGGTATCTAGTTGTGTAATCACAAAATTCTCCTTGATACAGCTACGATAAATGATTCGGCAAGCTATAAACCGCCGCAAATGATCCCTATTAATCAAAAGAAGACAAAAAATTTTCATTTTCACTTCTTTATTTTTTCGTTTTACTGAAAATCTATCCCAAGCTCTAACTAGCCTATTTCTTCTTAACCTTCGTCAGTCAAGTAAGTAGAACAAGAACTAATTTCAGCATTCCTGCTTCTATTATACCTAAATTTCTGTAAAGAAGAAACTCAGAATCTCTTATATCCGGCAACTGTGTTTAACTAAAACAAAAAATGAGACAGAACTAAATTCTTTCAAAATTTAATTCTGTCCCATGCCGAATCAATTTTATTATTTACGAGTTGATTTACGTTCATTGATCGTATGAGCTAGGAGGACTTCACGCTCTTCCAACTCTTCTTTATGCATAATCTTTGTCAGCATCCGCATACTAATCGCGCCGATGTCATACAGAGGTTGTCCAATAGTAGACAGATTAGGGCGAGTAAAGCGAGCGATTTGCGAATCATCGCTAGTAATGATTTCAAAGTCTTCAGGAATACGAACACCTCGATCAGCCAAACCATTAAGCAAACCTGCTGCCAACTCATCTCCGGTCACAAAAGCCGCCGTTGCCTTTGAAGCAATCAGACGTTCAGCTAGATGATAACCATCATCGTAGCTATACTTAGATTCGAAGACCAAACCTTCGCTGTATGAAATTTTCTTGCCTTTCAGAGCTTCTTTGTAGCCAGACAAGCGGATTTTACCATTGATATCATCTACCAAAGGACCGCTGACAAAAGCAATTTTCTTGTTTCGTTTAGCCAATAGTTCCACAGCATCAACGGTTGCCTGTTTATAATCAATATTGACACTTGGTAACTGATGTTCTACATCCACCGTGCCCGCTAGAACCACTGGTGTTCGTGAACGTGAAAACTCTGAGCGAATTTTCTCTGTCAGATGGTAACCCATAAAAATAATACCATCTACTTGCTTAGAGAAAAGGGTATTAACAACCGAAACTTCCTTGTCATCATCTTCATCGCTGTTTGCCAGGACGATATTGTACTTATACATTTCGGCAATATCATCAATCCCTTTGGCTAAAGTAGAGAAGTAACTATTCGTGATATTAGGAATTACAACACCAACTGTGGTCGTCTTTTTGCTGGCCAAACCACGGGCAACTGCATTAGGACGATAGTCAAGACGCTCAATTACTTCTAGTACTTTTTTTCGTGTATTTTCTTTTACATTCTTGTTACCATTTACAACTCGGCTGACTGTCGCCATTGAAACTCCCGCTTCACGGGCGACATCATAAATGGTTACTGTGTCGTCTGTGTTCATATAGTTTCCTTTCTTTTGTTGAAAATATCGTTTTCATTTTTCTACACTTATCATTGTATCACTAATTGTAAACACTTTCAAGTATTTTAGCGTACAGATATGAAAACTTTTTCATTTTTTATTTACACGAATCGCAGGAAATGAGTTATTGACTCAAAATAGTTTAAACTCAATAAAAAATCGGCTCAGAAGCCGATTTCTTATTGAGTTCTTTTAAAGCTCCTTGTGCATCAACCAGAATTTCGTAGACCTGTCGCAATTCCATTGATGGTAATGTGGATCAAACGTTCTTGTTCTGGTGAAAGTTCTCCTCGCCGCTGACGCTTGATCAGCTCAAGCTGGATATAGTTCAAAACATTGAAATAGGGCATCCGATAGTTCAAACTATCCTTGAGATAGGCATTTTCTGCTAAGAGCTCGTCATGGCCTTCAATCGCCAAGATAACATCCTTGGTCAACTGCCATTCGTCTAGGATTGTATTGAAAATATCGCGTACATTTTGGTCTTCACAAAGTTGCGCATATTCAAAAGCGATATTCATATTGGACTTGGACAGCACCATATCAACATTTGACAAGAGGGACTGGAAGAATGGCCATCTCTGATACATAAATTGAAGGAAGGCAAGATTCTTTTCAGGATCTTCATCGATAAATTCTTTGAAACTAGAGCCAACGCCATACCAACCAGGGAACATAACCCGACTTTGAGACCATGAGAAGACCCAAGGAATGGCTCTCAGGCCACCGATTTCAGTTATCGTTTTACGGGCCGCTGGACGAGAACCGATATTAAAGCTAGAAATGGCCTTAATAGGACTAGACTCAAAGAAATAGTCGTAGAAACGTTCATCACCAAAGACTAGATCGCGATAGATTTGGTAGCTTCGATCGACCACTCGATCCATCACTCTCTCGTATTCATTGGTCGTATTACTATCACTCTTCTTATAGCTTATCATACGGTTAATAGCCGCCGATACAAGCATTTCCAGATTGTAGTAAGCAGCATCCTTATTACCGTATTTATTGCCGATGACCTCACCCTGCTCTGTCAGGCGAATACGATCATTGATACTCCGCAATGGTTGTGAAGTGATTGCCTCATATGTTGGCCCACCGCCACGACCGACAGTTCCTCCACGACCATGGAAGAAGGTAATCTTGACGCCAAACTTATCACCAATAGCTGTCAGCTGTTGCTGAGCCTTGTAAAGTGTCCAGCACGATGATAAATAGCCACCATCCTTGTTACTATCTGAGTAGCCCAGCATGATTTCTTGGTAGTTGTTTTTAGAAGCAATCCATTTTTGAGCAATTGGCAGAGATAGATATTTTTCCATAGTATCGCAGGAATTATCTAGGTCCTCAATCGTTTCAAACAGAGGGACAATCTGCACACGCGCACCTTCCTCATCGATCAAGCCAACTTCCTTGAGCATAATCGCCAGCTCTAGAAGATCTGATACACTAGTTGAATGGGAAATAATATTTTGCTTGATAACATCTTCGCCAATCGCATCCTTAAGCTGACGAGCCGTCTTGAAAATTTCCAATTCTTTTTGTAAAAGTTCAGACTTAGGTGCATGAGTGGCTGACAAGATCCGTGGATCCTCCAGAAGCTGCTTGAGAAGGACTTGGCATTTTTCTTCCTCTGACAAGCTGCTGTAATCTTTCACAATATTAGCAGAAGCCAAAAGCTCAGCCACACAAGCCTCATGGACACTGGAATCCTGACGCATATCAATGCTGGCCAAGAAGAAACCAAAAATGTCAACTGCTTGTAGCAATTCAGTAAGTTCTCCAGTCACCAAAGCTTGTCCATTGTGTTCTAACAAAGAATCACGGATGACAAGGAGATCATCCTTAAACTCTTGCGCATTTTTATAAGATGGGAGTTCTTCTTTGCGTAACTCATCTAAGCTATCACTGAGTCTAGACTGGATATAATTTGGAATGATTTCTCTACCATTATGGCTGACTGAAGTGGTGGCATTGGCATGCAAGACAGCTTCCGCTTTGTCAGCCAAACGATGTCCTTCACTAGAGAAATTACCTTCTTTCAGATAAAGCAAGGTCTGAATCAACTTGGACTGAATATAATGAAAGGCGCGGCGATAAGGCTCATTTTCTCGATAAACAGACTTGTCGCTTGACAAAGCTGCCATCTTGGCTACAGCTTCACTTGTTTTTGAAAGATTAGTAGACAGGGAGAAGTTACGATAGAGTGTATAAACCTTGTCAATGTAGTAATTCAGAATAACTTCGCTCTGCACCGTCGCAGACAATTTCAGAGTTTCAGCGGTTACAAATGGATTTCCATCGCGGTCGCCACCAATCCACATCCCCATGGTGATCGGCTTTGGATTTTCCAAATGGATTCCTTTTTCTTCTGCTAAACGTTTATACTCTAGCATCAGGTTCGTAATTGCTTGAAGAAAAGAACTATTATAGTATTCCATAACGTTAGTAATTTCATTGGTAACCTTAAGTTTCTTTTCCCGAATCATGTCGGTCTGCATCATCAGCTCGATATAGCGACGGAGATTGGCTAACCATTTCTTTTCGTTCACCAAACCAGCTTTAACATCACGATGCTGGCGCAACAGTGTGTGAATATGATTTGTCAAATCCAACATGGTCTTGCGCTGAACCTGAGTCGGATGAGCAGTCAAAACGGGAACAACATTTAGATTTTCTAGGATTTCTTGTGCATTTTCTCGTGTTGAAACCAAATCAATCGTCGTCGAAAGCTTACCAAGGTAGTCTTGGTCAATATTATTTTGATGATTAATCTCATAAGCCAAGTCAACATCTTCAGAAATATTGATGAGCAGAGGTAAAATAGCAAAATACCGTGAGATATAGACCATATCATCCGTAGATAATTCTTCTACTACTGCTTTCAGCTCTTGGTATTTAGATTGAACTGCTAGTTCTTCAATCATGGAGATTTTAGCAAAAGTGTCAGGACTGAGAATATCTCGGGTAATATCTACCAACAAGTCCGTTAAAATAGAAACTTCTTCTCCAATCATTTCTTTATTGCTATAATTTTCTAATTTTGTAAATGACATTATTTACACCTTTCTATTGTTGAAGAGCTAACATACAAGAAGATCTTTTAGGATTGACTGACTTCTAATTCCTGATACATGACGTTTCGTCGCTCATTGGCATCAATATTTAAAACAAAGGCAATGGCAACCGATAAAACCAGTAAACTGTTTCCCCCCTGAGATAAGAACGGGAAGGTTACACCGGTTGAAGGAATCAAGCCCGAAATACCACCAATATTGACAAAGGTTTGCATCAGAATCATACCGCCAATTCCCAAAGCCATCATAGAATTAAATGGATCCTTGGCCCTTGTACCTACGAGAATAATTCGTAAAATCAAGAAAAAGAGCAGGGCTAAAATTAAAGTAGCTCCAAAGAATCCAACTTCCTCAATAACAATCGAGAAAACAAAGTCGGTATGAGCCTCTGGTAGATAACCTCGTTTTTCAATGGAGTTTCCTAAACCTAAGCCAAACCAACCACCATTACTCATGGCATAGTAAGAATTGGCCAACTGGTGACCTGAGCCAGACAAATCGTCAAATGGATTGAAAAAGGCACTAAAACGCTTTGCGACATATCCAAAAACAGGAACTTGCTCAACACGCTTGACACCTATCAACCAAATACTCGCTAAAACTGCTGCCGACCCTCCTACAACAGCGCCAAGCATGGTTGAGAACCATCTGTAAGCAATTCCGCTGGTGGAAATTACAATCAAAACTGTTAAGAGCAAAATGGTCGCATTGCCTAAGTCGGGCATGATAACCACCAGGCCTATCAAGAAAGCAACAATAACCCGCCAATCCGTAACAGCACGTGGAATCAACTGATTAAAGGTGATTGCTTGATAATCATATACTTCTATTTGCTCTTGTTTCTTAGAAAACTGTAGGGCCAAATACCAGACCAAAATAATCTTCAGGTATTCTGCTGGCTGAGCAGTAACTGGACCGACTTTGAGCCAACCGTGTGCCCCATTGATCGTTCCTGTGATAAAGCGTGAGAGTAAAAGCAGAATAATTTCAGCTATGATAACAAACGTAATCACTCCTGGCCTCTTCAGAAAATCCAGCTTCATTCGGTAAATAATCCCAATCATCACCAAGCTGAAGAGCCAAAAACCTGCTTGAGTGGCGACCATTCGAAAACTATTGAGCCCATTTTGAATGAGGATGGGGCTCGTCGTGGAATAAACGACAATCAAGCCAATGCCAGATAACAGCATGTACGGAATCAAAATTGAGTAATTCAATAAATGCTTTTTGTCAATTTTCATATTTCACCAATTTATTCTAAAAATTCGAACTTCATTATACCACTTTTTGATTCGAAAAAAAAGCATTAGGATGGCCTCAATAGATATTTACTTATTTATCGCCTCAAATATCCAAATATTTCAAATTGTTTTATCTTCTATTGCAATCAGATTACATTTTCGTATTTCGCTGGAAATATAGATAAATACTTTGCTTTTCTATTTATTTTACGTTACAATGAAACAGTATGAGAAAAAGGATTAAACCGCTTGCACTCTTGCTATTCTTTGCTTGCTTTATTCTATATATTGTCATAAGCAAACACCAGCTTGATCTGCAAAATCGACAAGCCCAAACAAAAAAATCTCAAGTCAGTCAGGTGACAACCAAGAAAAAAAAGGAGGAAGCTCCTTCAGACGAACCTGAGGAAGAATTGCTTAATAAGCCTATCGTTGACCTTTCCGGTTGGCAATTGCCCAGCGAAATAGACTATGACACCTTATCAACAAATATTTCTGGTGCTATCATTCGCGTGCATAGTGGAGCTCAAGCAAAAAAAGAAAATGTTGCCACTCATTTAAATGGACTTGACAAATCATTTGCCACCCATATCCAAGAGTTTCAAAAACGGGGGATCCCTGTAGCTGTCTATGCTTATATAGCAGCAGGCAATATCAAAGAAATGGAAAAAGAGGCAGAGAGCTTTTACAAGGCATCTTCGAAATATAAACCTACCTTTTACTGGCTTGATGTTGAAGAAAAGACCATGGGCGACATGAACGCAGGAATCGAGGCCTTTCGTGCCAAGCTTGAAAGTCTTGGAGCTCAGAATATTGGTATCTACATTGGAACCTACTTTATGGAAGAGCATAGTATCTCGACTGAAAAATTTACTGCCGTTTGGATTCCGACTTATGGCTATAATGACGGCTACTATAACGCTGCTCCAAATACTGAACAGCCCTATGACCTACATCAATATACCTCAGAAGGTAAATTGGAAGGTTTCCCACATAACTTAGACCTCAATCAGCTCTCTCCTGTACAGGATAAAAAAGAGACTTACAAGAAATTATTTTCAACACCAAAATAAAAAAGATGCAAGATAATTGTTAGGAAATCTTGTATCTTTTTTTCTCTGTACAAGATATTTTTCTTGCTTTTTTCAGAAAAGTATGTAGCTTTATGGTACAATAGTTTAATGAAAAAACATGTAGGGAGATATTATGATTTCATGGATTGCTAGAGTTTTAAAAGGAATGATTATCGCGCTTGGCTTCATTCTGCCTGGTGTGTCTGGCGGTGTATTAGCTGCTATTTTGGGGATTTATGAGCGAATGATTCGCTTTTTAGCCCATATCAAAGAAAATTTTGTCGAGAATGTTCTCTACTTCACTCCTGTAGCTATTGGGATGGTTTTAGGGATCGCAGCCTTCTCCTATCCAGTCAATCTCTTGCTGGATAATTACAAGGTTATCGTTCTCTGGGGCTTTGCTGGAGCCATCATCGGCACCATTCCCAGCCTGATCAAAGAATCTGTCAAAGAATCCGACAGAGATCGAGCTGATACTATTACCTTCTGGCTTAGTTTCATCTTGTCGGGCGTCTTCCTCTACTCACTGAATGGAATGGTGGGAACACTACCAGCTAACTTCTTATCCTTTGTTTTAGCGGGTGCCCTTATCGCCTTAGGAATCTTGATTCCGGGACTCAGCCCTTCAAATCTGCTATTGATTCTAGGACTCTATACTCCCATGCTGACAGGATTTAAACGCCTGGATTTATTTGGCACTTTCCTGCCAATCGGTATCGGTGGCGCTCTGGCTCTGATTCTCTTTTCAAAAGCCATGGACTACATTTTGAAACATTATCATTCCCGCGTTTACCATTTTATCATTGGCATTGTATTGTCCAGTACCTTGCTCATTGTTCTCCCTCAAAGTGGCAACAGTGAGAGCATTAGTTATGCAGGAGTATCCATTTTCACACTCGTTCTTGCTGCCTTTTTCTTTGGACTAGGTATCTGGCTAGGAATTTGGATGTCCCAATTAGAAGAGAAATATAAATAATGGCTAAAAAGACAAAACTCAAAAAAACATTAGTCGAGCAAATTTTAAACAAGGCAAAAATTGAGCACCAAGGCTTGCAAATTAACGCTTTGGATGATAACCTGACCGAAGAATTTGACCGCTCACTCATTTATAAAACACTGGCTTTAAACGGTGATAAAACAGGAACAGTCATTGGCATTCTCCCCATCACCGAACATCTGTCGGAAAAGAAATTAGCAAAAATTTCAGGCAATAAAAAAGTTAGCATGATTCCGCAGAAAGATTTAGAAAAAACGACTGGTTACATCCATGGCGCCAATAATCCTGTCGGCATTCGCCAAAAGCACTCCTTCCCCATTTTCATCGACCAAACAGCTCTGAGTCGCGAAAGTATTATTGTTTCTGCTGGTGAAGTCGGCCGTAGCATCCAGATCAAGGCTCAGGACTTGGCTGACTTTGTTCAAGCACAGTTTGCGGACTTGAAAGAGGACTAAGTTTTTAGCTTCAAAAGGAAAAAGAAGGACCTTGATATGAAATTGTATTTTATCCGACATGGAAAAACCGAATGGAATCTAGAAATGCGTTTCCAAGGAGCCAGCGGAGATTCTCCACTGCTGGCGACATCCATTGATGAGCTCAAGCGCTTGGGCAAGCATTTATCAAACGTTCAATTTGATAAAATCTACTCCAGCGATTTGCCGCGCGCTTACCGTTCTGCAGAGATCATCCAAAGTGAAAACCAGTATCAAACCGATATTGTTCCAACTCCTCAACTAAGAGAGTGGGCTCTTGGAAAACTGGAAGGAGCCAAAATTGCTACTGTAGAAGCCACTTATCCTCAGCAGATGTGGGCTTTTCGCCACGATCTATCCCAGTTTGATCCCCAACTATTTGATGCAGAATCCGTCGCTCAAACCACCAATCGAACAATTTCCTTCGTGAAGTCTCTCAAAGGGAAAGATTTTCAGAATGTCCTAATTGTCGGTCATGGAGCTAACCTAACTGCCAGTATTCGTCGGCTACTCGGTTATGAAACGTCCCTGCTCCGTAAGGACGGAGGCTTGGCCAATGCTAGCGTCACCATTTTGGAAACAGACGACTTTGACTCTTTCAAGTTACTTGCTTGGAACAACTTAGATTACATGCGAACAGATAAAACTGCGAATCTTTAAACATCGCAGTTTTTCTATTTTTATCGATAATTATTGCTGAATTTCCTTTGATTTTGTGATAAAATAGAAAGGAAAGCCTTAGGAGGAAGAAAATGACTACTGAACATATTGAAGAACTAAATGACCAGCAGATTATTCGCCGTGAAAAAATGGCCGCGCTGGCTGAGCAAGGAATTGATCCTTTCGGAAAACGTTTTGAACGTACTGCAAATTCTGCTCAACTTAAAGAAAAATACAACGACAAATCCAAAGAAGAATTACATGAATTAAACGAAAAAGCAACTATTGCTGGTCGTTTGATGACTAAACGTGGAAAAGGGAAAGTCGGCTTCGCCCACATCCAAGACCGTGAAGGCCAAATCCAGATTTACGTTCGTAAGGACGAAGTTGGTGAAGAAAACTATGAGATTTTCAAAAAGGCTGACTTGGGTGACTTCTTGGGAATTGAAGGCGATGTGATGCGCACAGATATGGGAGAACTCTCTATCAAAGCAACGCATATTACTCACCTTTCAAAAGCTTTGCGTCCCCTTCCAGAGAAATTCCACGGTTTGACTGACGTAGAAACTATCTACCGTAAACGTTATTTGGACTTGATTTCCAACCGTGAAAGCTTTGAGCGCTTTGTTACTCGCTCAAAAATTATCTCAGAAATCCGCCGTTACTTGGATGGTCAAGGCTTCCTTGAAGTTGAAACACCTGTTCTCCACAACGAAGCAGGCGGTGCTGCTGCTCGTCCATTCATTACTCACCACAATGCTCAAAACATTGACATGGTACTGCGGATTGCAACTGAGCTTCACTTGAAACGTCTCATCGTCGGTGGTATGGAACGCGTCTATGAAATTGGCCGTATCTTCCGTAACGAAGGGATGGACGCCACTCACAACCCTGAGTTCACTTCTATCGAGGTTTATCAAGCCTATGCGGACTTCCAAGATATCATGGACTTGACAGAAGGCATCATCCAACACGCTGCCATTTCTGTAAAAGGAGATGGACCAGTCAACTACCAAGGCACTGAGATCAAGATCAACGAGCCATTCAAACGTGTTCACATGGTGGATGCTATTAAAGAGATCACTGGCGTAGACTTCTGGCAAGATATGACCTTCGAAGAAGCTGCTTCCTTGGCTAAAGAAAAGAGAGTACCAGTTGAAAAACATTATACTGAAGTTGGACACATCATCAATGCTTTCTTTGAAGAATTTGTTGAAGAAACCTTGATTCAGCCAACCTTTGTCTATGGTCACCCTGTCGCTGTGTCACCTCTGGCTAAGAAAAACCCAGAAGACCCACGCTTCACGGACCGCTTTGAGCTCTTCATCATGACCAAAGAATATGCCAACGCCTTCACTGAGCTGAACGATCCAATTGATCAATTATCTCGTTTTGAAGCACAGGCAAAAGCTAAAGAACTGGGCGATGACGAAGCAACTGGCATCGACTATGATTACGTTGAAGCTTTGGAATACGGTATGCCACCAACTGGAGGCCTCGGAATCGGTATCGACCGTCTCGTAATGTTACTGACAGATGTGACTACGATTCGCGATGTATTGCTCTTCCCAACAATGAAGTAATCTCAAACTTACACAATTTTAAAAAACAAATCCCGCTGGAATTCCATCGGGATTTTTTACATGACAAAAAGTCTGGTTTCCCAGACTTTTGCTAACATTATTCATATCTCAACGCTTCAATCGGATCTAATTTAGATGCTTTATTGGCTGGCAGGATACCAAAGACAATCCCAACCATGGCTGAGAAGACAAGGCTTCCAACTGCTGCAGTGACAGAGACAACTGGTGGGCCTCCAAATACGTTTTCAGGTACGACTGCAGCTAGCAGAGCATTGATTCCATAGGCAAGGCTAAGACCAAGCAGGCCACCGATAAGGGTCAATACCATGGATTCAATCAAGAACTGCGTGAGAATATTTCCACGCGTTGCTCCAAGAGCTTTTCGCAAACCAATTTCCCGTGTCCGCTCTGTAACGGATACTAGCATGATATTCATCACACCGATACCACCAACAAAGAGGGAAATTCCTGCAATAGCTCCGATAACACCGGTCATAGTTCCTGTGATTTGATTGTACTGCTCCAGCAAGGTATCCATATTCAGGATTTGATATTCTCCTTGACGAGCTCCTGAAAGAGCCGTCAATTCTTTGGCTGCTTCTACACCAACTTCGTTGATACGATCCACTTCTGGCACATAGATATAGACAGTTGCAATTTCATCTGTATGAAATTCAGATGCCACCTGTGTATTAGCCATCAGGGCGCTACCTGAGCTCATACTCATGCTCTGACCAGCATTGGGATCCTTATAGATACCAACAACCCGATAGTTACTATCACCGACTGAAACTATTTTATTCAGGGCTTCTGCACTACTTCCAAACAGGCTGTTCGCCACTGTCTCATCGATCATCATCACATTAGAAAAACTTTGATAGTCACTAGGCAGGAGAGTCCGTCCAGCTAAAATCTCATATTTTCTAATTTTAAAGAATGTAGCATTCACGCCCGTAATGTTGACCTTATCAGACTTCTTGTTCTGATAAGAAAAGTCAGCTGTCGAACCGTTGGTCACATAATAGCCCTTGACTCCGTCAATCTTCAATAGTTCCTTAACCCAAGATTCTTGGACAACAGGTGGTTCCTCTAGTATCTCACTATCTGCATCTTGACCACCATTGACCTCCATCAAATTAACTCCCATCGTATAATTATTTTTAGTGGGAGAATAAAGCAAGCTTACATACTTCTGTTCTTTGGTGATGCTCTTGGTGACTCCCTGTTGCATTCCATTTCCCAGTGCCAAGATGACGACAACAGACGCAACACCGATGATAATCCCAATCATAGTCAGAAAAGCCCGCATCTTATGCCCAAGAATGGAACTAATGGCAAATTTAAAATTTTGCATTAATCACGTTCCTCCTTCTCAGCACTATCTGAAGAGATGACTCCATCACGAATGACAATCTGACGCTTAGCATAGGCAGCAATTTCAGGTTCATGAGTAACCATGATAATCGTTTTTCCTTCAGCGTTCAACTCCGTCAAGAGTTCCATGATTTGCTCTCCAGTTTTGGTATCGAGGGCTCCTGTCGGCTCGTCAGCAAGAATAATCGAAGGATTATTTACCAAGGCACGCGCGATAGCAACACGTTGCTTCTGCCCCCCAGACAATTCTGAGGGCAAATGAGTCATACGAGTACCCAAATCTACTTTTTCTAAATACTGCTTAGCTAGATTTCTGCGACTTCCTTGTGACGCCCCTGCATAAATCAGCGGGAGTTCTACATTTTGAAGGGCATTTAATTTAGATAAGAGGAAAAATTGCTGAAAAACGAAGCCGATTTGATTATTTCGCACCTTGGCTAACTTCTTATCACCCAAGTTTGCAACATCTTCATTTCCTAAAAAATACTCGCCAGTAGACGGACGATCCAACATCCCGATAATATTCATCAGGGTGGACTTCCCGGAACCAGACGGCCCCATGATAGCCACAAACTCGCCCTCTTCAACTGTCAAATTGATATTTTTTAAAACTTTAAGTTCTTGATCACCATTCCGATAGGTTTTATTAATATTCCGTAGATCAATGAGTTTTTTCATCCGCTTTCACCTCTTGACCATCTTTCAAGCTATCTGTTGGATTGGTGATAACTTTACTGTCTTTTGTCAAACCAGATGAGATTTCTTGATTTTCAGCATCAGCATTCCCTAAGGTCACTTCCACTTTCTTTGCTTTACCTTTTTCGACAGTCCAAACGTAGTTCTTGTCTCCGTCTGAGATAATACTGCTTGCCGGTACAAGAATCCCTTTTGTATTGTTTTTCACTTCAACGCTGACAGAGAAACCTTGCTTCAAATCACCAATTTCACTTGTAATATCGACTGTAAATGGATATTTTACAGAGGAAGCCGCGCCACCTGTATTAGTTGATGAAGCTTGCTGTCCATCCTTAGGATAGTTGGAAATATAGCTAATTTTACCTGTCCATTTTTTATCTGGATACACTTTTGAGGTAATGGTTACTTCTTGTCCAACTGACAAATTAGCCAGATTGTATTCAGAGAGTTCTCCCTTGATTTGAAGACTGCCGTTGCTGACAATATGCACCAAGGTTTGGTTGGTTCCTGTTGTTGATTTGGATACATCGCGATTTACTTCTACTACTGTTCCCTCAACAGTGCTTGTAACAGTCGCTGCATTTAACAAAGCTTGTGCCTTGTTCATATTATCCACAGCGTCAGAACGTGCATCACGCAAATCAGCCAGTTGAGAATTGACTGTACGTTGAGCAGAAGCAAGGGACTTACTATCCGTCTCTTCATCGCCAGTTTTTTCTACTGTCGTCCCATTTGTCTGTAAGTCATTAATCTGACGGTCAGCCTTATTGACAGCACGAACTGCGGCATCATAGTTTGCTTGAGCTTCTGTGCTCTTATATTGAACAAGTGCTTGGCCTACAGCTACTTGGTCGCCAACATTGACTAGGACGGACTCCAAGTCGCCCTTGGTAGCATCATAATAAACATATTGCTCTGAGTTAGCCGTTACGGTCCCCGTCAACAGGACAGATGAGGCTATGCTACCTTCTTTTGCCTGCTGCACAATTGGTGCAACTTCCTTAGGTTCTGTGGTAGAACTAAGATTGCTCAGGACCATTGCAGAAATTGCTCCTACTACAACTACAACAGCAACTCCGATAATACTAAATAGCTGCCATTTTTTCAGCTTTTTCATCTATTTTCCTCCTCTTGATGAAAACCATTTTTCTTTTATACTACATTATATCATAACCTATCATATTGTGATAGGAAAAGAAGTAAATTCCCTGAACGGTCGGATTTCCTTCATAAACCATGAATCAATCTCTAAAACATAGCAGATTTTTGCATTCATTTTCTAAAAAAGGTACAATTACTTCATATTGATTAAAGGAGCTTTTATCTAACTATGAAAGAATTCGATATTATTGCAATTGGCGGGGGTAGCGGGGGCATTGCTACCATGAATCGTGCTGGCGAACATGGTGCCAAGGCAGCTGTCATTGAAGAAAAGAAATTAGGGGGAACCTGTGTCAATGTCGGTTGTGTCCCTAAAAAAATCATGTGGTACGGTGCTCAGATTGCCGAGGCCATCCAGCACTATGGACCAGACTATGGCTTTACTTCAGAAAATCAGCACTTTGACTTTGCTACCTTGCGAAAAAACCGGGAAGCCTACATTGACCGCGCTCGTTCATCCTATGATGGAAGCTTCAAACGCAACGGCGTTGAACTGATCGAAGGTCGCGCTCATTTCGTTGACAAGCATACAGTCGAAGTCAATGGAGAATTGATTCGCGCCAAGCACATCATCATTGCAACAGGTGCACATGCAGCCATTCCTCAGATTCCCGGTGCCGAATACGGTGAGACTTCTGATGATGTCTTTGCTTGGGAAGAGCTTCCCAAGTCTGTTGCCGTTGTCGGAGCAGGCTATATCGCAGTGGAGCTTGCTGGTGTCCTCCATACTCTAGGTGTCAATACGGATCTCTTTGTCCGCCGTGACCGTCCCCTCCGCAATTTCGATAGTTATCTGATTGACGGATTGGTGGCAGAGATGGAAAAATCTGGTCCTAGTCTTCATGCTCACAAGATACCCGAACGAGTGGAAAAACTGGCCGATGGCCAACTACAACTCTACTTCCAAGACGGCAGTAGCCATATTGCCGAACGGATTATTTGGGCTATTGGCCGCAAGCCAAATGTCCAAGGGCTCAATCTTGATGCTGCAGGAGTTACCCTAAATGACCGAGGCTTCATCGCTGTGGATGAATACCAAAATACTGTCGTACCTGGCATCTATGCCTTGGGCGATGTGACGGGCGAAAAAGAGCTGACACCAGTAGCAATCAAGGCTGGACGCACCCTGTCTGAGCGCCTCTTTAACGGCAAGACAGATGCCAAGATGGATTACTCAACGATTCCTACTGTCGTCTTCTCCCATCCCGCTATTGGAACAGTGGGGCTGACGGAGGAAGAAGCTGTTCGAGATTATGGTGTTGAGCAAATTCATGTCTACACCTCTAGCTTTACCTCTATGTACTCAGCTGTCACCCAGCACCGCCAGCAGGCCAAGTTTAAGCTTATCACTGCTGGTCACGATGAAAAAGTTGTCGGCCTCCACGGCATTGGCTATGGCGTAGATGAAATGATTCAGGGCTTCGCCGTTGCTATTAAGATGGGAGCTACCAAAGCCGATTTCGACGCTACCGTTGCCATCCACCCAACCGGCTCCGAAGAATTTGTCACCATGCGCTAAAAGCTTCTTCTTTGGCCTTTCTAAAGCTCATTATTATCATAAAATAAAGAAGAGAAGGCAACCATAACTTATCCTTTCATTTTTGATTTTTATCTTACATTTTTGTAAGAAAGAAGTCTTATGCCATTTGGATAGAGCTAGTCACACTATCTGGATTTATTCTTTGACTTCTTACTTTATTTTAAAGCATAAAATTCAATTATCATTCAAGAAATTCTAAATTAATTCTAAAATTAGGGAAGATTTATGTAAAGAATCTTCCTCTTTTTTATTCGGCTGGGTCACTTATTCTAAACAAGCTTATGAATTGTAACTTTTCAAGACAGTCTTATTTTTTTGCTGTATTTACTTGCCAGCTATCTTTTACACTTTCTGCTATTCAAGAAGAGGAATTTTTGATATGATAAGAAGAAATACTAAGAGAAAGGGGATTGGAAATGAGCAAATCGAAAAAATTATTAGCAGCTCTGGGAATTATTTTCTTTAATATTTTTGGGTTAATCGCCTTTATCTTCCTCCTCATTCGGAGCCGCAAAAAGCGGAAATAAACAAACAACTGTCTAGTCTGATGTAAAAAGACTTGACTTTTTTTTATTTTATTTTAAAATAGTTACCATATTTTAAAAAAGAGGTTTACTATTATGAACAAATCCTTTTCATTCATTCTCCCTGCAATCGGTGCTGCCATATTGACTGTGCTGTCTCAGTTTAGTTTCTCCATTGGACCGATTCCCATTACTCTACAGACCTTTGCTGTAGGTTTAATTGCAACCATTTTTAAAACCCGCGAGGCTGTCTTGTCTGTGCTGCTTTATCTGCTGCTAGGAGCTATTGGTCTGCCGGTATTTGCCGGAGGAAGCGGTGGATTTCAAGCACTTATTGGTCCAAGCGCGGGCTACCTTTGGGCATATCTGCTCTTTGCGCTGATTACTTCCAGTCTGACAAGCCAGGATAGCAAGTTTTACACGATCCTTTTGGCTAACTTGCTCGGAGATGCACTGGTTTTTATCGGTGGCGTAATCGGACTTCATTTTCTGGCTAACATGGGATTTTCTAAAGCCATTGCTGTTGGTGTCACACCTTTCATTCTTCCCGATCTTTTAAAAATTGTCGCAATCACGCTCATCAGCATTCCTATGTTTAGGAGTCTGGCTTTTCATCCCTATTTTTCAGACAATAAAAACGGATAGACTTTGCGTCTATCCATTTTTAAATGCATCCAAAAGAACTTGAAACTCTTCATTGGAAAGGGTAATTCCCTTGCCCATCTTGCTGTGGCCAGGACTCCAAGTGCGAATATCGTACTTGGCAGGCGCACCGTTAAAACTTACGCGGTTGAGTTCCTTGGTCCAACCTTTTTCATTTTCTGATAAAACGAGCAATTTTTCCTCGATTTCAAATTTAAAATCTGCCATACTTTACCTCTTTTCTACTTTCTATCTCATTATTCGTAAAAGATTTTACTTTTTTAATTATTTTATTATATAATATATTGTAACAAGTTATGGAGATTTTATCTATGAAAAAATATCTCGAAATGATTTTACAAAAGACGAATGAGTTTATCAATTATAAAAAGACGAATAAGGAAGAGGATGACAACAGTCACATCCTGCAGACCATTGACTTGGCTCTTCGAAAAAATTCTGGTGTCCATGTTATTTTTCTGGATAAGAATTTTACTGGAGATATTGTCAAATATGACCGTGACCGCCAGCAGTTGATTGTCAAGAATTTCAAAAAAAGCATGACGACCATCATCCGTGTGCCTGATATCCATCGCATCAGTCTAGTTCCCAATAACATCCGTGAAGCCCAGAGAAAAGATATTCGGCTCGAAAGCCGCAAATCCAAAAAATAACTCTTCAAATCCAAAGCGATTTGAAGAGTTTTATTTTTAAAGCCAATGGCTGAATTTTTAGAATAAGGACTTCCGTTATCAATTCGTATCCACCATGTAGGCAATATCTACTTGATAAGCACATTGCTCCAACTTTCGCGCCTGATTAAGCCCGAACAGTCACACTAGTGCCATCCTCTTTATACAAATTGATTAAACCTTCCTTGCGGGTACGGACCATGTCACCAGGTTGGACTGGCTGCGGAACTGTAATCGTCAGTAATTCCATTGGGTTTGGCGCACGGTCAATCTTATTCCCTTTTTCATCATGGAGATCAGTAATATAGGTTTCAAAATGGCGGAAACCAGGTCCATAGAATTCCACCTGATCGCCTTCATGGATGACATTCCGCTGGCGAATAGTCGCAGTTTGTGTAGCCTCATCATAAGCAACTACTTCTGCTACAAATTTGTATTCTGGAATCTTACGACGGGCCCCGAAAAGCTGCTCATTCTCAGTTGGCGTATGATAGTAAAAGCCAGTTGCCAGCTCACGTTGGGCTACTTTCCACATTTCATCTACTAGATCTTGCTTAATAGATTCAAACTTTTCTGGGCTTTCCAAATAGGCGTCCACAGCTGCTTTGTAGCAATTAGTCACCGTTGAAACGTAGTGAATAGACTTCATCCGACCTTCGATTTTCAAGCTATCAACACCATTTTCAATCATATCAGGAATGCGGTCAATCATGGACATATCAACAGCTGACATAGAAAATTCTTCTGGAATTTCACCCTTCAAGCTCTTACGTTCTTGTCCGAAAGGCATGTCATACAAATCATATTTCCAGCGACAAGATTGCGAACAACCGCCGCGGTTAGCGTCGCGCATACTCATGTGATTGGATAACGTACAGCGGCCGGAGTAGGAAATACACATCGCTCCATGAACAAAGGCTTCGATTTCAACGTCAGTCCGTCGGCGAATTTCTGCCAGCTCAGCCATAGAAACTTCGCGAGCTAGGACAACACGAGTCAAGCCTAAGTTCTTCCAAAACTCAAGCGTTTCATAGTTGGTCGCACTAGCCTGAGTCGATAGGTGGATTTCCAGACCAGGTGCTTCTGATGCTGCAATCGCAATCAAGGCTGGGTCAGAAACAATAACAGCCGCGATTCCAATGTCTCTCAAACGACGGAACCATTCTCCAGCTCCAGCCTCATTTCCTTCGTGCATGACCATATTGGCCGCTACATAGACCTTGGCACCATGCTCAGCCGCAAATTGGACACCTTCTTCCATTTGCTCAAAAGTGAAGTTCCCCGCACGACTGCGCAAACCATAGGCTTGACCACCAATAAAAACAGCATCTGCTCCATAGCGAACAGCTACTTTCAACTTTTCTAACGTACCAGCTGGTGAAAGCACCTCTGGACGTTTTAATTTTTTTGTCATCTTTTCTCCTATTTGCAATATAAAAGTATTGATGTTTAACCCTATCTATTTTATAGCAATTTACTGCTAAAAGCAAGATGAAGCCTAGTTTTTTGACAATTCTAATCTTCTATCCTCATCTCCTTACTAAGTATTTTAGAATATAGGTTTATTATCTGAGAGAGGAAAAAAGCCAGAAGTCTTAAACTTCTAGCTTTTCTTTCAAAATTTATTCTTCCTCCTTCTTCTTATTAAATTGTTTGTATCCGAAGAATCCACCAACTAGCACAACCAATACGCCGATGACAATCCAAGTAGTTTGACTTGAGCTATCTTTCTTCGTATCGCTAGCTTTGTCCGCTGATTTTCCTTTTTCTGCTTCTGCTAGGAGGTTTGCTTTATTATAGCCTGTATAGACAAGATCTGCATCTTTACCTTTTTCCTTCTTAATCTTTTCTTCCATCTCTGCTTCGACTGCTTTGATTTCCTTAAAGATTTTTTCTGAGCGTTCCAAGGCTTCCTTCGTCACTTCTGGTCCAGCGGCTTTGGCTTGTTCATCTGTGTAGTTTGCATATTTGGCATCACGTTCGGTCTGTTCTTTATCCCATTCAGCTTCTTTTTCTTTCCATTTTTCTTGGATACTGTTACCAAAGATTTCTGGATATTTCATAACCATTTGGTCAATATGCCAAACAGTCCAATACCAAGATTTTCCGTCATATTTAGTAGAACGGTTCTTGAAAGCTTCGTAAGTATCTTCTACATTACCATAGAATGGTACATATGGTGTGTTGCGACTTTGTGCCAGACCCAGCCACATAACACCGCCAAAGGCATTTGGTAGGTTTGGTTTGATTTGATAAACGTGGGCGTCGATTACGTTTTCGTTACCTAGCGCATATTTGTAAACATTGCCATCGATCTTCTTACCGACTTCAACTAAGTCATCTGCTTTATATTGTGGCAAAGTTTCAAAACGATCCCGTTGCTCAGCAATTACATCATGAACAGTGTATTTCTTATTTGGATCAGTTGGTTCACGCAAGAGATCAAAAGCCTCATCGTCATAATTTACTTTTGCTTGTGGATCCATCCACTTGATACCTGCATAGGTACGTGAACGGTTACGTTCCATATATTCATCAGGTCCGTAAGATTTAGCAATCATGAAGTTGCCATCTTTATCAGTCTTATAGTTGTCTGCTTTTTTAGCTACTTCTTCCACATCTTTAGAAGCAATGACATTTTCCTTATCGTTCAAGTCAACGTGACCAAGATAGTAAGTGTTCGCAAAGACAGCATACTTATTCGTTGGGAATTTGATGGCTACGTATTGGTGACCAGACAGGATTTCCATATACCATAGCTCATTCTTATCTGCTGCAACGATGATATTTCCTTCTGCTGACCCTTTATCGTCCAGAACTTTCGCAACTGTCTCAATAACTTCACGTGCTGTTTTTGCACGAGGCAAAGCAAGGTCAACTAATGATGCTTCTGGAAGACCATCTTTTACAAGTGGATCTTCTTTTAGCACTTTATCATTTGGTGTTGCTGAAACGGTCGCTGTCATAGCTACACCAAGTTCATTAAAGCCATGCGCAGCGAAGTTTCCGTTACTTCCGTTGTCACGATCAGAGTCGTAGACAGCTGTGTATTTCATTTCATTCGCCAAATGCGGATAGGTAAAGCCATTTGACTCATCTTCTATCTTATCGCCATCTTTATAGGTCTTAGCTGGCACAACTACATAGTTTTGATTGTGCCGACCACCGTCAGGGGCGTATGGATAGTCCTCTGTCCGACCAAATAGAGTAGAGCCATCTGCTGTCAGATCTTTACCGACAATAAAAGCAGAACACGCTTGTGCCACATGAACAGGCAAAAGAGCAACTAACATTGCAAGGAACATTAGTCTGAGCAGTATTTTCTTCATAGTCTATCTCCTTTTGACTATCTGCGGGGCTGGAATCAACTCCCAGTCTAAACAACATAAACCGTAATACCTTAACATTCCTACTTTAGTATACTCTCTTTCTAATCTTTTTGCAAGCGTTTACATAAAATTGTGTATATTTTTTATCTAATCTATATTTCCTCTACTTTTTTCTCAAATCAGAGCAGATAAACAAAAAATAGCCCCATCTCATTTAGAGGAAAGGCTATTATTTTTTATCTTATCTGAAAACATCCTGCTATAAAATCTTTATAAGCAATTCACTAGAGATTTTGGCAGAGCCGACTTGAGCTTAAAAAAATTTATCTCACTTTTTTAGCCAGCATAGTCGCAAAGCGCAGCTGAATTCGATTGCCGTTTTCATCACGGCGATGGAGGTGCCCAGGATTTTCATTGTACTTAACCAGCTCCCAGTCCTTGTAATACTCAGCCAGCTCGCCTTCCTTAAAAGTAAATGGGAAGGGAACAGAGCAAGGGAAGTCCTCTGTGTCCATAGCACAGACGATAAGATTGTAGCCGCCAAGCGCTGTATGTTCTTGCATATTGCGGATAATATCTGGAATCCGCTCTGCCTGCAGGAACATCAGGACAACCGTGGAAACGATCAAATCATAAGTCTGGGTCAGACTAGCTGAGTTGATATCGTAGCTACCCACTGGCAGATCCAAATCTTCCTGCTCCACAATGCTACGTAGGATCTCCAGTGCCAGCTCATTCTGATCTACAGCCGTTACGTCAAAGCCATGCTTGGCCAGAAAGAGAGCATTACGACCTTGACCACAGCCTAAATCAAGCGCCCGCCCTGGTTGGACTGTCTGCATAGCTTCCAAAACCTCTGAGTGCACTGGATTGCTACCGTATTTCTTAGGGAAATAATCCTCAGGCCGACAGTAAAACTCCAAGTACCACTCCAAATCATCTGTCAAGGCTTCAACACGGTGCCATGCTTGGGGTTGGGCAAAAGGATTGTCCTGACCAGCTTCAAAGATGTGCTCAGCTAGCTCCTTACCTTTCTCTGACATCTCGACAAACTTAAGACGTCCCTTGAGAACAGTAATTTTGCCCCAAGTTCCCTCTTTGGTATTGTGCTTTCTCTTTACAGCTTCTGGCATTGTCTCAGCCGTCCACAACGGCATGCGTTTATAAGCTAGCAATTCTTCTGTCATAAATAATCCTTTCTCTGAAAGCCAAACTTCAAAATTTTAACTGTCTTTATCATACTCGAAAAGAGCAGACTTGACAAGTGGCAAATTGTTCAGAACTTTTTTGTTTGGTAAATTCGACAACGAACAATTTAAGATAGCTACTGTAGATGAGAATCACTAAGATAAAACTAAAAAAAGACTGGTCACCCAGTCTTTCATCTTGTATTAAAGTTCTTCATTTGTCTTGCGATGTCGCGATTCGCAAACAAACTTTCTTGTTAATAAAAGCACTACATTTCAGCATCCAATCTATTATGCTAATCAGGGTGTTTGTCTTTCCACTTTAAAAAATCTTCATAAGAATTAATAGGTGTTACTTCATTAGTTTCCTTATCAGTTATAGAAAGAGAAAGCTTATCTTGCCCTACTGGAGCAAACCAGTGCATTAGTGTATTATACCATTCCTCTGAGCTAATATTGCCTTGACGAGTAAAAATCTTTCCCTCAAAAGAATTCATTTTTTTAACAACCTCAGGGTAAAGTTGCGAAATATTTAGATTGCTAGGTATTTCTTTTCCTTCTCTTATTGAAGGTTCGAGATCAGTAAAGTGTGAATCAATACCGTATGAGTCAGTGAGATAAGCCGCCAAGCCACTTGTAATTGATACTTCATCAAACTGTAACTTATGTTTAATAAACTCTTTCGAATAGTCAATTACCTCTTCTGTATCTACATTAAAGAGGATCTCTTTAAACCTCGTTGAGCTGTTTTCTTTTACTAACCTAATGTAAATATAATCCTGACCTTGAATGTTTAGAATATCGCCAGATAAATCAACCCCCAACGAAGCATCATAATGTCGAACAATTTCAAAAATATCCAGTCTTTTCTTAAACTTCTTCGTCTTTAGATCATACACATTAATAAAATAATACTCTCCTTCATTCTGACGACTATCAGCTCTATTTTCTTTACTATAATCGAACCTCCAATCTTGTATATAAAATTTATTTTGTCCAACTCTTAATCCTTGAAATTTCTTTTCAGAATCCTTAGTTGTCACAAATACAAGTTTTTCATCTTCCAACTGCTCAAAACTGAGTTTTTCAACAGATACCGCATTTCCCGATGCAAAACGCTCCTCTTCTACTGGCGATTGGTGATAAAGGAATAGAGCTCCAAATAAAGCCGTAAGAAGAATTATGAAAAAGATACTTTTTTTGATTTTATAACTTTCATTCCTTAACCTCAAGTAATTTACTGAAGAACGTATTTCATTCTTCTCAATCCATGTGAAAATAGCTTGCGAAAAACATTCCTCATCCCTCCCATTATACCATAAATCCAAAGTCACAGTTGAATGTTAAAAAAGACCGGTCGCCCAGTCTTTCATCTTGTATTAAAGTTCTTCATTTGTCTTGCGATGTCGCGGTTTTGCTCGCGACGTTTGATGGACTCGCGCTTATCATAGTCATGCTTCCCTTTGGCTAGGCCCAGAAGGAGCTTGGCATAGCCATCCTTGAGATAGACCTTGAGCGGCACCAGCGTCATGCCAGTTCCCTTGGTCTCCTGCTCCAGCTTTTGGATCTGCTTCTTATGCAGCAGCAGCTTTCTGCGACGCTCAGGCTCTTGGTTCCAGATATTGCCCTCTTCATAAGGGGCAATATGGACATTGCTGAGCCAGGCTTCGCCATTCTTGATCTGAGCAAAGCCGTCTTTGAGATTGATACGGGAAGCGCGGACGCTCTTGATTTCCGTCCCTGTCAGCACCATGCCCGCCTCGATGGTATCTACGATGGTGTAGTCGTGTCTGGCCTTTTTATTTTGCGCGACGACCTTTCCTTCTCCCTTTGCCATGCTTGGCTCCTTTCTTGACTATTTCCTTGTAAAATGCCTTCTGGCTTTTGCCTTTCTTGGACTTCTTATCTTTCTTATCTCTGTAGCCTTTTTCTTTTTTGGAAGAATGGCTGCGCTTGTCATCCTCACGACGTCTCTTTCTGCCTGACTTGCCTCTGCTACTCTTGCTGGTCTTTTCTACCAGGTCAAATTCACTAGGCAGGTACTCAAAGTCAATCTCGCCTGTAGCCTTATCCGCTCGGACCAGCTTGATGCGAATCTGCTGACCGACCTTGAAGACCACGCCAGACTTTTCTCCTTGCAGGGTCATCGTCCGCTCATTGTAGTTGTAAAACTCTGGCAAGTTGGTAACATGAATCAAGCCCTCGACCGTATTAGGCAGTTCGACGAAGAGTCCAAACTTAACCACACTTGAAACCACGCCGTCAAACTCTTCCCCAACAAATTCTTCCATATACTCAGCCTTCTTCATGGCTTCGACTTCACGCTCGGCCTCGATAGCTCGACGCTCTCGGCTGGAAGACTGACTGGCAATCTCTGGAATTACTTGCTCAAAATGCTCTGCTATTTCCTTAGACTTGCTATAATCCCGCACCATTCGGTGAACCAGAAGGTCGGGATAGCGGCGAATCGGACTGGTGAAATGCGTATAAAACTCCGCTGCCAGACCATAGTGGCCGTGATTGTGCTCAGAGTAGCGAGCCTGCTGCATGGAGCGCAGAAGCATCATGGATAGGACATCCTCATAAGGCTGGTCTTTGACCGCTTCCATAATATCCTGCAAAGCCTGCTGACTCATAGAACTAGCCGTCCCGTATATCCGAATCCCAAAGCTAGAGGCGTAATCGATAAACTTCTGCACCTTCTCAGCCTTAGGCTCCTCGTGGATCCGATAGATGAAGGGCAGATTTAGCTTAGCAAAATGCTCAGCCACCGTCTCATTAGCCACCAGCATAAAGGACTCAATCATGCGCTCAGCAATCCCACGCTGACGCAGGACAATGTCCACTGGCCTACCTTCCTTGTTGACGATAATTTTAGCTTCGTTGGTATCAAAGTTGAGCGCACCGCGTTTAAAGCGCATTCTTTCCAGAATCTCATGCAGACGAACCATACTGTCAATACTAGGCACAATGTCCTTGAACTGCTCAGCCTTTTCCTCATCATCTCCTGCGATGATGTCGTTGACATCGCTATAAGTCATGCGAAAGGTCGTTTTAATGACAGACTGGGTGATGGTATGCTTGACCACGCGCCCCTTGGCATCAATCTCCATAATAGCCGACTGGGTCAGCCGATCCACATTTGGATTGAGGGAGCAGATACCGTTTGATAGGCGCTCTGGCAGCATAGGCACCACGCGGTCGGTCACATAGACTGAAGTCGCCCGATTGAGGGCTTCCTTGTCCAGCTCAGAGCCTTCTTTGACATAGTAGGACACATCTGCGATATGGACGCCCAGCTCAAAGTTGCCATTTTTCAGACGCTTGATATGGACAGCATCGTCTAGGTCCTTGGCATCCGCTCCATCAATGGTGAAGGTAATCTCATTGCGCAGGTCCAAACGCCCTTCCAAATCACTCTCTGAAGGTGCATCCGGAACACGTTCAGCCTCTTCCAAGACCTTTTCTGGAAACTCGGAGACAATATCCATGGACTCCAGCACTTCCAGTACATCAATACCTGGATCATTAACATGACCAACTACATCAAGGAGGCTAGCCACAAAGAAATCATGTTTCTTGGTTGGGTATTTGTCAATAGCGACCTTGAGTACCTCTGTGCCATCTAAAACCATGGCTGGTTTTTTAACATAAATAGGCTGGCGGATTTTCTGATTTTTCGAGCGGATATAGCCGGCATACTTGGGCTTTTCCTCATCCAACACCAACTGGCCAACAGCTGATGTCAGGCTATGCTCCAAAATATCAATAATCTTAGCTTCAGCTGACGTTCCCTTGATACGATCTGCCACCTTGGTAATGACTACTTCCACCGTATCGCCATCAATGGCATGATTGACATCATTACGGCTGATAAAAAGATCATCCTCTTCTTCATTCAAGGTGACAAAGCCAAAGCCATTTTTGTGGGCATGAAAAACACCCTTGAGCGTCAGACGCTCCTGCTTTTTCTTCTCATAAAGCTCAATCCGCCCCTCATCATCAAAGCGAATCTGATGCTTTCTTTCCATTTGGGAGATCATCTTGACCAAGGCACTAAAGTCCTTGGAAGACTCTTTCCCCAAAGCAGCCGCCAGCTCATTCACGCTAGCCTGCTGCTTTTTTTTAAAATATTCTATAATTTCTTCTTTCATACTTTCTTTCTATACTATGAGGGACTCTTGTTATTGCCCCTTTTAAACTTTAAAAAAAGGCCAAGACAAAGTCAGAGCCCATTTTATTTACTAGATAATACTGCCAATATCAAGGCAATCAGCAACCAGACAAAGATCAAAAATCCTGTCAGACGCTGCATCACAGCTTCAAATCCCCGTGCTTTTGACCGCTCAAAAAGGTCGTTGGCACTCGAATCAAACACGTTACTAGATTGGTTTTTAGTTGGTTGCATGAAAATAGCAATGACAATAAAACCTGATAAAATGACTAAAATCGTTAATAATAGGCTATACATAAATAAAACTCCTTAAGATCCTTTCTATTTTACCATAAAATCTACTTAGATTCAAGATGTAAGGTTACTTTTCTTTCCTTGGGGCAGTACTTCAATACCTCAATCTTATCAGGATGAGTCTTACTATTCTTACTGGTCAGATAATTCTGACTGCCGCAACTGGAGCATTTCAAATGAATTTTAACGCGCACTAGATTTCCTTCTTTTTCAATAAATTTCCAAAACAAAAAAGGTTGATAAGGAGACTCAGTCCCACTAAGCCTGCTGTAGCATAAAAGACTGAATGATAGCCTGCTGTCGCTGCAATAGCCGATCCTGACATGGGACCAATGACACCACCCAGATAAAAGAAAATCTGGTTGTAGCTAAAGATTCGGGAAATCCCAAACTTAGGCGTGATTTTGCTCAATAGAGCATTGACCCCCGGCACCAAGGCTCCAGTCCCTAAACCAAACAAGAAGCGGTAAAAACCGAGTTGGAGCGAAGAGCCTGCATGAGCACAGAGCAGGTAAATGATAATGGAATAAAACTGAGCTAAAACGAGCAAACGATGATTGCCCATCCGATCCCCCATCCGACCTAAAATACTTGAGCTCAGCATACTAGACAGTCCCATACTCGAAACAATCAGGCCAGATACAAAAATTAAATTGTCCGTTTGGCCTAACTCCCGAATATAAAGGGAAAGAATCGGACCAATAGACTGGGCTGCAAACTGGATAACAAAGCTAGTCAGAAAAAGAGTTAGCAAGAGCTTGGGATATCTAATCTGACGAATTAGTTCTCCAAATCCAATCTCCTCTTCCTTGGTGATTGGCCTAAAATCTTCTCGGATAAAAGCAGCCGTCATCAGGGTCGCAATCAGAAAGAAAAAGCCAATCAGTAGAAAGACATTGCGGATACCAAAAACTTCAGCAATCACTCCACCAATTAAGGGCCCCATAAGATTACCCGCAACAACACCTGTTGCCAAAGTTCCCAGCGCATAACCAGTCTTTTCCTTAGGAACCTGACTGGCAATCAAGGCTGTGCTGTTTGGCACATAGCCCGCAAAAACGCCGTTGAGAAAGCGTAAGACCAAGAGCCAAAAAATATTAGGCACAAAGGCAATGCCGCCCATGGTAAAGACCATAGCCGTAGCTGCCCGAATCATCATAGGTTTACGGCCATAGCGATCAGCCAAACTACCCCAGACAGGGGATAAAAAGGCTGCCGAAACAGCCGAAAGAGCAATGCCAAGACCAGCATAATACTCCACCTCATGACCACGCGCTCCTAGCTGCTCCACAAATAGGGGCATAAAAGGAGTGACTAGAGAAATGCTGGCACCTGTCAGGAAGTTCCCAAACCAGGCGATTTTCAGATTATGTTTCCAATTTACTTGTATCGTGATAGAATCATCTTCTTTCTAATTTCTGCAAAGCATCGCGAATCTGCTGTCGTGCTTCCTCTAGCGAGCCATTATTATCAATCAGCACGTCTGCCCTCTTTCGTTTTTCTTGTAAAGATAGCTGAGCTGCTATGCGCTTTTCTGCTTCTTCCCGACTGAGAGCATTTCGATTCATAAGGCGACTGAGCTGAGTTTCCTCCGTCACGTCCACCAGCCAGATTTGGTCAAACCAGTTATCATATTCTAGCTCAAATAACAAGGGAAGATCCATGAAAAAGATATCTTCCGTCTCTGCGAGCAAATCTCGTCTGCTAGCCAGTTCCTCTCGAATAATCTCGTTCTGAAGCTGGCTAGACTGCGCCAAGAGTTCGGGATTCCCAAAAATCATAGCTCCCAGCTTAGGCCGATCCAAGCGGCCATCTTCCCGTAAGATAGCTGGGCCAAAAGCGGATAAAAGAGCTTGATAAAGCCGTTCCCCTGGCTCCTGCAGCTCATGCACCACTTGATCCGCATCAATGACTTGGTAGCCCTGCTGCCTCAAAAACTCTGTCACTGTTGACTTACCTGAGGCAATGCCGCCAGTGATACCAATCATTCTTGCCATGACAGCTACCTCACTTTCTGACAATGAGGACAGAGATGAGTACCGCGTCCACCCAGCTTAATTTTTTCAATCGGGCTGCCGCATCTAGCACAAGGTTGACCAGTCTTTCCATAGACCTGCAGAAAATCCTGCATCGTGCCATCTTCGCCCAAAGCATTGCGGTAAGTCCGAATGGTCGATCCTCTCTTTTCAATCCCCAGCTGCAAAACTTCAATAATCTGCTCACGCAGCCGCTTGACTTCTGCAGGCTTTAAACTAGCTGCTGGCCTTATCGGATGAATCCGCGTCCGCCAAAGGGCCTCATCTACATAGATATTGCCTAGTCCAACAACCAAGGTCTGCTCTAGCAAATAGGGTTTGATGGGCTTTTTGGAACGACTCAAAGCTGCAGCAAAAGGTGGCAAAAGAAAGTCCGTTTCTGTCGGCTCAGGACCAAGCTTTCTGGCAGCAAAATAAGCTTCTAGCTGATCCTTTCCCAACAGCTCCATGGTCCCAAACTTGCGAACATCCTCATAAACAAGCGTCCCACCATCCGTCATCTCAAAAAAGACATGAGCATGCTTGCGCTCAGGCACCGCATCAGGATAAAAAAGATACTTACCTTCCATTCGCAGATGGGAAACCAGCACTCCATCCGTCAGGTAAAAGAGCAAATACTTGCCCCGACGGCCAATCTTTTCAATGGTCTGACCTGGCAAGTCATGGACAAAGCTATCCACTCCCGTAGCAATCATCTTGGCATAGCGGACCTGCACCTGCCTAATCGTCTTACCAACAACCAGACGCTCCAGACCACGCCGAACCGTTTCCACTTCAGGTAATTCAGGCATAAAGCTCCTTTCTTATTCTTCCTAATATCAAAGCCCCATAGCAAAGCTGTCCGAAAAATACTCATCCAGCATCAGGCGGTGTTTATTCGATACATTTTCCAGCTCTGCTATTTCTTCTTTAGAAAAAAAGCCTAAACGCAAAGTTTCCTCATTGTGAAAATTGGAAATATTAACATTCTCCAGCGCCTGCAATTCATACAGAAAGACAACTGTCTAAACTTTGTCACCATTAGGATAAGATTCATCAAAATTAGTGTAGACATTCAGCAAGCGCTTGGCTTCAACAGCAATGCCTGTCTCTTCGTAAAATTCACGCACAGCTGCTTGCAGAGAAGTCTCCCCGAGCTCCATAGCTCCTCCAGGAATCGCCCATGTTTTCTTATCGCCTCGCAACTGCAGAAGCACACGACCACCCTCGTCTGTCAAAATTCCACCAGCAAAATTCAAGATAACCTTATCATGCCCCACCTTGGAGCGAATATAGGAAATATAGTCTTTGTTCATTCAATTTTCCTGTCTACGATTCAATCGATAACCAGAAATGAAAAATTCTTGCTCTTTTAATATTCCTTCTCATTATAGCCAAAGTCTGCCAAATCCAGCTTCTTGTCCCGCCAGTTTTTCTTGACCTTGACCCATGTTTCGAGGAAGACCTTGTCCCCCAGCATGAGCTCGATATCGCGGCGAGCCATAGAACCGATTTTCTTGAGCATGGAGCCACCTTTACCGATGATAATGCCTTTTTGGCTGTCACGCTCGACCATGATCGTCGCTCGGATATGGACCTTGTCCGTCTCCTCGTCTCGCTTCATGCTATCAACAACCACTGCGACTGAGTGGGGAATCTCTTCACGAGTCAAATGTAGAACCTTCTCGCGGATCATTTCTGAAACCAAGAAGCGCTCTGGATGGTCGGTAATTTGATCTTCTGGGAAATATTGGAAACCTTCCTCCAAATTTTCACTAAGGATATCAATCAGGCGGGAAACGTTGTTGCCTTGCAAGGCTGAAATTGGCACGATTTCTTTGAAGTCCATCTGCTGGCGGAAATCATCAATTTGCGCTAAAAGCTGATCGGGATGGACTTTATCAATCTTATTGACCACCAAAATAACTGGTACCTTAGCCGCTTTCAGGCGTTCGATAATCATGTCATCGCCCTTACCACGCGGCTCATCAGCCGGTACCATGAAGAGAACCGTATCTACCTCACGCAGGGTGCTGTATGCTGCTTCTACCATGAAATCACCCAGAGCCGTCTTGGGCTTGTGGATTCCCGGCGTATCGATAAAGACAATCTGCTCCTTATCCGTCGTGTAAATCCCCATAATCTTATTGCGGGTCGTCTGAGCCTTGTCACTCATGATGGCAATTTTTTGCCCCATGACATGATTCAAAAAAGTTGATTTTCCGACATTTGGTCGGCCTAAAATGGCTACAAAGCCTGATTTAAAAGTCATTCTTCTATTCCTTCTCTAAAAAATAATATCCCACAGTTTTGGCAGAAAGATAATCAAACCTGTGATAACTGCAAAACCAGAAACTACCAAAACTGCACCAGCTGCCATATCCTTGGCATTCTTTGCCCGCATAGAAAAGTGATAATCACTAGCCAGATCCACAACATTTTCAACAGCTGAATTCATGATTTCAAAAGCGATCACCAAAAAAATACTTAGCAGCAAGAACAGCCACTCAGTCGCTGAAATCCGAAAGATCAAACCTGCAATGATGGCAGCTAAAGCTGAAAGAACATGGCTCCGCATATTCTTTTCTTCCTTAAAAGCTGTGAAAATCCCCGTCAGGGCAAACTCCAAACTCGATATGACATCTCGATTTTTCCACTTGCGCTTGTTATTTTTATTGTCTTGTAAGTCCATAAGCTGTCAAAATTTCTTCCTGTAAGCCAAACATTTCTGCTTCTTCTTCCGGCGTATAATGATCATAGCCGTTGATATGCAGAAAACCATGCACCGCCAAAAAGCCCATCTCCCGTTCAAAGCTGTGGCCATATTCTTCCGCCTGCTCCCGCGCCTTGTCCACCGAAATGAAGAGCTCGCCGATATAAGCATCAAAATCCTCCAGCATCTCAGCCAGCTCAGGATTGTCCGCCAAATCTTCCTCGTCAAAGGCAATATCCAGCTCTGGCTTGTATTCCAGACTGATGACATCCGTCGGTCGGTCTGTATCTCGGTATTCTAAGTTGAGCTCATGGCTGCGCTCATTGGTCACAAAGGTCACAGCCATTTCCTTATTTTCTTTGCCTGTTTTCTGAGCCGCAAACTCCAAGATTTCCTGAGTCTGCTTGATGATTTCTTGAGAAACCTGACCGGTTTCATCCACCATTTCGATATACATATTTTACCTGCCTTGCTAATATTACTTTTATTATACCATATTTGGACGCCTATGAGGGCGCAAGCATATATTTTGAACTAGGAGAAATCCTGACTTAAAACCAAAAAAGGCTGAGGATATCTCAACCTTTCTATTTAGTGCTAATTGCCGGGATCGAACCGGCGACCTCATCCTTACCATGGATGCGCTCTGCCTACTGAGCTAAATCAGCATTACCTATCTACTATATCATGTAGATAGGTACTTGTCAATATTCTTTCTCATTTTTTTGCAAAATATTGCTCCCTAGTCAGATAGTAATGCAGCCGCGTCACTATGCGCCCTTCCTCATGCTTGTCTAGTGATGCGTAAGGCTCTTCGTGGGAAAAGATCATACCTGACTTTTGCATGACACGGCCAGAGGCAGGATTATCAATATCATGCAAGGCCACCAATTTGTTCATGCCGATTTCCTCAAAAGCCAGCTCAAGCACCGCCCGATTGGCCTCCGTCGTATAGCCCTGATTCCAGTATTTTTTATGGAGCACATAGCCGATAGCTGCCGTTTTCAAATCCAAGCGAATCTTATGCAGGTCAATCGTTCCGATAAAGTCGCCAGTCTCCTTCAGCTCGATTCCCCAGCGCCCCAAAGGATTAGCCAAGTAAAACAAGGCAATATTATTGCGGGTTTCTTCTAGATTTCTGTTGGTCGCAAAGGTATAGCGAACATTCTCCTCATCCGAAGCGTATTCAAACATGGCTGGTGCGTCACCCAAAGTCACTGGACGCAAGATTAATCGTTCCGTCTCAATTCTGGAATGCTGGCTTAGCTTAATATAAATATTTTCCATCTCTTCCTCCTGATTTTTCTTATCAGAATAGCATAATTCTCCGCCTAAAACAATCCTTTTTTTCTTGCTTTTTGCGACAGTTTCCTTTAAAATGAAAACATCACAATAATTGACCTAGGTCCCTTTGTAGTCCTGTATTCGGAGATCCTAGCGTTAGAAAAAGGAGTAAAGCTCTATGTTAATCGGAATTCCAAAAGAAATTAAAAATAATGAAAATCGCGTTGCCCTGACGCCAGCTGGTGTGCACAGTCTTGTAGGAAAAGGCCATCAGGTTTTGATTGAGACAAATGCTGGACTTGGATCTGGCTTTGCAGATGCAGACTATGAAAAGCAAGGTGCAAAAATTGTTGCCACTGCTGCTGAAGCCTGGGCAGCTGAGTTGGTTGTTAAGGTTAAAGAACCGCTGGAAGCTGAATACCAATTCTTGCGTGATGACCTCTTACTCTTCACTTACCTGCACATGGCCGCTGCTCCCGAATTAGCCCAAGCTATGGTAACTGCTAAAACTACCGGGGTAGCCTACGAGACTGTACGTGACGGACAAGGGCAACTACCACTCTTAGTACCTATGAGTGAGGTTGCTGGTCGTATGGCGGTTCAAATCGGAGCTCATTTCCTAACCAAGCAGACAGGTGGCTCTGGCGTTCTCCTTGGTGGTGTACCAGGTGTGCCAAAAGGTAAAGTCACCATTATCGGAGGCGGTGTTGTAGGAACTCATGCAGCCCGTATCGCTCTGGGACTAGGCGCTCAAGTTACGATTCTCGATATTAGTGCCAAACGTCTATCCGTACTGGAAGAAGTCTTTGGTAACCAAATCCAAACCCTCATGTCCAATCCATTTAACATCGAGGCAAGCGTCCGCGAAGCAGATGTCGTGATTGGAGCTGTGCTCATTCCTGGTGCTAAGGCACCAAAACTGGTGACTGACGATATGGTGAAGCAAATGCGCCCTGGTTCTGTCATTGTTGACGTGGCCGTTGACCAAGGCGGTGTTATCGAGACTGCTGACCGCGTGACCACCCACGATGAGCCAGTTTATGAGAAACACGGTGTTCTCCACTATGCGGTAGCCAATATCCCTGGTGCCGTGGCTCGCACTTCTACTATCGCCCTGACCAATGTCACCCTTCCTTATATCGAAGCGCTGGCTGGCAAAGGCTTCAAACAAGCTATTGCAGACGACGCTGGATTGCGTGAAGGTGTCACAACCTATCACGGCCACATCACTAGCCGACCTGTTGCAGAAGGCTTGAATCTCGATTACACTTCTATTGACGAACTTGTCTAATCATTTTTCCTCTTATATACAAAACCCGAAGGAACTTCTAGTCCTTCGGGTTTCATTTGTCTTAAATTTAAACTTAATATCACGCTGCCATCTATTTAGACAGGATCAACATTGCTCCAAATCTTTAAATTATCCAGTATGTTACTCTTTAATAGCCATTTTACAAGAAGTATCTAAAACCACTGATTCCTAGCCCTGACTAGGCTCTTCTTTCTGGTAAAAGTTCATCCCAACCTCAGTATCCTCGACCAGAATATCATCAGTCTGGCCCAACAGCAGTAAAGCGATGTAAAAGTCACCAACACAGCCCGCTGCATGAATACTAGCTAAGGGCATATAGAGAGTTGAACTGAGCAAGCCCAGCATGGCCAATAAGGTCAGAAACAGGCTAATCAAAACAAAGGGTGCCAAACCAATGACCAAAAAGTCCTTACGATGGTAGAAGGTACCTGGACTAGTCGCATAGGCCATCCCATTTTTAAAACCAAACTTGACCTTGGCCTTCCCTTTACCAAAAAACTTGAAGAAGAAACCGTGGATGTACTCATGGATGATGACAAGTATAAAGGTAAAAATTAACAAGTAGGCCAGATCTAGACCCGAAAAATCATAATGGTCTGCACGAAAGATTAGCTGGGTCAATTTTGCAAAAAGCATGGAGAAAGGAAAAATCAGCAAGAGCCCCGCTACATTTAGACCGATTACATATTTCTTTTCTTCCATAAAGTTGATTTTTTTAATAAGTTTCATAAAAGCTCCTCCATCATTTTCGACCTTTACTCAAGACATAGGTGCTTGCACTGATAAAAATAAGAAGCCAAATCACCAAATTAGAGAAATCTTCAATTTTAAATGAATAGTCTCCTGTTTCAAAGAAGTTGATAAATGGATTCATAAAAGTAAACCGCAGAATATGCTGTATTGTTTTATCAAAACTAGCAAATAGAGGTACGAAACTAATCAGAAACAGCGGAAATAAACTATAAACCTGAGCTTGAGATTGTGTCTTGGAAATACCACCAATAAAAAGATTGATTAAAAGGATAATAACAATAATGAAGAGATTGATCACAAGATAGACAGGCCATTTGCCAGACAGATCTACATGCAAATAATATGGGAAAAAAAACAAGGCAAAGACTGTAAATAGGAAGGGATAAACCAACATGGATAAGAGGTATTCAGTAGAACGAACCCCGCTCAACATCAAGGTTTTTAGATTGCGCTTTTCCTTGTCCTCTGCCATCATAATAGATACCATGTAGCCGCCACTCATGGCAAAAGTCACAGGCAGGATCATCTTCAATAGTCCTTGGCCTGCGTTGCCATCCTTATTTAAAATCATATTGTACAAAAAGAGGAGGCCAAAGGGCAGCAAGACGGACATAAGCAAAGAAGAGTTTGTCAATAAAATCTGAGTACGCAGCCATGTGAGAGCTTTAATTTTTTTATACATCTAGTTTTTCTCCTGTTAATTGAATAAAGATTTCTTCTAATGTAGGTTCGCAAGAATGTACTGTAATAGCTAGTTTTAGGTCTTTTGTAGCCAATTCTGAGAACGAAATTTGCTCGGTTTCTCCATTTTCATAGCTAATTTTAACTTTCTTGGCTGTGTTATATTTTTGAATAATAGCTTTCGGCTCGCCATATTCTACCAATACTCCCTTATTTAGCAGGGCCAGTCGATCACAAAGGGCGCTCGCTTCATGCATATCATGCGTCGTCAGAAAAATGGTTGTTCCCTTTTTCTTCAGCTCAAGCAAAAGCTCATGAATCACCTTGGAAGTACGGGGATCAAGTCCACTCGTTGGTTCATCCAAGAATAAGACCTCAGGATTATTTAAAAGAGCCCGAGCTAGAAACATCCGCTGCTTCATACCTGTCGAAAGCTTCTCTGCGACAATATTTTTGCTTTCTAACAAACCAACCTGCTCTAAAACTTCATCTATCCGCTCATTTTTTAAATCGTATAATTTCGCATATATCTGCAGGTTTTTATAGAGAGTCATCTTTTCATAAAAGCCACTTGTATCAGATACTAGGCCAATTTTCACCAAATCCTGAGCATTAATAGCATCTGAGGCCTTACCAAGAATTTTACTTTGACCATTGTCGGCATCAAGCTGGCCTGTCAGGATGTTAATTAAGGTTGTTTTTCCCGAACCAGATGGTCCTAAAAATCCGAAAATTTCTCCTTGATCGATATGAAAATTAATCCGTTCTAAAGCTTTTTTATCTCCAAAACTTTTAGAAATATTCTCTACTTGAATCACTTGTGACATAAGGCCTCTTCTCACTTTCTTACTTATAGTAACGTTTAACAATTTTGTACTGGCTGACAGTAACATAAAGATAGATGACCGATACCGCAATCCAAGCCAAAATCGTATCCAACTGGAATAGGAAATTTAGCAGTATCAGTCCAATATAGATACTAGGAAAGATAAAGCTCACTAGTTTCAAACGAACTCCTTTTTGGCCGACAAACAGCTTATTTGAAATATCTTTTAACTGCTTGATAGGAGTCCACATTGATATAGACAAAAATAATGGTTAAGACAATCATGCCAGATACGACCTGCATTGGGGTCCCAACTCCAAGAATAAAGAGCAAGACATAAAGGCCTGGAATGAGGCGCTGATTGAGATTAAAGAGGGTTAAAAAGCTTTGTTCATAATGAGCCTGCAACTCTCCTTCATCATAGGACAGCGCATAGTCCTTCATCTCCTCAATGGTCGGCATAGCAGATAATTTATATTGACGAACCTTCTGAGTGGTTTTCAATACAAGAATTTGACCTAAAATCAAAGCAAGAAACAGTGCAATATCATAAAATGGAATGTGAATCGTCGTTTCTGACCTTAGTATCGGACCAAGGTAGCTCACTCCTACAAAGAGGGTTAATAGAGTCAGAGCATACGAGATATTATATAAAATCGTCGCATATTCTAGTGTTTTGAAAGTTTGACGATAGAGCTCATAGCTTTTGTCATCATCTTCTTCTCTCTGGTAAGCCCTGTGAAATTTATGCGTCTGATAGAGCAAGAAAAAGGTTACGGGATAGAGAATAAACAAACTCGCTCGACCAATGTTCTTCAGCAGTTCAACATTTAAGAAAGTCGGCCAAGAAATATGCTCAAAATGAGCCATTATAAAACCAACTACCCCTCCTCCTAATATAGCAGCAAGAATGAAGATGCCGATATTTCTCAATATTCTTTTCTTTGTTGACATTGTTTTCTCCTATTCTTAAATAAGCACAGTCAGCCAAGCCATGACTTGGCTAATAAAGTCAGAGGCAATTTCCAGTATTTCACGGCCAAATAAAGGTAAAATAATCAGCACTGTCATCAGAAAAATAAAGTGATTTCTGACTTTTTTGTTCATTTTATTCCACAAATAATCCCTTTGTAACCATCCTGCCAGATAGGCATAGCCCAAGGCTACAAAAATCCCTAACTCAGTTGATGCTAGCACTATAACTGCGAAGATCAGACGAATATAAGCTACCTTTATCCCAAAATAATCCGCCAAGCCTGCACAGACACCAGCAATTTTTGCTTGTTCTTCGTTAACTTTAAAGTTTTCCATAAATTCTTGCATTGTTTTTCTCCTTGTTTTACTTTCCGTCACTTGCGGAAAAGCACTAATATACTTACACAGCTAATTAGGATCAGATCAAGTAATCGCTATGATATGAAAGCTTGCTTGCTAGTCTTCATGACAAGATGGCTAGCATAAACTATCTCCAGTAACTGATTTTTCCTGACTACCTACTCTTCCTCCACTAGGCGAAAGACATTTTCGACACTTTCGTTGAAAATCTGAGCAATTTTGAGGGCAATGACCACGGAGGGCGTGTATTCATCCCGCTCCAGCAAGCTAATCGTTTGCCGTGACACGCCAGCTTTCTTGGCCAAGTCAGTTTGATTCAGCCCGTCTCTGGCCCTCAGCTCTTTAAGTCGATTTTTCAGCTTCATGACAACACCTCTCAGTCTTCTTTCAGTTCAACAGACTTGATATCGTCAATACGCATGAGCTTAATTTTTGTTTGACCTTTTTTATTGGTCTTACTCAACTTAACCCAATCGTCATCGGCATCAACAATCACCCAGCAATCTGTCCCAAAAACTTCACCGATGATGATCGGTTTTTTCCCAATCATTTCTTTAAAAAAACGTGACATTTCTCCACTCCTTTCTTTATTTCTCTCTAAACGTTTCAACTTCCTTTTTACATTTTTCAATTCACTGGATGACATCAGCCACAAACCAGAAAATATCGGAAGTAGACACCAAAACAGTATCTCCATTAGTCCCTCCTTTTATCTTTTCTTCTTAACTTAAATACATTGTAACGGATTCTTTTCTTTTTGACAAGTATATTTGTCAAAAAAATAAAGATTTTTGTCATAAAGACTTAGATCCTTTACAAAATAAGAAGTAAAAAAGACCAAGACTGAATCCTGATCTTAAAAAATATACTATAATTTACCTGCTACTGCATCCAGCAAATCTTGGATTTTCGCTTGGTTGCTTCCTCCCGCCATGGCCATGTCTGGTTTACCACCACCACGTCCATCAACGATTGGAGCCAATTCTTTGACAAGGTTCCCTGCATGAAGGTCTTTAGTCTTGCTAGCTACGAGAACATTGACCTTATCACCAATAGCTGCGACTAAGACAAGAAGGTCAGAGTATTCTTTTTGTTTCCAGTTATCCGCAAAGGTACGAAGGGCACCTGCGTCTGATACAGAAACTTGGCTAGCAATGTAACGGTGGCCGTTAACTTCCTTCACATCCTTGAAGACATCACCTGCTGCAGCTGCTGCGGCTTTTTCCTTTAATTCTGCATTTTCTTTTTGCAATTGACGAAGTTGCTCTTGAAGGCCTTCAACCTTGTGAGGTACTTCCTTGAGTTGAGGTGCTTTCAAGGTTGCTGCTACTGCTTTCAGAGCGTCTTCTTGCTCGCGATAGGCTTCAAAGGCTTCCTTGCCAGTCACGGCCAAGATACGGCGAGTTCCTGAGCCAATCCCTTCTTCTTTGACAATTTTGAAGAGGCCAATCTCAGAAGTGTTGCCAACGTGGGTACCACCACAAAGCTCGACTGAGTAATCGCCGATAGTTACAACTCGGACTTCCTTACCATATTTCTCACCAAAGAGGGCCATAGCTCCCATTTCTTTTGCTGTGTCAATATCTGTCTCAACCGTTTCTACTGCAATTGCTTCCCAGATTTTCTCATTGACTTCTTGTTCAATGGCGCGCAACTCTTCAGGAGTTACGGCTTGGAAGTGTGTGAAGTCAAAGCGAAGGAATTCGACTTCGTTAAGGGATCCTGCTTGTGTCGCATGGTTTCCAAGGATATTGTGAAGGGCAGCGTGAAGCAAGTGAGTTGCTGTATGGTTTTTCATGACACGGTGACGACGGTTGGTGTCAATGACCAACGTATACTCTTGGTTTAAGGCAAGTGGTGCAAGAACTTCAACAGTATGAAGCGGTTGTCCGTTTGGTGCTTTTTGAACATCTGTCACGGTAGCCACGACATTTCCTTCAGCATCCAAGATTTGACCGTGGTCAGCTACCTGTCCACCCATTTCCGCGTAGAATGGAGTCTCTGCAAAGATGAGAGAGGCAGTTCCTTCAGAGACAGCTTCTACTTCAGCATTGTCCGCTACGATAGCCACCAGTTTAGAAGGCAATTGACTGGCATTGTAGTTAAAGACGCTCTCAACAGTGATGTTTTGAAGGGTTTCATTTTGCATACCCATAGATCCGCCTTTGACAGCAGATGCACGCGCACGTTCTTGCTGCTCTTTCATGGCTGCTTCGAAGCCTTCACGGTCTACCGTCATGCCCGCTTCTTCTGCGATTTCTTCTGTCAACTCTACTGGGAATCCGTAAGTGTCGTAGAGTTTAAAGACATCTGAACCAGCAATGACAAATTGACCTTTTTCTTTCAAGTCTGCTACGATACCTTGGGCAAAGTGTTGACCTGAATGAAGGGTACGAGCAAATGACTCTTCCTCGCTCTTAACGATTTTCTCGATAAAGTCACGTTTTTCAAGCACTTCTGGGTAGTAGCTTTCCATGATTTTTCCAACAGTTGGAACGAGTTTGTAAAGGAAAGGCTCGTTGATGCCCAATTTTTGACCGTGCATAGAAGCACGACGGAGAAGACGACGAAGGACATAACCACGGCCTTCATTTCCTGGAAGGGCACCATCACCGATAGCGAATGAAAGGGAACGGATGTGGTCAGCGATGACCTTAAAGCTCATATTGTCGCCATCTTGGTCGTAGACCTTACCAGACAACTTCTCAACTTCACGAATGATCGGCATGAAGAGGTCTGTTTCAAAGTTGGTCTTAGCCCCTTGAATAACCGCCACCAAACGCTCCAAACCAGCGCCCGTATCAATGTTCTTATGTGGCAATTCCTTGTACTCGCTACGAGGTACAGCTGGATCAGCGTTGAATTGTGACAATACAATGTTCCAGATTTCGATGTAACGGTCGTTTTCGATATCTTCTGCAAGCAGGCGAATACCGATATTTTCTGGGTCAAATGCTTCTCCACGGTCAAAGAAGATCTCAGTATCTGGTCCAGAAGGTCCCGCACCGATTTCCCAGAAGTTGTCTTCGATTGGAATCAAGTGACTTGGGTCCACTCCTACTTCAATCCAGCGGTTGTAAGAATCTTTATCGTCTGGATAGTAAGTCATATAGAGTTTTTCAGCTGGGAAGGCAAACCACTCAGGGCTTGTCAAGAGTTCATAAGCCCAAGTGATAGCCTCATCACGGAAGTAATCCCCGATAGAGAAGTTCCCCAACATTTCAAACATGGTATGGTGACGCGCAGTCTTCCCTACGTTTTCAATATCGTTTGTACGAATCGCTTTTTGCGCATTGGTGATACGTGGATTTTCAGGGATAATGGTCCCGTCAAAATATTTCTTAAGAGTTGCTACCCCAGAGTTAATCCACAAAAGAGTCGGGTCATTTACTGGAACCAAGCTAACTGATGGTTCTACAGAGTGGCCTTTGCTTGCCCAGAAATCCAACCACATTTGGCGAATTTGAGTACTTGACATTTGTTTCATTTTATTTTTCTCCTTAAATCTTTTTAATGTTTTTTATGATGAACTTTCCAGCATCTCCACATAGTCAATAGCGACGCAGAGGGAAATGACCAAATCTGAATAAGCCTCATCATAGACAATCACCTGATAAGTAGAGGTTAGATAGAAAAGCTCCTTGGTAATCTCTGCCACGATTTGATTGCGGTCATCTAGTAATCGGAAGTTGAGATCCCAGATATTGCCTTCGACCCTTAGGCCTAAATTGTCAAACTGATACTTATCACGCAAGATAGTGAACTTCTGACGAATGTAAAAACTCGTCCCGTCACTGAGTTTGATTTCAAACTGGGGCATGAAGGTAAGAAAGGTTTTAGTGATCTGGCTGACAGTCTGCCCCTGTGTATCGTAGATTGTAAAGGTCTTGGGAATCTGAAAAAATGATCCTTCCACCTGATAAGCTACATTGCCTCGATCATCCTTGATATCGAAACGTTCACCGCCTAGGCGAAATTTTTGTTTGACAAGATAGGTCTTCATCGCTTTACCTCCAGAGTCAAGATAAAAGACAAGTTCCTTGTCTGAAGGGCGAAAAAACGCGGTACCACCTTCATTCAATGAACTTGTCATTCTCATTAGCTATTTAGTTTGAAACATGAGTAGCATGAATTTTCCTCTCACATGACTCGCAGCACCGCCAATTCTCTGAGCTGAGATTTAGAAAATCAATTCTCAATAGTTTTATTATACTGACTTCTTGTCTTTTCGTCAAGCTTATTCTGCTGCAGGAGCTGGTTTTTCTTCAGTATGAGCAGCTTCTGACTTGCTTTCTTCCGAGCTTGAAGCCTCAGATTTTGCTTCTTCCGAGCTAGAAGATTGTGATTTCTTTTCTTCTGAACTAGAAGACTGAGACTTACTTTCTTCTTTAGACGATGAGCTAGAAGTATCTCCTTCTACATATTGGGCAAAGACATTTTGGAAAGCTGGATCCTTCACTTTCAGATTCGCTTCCTTCAATTCTTTAGAAATAACAGAACGAATAAAGCTTGCATCGTTTTGTTTTTGAGTCAGGATTCCCTCTTTTAGTTGTTTCTTGTAATCTGTCCATTTTGCAGATTTTTGAGTTTTCTTCACCAATTTAACAATGTAGTAACTTGCTGAATAGTTCTGCTTACCTCGTACAGTGATCACATCAGAAACGCCATTTTCTTCCAAGGCAAAAGTAGCTTTCTTAACTGCATCTGGAACCGTTGTAGAGGTTGAGTCGAATTTCACCTCACCACCCTTATCTTTGGTGTCCTTATCAGTTGAGTTTTCCTTGGCCAACTGACCAAAGTCTGCTCCCTCAGCCTTAGCTTTTTCAAGCACTTCCTTAGCCTTTTCTTCACTGTCCACCTTGATAATCTGAGCCGTTACTTCTGGTGTGTAAGTTTCAAAGAAAGCCTTGTAGTTGTCATCTGTCAACTCTTTTTCAGCTGCTTTCTTAACAGCGTATTCGACCAATTTATTTGCGCGGATCTGGTCTCTGTAGGCATCTTCTGTCATTCCGCTTTGAGCAAGAACATTTTGGAAGGCAGAACCATAAGCGGATTTCATTTTTTCAAAGGCTTCTTCAACCTCTTTATCCGTTACTTTTTTGCCATACTTTTCTTCAAAAACTTGCTTAATGGCCATTTGAAGCAAAACTTGTTGAGAGGCACCATTATTTTTTACTTGATCGTAAAATTCACTTACTGTGATTGTCTCGCCCTTCATTGTCACAATATCTTTATCTTTTGCTGTTTGTGAACATGCTGCTAAAGCCACTACAGAAAAGAGAGTTACTGCTCCTGTAAGGATTTTTTTCTTCATTATTTTATCTACTCCTTCAATAAATTCACTTTGTCTATTGTACCACAAATCTAACTTGATATCTTAATTTTTCCTAAAAATTTTTGGAATTTGAGAAAAAAGTGAAGGGATTATTTTTTTCTAATCATAAGCAGCCCATCTCCTAAAGGAAGCAAGCTCGCAGTCAAATCTGGACTGTCCAAAGTTGCGTCAAACAGGCTGTGCAAGCCACGGTAAATAGCCCGTTGGCCACGCTTAATATCCTCAAAAGGCTTGGCAACATCTCCTCCTTGGAAGACATCATCAATCAGGACCAGGCCACCAGGATTGAGGCGCTTGAGGACTTGGGGCAGAAAGACCACATACTTGGACTTGGCAGAGTCCATAAAGACCAGGTCGTAAGAATCCTCCAGTGTCTCAAGCAAATCCACTGCATCGCCTTCCAGCAGGGTAATCTGCTGACGGCTGTCATACTTAGCAAAATTAGCCTTAGCAAGCTCAATCATCTCTGGATTGCGGTCAATAGTCGTAATCTGAGCCTGAGGCGCATGTTCCGCCATCAAAAGAGCCGAAAAACCAATAGCCGTCCCGATTTCCAAAATCTTCTCTGGCTGGAGACTTTCGAGAAGCAAACGAAAATAAGCCACTGTCTCATGGGGAATCACAGGCACATTTTCAGCTCTGGCAAAATCCTCCAGCTCCTTAAGTCCACCTGCGACCGGCTGAAGACGCTGTCTCATAAAGTCTACAATTTCTTCCTTGACTACTGGCCGACGCATATTGGGATTAGAGTTTTGATTATAAGTCTCGACCATCTTATGCTAATCCTAACTTTTCTACCAAGGCTTCAAATTCATCCAGACGACGCTCAAAGACTGCAAAGGCAGCATTTAGATAGTCTTCTTTTTCCATATCTACACCCGCTTTTTTAATGACATTGAGCGGATAGTCAGAGTTCCCAGCTTTGAGATAGTCCAGATATTTGTCCTTGTCTTCTTGGCTACCATGGACAATCTTTTCGGCCAAGGCCGAAGCGGCTGCAAATCCTGTAGAATATTGGAAAACATAATAATTATAGTAGAAGTGAGGAATGCGTGCCCATTCGTATTGAATCTGCGGATTGTCCTCTTTTTTCAAGCCGTAGTATTTCTCGTTTAAGTCTGCATAGAGATCATTGAGAAACTCGCTAGTCAACACTTGTCCTTCTTGATCAGCTTTGTGGATTGCATGCTCAAACTCCGCAAACTGAGTTTGACGGAAGACCGTACCACGGAATCCATCCAAGAAGTGGTTTAGAATAGCAAAACGAGTAGCGTCATCCTCTACTTCTTCCAAGAGCTTTTCTGTCAAGATATTTTCATTGGTCGTTGAAGCAATCTCAGCTAGGAAGATAGAGTAGTCTCCATAGACATAAGGCTGGGTTTCGCGAGTATAGCTGGAGTGCATACTGTGACCTGTCTCGTGCACCAAAGTAAAGAGGTTATCCAGTGTATCCTGCCAGTTGAGCAACATAAAGGCATTGGTATCATAAGATCCTCCCGAGTATGCCCCTGAGCGCTTACCTTGATTTTCATAAACATCAATCCATCGCTCTGAGAAGGCTGTCTTCACTCGACTCAAATAATCCTCACCCAAAATTGCCAAGACTTCCTCAGACTTAGCCAAGGCTTCCTCATAAGTGAACTTGTAATCTGTTTCTGACAAAGGTGTGTACAAATCGTACATCTTCAAATCAGAAATACCCAAAATCTTTGCTCGCAAGGCAATATAACGCTGTAAAAGTGGAAGGTGTTTGTCTACAGCAGAAACCAAGCTATCATAGACACTTTCTGGGATAAAGTTAGCCGATAAGGCCGCCTCTCGGGCAGATGAGAACTTGCGGACTTTCGCATTGTAATTTTGAACCTTAACGTTTGTCTGAAGAGTTTTCGCATAGGTGTGTTGATACTGCTCGTAAACGCTATAAAGAGCTTCATAAGCTTCCTTACGAACTTCCCGATTTTTAGACTCTACTAAAGAAATATAGTTCCCATGTGTCAACTGGACTTCTTCGCCCTTTTCATTGTGAACCACCGGAAAGACGATATCCGCATTGTCCAAAATAGCAAAGGTTTCACTGGCAGCGCCAAAGATTTCTCCAGCACCAGCCAACAACTCCTCTTCACGCTGGGTCAGGATGTGTTCCTTCTTCTGCAAAAGCTTATCAAAATAATATTGATAGGTTTGTAGTTCAGGTTTTTCAGCCAAAAAAGCTTGGTATTGGTCTTCTGTAATTTCCATGAATTCTGGCTCATAGAAGGCAAAGCTTTGACCAAAATCGCTGTAAAGAGTCATGCCTTTCGCCTGATACTCTTGGTACTTAGCTACACGTGTATCCTGGTCATTCTTCATGTGAGCATAAGAATAAAGCTTTTCAATACGACGCATCAAGTCCAGTTGCACTTCAGTCGTTGTTAAGAGACTGTCCGCTGAATCCAGCAAATGCCCAGCCAGACCAGCTGCTTTCTTCACTTCTTCTGAAACCTGCGCCAATTCTGCTTCAAAGGCTTCATCAGTCGGGAAAATAGTCCTCAAATCCCAAGTATATTTTTCTTCAATTTCATTTCTTTGTTTTGCCATAGAAATTTCCTCCATCTTTTCTATTTTATCATAAAAGTGGGGGAAATCCTCGCATAAAATACTGGTGGATAGATAATTTGAAGCTGCTTATTTTTTTCAGCCTGATAATAGCGATGAAAGTGCTGGTAATAGGGAGTTAAATCTTTTGTTATTTGGCAAAAGGAGCTGGCTTGAACAGGCCTAACCTGCGGATAAAAATCCTCGGCTGACTTGGTCAGAAGATTGTCTCCTTTTTGATAGAGCTGGGCTTGGAGCTTCATCCAACGAGGCTGCTGGTAATAAAGTTGCTGACGAACATAGCGACAAATCTCCGGATCTTGCTTAGCCAGATAGCTCTCTAGCCCCTGTTTCTGAAAGGGACTGCGTAGGACAGATAAAAGACAGCCTTGACCAAAAGGAAAGGATTTGACCTTGTACTGAGCTCGCCCATGCAAGTCTTCGTGAATGAGATATTTAAGCCGAAGCTCCTGCTTTTTCTCATCCAATTCCCAAAGATGAAAGCCCATATTTTGACTAAAATAAAGAAAGTCCTTTTGCAGTCTCGTCAACGACTGTCTTAGCCATAATTTCTTGCCCAAGAGCCAAAGAACTTGATAGCCCTGCTGACGATAGGACAGCGTCCGTTCCTCAAGTCTTTCCTGACTGAGTGGACTGCATTGGACCTCCAGAGCTATACGACCGTCCAACAAAAGGTCAGCAATCTGCTTTATCTCAGGCAAAAAGGCCTCCACCTGAACCTCTTGGCTTTGCTTCCCCCAGCTATAAAGTTCAGCTTTCAGGTTCAAATGCTCCGCACTTTCATTTTCCGCATAAAACGAACATTTTCCCAGAGAAATATGCGCAAAATGTGGTCGCATGACCCTTCCTTTTTTGAAGCGGACCGCCCCAGAACAGGCCGGACAAAAGGTTTGTTCGCCTAGGGACGGCTGGTTTTCCATGGCATTCAGCAAAATCCCCTCTTCATTTTTCGCAAGCAACATGAGTATTTCCCTTTCAAAACAATGTCTTTTATATCTTTATTCGTAATTAAAAAGCCAAAGAGAGAATTTATGAAATAGAAGAAAGAAAAGGCTACTTGCTTTCTTGCCAATCTCCCCAAACAAAAACGAGCTGAAAAATTTCCAGACTCGTTTTTTCTTATCCAAATAAATTCTGATTCTTTTTTTCAGGAACTTTCAAAAAGAGAGCAAGCAAGAGCACTAGACCTATAATCGATGCCAGCATGAGATTCATACTACCATAGCCAAAACCATCTAAGATAGACCCTGACATATTCTGGATGAAAATTGTTCCTAGATTTCTCCCTGTCTGTAGTAATGCAAAAGCGGTCACCAAATATTTTTCATCTACCAAATTTGCTACGATGCGCAGACTAAGCATAGTCAGTACCATGCCAGAAGCATGCTTGGAAAGCAGAGTGACTACGATTTTCGAGCCTAAGCCAAAGTTTAAAGCATAAACTACATACTGAAGAAGCATCATACCTAAGCAGATATAGAGCAACTTTTTGACAGCTATCTTATCCATGAAAAGATAAGAATAAAAGATCAAGGGTGCCTCACAGAGTACAGAAACTGCGACAACAGTCGTTGCCCAATCAACACTCAAGCCACTGGATTCTAGCATGGAAGGAATATAGGTATGCCCTGTATTGCCCACACCAGAGTAAAGGGCAACAAGGAAAAGATAAAAAAGATAGGTTCTGTTTTTAAGAATGGCTGAAAAGAGCGAATGGCCTCTTTTTTCAGTCTTTTTAGTCAACCTATCCCGCTTAGGATTCATACCAAGAACCCCTATAATACTCAGCAACATAGTTCCAATAAAGACCAGATAGATCGCCTGGGGAGAAATATTCTTATAAATCAAACCCGCCAGCTGTGAACCGACGGCATAACCGATTGTTCCCCAAATTCGGATTTTCCCATATTTATAAGGACTTTGGGTTGCTAGTACATCCATCACAGTGCCCACCCCATTGATGAGCATCAAGACAAAACTATACCAGATGGCTAAGAGCCATAGATTATCGGCCTCCATAAAAAAGATGTCTCCTAGGATAATCAGGAAAAAACTGATAAGCGAAACCCTCTTGATGCCAAGCGTATCAGTTAACAGCCCCATGATTGGCTGAGCCAGCATGGAAGAAAAGAAAGAAGCTGATACGACGATAGATACTTGACCAGCCGTGTACCCCTTATCCAGCATATAAACAGATATCAAGGTCGAAAACAATGAATTGGACAGAAAATAAAAATTATACATCAAAAAATAAGCCAAATAGCTATTAGAAAACTTTTTTCCCATCATCAAAACCTCTCCAAAAATAGAATAGAGAGTGGGACAGAAATCGGTAATTCGTTAGAATTCGATTTCGTCGTCCCACCTCCGCACAGTTGAGTAGGGCTGTAAAAGCTGATAAAATCAGCGTAGTAGAGCCCACTCAACCACTGCGTCTTGCTCGACAATCCAAAGACAATTGAGAGGCTAGGACTTTTGTCCCAGCCTCTATCTCAGCTTGCAAGTTAAATGCAATTATTTATTTATTTTTTCTAGCTCTTGCTTTAGCTTTTCTCGATTTCCGATTCTCGATATAGAAAATCAGGATAATAATGACAATTGGCAAGGCAATTAACCAGCGGTTGCTTAGCAAGTCACTATACCAAGTTTTATTATTTTCTTTCTTAGTGACTTCTTCTTTGGCAGACTGGGTGACAGAAGCATCTACTTCCTCCACTTTCATCTCATCAGAGATCTTTGGAGAGAGCGTATATAGATCATTTCCAGCCTTCAAGACACCATTCTCAACTACAGGCTTTGCCTTCGCGTCTTTTTTGATTGTCGCATAAAAATCTTCTGGCAGATTGTAAGTTTTCCCATTAATCTCCTGCTTCCCTTTAGAGAACAGTTTCTTGTACTCGTAGTCAGCATAAGATTTTTCGATCAAGGCATTTCCAAATGGGTGGCGGTAATATTCACCATCTTGGTCAGACCAGTCACCAACACCCATGATGACGCCAATCACGCGCTGATTCCCGCGCTTGACAGTTGCAATGTAGTTGAAGGCACCGTTCGGACTTGAACCCGTCTTCAGACCATCTACTCCCTCCAGAGCGTAGCGAGCACCCGGCAGTGAGTAATTATAAGTCTCAAATGTTTCTTCATAAGGCGTGCCAGCCTTAACAGTTACTTTAGCCTGATTGGTATAGTTTAAAATATCTGGATAGTTCTTTACAAAATTATAAACTAAAATCCCTAAATCACGCGCAGTCGTTTGGTTGCTAGCATAGTTATTATATCTCTGAGGAGTATAGTAGCCTTTGAAGGAAACCGCCGCAGCACCACTGGCATTAAACCATTTGGTGTTGGTCATGCCTAGTTCCTGCGCTTTAGCGTTCATCTTGTCCAAGAAAGCATCGGGATCGTTATCTGATAGGTAATTTGCCAGCATCACTGTTGTTGCGTTAGAAGAGGGTACAACTGTCATGGTAATCAGCTCAGAAACAGTATAATTGACTCCAGCCACGATTTTATTATTGGAAATTTCATAAATTCCCGCAACAGCCTGATCTTGCGGTGTCGCCTTAATCACCGTATCTAAACTGAGTTTTCCCTCTTTAATGGCTTCAAAAACCAAGTACAAGGTCATGATCTTACTCATGCTGGCTGGATCGCGAACCTCATCAATGTTATCCTGCCACAGTATATCGCCCGTATTTCCGTCAATCATCAAAGATGACTTAGGGCGATTGATTGCTTGTACATTTTCATTGGGATACATTTTTCGTGCCATATCTACCAATTCATCTGCCGCAGCAGAAAGCGGTGATAGAAAGGCAGACAAAATCAATCCAAACACCAAAAACTTCTTCTTCACATTTATCCTCCAAAAAAATTCATTCCTAACTAGTATATCATATTTTTAATCAAGTTTTTGATAAATATAAAAAATCCTACCTAAAAATTAGATAGGAAATAGATTGTTAAGCTTCTAATAAACTTAGAGCTTCTTTGTCTGCAATAATCACGACATCTTCATGGCCTTGAAGGGCGCTAGCTGGCACCGTTTCTGTCACCTCTCCTCGGACTGTTCCTGCGATGGCTTGAGCTTTAGAAGCGCCATAGGCAAAGAGGATGATTGATTTTGCATCTAAGATATTCCGAATTCCCATTGAGATGGCTTGAGTCGGTACGTCCTCTATCTTTTCAAAGAAGCGAGCGTTCGCTTGGATAGTTGACTGCTCCAAATCGACAATATGGACAGTGCTATCAAAACTAGTTCCAGGCTCATTAAAGCCAATATGACCATTGGTCCCAATTCCCAAAATTTGCAAATCTACTGGATGATCAGCCAAGACTTGATTGTAGCGTTTCACTTCTGCTTCCACATCTTCTGCTGCACCGTTTGGCAAAAAGCTTTCTTTGAAAGGCTTTTTATTAAATAGCTGCTCATTCATAAAGTAACGGTAAGATTGGGGATTATCTTCTGAAAGTCCCACATACTCATCCAAGTTTACACTGGTCAGCTCTGACAAATCTAGGTCACTGGCAATAATTTGCTTGTAAAACTCAATCGGGCTACTTCCTGTTGCTAACCCCAATGTTTTGGCCCCCTGAGCCAACTTTTCTTTCAAGATTTCTAAAGCTACTTTTGCGCCTTCTACTTGATTCTCAACACGAATAACTTTCATTCTGTTCTCCTATTTTTCTTGATTGATTCCTTATTTTATTATATGGTATAGACCAATTTTTGTCAAGTAGATTCTACTTAATTTTTTCAAATTTTACTGAGAGACTTAGCGTCAAATCATGGTATAATAAAAGCATGCTATTACCAATGATTATAATTTTTTTACTAGGAATTGCCCTTTTTACCGCTGGGCTTTTCTTAAAAAAACATCTAGGTTGGCAACTAATTTTTTTATGCCTGGGAATTTTCTTTATCAGTATTCCCTTTTTACTTGCCGCCTACTATATTTGGATCATGAGAACTATTTAAGGAGATAGAATGAATACTGCTGATTTTGATTTTCACTTGCCGGAAGAACTGATTGCTCAAACCCCTCTGGAGAAGCGAGACTCTTCTCGCCTACTTATTGTAGATCGGGAAACTGGCCAGTTTAGTGACCAACATTTTGACAATATTATTGACCAACTTGAGCCAGGTGATGCTTTGGTTATGAATAATACCCGTGTCCTACCAGCCCGCCTTTATGGAACCAAACCTGAAACTGGCGGTCATGTAGAACTCCTACTCTTGAAAAATACCCAAGGAGACTTCTGGGAAGTCCTAGCTAAACCAGCCAAACGACTCAGAGTCGGAACGCGTGTTTCTTTCGGTGATGGCCGTTTGACTGCCACCGTTACAGAAGAGCTAGAACATGGCGGACGGATCGTTCGCTTTGATTATCAGGGCATTTTCTTAGAAGTCCTAGAAAGTTTGGGTGAAATGCCCCTACCGCCCTATATCCACGAGAAGCTAGAAGACCGTGAACGCTACCAGACAGTCTATGCTAAAGAAAACGGCTCCGCCGCTGCTCCAACCGCTGGCCTCCATTTCACAGAGGAATTGCTGGATAAAATTGCGGCAAAAGGCGTTAAACTCGTCTACCTGACGCTGCATGTCGGGCTCGGAACCTTCCGTCCCGTATCAGTTGACAATCTGGAAGAGCATGAGATGCATTCCGAATTTTATAGCTTGTCTGAAGAAGCAGCCGAGACCCTGCGCCAAGTCAAGGCAAGCGGCCACCGCATCATTGCTGTCGGCACCACTTCTATCCGGACACTGGAAACAATCGGCAGCAAATTTGAGGGTCAAATCCAAGCAGACTCCGGCTGGACCAATATCTTTATCAAACCGGGCTATCAGTGGAAGATTGTCGATGCTTTTTCAACCAACTTCCACTTACCAAAATCAACCCTTGTCATGCTGGTATCAGCTTTTGCTGGACGCCAACTGACACTGCAAGCCTATGAGCACGCTATTGCTGAGCGCTATCGCTTCTTTAGCTTTGGCGACGCTATGTTTATCAAATAAATACAGGTGAATCTATGAATAAAATCGAAAGTAGGCACCGCCTCATCCGCTCCCTCATCATGGAAAAAAGGGTCCATACCCAGCAGGAACTCCAAGAACTTCTGGAAGCAAACGGCGTCATTGTCACCCAGTCTACTCTCTCTCGTGACATGAAAACTCTCAATCTAGTCAAGGTGACCGAAAATGACAAATCCTACTATGTCATTAACAGCATCGCCCCTTCTCGCTGGGAGAAAAGGCTGCGGTTCTACATGGAAGACGCCCTGGTCATGCTCCGCCCCGTTCAGCATCAAGTCGTCATGAAAACCTTGCCCGGACTGGCCCAATCTTTTGGTGCCATTTTAGACGCTCTGGAGTTGCCCCAGATTGTTGCTACCGTCTGTGGAGACGACGTCTGCCTAATCATCTGCGAAGATAATCAAGCTGCTATCGAATGCTTTGATAAACTCAAAGAATTTGCACCTCCATTTTTCTTTAGTAAATAACAAAAGAGTTGGAAAATCCAACTCTTTTTTGTTTTGATCCACAGTTATTACTTGGAAAAATCCGCAACACTGATATCTATCCTAGCAATTTTACTCTCCTGCCAAGCGGAAAATAGTCTCAGCATAGATATCCATCGCACGATAGAGATCTTCCAAAGACGCTCGTTCATTGGCCTGGTGTTCCGTCTGCTCTACTCCTGGGAAAAGAGCGCCAAAGGCCACACAATTTGGCATAGTCCGAGCAAAGGTTGCCCCACCAGAGGACATAGCTGGACTAGTATCGCCAGTCTTTTCTTGATAGATAGTCATCAGCGTGCTGACTAGTTCACTATCTTTAGGTACATAAAGCGGAGCCAGATAGTCAAACTCTTCATAGTCCAGCTGGTAGCGCCCAGCAATCTCTGCTAGTTTTGCCACTAGCTGATCTTTATCCGCCAAGACAGGAATCCGAATATCAATACGGATTTCAGACTTTTCTGAGTTCAGTGTCAGACCTGCAATGTTAAAGGATAGTCTGCCAGACGGTTCATCTAAAATATCGCCAAATAAACGGCCGCCAGTCGCATCTTCTCCCACTACTTCTGCAATAAAAGCCAGAGCAGGATGAGCTTCTAAAGGCTGTAAAACTGTCGCTAGCCGAACAATAGCATTGATACCTTCAGCTGCATCCTTGGCATGCTTAGGTAGACCGAGAACAGTGACTTGTTGGTCATTTTGCTCGTATTCAAAAGCAGCTGCCTGCAAACCTGCCACGACCGGCTCCAAAAGTTCTCCTTGATAGCTGGCCTTGCCAGGCACAACATTAAAGGCCTCTCCTGCTTCTAAATCCAGCTGATCAGAGCCAGGACCGTGTAACTTGACCTGTAGGAGGCCTTTCTCAGCATAGGTCAGAGGGAAGGAAGAATCTGGCGCAAAGCCGAGCGTCGCTGTTTCTTCGAGTTCATTGTACCGCCCCATACAGCGCCAAAGTGTCTCTTCGTCCGTACCAAAGATAAACCGAACCCGCTTTTTAAATTTTACTCCGCTATCTAGCAGAGCCTTGACCGCGTAAAGAGCAGCCATTGATGGTCCCTTATCATCTTGGACACCACGTCCAAAGATCCAGCCATCTTTGATAGTTGCCTCAAATGGCGGTGTCTGCCAATCCACCTCATCACCTGATGGAACAACATCCAAATGACAGAGAACGGCCAGGAGCTCTGCTCCCTGACCGATTTCTGCATATCCGTAATAACCTTTAGGGTCAAGATAGGTAGTGAAACCTAAACCTCGACAAATCTCTAAAGTTTTTTCTAGGACATTTTGGATTGCTTGTCCAAAAGGTGTTCCATTTTCTCCCTCGTTAAGTACAGAAGGATAGGAAATCAAAGTCTTTAATGATGTAAGAAATTCATCTTTAACTTGATTTGTTATATCTATTTTCATGGAATCACCTCACTCACTCTTTATAGGAATGGAAGGAAAGTTCCAAGGAGAAGAAGGGCGATGGTCACTACAATGATAGCGACAACGAGTTTGCCCATGAATTTCCACCAAGTACCAATGTTGATACGTCCAAGCGCAAGAGCTCCCATCACAATACCAGATGTTGGTGCGATCAAGTTCAAGACACCTGAAGCAGATTGGTAAGCAGTGATGATCAAGCTAGGACGTACATTGACAAATTCTCCGAGCGGAGCCATGATACCCATAGTCGCGCTGGCAAGACCAGATGAAGATGGGATCAAGAATGACATAGGCAGGTAGAAGATATAAGTCAAAACGATAAAGACTTGTGAAGACAGACCGCTCAGGCCTTCTTTACCCCAGTTGAGGATAGTATCTGTAATCATACCATCGTTCATGATAACTTGGATACCACGGGCAATCGCCACGATCAAGGCTACACTAAGCAAGTCAGCAGCACCATTCATGAAGGCAGAGATAATCTTGTCTTCTTTAAGACCATAAACAACACCAATAAGGATACCCATAAAGGCGAAGAGCATTGCGCCTTCTGGGAAGTACCAAGTACCCAAAGCAGCTGTAGATGAACCAATAATCTTACCGATAACTGGAAGACCAGTCAACCAAGTGTTGAAGTTATCAAAAACAGTTATCTTCAAGTCTGTCCATGGAATGAAGCTCAATACCATCAAGACAAAGGTCAGTACAAAGAGAACAAAGACATGTTTTTGTTTCTTAGTAAGAGTTGAATTAACCTTTTCTTCATCTTCACCAACATTGAAGAATTTCATGTCTTCATCACGTGTTGCATAAGTGAGAGACTTGGTTGGATCTTTTTGGATCTTATCAGCATACTTGTAAACGAACCAAGTGCTAAGACCAGTTAAAGCAAACCAGAAGATCAAACGAAGGATAATCCCTTCACCAAGACCTACACCTGCAGTTGATGAAGCAATACCTGTCGCAAATGGGTTCAAAGTAGATGCCAAACATCCAATCTGTGAACCGAGCAAGATAATGGCAACCCCAGTCAAGCTATCAAATCCAACAGCCATCATAACTGGCACAAGGAGAGGATAGAAGGCCATAGTTTCTTCACCCATACCATAAGTTGTACCACCGAGGGCGAACAAAGGCATGAGAACCAAAATCAACATTTTTTCGCGGCCCTTGTACTTCTTCACAATAGAAGCAATACCAGTGTCTAGCATACCAGTTTCATTGACAACACCAAGGAAACCACCAACCATGAGGATGAAGAAGGCTACATCGATCGCTGCACTTGTTTCCTTAATCAGCGAGCCTTCCTCTGGATGAGTACCTAGCATAGCCCGAATCGGTGCCATGAGAACATCCCAAATCCCTTGCGGATTTTGAGGTTGGGCTTTATAAACACCATCCACAAAGGCACCTGCAGGGATGATCCAAGTCAACACTGCCATAATAGCAATGATTATCAACAAGACGGTGTAAGATGAAGGCATCTTAAACCCTTTTTTAGCTTTTTCACTCATTTGTTTTTCCTCCTAATGTCTAACAAAGTGCAAAAAACCAACCACTTTCTTAAATAAATATTTAAGAAAAACGCTTTCTATTTATATTTATTTTACCACATTAAGGTCTAAAAAACTAGTATTTTTTGAAAATATCGCACCTATTTTCAAAAAATATTCCTAACTTGATATAAAGACGTTAGAAATACTATATATTTTACTAGTAAAATAGCTTATTCTTTTTCAATAATTGTTCCGCTTTCAGATTCGATCAAAGCGCCAAGATTTTCAAGGGAAGTAATAACTGCTTTTCCTTCTGGACGGCCGTTAACAAAAGCGATAGCTGCTTCTACTTTTGGAAGCATGCTGCCTGGGGCAAATTGGTCTTGTTTGATATATTCTTCCAGCTGAGCAACATTCACATGTTCCAATTTTGCTTGGTCTGGTTTGTTGTAGTTGACAAAGACGTAATCTACACCAGTCAAGACGATGAAGAGGTCAGCTTCGACTAATTCCGCCAAGCGTTGAGAAGCAAAATCCTTATCAATAACAGCTTCAACACCAGCCAAATGACCGTTGTCTTCCTTGATGACTGGAATTCCGCCACCACCAGCAGCAACGACCACTTGACCAGCATTCAAGAGGGTACGAATTGTTTCGATTTCCTTGATATCAACAGGTTTTGGTGAAGCAACGACCTTGCGCCAGCCACGACCAGCATCTTCTTTGAAAGTCGCTCCACTCTTTTCAGCTTCTACTTTTGCTTCTTCTTCTTCTGAATAGAAAGGACCGATTGGTTTACTCAAGTTGACAAAAGCTGGGTCATTTTTATCGACAACAACTTGTGTCACAACTGAAGCAACATCTTTTTCGATGCCTTCATCCAAGAGAGCATTTTGCAAGGCATTTTGTAGCCAGAAACCGATGCTACCTTCTGTCATAGCAACAAGTGAATCAAGTGGGAAAGCAGGGTTCTTTTCAGAATCAGCAGCCAAGTGTTGGAGCAAGAGATTTCCAACTTGAGGACCATTACCGTGAGTGATGATCAAATCATCCCCATTTTTAATCAGTTTTACAAGGTGCTTAGCTGTTTCCACCAAAGCTTCCTGTTGAGCTTTTGCTGATGGATCAGAAGAAAGAATCGCATTTCCTCCCAAAGCTACTACAATTTTACGATTTGCCATAAATTCTCCTTTATCACATTCAATTGAATGCCTTTAGATTTCAGTTTAATATTTTTTCAAATTTTTATAAGAAATAACAGATTTCCATCATATAAAAGAGGACTGGACTAAAGCTATTAGTCGCAGCCCTCATAGCTGTTGGTATTACGGTTTATAAATTATACTTTTGGAATGTAAAGGTTGCCGAGTGTAGCGGCCATAACAGCTTTGATTGTGTGCATACGGTTTTCTGCTTGGTCAAAGTGGCGAGCGTACTTGCTGCGGAAGACTTCGTCTGTTACTTCCATTTCTTCTACGCCAAATTTTTCAGCGACATCTTTACCGTAAACAGTATTTGTATCATGGAATGCTGGCAAGCAGTGCAAGAAGATCAAGTCTTCATTATCAGCTTTCTTCACCAATTCCATGTTAACTTGGTAAGGTTTCAAAAGTGCAACGCGTTCTGCGAATTTATCTTCTTCACCCATAGATACCCAAACGTCTGTGTAAAGTACATCTGCACCTTTAACAGCTTCGTCTGCATCTTCAGTGATGAGGATGTGTGCGCCGCTTTCTTTAGCAAAGCCTTCTGCCAATTCAACAATTTCTTTTTCTGGGAAGAGTTCTTTTGGTGAGAAGATGTGAACGTTAACGCCAAGGATAGCTCCTGTTACCAGCAAGCTATTGGCAACGTTGTTACGTCCATCACCACAGTATACCAATGTCAAACCTTCCAGACGGCCAAAGTTTTCTTGAACTGTCAAGTAGTCAGCAAGCATTTGAGTTGGGTGCCATTCGTCAGTCAAACCATTCCATACTGGAACACCTGAGAATTCTGCCAATTCTTCTACCATGCGTTGGCTGAAGCCGCGGAATTCAATCCCGTCAAACATACGTCCCAATACTTTAGCAGTATCTTCTGTAGATTCTTTCTTACCAAGCTGAATATCATTAGCGCCAAGGTATTCTGGATGTGCACCAAGGTCGATAGCTGCTGTAGTAAAGGCTGCACGCGTACGAGTAGATGTTTTTTCAAACAAGAGAGCGATATTCTTACCAGCAAGATAATGGTGTTGAATATTGCGTTTCTTCAAGTCTTTCAAGTGAGCTGAAAGTCCGATTAGGTATTCTAATTCTGCACGAGTAAAGTCTTTTTCTGCAAGGAAGCTACGTCCTTGGAATACTGAATGTGTCATTCTGTTATTTCCTCTTTCTAGTTATTAAATTTCTATTGATAAATTGTCGAACACGAATTAAACTTCTTCACGTTCAAATGGCATAGACATACAACGAGGTCCACCACGGCCCCGAACCAATTCACTTCCGCGAATCTTGATCAAGCGAAGCCCGTATTCTTCCAAAATCTTGTTGGTTACGGTATTGCGGTCATAAACCACTACCACACCAGGAGCGATTGTCAAGGTGTTAGAACCGTCATTCCATTGTTCACGTCCAGCTGCTACGATATTGCCGCCACCGCAACGAATCAAATGAACTTTTTCTACGCCAAGGTTTTGAGCCAGAAGTTCAGCCAAGTCACCTTTTTCTTCAACGATCTTCAGTTTTTCGTTTTCATAAGTAACGGAGTAAACGCGAAGGTCGCCTTCGATTTCTGGGTGAATGGTGAACTTGTCATAGTCAACCATAGTGAAGACAGTATCCAAGTGCATGAATTTACGGTTGTTAGCAAATTCAAAGGCCAATACTTTCTTGAAGCCAACATTCTTCTTGAAGATGTTCACCAAAAGTTTTTCGATAGATGCTGCGTCTGTACGTTGAGAAATACCAACTGCCAATACATCTTTAGAAAGAACTAACTCATCTCCACCTTCGATACGAGTATCTTCTTCACGGTTGTAAACCAATTCCACTTTTCCAGCGTATTCTGGGTGATATTTGAAGATGTATTTACCGTAAAGTGTTTCACGGTTACGAGTATCTGCAAACATGTGGTTGAGCGATACGGCATTACCAATGGTAGCAAATGGGTCGCGTGTGAAGTAAAGGTTTGGCATTGGATCAATCGCAAATGGATAATCTGATTCTACCAAGTCAGTCAGACCTTTCGCTTCGTCAAGGATTTCTGGCAATTCAGCTTTTTGAACCCCTGCCATTGTTTTTTCAACCAATTCTTGGTTGTCCTTGATACCATGCAGCAATTCACGAATAGCTTTCTTCGTTTCGCGTCCACGAATATTTGCTTCTTCCAAATATTCTTCGATGAACTGTTCACGAATTTCTGGAGAAATCAAGGATTCAGCAGCCAATTTTTCGAGATAAAGAACTTCAATTCCTTCATCACGAAGAGCTTGAGCGAATGCATCGTGTTCTTTTTGAGCATCTTCCAAGAAAGGAATGTCATCAAAAAGAAGACGTTCTAGGTAGTCCGGTAGCAAGTTTTCCAGCTCTTTGCCCGGACGGTGCAACATAACTTTTTTCAGTTTTCCAATTTCTGAGAAAACATGAATTGGATGTGTAGACATCTATTGTCCTCCTTTTCGTTGAGGTTTGGTTTCCCAATCCCTTTTATGCTATTATTCTATCATGGATTAGAAAGGCTTACACCTAAAATCTTACATCGCGAATGCCAAATTCTTTGCGTTTTTTATAAAACATTATCATATTTATTTACTTTAAAGCGTTTTCTTTGCATATTTTGATTGTTCTATTATTTTTAGGAATATATATTTTTTTTGTAAAAAATATATGTTCAATTAATATTAGAATATGATCAGAAAAAAGTTTTAAATGTGTAAAAATGTTTGAAAAAAACCAATCCAATGATTGATCAGCTTCCTTCAAAATACCTCATAAAGTATTCCTTATTCTTAAATGTCAACTTTTTATGCTCGTAGTCAATCACTTCTTCTTCTCTTAGTTTTTTTAGAACCTGATTGACTGTTTCACGTGTGGTGGCTCCTAGCTTGGCCAACTCTTTCATACTCAATGGAAACGGAAGTGTATCCTGCTCTTTGCACAGATCCATGCATAAAATAGATAAAGACTGGGTCACGCGATCCGTCGCACTGGCTGAGACGACATTCCGTAAGCGCAATTCCTGAAATTCTAAAATCTGTGATAAACGCTTGGTGATAAACAACAGCTGATCGACATTCTTTTTTGAATAGTCTTCAAACAAGTCCATAGGAATGCTGAAATATTCGACATTGGTGACCGCGCTAGCCGTATAATGATAACGCTCATCGAAAAACATACCTCCATATGGAAACACACTATTCATTTTAATATAATCCATATAAGAAAAAGTATCAGTTGAATCATACTGTTCGATACGAACATAGCCTCGATGCAGGAGGAAAAGACGATCCCTGCGATCCCCCGAAAAGAAGATAATCTGTCCCTTGGGGATCTTGCGGAATTGAATCTCAATAGCAATCTTATCAAAAATTTCCACAGGAAAATGTGCAAATGCTGGATGCCGTCTAATAATCTGATAATGTTCCTTATTGATCATAATAACCCTTCTTACTTGCTATTAGTATTATAGCATAAATCCGCTTCCAAAAACAAAAATTATTAGACCAGTTTATTTTGGCAAAAAAAGGAATACTATGAAAGTAAATCGGTAGCAATTTAGCTTTACTCGCTTGTTTCTACAATTCATTTTAAACATTATTCTCTCAGAACTTTTTAAATACTCCTGCTAAGTACATTAAGAATCCTTTTCTAACAAAAAGAGAGGCTAGGAATTTTTTGTCCTAACCTCTCCTTACTATCCAATCTCGTTTAGGCTCTTACCTACTTTACTTGAGCCTCATTAAGCATTTTTACTCTTGGTATTAAAAATTGATATCGATAGAAACTTCTTAGTCAAAAATACCAGAGCAAGAAATTCTACCAAAATAATCACTTCAACCAGAATCGGCTGAGTCAGCCAACCAACTTGAACCAGAGCAGGAGCCAAATCAATCAAAGCATGAAAGCCCAGAGCTGCAAGAAAATAGCCTAGCTTCTTATCTTTTACAGCCGTCCAAACCCAGAAAGTCAAGAATACTTGGATTGCAAGTGCTAAAATACGCTCGAAAGCCAGTAAGTAAATTTGACCTGCCTGTAGTTTTTGTACATAATAAATCGTCGCTTGGGGTAATTTCGCTAGCAAGGGGCTGTTCCCTTGGCTGACTAGCTGAGCGAGGACAAACAGACTCAAGAGACCTGAAATACCGATGAAAAGAGCTTCGATCCCGCCGTGTCCTAAACCATAGGCCAGACTATCACCAATAGTCAGTGGACGCTTCTTTTGTAAATATCGAAAAATCACATAGCGCGCTGTCTCCTCAAAGATAGCCGCCGTTGCAATGCCATACAAAACATAGAGCAAGGGAGCATTTTTCATTAGAGCAATCGTTCCATCAGCCTGAGGCTGTAGAACCAATCGATGTAGGAGATTTTCGAAAATCTGACTAGACAGATAAAATCCAACACCTCCTAAGAGGAAAACAAGCAGGGAAATTTGCTTGGTTTTTTTTAAATAAATTACTGGAATGACTACAGCGGCTAAAATCAGCACCATAGCAATCAAAATATGCGTTTGAAGCATGAAATCGTCTCCTCAACTATTAAAAGTTTTACTAGAATTATACCTTTTTCCTCCCAGATGTCAATCCTCTAAAAAAGCTGGTCAGAAAACTCACATTCAGAACAAAATGCGAGGATCGACTCACATTCTACAACTATTTTCTATAAAACAGCCTCATTCAGCAGGTTCGTTGCAGAACCTAGTTGTTGGGCCGATTTTAATTCATGTTGACCCGGTGCCATTCATTGATGATATAGGCAATCTGACCGACCTGATCAATACCAACTCCGCTGATCTCCTCACTGGCTTCTGTGCTGCCACCTAGATAGGCGGTATAAAGTGCCACAATATAGGGCTTCTCCTCCATGACAATAGCATCAACATTGAGAGCCTCTCTAACATACCCAGGCTTTTGGTAAATTGTCAAATCGTATAAATAACGTTTGTAATATTCACTAGGGAAGGAAACACCGATAAAATAAAGAATATCCTTGTATTTTTCTTGATTATTCCACAGATACTCCAGAATTTGAATATAGTAGTCCGTTGTTGTTTTATTCTCTCTGCTGATCGTCTTGACTTTAGCTTTTGACCGGCCATACCTTCCAAACATGCTGTAGGCCTTATCCATACCGCCTAGTCGCTCTGCTAGCGCATAAGCGGGTGTATTTTCAGAGTAGACCAAGGAATACTCCTGCATATCAGGAATAGACATGGCGCCATTGAAGGCCGCTACATAGTTATCGTGCTCTCCCTTGTATTCATAGCTGGTGTTAGTAATATCAAACCGCTCTTCCAGCGATAATTTTCCTTCTGCTACCTCATCAACAACCAACATATTAAGGGGGAGTTTATAAGTAGAACCTGCTGTCATAGGCTGGGTATCATTCATGGCATAAGTTTGCCCACTCGTCAGGTCTTTATAAGAAAAAGCAAGCTGCGAAGATTCAATTCCCATGTCATCCATGTAAGCCTGAACAACTTGTGGCAAGGTCATATTCGCATAATCGTAAGATAAACCTAAAGCTTCCATGGTCGGAAGGTCTTGCTCTATCACCTCTTGCTTCTCTTCCATCGTCTTGCTAGCACGCGCAGTCTCCTCAGACTTCGTTTCCTCTCCTTCTGTAGAATGTGAGGAAGCGATTGATTGACCTGCCTCTGCTATCTTTTTATCAGCTTGCTGTGGTTCCACCAAAAGACCCAAATAACAAATAAATAAGAAAACACCACCGAACCAGCAAGCCAGTTTCTTTATGTCATTTTTAATCAAAGTATTTCTCCTAATATTTTAGTATTATAAAAGATTCTCATTAAAATAACAAGTAGAAAGGTCAATTTAAGGGCATTTAAAAACGAATCATTGCGATCCGTTTTATAATTCTATTATTTAGCTGCTGCGTAGAGCTCATCCACTTTATTCCAGTTGATCACTGAGAAGAAAGCCTTGATGTAGTCAGGACGCACGTTGCGGTATTTCACATAGTAAGCATGTTCCCAAACGTCCAAGCCCAAGATCGGTGTCTTACCTTCTGAGATTGGTGTATCTTGGTTTGCTGTTGAAATTACTTCAAGTTTCCCTTCTTTGTTGACAACCAACCATGCCCAACCAGAACCGAAACGAGTTGTTGCTGCTGCAGTGAAGGCTGCTTGGAATTTTTCGAATGAACCAAATGTCGCATCGATTGCTGCTGCAAGTTCTGCTGAAGGAACTGTCTTTTCAGGCGTCATCAATTCCCAGAAAAGAGCGTGGTTCAAGTGGCCACCACCGTTGTTGATCACTGCTTGGCGAATATCAGCCGGAATAGACTCAACATCTGCCAACAGTTTTTCTAAGTCTTCACCAATTTCAGGGTGTTTTTCAAGCGCTGCATTTACATTATTCACGTAAGTTTGATGGTGCTTGTCATGGTGAAGGTGCATTGTTTCCTCATCAATGTAAGGTTCCAAAGCGTCGTATGCATAAGGTAGACCTGGTAAAATAATTGCCATTTACTTGTCCTCATTTTCTTTATTATTATACAAATCATAACGTAAAAACGCACATTTTTCAACTATTTTGCTTATAAATTTTGCTAAGCTTTTAGAAGTTTCCTGTTGCGATTTTCAGCAAGGCAAGGTCAAAAAGGTAATCCTTGTCATAAAGGCCAGACTTGATCTGGTAGTCCGCTTCAATCAAACAGGTCAGGGTTCTTTTCAGAAAGCTGAGGCTAAGCCCACGCGCATCCTTGAGTGCAAACTTGACTTGGAAGGGATTAATCTTGCGGCCTAGATAATCTGATAAATCCGCCACGATTTGACTTTCGGAGCGGCCATTGTCCACTAAAATCTTGACCTGAGTAAACATCCGAAACTGGCCTAACATGATGGCAATCAACTTGATTTCATCTTCACCCTGCAGGGTCAGATCGCGCACCAAACTCCGTGCGGCATCAATTTGTTTCTGTAAAATCAGCTGGGTCAAATCAAAAATGTTGTCTTGCAAGGTTTTAGGAATCGCCTCAGCGATGTCTTCTATACTGACTTGCCCCGACTCCTTATAAGACTTGAGAAAAGCCAAGTTTTTACTGATTTCGCTGAAATGAAAGCCTGATTTGATCAGCAAGTGGTCAAAAGCCTTCGGAGCAAACTCCAGACCTTCAAGCTGGGCCTGTTTAGCAAAATACTGGCGTAAATCTGCTTCCTTAATCTCAGCCGCTTCAAAAATCTGTCCGTCGCGCTTGAGCATCTTGACTAGTCGGCGTTTGCTGTCCAGCTTACCTTCCGCAAAAATGACCAATTTGGTCGTACTACTAGGATTTTCCAAATACTGCTCAAAGGACTTGAGCTCTTCATCCGATAAATAGCGCTTTTTTGCTGTCGTTAGATCCGCAAAATGATCTAAAATAATAATCTTTTCATCCGCAAAAAAAGGCAGGCTGACTAAATCCAGTTCCACATCTGGATAAGGCGTTTCTTTCATATCAAACAGCATCACATTCAAATCTGCAGGATCGTAGTGAATCTGCTTCAGAAACTCATCTTTTAACAGCTCATATTGCCCCAAGTCATCGCCCGTCAAAATCGTTAAGCGTGGGAGATTTTCGGGAGTGATGTTCCTAATTTTTTCAATTGCTAACACAGTGGCACTCCCTTCTATTTTCTTGATTCTTAGTCATGTATAAATTGTAACAAAAAACAGCAGGAAAGTCTGCTGTTTTTCATCATTCTAGCCAGAATATCAAGTGCTAAAAGAATTGCCCCAACTGCATGATGATTGTGACTAAGAGGGTGATAAGAAAAAGAATACCGCCTAAAACTGCAATCATACTAAACTCTTGCTTCTCTCTTTTCAACGGTTTTCTACGATTATCTAGTTGTTCGTTGATATGTTCCTGCAGAATTCCCTTTTTCTTCTCTGGCATGATTTTCCTCCCTTACTAAATCTGCATAAAGGAACTTGCCCTCATCGAAAGCAAGTTCTCATGTATCTGGTTAAAGAATGGCCTTATATTGCTCCAAACTAGCCTGATTAGCAGCCTGTTTCTGTCTAGCAAGTGCTGCTTCCATCTCTGATGAGTGGGCAAGGACACTTTGAATCTTATCCACCATGCCTGAAACATTTTCTGGCGCATAAATGTGATCATCCGCAATAAATCGACGGCTATGGCAAGTATTTTTGAAGCTGAGAATCAACATATTGTTCTCAAAAGCTGTGCGACATGCATTGAGGATTTCATCGCTGATATTGATATCTAGATACAAGTCACATCTCTCAAAAAGCTCTGCAACCTTTGCCGGACGAATATTTGGATAAAGCGAAACATTCGGATAACGATTGAGCCCCATTAAATGGCCAGACATTTCTGTGATGGCTCCGATATGGAAATGTACATTTGGCAGCTGAGTCAAGAGCTGCTCTATTTGCTCAAGCTGATCACTATTGGTTAAAATCAAGGCTTCTGGATTCATATTATTAAGACGCTGGTACTCATAAATATAACCAATATTGTGGAAATAGACTTTTTCTTCCGGTGTTGCCAAGCTTTGAATTTTCTCATATACATGCCTGTCCTGAACAGCGATGCGGATATTGCGATGAGGCATTTTCATAGCTACTTTCATATTACCAGGTAAGACTTCTCCGATAGGCTCTTGCCAGAAAAGAACATCTTCTGCACGACCATTTTTAGGACGAAGAGCGTAGGCCACCAAGAAGGGGGTTGCTAGAGAATTATAAATAATACGATCTGTATCATATCCACGACATTGCAGATAAAAGACGACAAATTCTTGTTTGGATTTAAAGATATGACGCTTTCCTTCAAGTGTCAAG
>NZ_RJPT01000004.1 GCF_003943515.1 Streptococcus cristatus | reverse complement strand
GTTAAAGACGGTAAGGATGGAAAATCTCCACTAGCTAAAGTTATCGACAATAACAATGGCACACACACAGTTCAAGTCGGTCTTGATAAGAACGGTAACGGTGAGCTTGATCCAGACGAAGTAACATCATCTACAATCATCAAAGATGGTAAGGATGGAAAAGCTGGCGCAACCGGTGCTACTGGAGCAACAGGCGCGACCGGAGCCAAAGGCGATAAAGGTGAAACTGGAGCAACAGGCGCAACTGGTGCCAAAGGTGAAGATGGCAAGCCATCATTGGCTCAAGTCGTAGACAACAACGACGGTACTCATACTGTTAAAGTTGGACTTGATAAGAATGGCAACGGTCAGTTGGATCCAGATGAAGTAACCTCATCTACCATNGTTAAAGACGGTAAGGATGGAAAATCTCCACTAGCTAAAGTTATCGACAATAACAATGGCACACACACAGTTCAAGTCGGTCTTGATAAGAACGGTAACGGTGAGCTTGATCCAGACGAAGTAACATCATCTACAATCATCAAAGATGGTAAGGATGGAAAAGCTGGCGCAACCGGTGCAACCGGTGCCACTGGTGCTACAGGCGCGACCGGAGCTAAAGGAGAAGATGGTAAGCCATCATTAGCTCAAGTCGTGGACAACAACGACGGTACTCACACTGTTAAAGTTGGACTTGATAAGAACGGCAATGGCCAATTGGATCCAGATGAAGTAACCTCATCTACCATCGTTAAAGACGGAAAAGATGGAAAATCTCCACTAGCTAAAGTTGTTGATAACAATAACGGCACACACACAGTTCAAGTCGGTCTTGATAAGAACGGTAATGGTGAGCTTGATCCAGACGAAGTAACATCATCTACAATCATCAAAGATGGTAAGGATGGAAAAGCTGGCGCAACCGGTGCCGCTGGAGCTACAGGCGCGACTGGAGCTAAAGGTGATAAAGGTGAAACAGGCGCTACAGGTGCGACTGGCGCTAAAGGAGAAGATGGTAAGCCATCATTAGCCCAAGTTGTCGATAATAACAACGGCACGCACACTGTTAAAGTTGGTCTGGATAAGAACGGCAATGGTCAGTTGGATCCAGATGAAGTAACCTCATCTACCATCGTTAAAGACGGTAAGGATGGCAAATCTCCACTAGCTAAGGTTGTAGACAACAACAACGGCACCCATACTGTTCAAGTCGGACTCGATAAGAACAATAACGGCCAGTTGGATCCAGATGAAGTAACATCTTCAACTATCGTCAAAGATGGAAAAGCTGGCGCAACAGGAGCTACCGGTGCAACAGGAGCTAAGGGCGATAAAGGTGAAACAGGTGCGACTGGCGCTAAAGGAGAAGATGGTAAGCCATCATTAGCCCAAGTTGTCGATAATAACAACGGCACTCACACTGTTAAAGTTGGTCTGGATAAGAACGGCAATGGCCAATTGGACCCAGATGAAGTAACCTCATCTACCATCGTTAAAGACGGTAAGGACGGTAAATCTCCGCTAGCTAAGGTTGTCGACAACAACAATGGTACCCATACTGTTCAAGTCGGTCTTGATAAGAACGGAAATGGTGAGCTTGATCCAGACGAAGTAACATCATCTACAATCATCAAAGATGGTAAGGATGGAAAAGCTGGCGCAACAGGTGCGACTGGCGCTAAAGGCGATAAAGGTGAAACAGGCGCAACAGGTGCGACTGGCGCTAAAGGAGAAGATGGCAAGCCATCATTAGCCCAAGTTGTCGATAATAACAACGGCACGCACACTGTTAAAGTTGGTCTGGATAAGAACGGCAATGGCCAATTGGATCCAGATGAAGTAACCTCATCTACCATTGTTAAAGACGGTAAGGACGGTAAATCTCCGCTAGCTAAGGTTGTTGATAACAACAATGGCACACACACAGTTCAAGTCGGTCTGGATAAGAATGGAAATGGTGAGCTTGATCCAGACGAAGTAACATCATCTACAATCATCAAAGATGGTAAGGATGGAAAAGCTGGCGCAACCGGTGCCACTGGTGCTACAGGCGCGACCGGAGCTAAAGGCGATAAAGGTGAAACTGGCGCAACCGGTGCAACTGGAGCTAAAGGCGATAAAGGTGAAACTGGCGCAACAGGTGCAACTGGAGCTAAAGGAGAAGATGGAAAACCATCATTAGCTCAAGTTGTGGACAATAATAACGGTACACACACAGTTAAAGTTGGTCTGGATAAGAACGGCAACGGCCAGCTCGATCCAGATGAAGTAACCTCATCTACTATCGTTAAAGACGGAAAAGATGGCAAGTCTCCATTGGCTAAAGTTGTTGATAACAATAACGGCACTCACACTGTTCAAGTCGGTCTTGATAAGAACGGAAATGGTGAGCTTGATCCAGACGAAGTAACATCATCTACAATCATCAAAGATGGTAAGGATGGAAAAGCTGGCGCAACCGGTGCCACTGGTGCTACAGGCGCAACCGGAGCCAAAGGCGATAAAGGTGAAGATGGCAAGCCATCATTGGCGCAAGTCGTAGACAACAACGACGGTACTCATACTGTTAAAGTTGGTCTTGATAAGAACGGCGACGGTAAGCTTGATCCAAGTGAAGTAACGTCAACGACTATCGTTAAAGACGGCGCAACTGGTGCTACAGGTGCAACTGGAGCGGATGGTAAACCATCATTGGCTAAGGTTGTAGACAATAACGATGGCACTCATACTGTTCAAGTCGGTCTAGATAAGAACGGCAATGGTGAGCTTGATCCAGACGAAGTAACCTCATCTACCATCGTTAAAGACGGTAAGGATGGTAAGTCTCCATTAGCTGAAGTAGTTAACAACAACGACGGTACACACACAGTTAAAGTTGGACTTGATAAGAACGGCAATGGCCAATTGGATCCAGATGAAGTAACCTCATCTACCATCGTTAAAGACGGTAAGGACGGTAAATCTCCGCTAGCTAAGGTTGTCGATAATAACAATGGCACACACACAGTTCAAGTCGGACTCGATAAGAACAACAACGGTCAGCTTGACCCAGACGAAGTAACATCATCTACAATCATCAAAGATGGTAAGGATGGAAAAGCTGGCGCAACTGGAGCTACCGGAGCAACCGGAGCTAAAGGTGATAAAGGTGAAACAGGTGCAACCGGAGCTAAAGGTGATAAAGGTGAAACAGGCGCTAAAGGAGAAGATGGTAAGCCATCATTAGCCCAAGTTGTCGACAATAACAACGGCACGCACACTGTTAAAGTTGGTCTTGATAAGAACGGCAATGGCCAATTGGATCCAGACGAAGTAACCTCATCTACCATCGTTAAAGATGGTAAGGATGGAAAATCTCCACTAGCTAAGGTTGTTGATAACAACAATGGCACTCATACTGTTCAAGTCGGACTCGATAAGAACAACAATGGTCAGCTTGATCCAGATGAAGTGACATCTTCTACAGTCATTAAAGATGGAAAAGCTGGCGCAACAGGTGCAACCGGTGCAACCGGAGCCAAAGGCGATAAAGGTGAAACAGGCGCAACAGGTGCGACCGGAGCCAAAGGAGAAGATGGTAAGCCATCATTAGCCCAAGTTGTCGATAATAACAACGGCACGCACACTGTTAAAGTTGGTCTGGATAAGAACGGCAATGGCCAATTGGATCCGGATGAAGTAACCTCATCAACCATCGTCAAAGACGGTAAGGATGGTAAGTCTCCACTAGCTAAAGTTGTAGACAATAACAATGGCACACATACTGTTAAAGTTGGTCTGGATAAGAACGGCAACGGTCAGTTGGATCCAGATGAAGTAACCTCATCTACCATCGTTAAAGACGGTAAGGATGGTAAGTCTCCATTAGCTGAAGTAGTTAACAACAACGACGGTACTCATACTGTTAAAGTTGGTCTTGATAAGAATGGTGATGGTAAGCTTGATCCAAGTGAAGTAACGTCAACGACTATCGTGAAAGATGGCGCAACTGGTGCTACAGGAGCAACTGGAGCGGATGGCAAGCCATCATTGGCTAAGGTTGTAGATAACAACGATGGCACCCATACTGTTCAAGTCGGACTCGATAAGAATGGCAATGGCCAATTGGATCCAGACGAAGTAACATCTTCAACAATCATCAAAGACGGTAAGGATGGAAAAGCTGGCGCAACCGGTGCCACTGGTGCTACAGGAGCGACCGGAGCTAAGGGTGAAGATGGTAAATCATCATTAACTGAAGTAGTTAACAACAACGACGGTACGCATACTGTTAAGGTTGGTATCGATAAGAACGGCGACGGTAAACTTGATCCAAGTGAAGTGACTTCAACAACTATCGTTAAAGACGGCGCAACTGGTGCAGATGGTAAAGATGGTAAATCATCATTAACTGAAGTAGTTAATAACAACGACGGTACCCATACTGTTAAGGTTGGAATCGATAAGAATGGCGACGGTAAGCTTGATCCAAGTGAAGTAACGTCAACGACTATTGTGAAAGATGGCGCAACCGGAGCGGATGGCAAGCCATCATTGGCTAAGGTTGTAGACAACAACGATGGCACCCATACTGTTCAAGTCGGACTCGATAAGAATGGCAACGGTCAGTTGGATTCAGACGAAGTAACCTCATCTACCATCGTTAAAGACGGTAAGGATGGTAAATCTCCATTAACTGAAGTAGTTAACAACAACGACGGTACGCATACTGTTAAGGTTGGTATCGATAAGAACGGCGACGGTAAGCTTGATCCAAGTGAAGTAACGTCAACGACTATTGTGAAAGATGGTGCAACTGGTGCTACAGGCGCGACCGGAGCTAAGGGCGATAAAGGTGAAGATGGTAAATCATCATTAACTGAAGTAGTTAACAATAACGATGGTACGCACACTGTTAAGGTCGGTCTCGATAAGAACGGCGACGGTAAGCTTGATCCAAGTGAAGTAACGTCAACTACTATCGTGAAAGATGGTGCCACAGGAGCTAAGGGTGAAGATGGTAAATCATCATTAACTGAAGTAGTTGATAACCACGATGGTACTCATACTGTTAAAGTTGGAATCGATAAGAATGGTGATGGTAAGCTTGATCCAAGCGAAGTAACTTCAACAACTATCGTGAAAGACGGCGCAACTGGAGCGACAGGCGCAACAGGTGCAGATGGTAAAGATGGTAAAGATGGTAAATCATCATTAACTGAAGTAGTTAACAACAACGACGGTACTCATACTGTTAAAGTTGGTCTTGATAAGAATGGTGATGGTAAACTTGATCCAAGTGAAGTAACGTCAACGACTATTGTGAAAGACGGTGCAACAGGTGCCACAGGAGCTAAGGGTGAAGATGGTAAATCATCATTAACTGAAGTAGTTAACAACAACGACGGTACTCATACTGTTAAAGTTGGTATCGATAAGAATGGTGATGGTAAACTTGATCCAAGCGAAGTAACGTCAACGACTATCGTGAAAGATGGCGCAACTGGTGCAGATGGTAAAGATGGTAAATCATCATTAACTGAAGTAGTTGATAACCACGATGGTACTCATACTGTTAAAGTTGGACTGGATAAGAACGGCGACGGTAAACTTGATCCAAGCGAAGTGACTTCAACAACTATCGTGAAAGATGGTAAAGATGGTAAGACACCATTAGCAGAAGTAGTTGACAACCAAAATGGAACACACACCATTAAGATTGGTTTTGATACAAATGGTAATGGTAAGCTTGATTCAGATGAAGTAACCTCTGCTACTATCGTTAAAGATGGAAAAGACGGTAAAGATGGCAAAGATGGTCAAAGCTCACTTGTAACTCTCGTTGAAAATGAAGATGGTAGTGTTACTATTCTTGTTGGAATTGATAAGAATAACAATGGTAAGGTTGATTCTGATGAAGTAACATCTTCTACAATTATCAGAAATGGTAAAGATGGTAAGGACGGCAAAGACGGAAAAGATGGTAAAGATGGAAAAGATGGTAAGGACGGTAAAGATGGCAAGGGTGTAACCGGTCCAACCGGTCCAACCGGCCCTACAGGTCCAACCGGCCCTACAGGTTCAACTGGTCCAACCGGTCCAACCGGTCCAACCGGCCCAACCGGTCCAACCGGCCCAACCGGCCCTACAGGTCCAACTGGTCCAACCGGCCCTACAGGTCCAACCGGCCCAACCGGCCCTACCGGTCCAACCGGTCCAACCGGCCCAACCGGCCCTACAGGTCCAACCGGTCCAACCGGCCCAACCGGCCCTACAGGTCCAACCGGCCCTACAGGTCCAACCGGTCCAACCGGCCCAACCGGCCCTACAGGTCCAACCGGTCCAACCGGCCCAACCGGCCCTACAGGTCCAACCGGCCCTACAGGTCCAACCGGCCCAACCGGCCCTACAGGTCCAACCGGTCCTACAGGTCCAACTGGTCCTACAGGCCCAACAGGTCCAACTGGTCCAACCGGTCCAACCGGTCCAACCGGTCCTACAGGCCCAACTGGCCCTACTAATCCAATAAAACCAGTAGTTCCAACAGCTCCAACAGTTCCAGCTAAGCCAACAAAACCTGCAGGAACAACCAAAGTAGTAGCTAAGTCAGGAACCCTTCCTAAGACTGGTGACAATAGCAACCATGAAGTAGGTGTGGTAGGCGCAGGACTTCTATCAGCTGCACTTCTAGCTGCCTTAGGTGTTTCTAAGCGAAAAGAAGAAGAACTCTAAGATATTCTCTTTATAAAATTTAAGCAATATCAAGTTTAGAGTAAAACAGAGGCTATTAGGATTATTAAAATTCTACTAGCCTCTAGTTTTGTTGTATTAATGTTTTGGAGGAATTGAATGTCATCAATTGTATTGAATATGATTGTAAAAAATGAAGCCCATATAATTTTGGAAACACTCCAAAATTTGGTCAATTCAATCACATTTGACTACTGGGTCATTTCTGACACTGGCTCCACAGATGGAACGGAAAACCTCATCTTGAACTTTTTTAGTGAGGTGGGGATTCCAGGAGAATTGCACAAAGATGAATGGCAAAACTTTGCGTATAATAGAAATTTAGCCCTAAATTATGCAAGAGGAAAGGGAGACTATATTCTAATCTTTGATGCAGATGATTTCGTTGAAGGTAGTTTAAAAATTTCTACTGATCTTGAAGCAGATGCCTATTATCTCAATTTTTCAGATGAGAGTGGAGTTCTTTCATTTCGTCGTGTAGCTCTTGTTAAAAATAATCCAGAAATTTATTGGCGAGGAGTTGTGCATGAATTTATTGAATTGCCTGAAGGTGCCAGTTATGGAAATCTTGTAGGACCTTATTCAGTCATTGCAAGAACAAGAGGCGCACGAAGTCTAGACGATGATAAATATTATCATGATGCAACTGTACTTGCAAATGCCGTTTATAATAATCAAGACCCTGATTTAGAGCCTAGATATACCTTTTATTGTGCGAGATCTTATCGTGATGCAGGTTTATACCAGGAGGCCTTGTCTTGGTTCAAAAAACGTGCAGTTATGACGGATGGATGGTCAGAGGAAGCTTATTATTCTTGTCTAGAAATAGCGCAAATTTATGAAAATGAAGGGAAAGCTTTTGAAGGACGGGAGTATTTGGAAAAAGCTATCCAGATTAACCCTAATCGCGCTGAAGCATGGTCTCAATTAGCTAAATTATATAGAGAGGCAGGGCAGCATCACATTGCTTTTGCTTATGCTTATATGGCTAAGGATTTAGAATTGAATCCGGATAGTCTTTTCAGCTGGAACAGGGTTTATGACTATTGGATTCCATTTGAATTGTTAGAAAATGGTGTCAAAATAGGGAATTTTGAAGTTGCCTACCAAGGCTTCAGAGCTTTGATTATGGCAGGACAGGCCGATACTTATAAGAACTATTATGAATACTTACCTCAGTTCGAACAGTATCTAGATAATGAGATTATTGAGAAGATTATAGAAGTCATTAACGGTACAGAAGCTTAATTGAATCTGTCAATACGTTTTTTTGTCGACTATAACGGCCTGATACATGCCAAACTTTGGAGAGGACCAATTGGTCTTCTCCTTTTTTGCTCTTGGAGCAGTTGGTATTAGCTTAACTTTCAGTTTTAAAAGTCAAAAAAAACAGAAATTCCTTATGAATTTCTGTTTTTTTATTTATTCTTGATAAGAGACGATGCCAATGATAGTATCGACAGCGCGTTCCATGGTTTCTAAGCTGACATACTCAAATCGTCCGTGCATATTTTCACCACCGGCGAAGAGGTTCGGTGTTGGGATGCCCATAAAGGAAATTTTTGAGCCATCAGTTCCGCCACGAATAGGCTCGATAACCGGCTGGATGTCCAAACTTTCCATGACTGCTTTAGCGATATGGATTGGTGTCATGTCCTTTTCAATGACCTGCTTCATGTTGTAATACTGGTCTTTGAGGGTCAAGATGACGCGCTCGCTACCCAGCTCTTGGTTCATCTTATCAGCAATGACCTTCATAGCAGCTTTGCGATTTTTAAAAGTCTCTGTCTCAAAATCGCGGATAATGTAGCTTGCTTGAGCTTCTTCGACAGTACCAGTCAGGTTCATCAGGTGGTAGAAGCCTTGGTAGCCCTCAGTCTTCTCTGGTCGGTCGGATTCTGGCAGCTGGTTGTGGAAGTCAATAGCTAGTTGAAGAGCATTGACCATTTGGTCTTTGGCAGTTCCTGGATGGACATTGCGGCCTTGGAAGGTCAGTTCGGCTCCAGCAGCGCTAAAGGTTTCGTATTGGAGTTCTCCTAGAGGGCCGCCATCTACTGTGTAGGCAAAGTCCACATCAAAGTCTTCAGCGTCAAATTTATCAGCACCGACACCGATTTCCTCATCTGGTCCAAAGCCAACTCGGATTTCTCCATGCTTGATTTCTGGATGGGTAGACAGGTATTCGATAGCAGTCATGATTTCAGCAATACCTGACTTGTCGTCTGCTCCCAAAAGGGTTGTTCCGTCAGTTGTAATCAGGGTTTGGCCCTTGTATTTATGGAGACTGGCGAAGTCTGCAGGATCCAAGTTAAAGCCGGATTTCCCCAGCGTAATCACACCGCCATCATAATTCTCAATGACCTGCGGCTGAATGTTTTCTGCGTTGAAATCTGCTGTATCCATGTGGGAAATAAAGCCAATTTTGCGAGTAAAGCTAGGGTCGTTGGCTGGTAGAGTTCCAATCGCAAAGCCGTTGGGCAGGTAGTAGACATTTTCCAAGCCAACTCGCTTCATTTCAGGAATGAGGACATTGTTAGCAAAGTCGACCTGACTCTGGGTGCTGGGTGTAGTAGTAGATGTTTCGTCTGAGCGTGTGTTGACCTTGACATAGGTTAGGAAACGATCTAAAAGATTAGGGTATTTCATAAGAGCTCCTTGTTTTTATAGATTAAGTCTATTTTAGCACAATCTTGAACAAAAGACATCAGTAAGTCAACAATTCTCTAGTTGAAAAGTCTTGGAAGATGGTCGTAGTGGAAATAGCTGAAAATAAGATTTGTAAGAGTAGACAATAGACAATTTTTGCAAGCTATTAATATAAAATTGTTGAGAAAAGCAATGGCAAATATGCTAGAGGAGTATGTTAAGAGAAATTTTGTGATATAATAAAAAGTAGAAAATCAATATAGTAAATAAGAGGTAGTCCATGATTTATGAATTTTGTGCTGAGAATGTCACCTTGCTAGATAAGGCTTTAGAGGCTGGAGCGAAGCGGTTTGAGCTGTGTGACAACCTATCAGTTGGTGGAACAACGCCTAGCTACGGTGTCATTGAGGCTGCAGTACGAATGGTCAAGCCTTATGATGCGACTGTGATGACCATGATTCGTCCTCGCGGTGGGAATTTTGTCTATTCAGATATGGAAATCGAGATAATGCTCTCGGACATTCAGAAGGCACGTGAGGCGGGGAGCCATGGCCTTGTTTTTGGTGTTTTAACGGAAAATAATGAAATTGATTATCCTAAGATGGAACGGCTGCTTGAAGCGGCTCAGGGGCTGGATGTGGTCTTCCATATGGCTTTTGATGCGATTCCTGCTGAATATCAGTTTGGAGAGTTAGACTGGCTGGTTGAACATGGAGTGAAGCGGATTTTGACTCATGGCGGGCCAGCGTCAGAGTCCATTCTAGAGCATTTGGCTTGGCTGGATGAATTGATTGAGCATGCGGCAGGGCGGATAGAAATTTTACCTGGGGGTGGAATTAATCTAGAAAATCGTGCTGAGATTGCTGACACTTTGGGTGTTGATCAATTGCACGGCACTAAAGTAGTATTTTAGCAGGAAAGCTCATGCTGGATTTATTTGAAAAATACAGGCTGAAGGAAGAAAATTTGCTAGATTATGGCTTTGTCAGGTCTGGTGCAGAATATAGCTATTCGACCAAGATTATGACGGGCGACTTCCAGATGGATGTGCTGATTTCCGATGGAGAGCTGGATTTTCAGGTACTTGACTTGGATACAGGTGATGAGTACCGGCAAGTCAAGATGGAAAGTATGACTGGAGAATTTGTCGGTCAAGTCAGGGCGGCTTGTCAGGAGGTTCTGCTGGACATTCGGCAGCATTGCTTTGAGGAAGTAGGCTTTCTTTATGAGCAAAGTCAGCGACTAAGTAGCTATGTGGCAACTACTTATCAGGGACAGTTGGAGTATCTCTGGGAGAATTCTTCTCGGAAAAGCACTAATGGGGCTGCTGTTTTTCGCCATCAGGATAGCAAGAAATGGTACGGAGTTTTTTTGACGACCGATTGGTCTAAATTTGAAAAGGAGCGCAATGGTCTGATTGAGGTTCTCAATGTCAAGAGTGACCGAGTTGCGGAACTTATTCAGCAAAAGGGAATTTATCCCGCCTTTCATATGAATAAGAAATACTGGCTTAGCTTGCCCTTGGATGGAACTTTGCCCGACCAGCAACTTTTTGATTTGCTTAACACCAGCTTTGTCCTGACCAAGAAAAAGTAATCTTAGTTTGCCTGAGTTTCATTTTTAGATGAAATAGCGTATAATAGAGATAGTAAGAAACGGACAGTCGGATTTAGGGCTGTCCGTCCTTTATTTGGAATGAGGAAACGAAATGAATCTTATCAGAAAATTGGACTGGTTTTTTAAACTGGAGAAACGGCGCTATATGATCGGCATTTTGGCCTTGTCTCTGGTCAGTGTGTTTAATCTGATTCCGCCACGAGTCATTGGGCAGGTCATAGATAGAATTGCTAGGCAGAGTCTGACTGCTGGAGAACTTGCTTATAATCTTCTCCTTTTGATTTTGTCCGCTTTTATTATGTATGGTTTGCGGTATGTCTGGCGGCTCTATATCTTTGGTACAGCAAATAATCTGGGGCGCATCTTACGCTTTCGGCTTTTTGAGCATTTTACGCGGATGTCGCCGAGTTTTTATCAAAAATACCGAACGGGTGACCTCATGGCGCATGCGACCAATGATATCAATGCAGTGGTTAGCGTGGCTGGCGGTGGTGTTATGTCAGCGGTAGATGCTTCTATTACGGCCTTGGTGACTCTCATCACCATGTTTTTGGTCTTGGACTGGCGGTTGACTCTGATTGCTATTCTCCCTCTACCCTTTCTATCCTGGGGGACTAGTTTGATTGGTCGGAAGAATCACGAGAGCTTTAAAGCAGCTCAGGAGGCTTTTTCTGATCTCAACAACAAAGTTCAGGAGAGCGTAGCGGGGATTAAAGTGACCAAGTCTTTTGGCTATCAGAATGCGGAGACTCAGTCCTTTGCAGCCATCAACCAAGAAGTCTACCGCAAGAACATCTTGGCTGCCAAGTATAATTCCCTGTTTGACCCTATGGTGCTGATTTTTGTCGGCTTGTCCTATGTTCTGACTTTGATTTTTGGAGGAATATTTATCTCTAAAGGTCAATTTACAGTCGGTGAGCTGGTTACCTTTATGACTTATCTGGATATGCTCGTGTGGCCGCTGCAAGCGATGGGGTACCTAGTGAATATCAGCCAGCGGGGAGCTGTTTCCTATGAACGGATTGAGAACTTGCTGGCTGAGGAGTCGGATGTAGAGGAAGCCAAGCAGCCACTTGCTAGTATTCAAAATGGCCGACTGGACTATGAGATAGCTTACTTTGCTTATGAGGACGAAGTGACTTTGAGGGATGTTCACTTTACATTAGAAAAAGGGCAGACCTTGGGGATTGTAGGGCCGACTGGATCTGGGAAGACCACCTTGCTGCGCCTTTTGATGCGGGAGCAGGATATTCAGGAAGGAGCAATTTATTTGAATGGGCACGATATCCGAGAGTATGCTCTTAAGGATCTGCGTGGTCTGATTGGTTATGTGCCTCAGGATCAGATACTCTTTGCTCTGTCCATTCGGGACAATATCCGCTTTGCCAATCCAGAACTGTCAGATGAGCAAGTCATCCGAGCAGCCCAGCTTTGTGGTGTTTATGAGGATATTAAGGCTATGCCGGATGGTTTGGATACGCTGATTGGAGAGCGGGGTGTCTCGCTTTCTGGTGGTCAAAAGCAGCGTTTGGCTATGAGCAGAGCCCTCATCACCAATCCAGAAATTTTGATTTTGGATGATTCCTTATCAGCAGTGGATGCCAAGACCGAGCATGTGGTTTTAGAAAATCTCAAGCAGGAGCGAGCTGACAAGGCGACCATTATCACTGCCCATCGTCTGTCAGCCATTGTCCATGCGGATTTGATTTTGGTTCTGGAGAATGGTCGCATCAAGGAGCGAGGAAACCACCAAGAACTTCTGGCAGCACAGGGCTGGTATGCTCAAACCTATCAAAATCAACAACTATATGAACGTTTCAAGGAGGAGTCTGCAAAATGATAAAACAATCAACTTTTAGACGCCTCCTAGGCTATATGTGGCGCTACAAATGGATTAGCCTACTGGCTCTAGCTTTTATTTTTGCGACAACCTTGGTGACAACGGCCTTGCCGCTCTTGGCTCGTTCTTATATTGATCAGTTTGTCAGCCGAGAAGCAGCCACAAGTGGCCTCTATCTGCTGGGGATTTACTATGGCCTCTTTCTTTTGCGAGTACTCCTTACTTTTCTGGGACAATATGCCTTTGCACGGGTGGCCTACAGCGTTGTTCGCGATCTTCGGCAGGAAACTTTTGCGAATATGCAGCAATTAGGCACGGCTTACTTTGACCAGACAGTAGTAGGGGCTATCGTTTCTCGCTTGACAAACGATACCCAGTCAGTGGCTGATATGTTTAGCAGCATTTTTTCTAACTTTCTCAGCTCCATGCTTATCTTGGTGGTGACGATCGCAACCATGCTGGCTCTGAATTGGCGACTGACTCTTCTGATTGTCCTCTTTTTGCCTATCATGCTTGGCTCTATTGTGCTGTATCAGCGGCTGTCCAATCGCTTGCTCAAGCAAGTTCGAGCTAAACTAAGCGACCTCAATGTCAAACTTTCTGAGAGCATTGAAGGGATGCGAATCATCCAAGCTTTCGGTCAGGAAAAACGATTAATCAAAGAATTTGAAGCAATCAATGGAGAACATTTGGACTTTAGCAATCGCTATCTGAATGTGAACAGCCTCTTTCTGCGCCCAGCCATGTCCTTGCTGAAAATCTTGGCTTATGCAGTCATTCTGACTTATTTCGGCTTGAGCTGGCAAGTAGCTGGAGTGACTGCAGGTGTCATGTATGCTTTCATCCAGTATGTCAACCAGCTTTTCAATCCCTTGATCGATGTCATGCAAAATTACTCAGTTCTTCAGACATCCATGGTGGCTGCGGAGCGCGTTTTTGAACTGATGGATCGTCGAGACTTTGAGCCTGACCAAGCAGAAGAAGGACCTGAGATTCAGGCGGGCAATATTGACTTTGAGCATGTGAGCTTTTCTTATGACGGAAAGAGAGAAATTCTAAAGGATATTTCCTTTAGCGTCAAGCAAGGTGAGACGATTGCCTTTGTTGGGGCAACGGGTTCGGGAAAATCCTCCATTATCAATCTTTTCCTGCGCTTTTATGAATTTGAAAAAGGTAAGATTCTTATTGATGGCAGAGACATCAGAGACTATAGTCAAGCAGAATTACGACGCAATATCGGTCTTGTCTTGCAGGATCCCTTCCTCTACCACGGCACCATTGCCTCCAATATCCGCATGTATCAGGAAAATCTTTCGCAAGCGGAGGTCGAAGAAGCAGCTCGCTTTGTTGATGCCCATGACTTTATCAGCCAACTACCTCTGGGATATGATAATCCGGTTACTGAGCGAGGTTCCACCTTCTCTAGTGGCCAACGACAGCTTTTGGCTTTTGCCAGAACCATCGCAACTAAGCCTAAAATCTTGATTTTGGATGAAGCCACTGCCAATATCGATTCGGAGACTGAGGAGCTGATCCAGCATTCTCTCCGGAAAATGCGGCAGGGGCGAACCACCATTGCCATCGCCCATCGGTTGTCCACGATTCAGGATGCCAATTGCATCTACGTTTTAGATAAGGGGCGCATTATTGAGTCTGGTAGCCACGAAGAGCTCTTAGCACAAAATGGGACGTACAAGAAGATGTACCAGTTACAGGCTGGAATGTTGGATGCCTGAAAAACAAGGAAAAATTCAAAGAAAAGAGGCTGGGACAAAAGTTCTAGCCTCTCAATTGTTTTTGGATTGTCGAGCAAGACGCAGTGGTTGAATGGGCTCTACTAGGCTGATTTCATCAGCTTTTACAGCCCTACTCAACTGTGCGGAGGTGGGACGACGAAATCGAATTCTAACGAATTACCGATTTCTATCCCACTCTCTTTTCTAGATAGTCTTTAAATTTTTCCAAATTTTCCTTTAAATCATCAAACCCTAGCTTAGCATAGTGGTAGGGGCAGGTCTGAATGTAGCTGCTTTCAAAAAAGTCCAGCGGCAGCTTGCTGTGTTTGAGGGAGCTGACTGAGGGAAGGGATTGGAGGTTAAAAATCACGCCATCTGTTGTCAACTGGTGGGGCAGAGGGAAATGAAGGTCGTCCAAGAGGAATTGTGCCTTATTTTTTTCAGTTTCCAGCCGGTTCAGCAAGGCTAGGCGATTCTTTTCAAACATCAGATTGTCAATATAGAGGGATAGAGCCTTTTGCATGATGAGGTTACTGTCGTAGTCAACCGCTATTTTATAGGATAGAAAGGTTTCTCGAATATGTGGTGGCAGAGCCAAGGCCGTGATGCGCAGGGCAGGAAAGAGACTGGTAGAAAAAGACTTGATATAGAGGACATGCTGGCTGTCATCTATATAATGAAAGGGTAGTTCCCGCTTGCTGTCAAAGTCAGCCAGATAGTCGTCTTCAACGATATAGACATCATAACGCTCAGCGAGGGCAAGGATTTCTTCCTTTTCCTGACGACTGTATGAATGTCCTAGTGGATAGTGAAAGCGGGGAATCGTATAGAAAAACTTGATCCGCCTTGTTTGAAAAATTCTCTCTAACTCTTTCAGGTCAATCCCAGTCGGTTTACGTTCAATGGTCTCATAAGGCAATTTCTGATTTAGCAGTATATCATTGATTCGGTGGTAGGTGGGCTGCTCAACCAGAATGGTCTCTTTTCTATTAGGGAAGTCAATCTGAGAGAGAATGTAGAGGGCTTGCTGGGTACCGGAAGTCAGAATTAAATTATCTACAGAAGTGTAAACTGCAGAGTCCAAGAGCAAGCGCTGGACTGACTGTCGCAACTCCTCCAGTCCTTCTTGTTGGGAATAGTAGTTAAAAAGATAGTTTTCTCGACCGATCAGCGTTTCATTGACACACAGGCGGAAGTCTTCATAGGCTTGGTGGCGGTCGTCTGTCACAGCCAGCTCTATATCTTCCTTTTTATTTTGGTCATTTTCCAAGACATAGTAGCCACTCTTAGGTACAGCATAGATGTACTTCTGATAACGAAGTTCAATCAGAGCCTTCTGAGCAGTATCTTTACTGCAATGGTAGCGGTCTGCCAGCTTGCGGACGGAGGGAATCTTTTGCCCCGTAGTAAGCCTTCCCTTGTCAATGTCCCTAATAATTTTATCCATGATAACTTGGTATTTAGCTTTTGCTGCCATTCTGTCCCCCTACAGATTTCTTTCTCTTATTCTACCTTATTTCTAGGAAGTTGACAAAGTTTCTTGTTTATTCAAAATATAAAAACCAGCCTTGAATTCCCTTCAAAACTGGTTCAATCTAGAATATTTGCCTCGTGCTTATTCTTGCAGAAAGCCCAGTGTAGCTAAGGCTTCCTCTATATAGTCTAAGTCCTGCTGAGAATCCGCTTCGATTAGATGGTAGTGAACTCCATTTGTTAGCTCGGATAAGGCACGAAAATCGCTCTCTGAGACTTGCTCTAAAAATTGCTGCACATCGCGACGGCAGGTCAATTTCAGATAGGTCTGGATTTCCCCATAGACAGGATGCTCAATCATGATATTTTGCACCCGCCCGCCATTATCAACGATGGCCAAAAGTTCGGCTTCGATATCGTCCGCCTTGTGTTTGAGTTTAAAGAGTCTATGACAATGAGCGGGTTCATTACTTTCCTTATAGAGATAGCCCCTATTGGTACTGATAATAGGAGAACCATCGGCCCGCAGCAGAGCAATATCCTGAACGATGATTTGGCGAGTAACATGAAATTGTTCCGCCAAAAATTGTCCGTTTAAAGGTTGGCGAGCTTCTTTTAAAAGCTCTAATACATCATTTCTTCGTTTTTTTGTCATAACTTCATTGTAAATCAAATCTCTAGAAGATTCAAGGTTTAGCGAATCTTTTTCAGAGCCTGATAGACAAATTTGGCAATGACAAAGTCCACCATGCTATGAACGATTGTACCAAATCCAACTAAACCAAAGAGGATATAGAAGGCATTCGCCGGATAGGCTGTTGTCGTATAAAAGAGAATGCAGACCACTACCTCACCAAAGGCATGAATCAGGGCCAGCACAAAATTAAAGATCCAGGTCTTTTTCTGACTGTCCAGTGTTTCAGGATGCTTTTGCAGGTAAAAAGCGCCGATAGTCCCGAAGAGCAGGTGAGACAGGGCTCTCAGGGTGATGATGAAAGGAAGGCCAGACATGAAAAATCCGATGGTAGAGCCGAGAACGACAATGACTGTCATGAGGGGCGAGATAAACATGGCTAGAAAGATAGCAACGTGGCTAGCTAAAGTGAAGGAAGCGGGCGGAATGACAATCTTAATCGGCATAACCAGCGGGATAACAATGGCTAGGGCAGTCAAGAAAGCGGTCAGTGTCATAAACTGATTTTTAGATTTTGGTTTCATAATAATCTCCTTAAAATAACTGTATATACATTAGAATAGTACATTGTTTTGTCACAAAAGTCAAGAAAATTTTTTGAAAATAGGATGATTTTCTGGACACATTTGTCAAATAAGATAAAATATCGTATAATAAGACGGTAAAATATGGCTGTCATTCGGTTCTTATTCTTTTCTGAATGTCTGCCCACTTATAAGGAGAAATGAATTAATGAATAATTTACCAAATTGCCCAAAATGTAACTCAGAATACGTTTATAAAGATGGTGTCCTCTTGGTTTGTCCAGAATGTGCCTATGAATGGGATCCTGCAGAAGTTGCAGCAGGAGAAGCTGGTCCAGTGGCTATTGATGCGAATGGAAACCAGTTGGCCGATGGGGATACAGTTACCTTAATCAAGGACTTGAAAGTCAAGGGTGCTCCTAAGGATCTCAAACAAGGAACGCGCGTGAAAAATATCCGCATCGTCGAAGGCGACCACAATATTGACTGTAAGATTGACGGATTTGGTGCTATGAAGCTCAAGTCAGAATTTGTCAAGAAAATCTGAGAAGCGCTATGAATAAAAAAGTAATTCTTGCTTATCGCCTTCTTCTTCTGGTTTTGGCCTTTGTAGGAGTCTATCTGGAAATTGCTAAACTTGGCGTGGGAATGCTAATGTACTACACGGTCTTGTCTAATCTTCTGGTTCTATTATTCACCGCCTATCTCATTTTTAGAATGTGGACGGACAATAACTGGGAGAGTTCCAAGCTGTTGCGCGTGAAGGGCGGCGTGACCATGTGTATCATGATTACCTGCGTGGTCTATCACCTGCTCCTAGCTCCGATTGCGACCGATTTTTATCGGCTGGAAAATTTCCTTTGCCATTATATTGTACCCCTCATGTTTTTCTTTGATACTCTTGTATTTGATAAGACTCGGCAGTATCGTTGGTTTGATCCCATTTCTTGGACAAGTGTTCCACTGATTTACATGATTTTTGCCCTGATTAACGGTTTTTTCTTGAAAATTGATATTCCAAATGCCAAGGATAAACCCTTTCCCTACTTTTTCCTGAATGTCTATAAGCGCGGTTGGCCTTATGTTATCAAGATGTGCTTGATTATCTTTGTGGCCTATCTGGTCTTTGGTTATATTTTTTACGGAATCAAATCTATCTCATTTTCAAAGAAGAAAGCTTAGATTCTTATAATAGGAATAGAAAACAGATGTTCTCTGTTTTTTATTTTGTTAAAATGGATTAGCAATTTCTCATGAAAAAAGTTTATTTTTTTCTTGAAATGGAATTGAAATTGTGGTATAGTTATAAACAATTAAATAGTCCTTTAATTCTATCCAGAGAGATAGGCAAGGAGCAAAGTAAAAATGATGGGTGGAGTGTGACAAGTGCGTCTTGTTTCAGCCTGTCTCTATTTTCTGAGGTCTCCTTGCAAAAGGAGGCTTTTTTAATGTTTTTAGGAGGTTTAGATGAAGACAAAGGAAGTTGTCGATGAGATCACTATGAATCGTGCCATCACGCGAATCACCTATGAAATCATCGAGCGCAACAAGGATTTAAGCCAAATTGTTTTGGCAGGCATTAAGACCAGAGGGGTTTTCATTGCCAAACGCATCCAACAACGACTGGCTCAGCTTGAGAAAATTGAGATTCCAGTTTGCGAAGTGGATACAAAGCCCTTCCGAGACGATATCAAGGTCAAGGAAGACACGACAGTGATTCCAGTTGACATTACTGATCGCGAAGTGATTATCGTTGACGATGTGCTCTATACAGGCCGGACTATCCGCGCAGCCATTGATAATCTTGTCAGCAATGGGCGGCCATCACGCGTCAGCCTCGCTGTTCTAGTGGACCGCGGGCACCGTGAGTTGCCGATTCGGGCAGACTATGTTGGCAAAAATATTCCAACGAGCCACCGAGAAGAGATTATTGTTGAAATGACTGAAAAAGATGGTCAGGACCGAGTTCTGATTGTAGAGGAGGAGACAAGATGAGTCAAGAAGTTAAATACGATGTCCATGATATGCCAAAACCTGGCTTACTCTTAGGGCTTTCATTCCAGCATTTATTCGCCATGTTTGGTGCAACGGTGTTGGTTCCGATTCTGGTGGGAATTGACCCAGCGGTAGCTCTATTTTCAAGTGGTTTGGGAACGCTGGCTCACTTGACAGTGACCAAGTACAAAATCCCTGCTTATATGGGTTCCAGCTTTGCTTATATCGCTGCCATGCAAATTCTAATGAAGACAGATGGGATTGCTGCGGTTGCACAAGGTGCTATCACGGGTGGTCTAGTCTACTTTATCGTGGCCCTTATCGTGAAATTCGCGGGGAACACCTGGATTGATAAGATTTTGCCACCGGTAGTGGTAGGGCCTATCATTATGGTGATTGGTCTGAGTCTAGCGGGTACAGCCGTTGGCGATGTCATGTATAAGACTGTTGGCGACCAAAAGGTCTACGACATTACCTACTTTACTATCGGGATGGTAACCCTTCTCTGCGTCATTCTCTTTAACATCTACGGTAAGAAAATCGTTGGTATTATTCCAGTTCTGCTGGGCTTGATTGTTGGCTATATCTTTGCCCTGATTGCCGGAGCAGTGACAGGTCAGGAGATTATCTCTTTTGCCAACGTGACAAAAGCTTCTTGGTTCCACGTTCCGCCGATGAATCTTCCGTTTATAGATTATGATTTTAAATTATATCCAAGTGCAATTCTAACAATGGCACCGATCGCCTTTGTAACTATGACAGAGCACTTTGGGCATGTAATGGTTCTGAATAGCTTGACAGGCAAGGATTTCTTTAAAGAGCCTGGTTTGGATAAGACTTTGGCTGGGGATGGTCTGGCTCAGGTTATCGCGGGTATCTTTGGTGCTCCGCCAGTGACTAGCTACGGTGAAAATATCGGGGTTATGGCGCTCAATAAAATCTACAGTGTTTATGTGATTGCTGGTGCTGCTGTACTGGCGATTATCATGAGTTTTGTTGGAAAAGTATCCGCCCTGCTCCAATCAATTCCAAGTCCAGTTTTGGGAGGCATTTCCATCGCCCTCTTCGGGGTAATTGCTTCCAGCGGTTTGAAAATTCTGATTGAAGCGCAAACCAATTTTGACAACAAAAAGAACCTGCTGATTGCTAGTGTCGTTCTAGTATCTGGTATCGGTGGTCTGACCCTGCAACTATCAGGTCTGCAAGTTTCAGGAGTTGCCTTGTCAACTGTTCTGGGAATTGCCCTCTACCTCATCCTGCCAGAACCTAAAAATTAGGCTGACGAGATTGCTACATTTGTCCAAAGTTTTTAATAAAAAAGGAGTATAACATCATGTCATCAAATCAAATCGCACTTAAAAATCTTGTATCTATGGAACACCTTACGAACGAAGAAGTAATGGCTTTGATCAAGCGCGGGATCGAATTTAAAAACGGCGCAAAGGTTCATTATGATGAGCAGCATATCGTTGCAAACCTCTTCTTTGAATCTTCAACTCGGACTCACAAGGCTTTTGAAGTAGCAGAATTAAAACTTGGATGCGACCTGCTTGACTTTGATGTCAAGACAAGCTCAGTCAACAAGGGAGAAACCTTGTATGACACGATTTTGACTATGTCAGCTCTCGGTGTAGATGTCTGTGTCATCCGTCACCCTGAGGTGGATTACTATAAAGAATTGATCGAAAGCCCAACAATTACAACTTCTATCGTAAATGGTGGTGATGGTTCTGGTCAGCACCCAAGCCAAAGTTTGCTTGACTTGATGACAATTTACCAAGAGTTCGGTCATTTCGATGGTTTGAAAGTAGCTATCGCTGGTGACCTTGATCACTCTCGTGTAGCCAAGTCTAATATGCAAATCTTGAAACGTCTTGGCGCTGAGCTCTTCTTTGCTGGTCCAGATGAGTGGAGAAGTGCGGAATTTGCTGACTATGGTAAGTTCGTAACGATTGACGAAGTGATTGACCAAGTGGATGTCATGATGTTCCTCCGCGTACAGCACGAACGCCATGACTACAACTCCATTTTCTCTAAGGAAAATTATCATAAACTCCATGGTTTGACGCAAGAGCGCTATGATCGTATGAAGGATAACGCTATCCTGATGCACCCAGCGCCTGTCAATCGCGATGTAGAAATTGCAGACCATTTGGTTGAAGCTCCAAAATCTCGGATTGTAGAACAAATGACAAATGGCGTCTTTGTCAGAATGGCTATCATTGAGGCTGTTCTCAAAGGACGAAATTAATCTCAAATGTAGCTTGGGAGTAGGATTGGACTCAATAAGAGTCTTCCTATTCCTTTTTTAAACTTAATCTTAAAGACTTATAAAAAAACAAATGTTAAAATCAAAAGAACTACTCGAAATTATGTTTTTTGAGTAGTTCTTTTGATTTATGCATTGCTGGATTTTACAAAGATTCTTGGGATGACTTTTTTGAGTTGTGGTATGAAGACCAGACTGACCCCAATAACGATGAGTCGGTCTGCATAGTCGGTTAGCGCTTGGACGATGATGGTGCTGGTGACCAAATCTAAGCCTAAACCGTGTAAACCTTGAACGATAATACTAGAGCCGCTTGGGGTAATTCCTTTGAAGACTATCACAGTGATCAGAGAGGCTAAAGCAGTAGCTGGTAGAGAGACTAGAACCGTTTTCCAGAGGAGGTTTAGTCTTGGTTTTGAATCAGCAGTGAAAAAGGCTGAGACAAGCAGAGCCAAAAGAATGGCTACTGGAGAGAAATAGATAGCAGAGATGTCCGTTGTAAAGGCGCTAATAAGAGCACTGGCAACCGCTGTTCCTACTCCCCAAATAGGTCCTAAAATGAGGCTGGCCAATATCGTTCCAAAAGTATCCAAATAAACAGGAAGTTTTAGAAAAAGTGCGATGTTGGCCCCGATATAGTTTAGAGCGATGCAGATAGCTGTAAATGTGATGGTAAATGGTGTTGTTTTTTTCATAATTTTATCCTAAATTTAAAGTTTCTAGATCTTGGCAGATAATTTCCTTTGAAGTGTTGAGTATCACGGAGAGAAAATCCTGAAAGAAGAGCTGGGTGTTTACTTGGGTCAGTATCTTAGCATTGGCTTCCTTACCATAAAAATGATAGGTATCAACTAGCGTTTGTCCCACAGCAATGCCTTCCGTTGCAAGATCGACGAAGGAGTCAAAGCCTTGGCAAAGGTCCTCATGCAGGACATGGGCAACGGCCAATGGATCGTTGATGACACAGCCGATGATATGTTCATACTCCCAATGAAAATCCCAGTAAAAACGAGTGATTTTTCCGACAAAGTCAGCGACTTCAGGATTGATAAAACGCATATATTCCAATAGATTAGGCGTCAAGACAATCTTTCGAGTGACATCTAGACCGACCATTTCAATCTTTTTCCCAAGTTTTTCATAGGTTTCTTGGGCTGCATGTGGATCGCACCAGTAGTTGTACTCAGCTACGGGCGAACAGTTGCCGTGCGATTTGTAATTGCCGCCCATGCTGACAAATCGGTCTAGATGTTGACCAAGTGTAGGATTTTTCCTAAGAGCCAAGGCAATATTGGTCAAAGGCCCCAGTGCAATGATGGAAGTATCACTATTTTTCTGGAAATAGTCAGCTAGAAAATCATAAGCTGCTTGTGGCTGGGCTTGGGTGGAACTATTTCTTGTTATCCTACTTTCCCCTAGTCCATCCATACCGTGGGTATCCTGGGCGGAGACAAAGTCACGAACCAAGGGCTTGTCGGCTCCTACATAAACTGGAATATCTAGCCGATTCAGCCTTTCTAGGATTTTAAAGGCATTTTCAAGACCAAGTTCTACTGGGACATTTCCAGCGACTATGGTCAAAGCCACGACCTCTAAGTCAGGGTGTTGCAGGGCATAGAGCAGGGCTAGGCTGTCGTCTATGCCAGGATCGCAGTCAATAATAACTTTTCTTTTCATAGGTCCTCCTTTTGAAAAATAAAATAAGGCTGAAACTTCCGTCTCAACCTCTCAGTTAGTTCTGCCAAAGTGGCAGGACACCAGAAAAAACTATGCGCAATTACATTACTTTAGAATATAAGGGTACTTAGTTTTTTATACTGGGAAGTTTGCGAACCAGTCCAAAACAAGTGTTTTGAGTTATGCATTTACTATCATAAAGAAAAATGTCCTAAAAGTCAATGGAAAGGGGGACAAGATTAGTCAGTCTTTTGACTTTATGATATAATAAGTAAGATAGAAGAAATGAGGAGAATACAATGGCAAAAATAGTACAAACAGATAAAGCACCAGCAGCAATCGGACCATATGTTCAAGGAAAAATCGTTGGCAACCTTTTATTTGCAAGTGGTCAGATTCCTTTGTCACCGGAGACAGGAGAAATTGTAGGTGCAACGATTGAAGAGCAAACTCAGCAAGTTTTAAAAAATGTAGGAGCTATTTTGGAAGCGGCTGGAACAGATTTTGACCATGTGGTCAAGGCGACCTGCTTCCTAAGCGACATCAATGATTTTGTGCCATTTAATGAGGTCTACAAAACGGCCTTTAAGAGCGATTTTCCAGCTCGTTCGGCAGTAGAAGTGGCTCGCTTGCCTCGTGATGTAAAAATCGAAATCGAAGTCATTGCTGAGATTGTAGAATAAATGATTGGGACCGGGAGAAGTTTCCCGTCCTTTTTTAGAAATAAAATGTTAAATGAAGGGAGAAAGAATGGCTGAACACAAGATTCAATTAGTGATTGTGACAGGAATGAGCGGTGCCGGAAAGACTGTCGCTATCCAGTCTTTTGAGGATTTGGGTTATTTTACCATTGATAATATGCCACCGACCTTAGTACCAAAGTTTTTGCAGCTGGTCGAAGGAACCACTGACAATGATAAACTGGCTCTGGTTGTTGATATGCGGAGTCGCTCCTTCTTTTTGGAGATTCAGGATATTCTGGATGAGCTGGAAAGAAGTACAGAAATTGATTTTAAAATTCTATTTTTGGATGCGGCTGATAAGGAATTGGTGGCTCGCTATAAGGAAACGCGACGTAGTCACCCTTTGGCAGCCGACGGGCGAATTTTAGATGGTATTAAATTGGAGCGCGAACTCTTAGCCCCTCTGAAGAACCTCAGTCAAAATGTTGTAGATACGACGGAACTGACACCACGGGAGCTCAGAAAGACCATCTCTGAACAATTTTCAAACCAGGCTGACCTGCACAGTTTCCGCATTGAGGTTATGAGTTTTGGTTTCAAATACGGTTTACCTCTGGATGCGGACTTGGTTTTTGATGTGCGTTTCCTGCCTAATCCCTACTATAAACCTGAACTGCGCAATCAAACAGGATTGGACAAGGATGTCTTTGACTATGTCATGAACCATGCAGAGTCAGAAGAATTTTACCAGAACCTGCTAGGCTTGATTGAGCCGATTTTGCCTGGCTATCAAAAGGAAGGAAAGTCTGTACTGACCATCGCAGTCGGCTGCACGGGCGGACAGCACCGTAGTGTGGCCTTTGCACAGCGCTTGGCTGACGATTTAGCAAAAAACTGGCCAGTTAATGCCAGTCATCGCGACAAAAATCGTCGGAAGGAAACGGTGAACCGCTCATGAGAAAACCAAGAATCACAGTCATCGGCGGCGGTACAGGAATTTCAGTTATTTTAAACAGCCTGCGGAAAAAGGATGTAGAGATCACAGCCATTGTCACAGTAGCAGATGATGGCGGCAGTTCTGGCGAGCTGCGGAAAAACATCCAGCAGCTGACGCCGCCAGGTGACCTGCGAAATGTCCTGGTGGCCATGTCTGATATGCCAAAGTTTTATGAGAAGGTCTTCCAGTATCGCTTTGCCAAAGGAGATGGTGTTCTAGCAGGTCATCCCTTGGGGAATCTGATTATTGCAGGCATTTCCGAAATGCAGGGTTCGACCTATAATGCCATGCAGCTTCTAACCAAGTTTTTCCATACAACAGGTAAAATCTACCCTTCAAGCGACACTCCGCTGACTCTGCATGCTGTGTTTACAGATGGAACGGAAGTTGTCGGTGAGAGCAATCTGGCTAGTAAGGCTGGTATGATTGAGCGGGTCTATGTGACCAATACCTATGATGATGAAAAGCCTGTTGCTAGTAGAAAGGTGGTTCAGAGTATTTTGGATAGCGATATGGTGGTGCTGGGACCGGGTTCTCTCTTTACCTCCATCTTGCCAAACCTCGTAATCGAAGAAATCGGCCAAGCTATTTTAGATACTAAGGCAGAAGTAGCCTATGTCTGCAACATTATGACCCAGCGCGGCGAAACAGAACACTTTTCAGATAGCGACCACGTTCAAGTATTGCATCGTCATCTGGGCAAAAAGTTTATTGATACTGTCTTGGTCAATATCGAACCAGTTCCGCGCGAGTATATGAATAGCAATAAATTTGATGAATATCTGGTTCAGGTTGAGCATAATTTTCGAGGGCTGCAAGAGCAAGTTCCGCGTGTCATTTCATCGAATTTCCTTCGTTTGGAAAATGGCGGAGCTTTTCATGATGGAGAGTTACTTGTTGATGAATTGATGCAGATTATACAGGTGCGCAAATGAGCTTTACAGTAAAAGTAAAAGAAGAGCTTTTAAGCTTATCTGTAAAAGACAAAAACGAGTTGGCTGCCATTATCAAGATGGCTGGTAGTTTGGGAATTTCTTCGACCGGCCTCACTTTATCCATTTCAACAGAAAATGCCAAGATTGCTCGCCATCTCTATGAGTTGTTGTTGGACCTTTATCAGGTCAAGTCAGAGATCCGTCACCATCAGAAGACTAATCTGCGCAAGAATCGCGTTTATACAGTATTCCTGGATCAGAAAGTAGATGAAACCTTATCTGACCTGCACTTGGCTGACTCCTTTTTTGGTATCGAGGCAGGGATTGACCAGGCCATTTTATCAGATGATGAAGCCAGTCGAGCCTACCTACGGGGGGCCTTTCTCTCAAATGGTAGCATGCGGGAGCCAGACTCAGGCAAATACCAGCTGGAAATTCTGTCCGTTTATCTGGATCATGCTGAGGATTTAGCTGCCTTGATGCGGCGTTTTCTGCTGGATGCCAAGACCATTGAGCGCAAGAAGGGAGCTGTCACCTATCTGCAGCGGGCTGAGGATATTATGGATTTTCTCATTGTCATTGGGGCTATGGAAGCCATGGCTGAGTTTGAGTCTCTTAAGCTCATGCGGGAAGCGCGCAACGACCTCAATCGCGCCAATAATGCGGAGACAGCGAACATCGCTCGCACGGTCACAGCCAGTATGAAAACCATCAACAATATTGCCAAAATCAGCGATAATATCGGTATTGAGAGTTTACCTGTGGACCTGCAGGAGGTTGCTCAACTTCGTATCCAGCATCCGGACTACTCCATCCAGCAGTTGGCTGATAGTCTGAGCCGGCCTCTAACTAAGAGCGGTGTCAATCATCGCTTGAGAAAAATCAATAAAATCGCAGATGAATTATAAAAGCTGCTGAGCTTAAGCTCGGCAGCTGTTTTTTATAGGCTTGTAGAATGTTTGGGTTGGACTTTTTGCTCAGGATAGATATGGTTAATGGCGTTGTTGACAGCAGTAGGTGCCTCACCTAGCCCAGTCGCAATCAGGTCAATCTTTCCCTCGTAGCTGCAGCAGTCACCAGCTGCATAGATACCTGGCACGGAAGTTTCTTGCTTGCTGTTGACAAAAATCTTGTGACGGTTGAGCTCCAGTCCCCAATCTTTGAGATTACCGACAGAGGATTTAAAACCGTAGTTGACAAAGAGATGATCCAGAGGCAGAAGCTGGCTTTCCTCTCCCTTGACTTGGCTGATTTCCAAGTGGGTAATCTTGCCATTTTCGCCGATTAATCGATGAGGTACAAAGGGTGTCTTAATTTCAACACTAGAAGCCTTGAGTTCTTCCACACTATGTTCTAAAGCCCGGAAGTTGTCCCGACGATGAACTAGACTGGTTTCTGCAATCTTTTCAAAAGCCAGCGCCCAGTCAACAGCCGAGTCGCCGCCGCCCAGAATGATGACCTTTTTACCAGCGAACTGGCTGATGTTTGAAACGTGATAGTGGAGGTTGCTGTAAGAATCAGCATCGTCTAGCTCCAAAGCTCTCGGTTTGAAAGCACCACCTCCCATGGCGATGATAATGGTTTTGGTCTGATGCTGGGCTTTAGAAGTCGTAATGGTGAAGCCATCATCAGATTTAACGATATCCAGAACCGTTTCACTGAGGCAAATGTCGGTCTGGAAAGTCTCCAGCTGCTCAATCAGACGCTGAGTCAACTCTTCGCCAGTCAAATTAGTAAAGCCCGGCACATCCAGAATCTTCTTCTCTGGATAGAGAATGGCTGGCTGACCGCCCAGCTGAGGCAGAGAATCAATGATTTTAACCTTGGCTTGGCGCAAATGAGCGTAAAATGCAGCGAATAAGCCAACTGGACCGCCGCCGACAATCGTAATATCATACAGTTCAGACATAATTTTCCTCAATCTTTTTAAAATAAACTAGCATTATTGTACCACAAAAAGAGGTTGAAATGTAATTAAATTTTTGTAGGGATTGTAAAAGCCCCATTAGGGGCTTAACATTAAATAGCAAATAAATCATTGAGGTTTTCAGCCAGGGTTGGGTGAGTGAAGATTTGCTTGCTCAAGTAGGTGTAAGGAATCTTATTATCCATGGCTACAGTCAGGATATTGATAATTTCTTGAGCTCCAGCTGAGAAGATAGTCGCTCCGACGATTTCCTTGGTCTCTGTGTTGACAACAGCCTTGAAGGCACCGCGTAAGTCAGCATTGACATGTCCGCGAGGCATAGCTGCGACTGGAATCTCCTTCACTGCAATCGGCAGTCCTTGCTCTTGTGCTTCCTTTTCGGTCAATCCGATTTGAGCCAAAGGCGGTGTGATGAACATGCTGGTAGGGACGTTTTTACGGTCTTCCAGTGTGTAGCTGCCGTCGCCAGCCAGATAGCTATAAAGGATACGGAAGTCATCCAGTGAGATATAAGTGAACTGCAAACCGCCATTGACATCGCCCGCTGCAAATACACCAGGTACAGATGTTTCCAAGTGCTTGTTGACCTTGATAGCTCCGCGCTCTGTCAACTCGATATCTGTATTTTCCAACTGCAGTGGCTCAACATTCGGCTTGCGGCCAGTAGCATATAGCAAGGCATCAAAGCGGAATTCGCCATCTTCCGTCACAACGACAACTTCAGCACCATCATTTTTAATCTGCTTGGTTTGCACATTTTGCAGGAGCTGGATTCCGTCTTCTTCCATGTATTGCTTAGCTAGAGCAGCGATAGAAGGTTCTACTCGAGGGAGAAAGACAGGTGCAGCATCCAGCACAGTCACTTGACTGCCCAATTTGTTGTAGAGCCCAGCAAACTCTAGGCCGATGTTACCACCACCCAGAACTCCCAAGCGTTTAGGAAGTTCTTTCAGATTTTGGATGCCAGTTGAGTCATAGACATGTTCGGTTTCAGTCAGTCCTGGAATTGGCAAGACATTGGAAACAGCACCGGTATTGATGACAATAGTCTCAGCAGTCAGTTCCTCTTTCTCATCGCCAGCTGTGATTTCGATGACCTTATTTGAAAGGAAATGAGCTTCCGCATCAATGATGTCAACACCAGCGCCACTGATTGCTGCATAGTTCTTCCCGTTGAGACGGCTGGTTACAGCATTCTTTTCAGCCATGACTTGGTCGAAAGCTAGGCCTTTTTCAGCTGCGACCAGCAGAGTCTTGGTTGGGATGCAGGCGATATTGATACAGGTACCCCCATACATAGCCTTGCTTCGCTCAATCAAAGCAACTTTTTTTCCTTGGGCCGCCATTTTGGCTGCCAATGTTTTACCGGCCTTACCAAAGCCGATGACAATTAAATCATAGGTTAACATAATTTTACCTCCATTTTTCAAAAAGATTGTATCACATCTAATCAGAAAATGCTCATTTCTGCTACGCCTATTTTAAAAATGTACTTTAAGACGTCTTTATACACTTTGTCCATTTTATTAGAACCAGATTCTAGCGCTTTTTCTTGCTCTATGTTATACTTTTTTTCGTCATAAATTTCTATAAGGAGAAGAAAAAATGTCTATTTTTACACTGATTTTGGCGAGTTTGGTTGTCTTGGAATTTTTCTATATTATGTACTTAGAGACTATCGCAACGACTTCTGCAGCGACAGCACGGGTCTTTGGTATGTCACAAGAGGAGTTGGAGCAGAAGTCGGTCAATACTCTTTTCAAAAACCAAGGAGTTTACAACGGATTGATAGCTGTTTTGGTCTTGATTGCGGCCTTTGTGCAGCCTAGTCCGGTTTGGCTGGGAATTTTTATGGCTTATATCATCTTGGTAGCAGCTTACGGTGCAGTGACCAGTGACCCAAAAATCCTGTTCAAGCAGGGTGGTTTGGCAATGTTGACGTTGCTGAGTTTATTTTTCTAAAAAGGAGTCTGGGACAAAAGTCCTAGCCTCTCAATTGTCTTTGGATTGTCGAGCAAGACGCAGTGGTTGAGTGGGCTCTACTACGCTGATTTCATCAGCTTTTACAGCCCTACTCAACTGTGCGGAGGTGGGACGACGAAATCGAATTCTAATGAATTACCGATTTCTGTTCCACTCTCTTTTTTTAAATAATGATTGACTTTTTTATTAGACATGTGTAGAATAAAATTAGAAGAAGACTTTAGAAAGGATGGAAATATAATGAATCATTCAATTAAACGTTTACCAGATGGTGAATTTGCTATCTTAAAGATTATTTGGCACCTGCCAAATCCAACGACCTCTGCCCAAATTATGGAAAAGCTGGGTGAAGATAACCATTGGAAGCCTCAGACCTTGTTGACAGTCTTAGCTCGTTTGACGGAAAAGGGCTTTTTAGAAAGTGTTCGCAAGGGGCGTGAAAGGCAGTACACGGCCTTAATTTCGGAAGATGAGTACCTAGAGGTAGAAACGTCAGACTTTTTGAAGCGCTACAGCGGTCATTCCATGGGAGGTTTTGTCAAGACTCTCTTTTCGTCCAATTCTTTTTCAGAAAATGAACTGGATGAGCTACGCAATTTGCTGAATCAGAAAGAGTAACATGAGGTAGTACCCATGAAACAGTTCCTTTTGTCTTTCCTCCTTAACAAGTTTCTCAACCTCGATTTTGGTCCTGCTTTTGAGCCTGCTCTTTGCAGCTCTTAAGACCAAAATTTCAGTCAAGGTCAAGTATCTTATCTGGTTTTTAATTTTACTGAGTTTTCTGTTCCCATTCCGTCCCCAGTTCGGTTCTGGCTTTATTCGGCTGAGTACTGGGTCGACTGTTCAGACAGCCGTTAGGGCTACCCAGACAAGTGGAGAGCAAGCTGTTTCTCAAGTAGCTGAAAAAGCTAGCCAGGCCAATCTCTGGGAGGATTTTCCAGGGCTGCCTTGGTTTGAAATTTTCTTTGCCATTTGGCTGCTTGGTTGTGCATTTAACCTAGGTAAGTATGCCTATTCTTATATCCGTTTCAAAAAGATGTTGCAACGTTGGGGGACAGAAGTTGAGGACGAAGAGACTTTGTTCCAGTTGCATTTGATCAAAGAAAAGATGGGATTTAGTTCGGTTAGTCAAACAAGACGTTATGTACAAATTCAGATTCCTGCTGAATTAGACTATGAAGTTCTTTTTGAAGCAATCTTTGAAACAGCCTGCAAAAGCTTTGAGTTGACCACGGTCCAGTCAGTTGACAATAAGTTTATCAAGTTGGACTATGTGGTTGATTTGAAACCAGATGTAAGCGACCAGCGCCTCATTCAACGCTTCTTACGCTATGAGAAGATTAAGAATATTTTCTTCTCGAAAGAAGCCAAAAAACGAAAAACCTTGTAAGGTAAAAGACAGTCGTTTTGAATGACTTGCATCCCAAAAGTTATCTTTTGGGATGCAAGTGTTTTGTTGATCAATATAGCTGTAATCTCTCTAAAATGCTATAATGTAGTTATCCAGAAGTGGAGGATTGAAGAGTGCTTCATATAATAATCATCATTTCTATCATACTTTTATTACTCATGTTTCATTCTTTGATTCAGCAATCAAAGAATCCTTCGGGCTTTCTAGGAAAACGAATGATGAAATTGTGGAATCGAGCCTATATCCCCATGTTTGTATGGGCAATTCGTCATCTGGATAGGACATTTTACCCTGTAATCTTAGATGTAGGAGTTGGGAACGGCCGTTCAACCATCCTACTGAAAGAAACCTTTCCGCAAAGTACTATAACTGGAATCGATATTTCAGACATTGCAATAGCTCAAGCCAAACAGATAGGGATGGTCAATCTAAATTTTGAACGAAGAGACGTTAGGGAGACAGGATTTTCTGATGAAAGTTTTGATTTGATTACAGCTTTTCAAACGCATTTTCATTGGCAAGACCTAGATGCTTCTTTTATAGAGCTTCGAAGGATACTCAAATCAGATGGGATGCTCTTACTGGCTTGTGAATATAACAAGTTGTCTTACTTTTTACCAGAGGTCCAAAGCGAAGAAGCATTTAGACGATTTTTGTTATCAGTAGGCTTTGAGCTCGTAATTAGTCAAAGAAAGGGATCGTGGATCCTTTATAAAATTGTCAAACATTAATGGAGGCACAATCATGAAACAATTATTTTTATGTTCATACTTTGCTGGAGTCAAAAAGCTTTTTAGAGATTATGCAAAGGAAAAGAATCTAGAAAAAAAGGTTTTATTTATTCCTACCGCTGGGAACAAAGAGGACTATACTGCCTATATCGATGAGGCTCAGCAAACATTCAGAGATTTAGGCTTTGAGATAGAGATTCTGGATATTGCTTCTTGTGATCGAGAAACCGCGCAGGCAAAGATTTTCCAAAGTAAGATTATTTATGTCTCAGGCGGAAATACATTTTATTTATTGCAAGAATTAAATAAAAAGCAACTCCTACCTTTTATCAAAGAACAAATACGAGATGGGTTGGTTTATATAGGAGAATCAGCAGGGGCTATTATTACAGCCAAGGATATTGACTACAATAAACTCATGGACGACAAGACGGTAGCGACAGAGTTATTTGATACAGCAGGATTGGGTGAAGTGAATTTTTATATCCTTCCACATTATGGTGAGGAGCCTTTTACTGATAGTAGTCAGAAGACCTTTGAAATGTATAAAAATCAGCTCAGTTTAATGCTAATGAATAATTCCCAAGCCGTAATTGTAAATGGTGAAGAAAGAGAAGTCGTTTCTGAACAGACTTAAAATAAATTTCTTTTTGCTATTATTATTATGATGTTCATTCTAACAATTTGTTGCTTTTAAAAAAGAAAGTGAAGATAATATAAGTTTATGGCAGTTTTTTCCTTGACATTTATCAATTTTGCGTGTAGAATAGAATAGATCTTGGACTTGAAGGGAGTGAAAAAAATGTCAAAAACAGTAGTACGTAAGAATGAATCTCTTGACGATGCTCTTCGTCGTTTCAAACGTGCGGTTACTAAAGCTGGTACTCTTCAAGAAACACGCAAACGTGAATTCTATGAAAAACCTTCTGTAAAACGCAAACGTAAATCAGAAGCAGCTCGTAAACGTAAAAAATTCTAATCAATAGAATGAGGAAGCAGCCGATTCGGCTGTTTTTTTCTTTTGAATGGGAAGCGTATAATAAAACAGAGAGTGGGACAGAAATCGGTAATTCGTTAGAATTCGATTTCGTCGTCCCACCTCCGCACAGTTGAGTAGGGCTGTAAAAGCTGATGCAATCAGCGTAATAGAGTCCACTCAACCACTGCGTCTTGCTCGACAATCCAAATACAATTGAGAGGCTAGGACTTTTGTCCCAGCCTCTGTTTGGATATTAGTTTTGTTTTTCAAGCAGGCTCTTGATTTCTTGCAGAACTTCAAGTTCTGTTGGTCCAGCTGGTGCTTTTTCAGCAGCTTCTTCGTTCTTTTTAGCAAGGCTTTGTGCTTTTTCAGCAGACTTCACGATGAAGAAGAGAACAGTACCGATTACTAAGAAGTTGATCACGGCGCTCAAGAAGTTACCATAAGCAATTCCGTTCCATTTCAATTCAGCGATTTGCTTCAAGTTTGCAGCTTTCAAAATTGGATTGAGGAAGAGGGGAGTGATAACGTCAGTAATCAATGAATTGACGATTGCTCCGAAAGCATTCGCAATGATAACCCCGACTGCCAAGTCAATCACGTTACCGCGTAGCAAAAATTCTTTAAGATCCTTTAGCATTTTCTTTTCCTTTCAAAAAATAATTTAATATTTGGGATTATATTATAGCTTAAAGTAGCAATTATTTCAAGTCATTTGCCTATCAAATGTTTTACATTTGCGTCAAATTATTATAAAATATAGAGTGATATTCTGTGATGAATTGGAGGTATTGTCTATTGGATAAAGAAATGATTTCTGAAATAAAAAATAGTGTCAATATCGTCGATGTCATAGGAGAAACGGTAGCCTTGACCAAGGCTGGGAGAAATTTTCTGGGACTTTGTCCCTTTCATGGCGAAAAGACGCCCTCTTTCAATGTTGTAGAGGACAAGCAGTTTTATCACTGTTTTGGCTGTGGCAAGTCGGGGGATGTTTTCAAGTTTATTGAGGACTACCGAGGCGTATCCTTCATGGATGCTGTGCAGATTGTCGCAGACAGAGCGGGCATTTCCTTAGGTATGGAGAGAGCTAGCGCAGATCGACGGAGACAGTCTCATCCGCATCAGGCGCTCTATGATATTCATACAGAGGCAGCTAAGTTTTACCATGCAGTTCTGATGACGACCAAGATAGGAGAAGAAGCACGCGCTTATCTCTATAAGCGTGGGCTGACGGATGAAGTCATTAAGCATTTTCAAATCGGCCTGGCTCCTAATGAAGGCAACTATCTTCATAAGAGTATGGCTGGTAAGTTTGATGAGTCCACTATCATGAACTCGGGTCTTTTTAATCTGGCAGAGAATAATCTGGTATATGATGCTTTTCAGAACCGGATTATGTTTCCCTTGACCAACGACAAGGGTCAGGTTGTCGCCTTTTCTGGTCGGATTTGGCAAGATTTGGAGGCTGGTTCACAGACTGCCAAGTATAAGAATAGTCGCAGCACCCCTATTTTTAATAAAAGCTATGAGCTTTATCATCTGGATAAGGCCAAGCCGGTTATCAAGAAGAGCCATGAAGTCTATCTGATGGAAGGCTTTATGGACGTGATCGCGGCTTATCGGGCTGGAGTTGAAAATGCAGTCGCATCTATGGGAACAGCTCTGACGCCTGAGCATGTCCAGCATCTGCGTAAGTATTGCAAGAAAATAATTCTGACTTATGATGGAGATAGGGCTGGTCAGGCTGCGACAGCCAAAGCTTTAGAGGAGCTACGGGATATGTCGGTAGAGATTGTCTCCTTTCCTGACAATATGGATCCAGACGAATTTATTGCTAAAAATTCTGCCGAGGAATTGCGACAATTTCTGACTAAAACGCGAATTAGTGATGTAGAGTTCCTTTTACGCTATCTCAAACCGGATAATATTGAAAATTTGCAGGCTCAGATTGAATTTGTGGAGCGAATGGCGCCAATTATTGCTCAGACGCAGTCTATTACAGCTCAGAATTCCTATATTTATATGTTGGCTGAGTTGCTGCCGGATTTTGATTACCAGCAGGTAGAGAACACGGTTAATAATAGCCGTTTGGCTGAGCGAAGTAGTCGAAGCGGACAGCAGTCAGAATCTCTAAGAAGCCCTGTACTGGTAGATCTTCCGCTGTCTAAACAGCTATCACGGCTGATAAAGGCAGAAATCCATATCCTCTATCGTATGGTACACAATCAGCTGGTTTTAAATAGCTATCGGCTTCGCACAGATTTTGCCTTTGATACGGCGGAACTGCAGGAGTTATACGAGCTTTTACTGGCCAATGGTGAAGTGACTTCGCAGGATTTATCTAGCTTACCGGAAAGGGTCCAGCAACTTTGGTATCGGATGTTGGAGGAAGATTTGCCAGAGGAGATGGAAGACGGAGAGTTAGCAGAAGTTGAGCTGACCAGGGAACGCGAATTGCTTCGTAAGAATAATCAGCTGATTAGCAAAAAGATTCGAGAAGCTTTGCATACTGGAGATGAGAATGCCGCTATATTAGAGGTGGAGCGCTTAATCGCACAAAAAAGAAGAATGGAGTAGGTATGGCTACAAAACAAAAAGAAGTAACAACATTAGATGTTCAAATTGCAGAATTTATCCGCAATCATAAGCAGACAGGTGTAGCGACAGACGATGAAATCAATGACCAGCTGGTCATTCCTTTCACTTTGGACGCTGATGGGATTGAGGATTTGCTGCAACGCATTCAGGATGCAGGCATCTCGATTACAGATAAAGAAGGAAATCCCAGCGCGCGTGTCTTGAATACTGAAGAGGAAGAAGCGGAGCTGACGGATGAAGAGCTCTTAGGCAGCAATTCAGCCAAGGTCAATGACCCAGTCCGCATGTACCTGAAAGAAATCGGGGTTGTGCCCCTTCTCAGTAATGAAGAAGAGCAGGAGCTGGCTATCTTGGTAGAACAGGGAGACTTGGAAGCCAAGCAGCGTCTGGCTGAGGCTAATCTTCGTTTGGTTGTTTCCATTGCTAAGCGCTATGTCGGCCGTGGGATGCAGTTCCTTGACTTGATACAAGAAGGAAACATGGGGCTGATGAAGGCCGTTGATAAGTTTGACTATACCAAAGGATTTAAGTTTTCAACTTATGCGACTTGGTGGATTCGTCAGGCTATTACCCGTGCGATTGCTGACCAAGCTCGGACTATTCGGATTCCAGTTCACATGGTGGAAACCATTAACAAGCTTGTCCGTGAGCAACGCAATCTCTTGCAGGAATTAGGCCAAGATCCAACTCCAGAGCAAATCGCTGAGCGGATGGATATGACACCAGATAAGGTTCGTGAGATTCTCAAGATTGCTCAGGAGCCAGTTTCTTTGGAAACACCTATCGGTGAGGAAGATGACAGCCATCTGGGAGACTTTATCGAGGACGAAGTGATTGAAAATCCAGTTGACTACACGACTCGTGTCGTTCTTCGTGAACAGCTGGATGAGGTCTTGGATACGCTGACAGACCGCGAGGAAAATGTCCTGCGTCTGCGCTTTGGTCTGGATGATGGGAAAATGCGGACACTGGAAGATGTCGGCAAGGTCTTCAATGTCACCCGTGAGCGGATTCGCCAGATTGAAGCCAAAGCCCTGCGTAAACTCCGCCATCCAAGCCGTAGCAAACCACTCAGAGACTTTATCGAAGATTAAGAAATGAAGAGCGGCGAGGAGCAGAAATCTTTCAGCAGGAAGCGTCAAGGCGGAAAACCTAGCTGAAAACAAAAGCGCCTCAAGTTAACTTGAACTTTTGCCATATCTATAAGGAGGATATGCATGTCAGAAAAAAAATACAGCCCTGAAGAAGTTGAAAAGATTAAAACGCGTATTTTAGAGAGCTTGGAGCAGGTCATCGACCCAGAGCTGGGGATTGATATTGTCAATCTAGGCTTGATCTATGAAATCCGTTTTGACGAGACCAATGGAGAAACGGAAATCGATATGACCCTGACAACCATGGGATGCCCTCTGGCGGATCTTCTGACTGACCAGATCTATGATGCCATGTCAGATGTTCCAGAGGTTACCAAGACAGATGTCAAATTGGTTTGGTATCCCGCTTGGACAGTGGAAAAGATGAGTCGTTATGCTCGAATCGCTTTGGGGATTAAATAGCGACATCATACTGGAAGAAAAGCAGTTGTCTATAAAGAAAAGCACTTGAAATGGAACATCAAGTGCTTTTTAAATGCAATTTTAGATAGCTTACCAGCTAGTTAGTGAAATTTCCCCACTGTTGAGCCAGATACTTTGTCCCTTATCCAACTGGACTAGAAGTTGGCCACTGTCCGAGATATCGCTAGCAATTCCCTTATAGGTTTGATTATTTTGCTGGAAGCACACTTGGCGACCGAGGACTAGAGAGTGCTTTTTGTAAAGATAGAGCAAGTCTTGGGGATCGCTTTCGTAGAAACATCTCCATATCTCAGCAATCAGCTCATTTCTGCTGACAGGAGCCTTCTCAGTAAAGAGTGAGCCTGCCTTATCTTGCAATTCTTTTGGGAAAACATGAACGCAAAAATTAAACCCGACCCCGATAATAATATCTGTGACTAAGCCTGTCTCGACGGAAGTAATAGCCTCGGTTAAAATACCTGCGATTTTTTTATCCTTGTAGTAAATATCGTTGACCCACTTGATATCTATGTCTATGAGGGTTAGATTTTTTACAGCCTGATAGATGGCTCCAGCTGTCAGGAGAGTATAAGCAGGGATTTGATCAAAAGACAGGTTGGGCTTGAGATGGAGGGACATATAAAAGCCTCCCTGTTTTGGAGAGAAAAAGTCTCTGCCGAAGCGACCGCGACCAGCGGATTGAGCAGCAGCTAGATAGAGGGTATTTGCTTCGCCACCCGCTTCCAGACCTGCTTTGGCATCTATCTGAGTAGATTGGCAATTGGGGTTGAAGGAAACCTTGATAGGTGCCTTTTTTTCAATGATTTCTGGGATTAGTAAATCCCCCGCCTTGAGCTTATAGCCCCGGTTTTTAACGGAATCAATTTGGATTCCTTCTTTTTCCAAGCGCTGAATGGCCTTCCAAATGGAAGTCCTGGAAATGCCCAATTTCTGGGCCAGACTTTCTCCGTTGACATAATCGTCAGCCTGGCTGAGAATGGTAAATAATTGTTCGTAGGTTTTCATAAGTTCTTTTTTTATTATATACTGCTTTCTCGAATGGTCAGCTTGGTGGAAAGTTTGACCATATAGGGAATGGAATCCTCTTCGGATGTTAAACTTTGATTCAGAATGTGCAGAGCCTGCTTGCCCATTTCTTCTGTAAAAACGGTGACCGTACTGAGACTGGGATAGATGTATTTAGCAATAGAGGTATCATTAAATGAAATGATGCTGACATCTTGGGGAACCTGGATTCCGTGTTCTTGCAGAGCCCTTAAGGCACCGATAGCCAAAGCATCGCTAGAGATGAAGAAGGCGGGAGGCAGCTGGTCTTTGTGTTCATTGATAATCTCTGTCATTATCTGATAGCCTGATTCCGAAGAAAAGCTGCCTACTCTAACCAAGTTAGCTTGAAAGATTCCTTTTTCAGACAGATATTGCTGAAAGCTGGCTAGGCGAGGGTCGCTGATGAAGCTAGCTTGGTCAGAAGTTCTTTCTTGGCCAGCAATCATGCCAATCTGGTCAAAACCAGCGTTCATGAAGTGCTCAAGAACCTTCTGTACAGCATTCTCAAAATCAACCGTCACACAGCTGTGGCCTGCATTAAGCGTATCACTGTCGACAAAAACTAGGTGGTTGCTGTACTGCTCCAGCTGCTGAATTTGAACTGGGCTAAATTTGCCGATAGCAATTAAGCCATTAATATCTTTCAGTTGCTCAAGAGAGTCATTTTGAAACACTCTGAGAATCTCATAGCCCAATTCTTGGGCTTTTTTTTCAATGCCCAAGCGAATAGAGTAGTAGTAGAGGTCATCGAGCTCTTCATGCTCAGTGTACCATTCAATGAGCCCGATACGGTAGGCCTGAGTCTTGCTTGGCTTAGTCTTTCTTGATTTTTTATAGTTCAGCTGCTCAGCGATGTCAAAAATCTTTTTACGAGTGCCATCACTGACCGACATGGCTGGGTCGTAGTTGAGTACGCGGGAGACCGTAGCGGGAGAGACCCCGGCAGCCTGGGCAATATCTTTAATCGTAGCCATTTTTTTCTCCTATTGTCTTATATGGGCTATTATACCTCAAAAACAAGTAAATAACAAAGAGGAATTTAGTAAATATTGCCCAATTGTCTTATTAAGTAAAAATTTACTAAATTAATTGAAGTTTTACTCAAAAACAGGTATAATTAAGAAAACGATTACAAAATCAAAAACCAATTTTAAAGGAGTTTAATTTATGCCAAATGTCATTTCAGCGGAGCAAGTCCGCGCAGATTTTGCCAAGATTTTTGGAGTAGAAGCAGACCATACCTTCTTTTCACCTGGTCGGATCAATCTGATTGGCGAGCATACGGACTACAACGGCGGTCATGTCTTTCCTGCAGCCATTTCTCTTGGAACTTATGGAGCGGCTCGCAAGCGGGACGACCAGCTCTTGCGATTCTTCTCAGGGAATTTTGAAGAAAAAGGGATTATTGAAGTACCGCTGGAAAACCTGCACTTTGAGCCTGAGCATAACTGGACCAACTATCCGAAAGGAGTCCTTCATTTTCTGCAGGAGGCAGGCCATAAGATTGACAAAGGAATGGATATCTATGTTTATGGAAATATTCCAAATGGTTCTGGCTTGTCATCTTCCGCATCACTAGAGCTTTTGACGGGTGTCATTGCTGAGAAACTCTTTGATTTGCAGTTGGAACGTCTGGATCTAGTGAAAATCGGTAAATTAACCGAGAATGAATTTATCGGGGTTAATTCTGGCATCATGGACCAGTTTGCTATCGGAATGGGAACTGACCAGCGGGCTATTTACTTAGATACCAATACTCTTGAGTATGATTTGGTTCCGCTTGATCTCAAGGACAACGTCGTAGTGATAATGAATACCAACAAGCGTCGTGAATTAGCGGATTCTAAGTACAATGAGCGTCGGGCGGAGTGCGAAAAAGCTGTTGAAGAACTTAACCGCAAGCTGTCTATCGCTACCTTGGGTGAGTTGGATGAGTGGGCCTTTGATGAGTATAGCTATCTAATAGAGGACGAAAATCGCCTCAAACGGGCTCGCCATGCTGTTTTAGAAAATCAACGTACTTTGCAAGCGCGGGCAGCTCTGCAGGCAGGCGATCTTGCCAAGTTTGGCCGTCTCATGAATGCGTCTCATGTTTCTTTAGAACATGATTATGAAGTGACTGGTCTAGAGCTGGACACCTTGGTCCACACGGCCTGGGAGCAAGAAGGTGTTCTGGGGGCTCGTATGACTGGAGCAGGCTTCGGTGGTTGCGCCATTGCTTTAGTTGCTAAGGATGCGGTGGAACCCTTCAAAGAAAATGTAGATCGCAAGTATCAAGAGGTTGTCGGCTATGCCCCTAGCTTTTACATTGCAGAAGTAGCTGGCGGAAGCCGAGTGCTGGACTAAATAACAAAAAAGAACTTGAGTCTGGGACAAAAGTCCTAGCCTCTCAATTGTTTTTGGATTGTCGAGCAAGACGCAGTGGTTGAGTGGGCTCTACTACGCTGATTTCATCAGCTTTTACAGCCCTACTCAACTGTGCGGAGGTGGGACGACGAAATCGAATTCTAACGAATTACCGATTTCTGTCCCACTCTCTTTACTAACAAGAGAAAGGAAGATCTATGTCCAAGAAGTTACTGGATGCTTTTGTATCAGCAGTGATTGACAATAGCCCTTTTGAGGAAATGGACACCGTTTATCTGCGAAATCGTGTCATGGCTTTGGTCGGAGAGGCAGTAGCTGAGCAGGAGACGGAGGTTGATCAGCTAATTGACCTGAAGGATGACTTGGTAGCTGTAGCTGTGAAGAATGCTAAGATTGGTGATACTCTGGCTGAGCAGGATATACTGGGAGCAGAGCTCATGGACTTGATTACACCTGCCCCTAGCCAGCTCAATCAGGACTTCTGGACGACTTATGCCTCCAATCCCGAGCAAGCTGTGGCTGATTTTTATCAGCTTAGTCAAAAGAATGACTACATCAAGGTCAAGGCCATTGGTAAAAACATTGCTTTTAAATCGCCAACTGAATATGGAGATTTGGAAATCACCATCAATCTCTCTAAGCCAGAAAAGGATCCCAAGGAAATTGCGGCAGCCAAAAAGGCCAAGAATAGTCATTATCCAGCCTGCCAGCTCTGTATGGAAAATGAAGGATATCAAGGCCGCTTGGACTATCCAGCCCGCGCCAATCATCGGATTATTCGATTTGATTTGGCTGGACAGGAATGGGGCTTCCAATATTCGCCCTATGCTTATTTTAATGAACATTGCATCTTTCTGCACAGCCAGCACCTTCCTATGGCCATTAGCCGGCTGACCTTTGAGCGCCTGCTGGACATCGTCGAGACCTTTCCAGGCTATTTCGCAGGCTCAAATGCCGACCTGCCTATTGTCGGCGGATCTATCCTGACCCACGACCACTATCAGGGCGGACGTCATACCTTCCCTATGGAAATAGCAGAGCTGGATTGTAGCTTTACTTTTAGCGGATTTGATGAGGTGGAAGCAGGTATTGTCAAATGGCCTATGTCCGTCATTCGTCTGAAATCTGAGAAGAAGGAAGAGTTGATTGAATTAGCTGACAAGATCTTGCAAGCTTGGCGGGCCTATTCTGACCCAAGTGTGCAGGTGTTGGCAGAGTCTGAGGGTGAGCTCCACCATACCATCACACCGATTGCGCGCAGAAAAGATGGACGTTTTGAGCTAGACCTAGTCTTGCGGGACAATCAAACTTCCTCAGAACATCCGGACGGCATTTACCACCCTCATAGAGATGTTCAGCATATTAAGAAAGAAAATATCGGTCTGATTGAGGTTATGGGACTGGCTATTCTGCCGCCTCGTCTCAAGGAAGAACTCAAGCAGGTGGAACTGTTTCTGCTGGGAGAAAACTGTCAGGTTGCTGTCTATCATCAGGAGTGGGCTAATCAACTCAAAGACCAGAATCCAGATGTTACCGCTGAGACGGTGGAAGGAGTAGTTCAAGCCTCGGTTGGACAGATTTTCAGCCGAGTACTGGAAGATGCTGGAGTTTACAAGCGAACAGAGGAGGGCAAGGAAGCTTTCATGCGCTTCGTCCAATCTGTTGGTTTGAAAGAAGAATAATTGCAGTGAGAGTTTTCATTTGTCCCTATTTTTGATAAAATAGTTAAAGTATAAATCAAGACGAGAAAGAGAGAAACATGGCAATTTTAGTATTAGGTGGAGCTGGCTATATCGGCTCGCACATGGTAGACCGTTTGGTAGCAGCGGGTAAGGAAGAGGTGGTTGTCGTTGATAATTTGGTGACTGGCCATCGCGCAGCCGTCCATCCGCAAGCAGTCTTTTATGAGGGGGATTTGGCGGATAAGGACTTCATGCGTGATGTCTTTGCTAAACATCCATCCATCGATGCAGTTATCCACTTTGCTGCTTTTTCACTGGTCGCAGAGTCTATGGTTGATCCGCTCAAGTATTTTGATAATAACACAGCCGGCATGGTTTCTCTTTTGGAGGTCATGCAGGAATGCGGCGTTAAAAACATTGTCTTTTCTTCGACAGCGGCGACTTATGGCATTCCTGAGGAAGTTCCGATTCTGGAAACGACTCCGCAAAAGCCAATTAATCCTTATGGTGAGAGCAAACTCATGATGGAGACCATTATGCGCTGGGCAGATAAAGCCTATGGTATCAAGTTTGTAGCCCTGCGCTATTTCAATGTGGCCGGTGCCAAGCCTGACGGGTCTATCGGAGAGGACCACGGGCCTGAAACCCATCTCCTGCCTATTGTGCTTCAGGTGGCTCAGGGCAAACGTGAGAAGATTGCCGTCTTTGGTGACGATTACGATACTCCAGACGGCACCAATGTCCGCGATTATGTCCATCCTTTCGACTTGGCTGATGCCCATATTCTGGCTGTTGAACACCTGCGTGCTGGACAACCTTCGGATGCCTTTAACCTTGGCTCTTCGACTGGTTTTTCCAACCTGCAGATTGTTGAAGCAGCCCGTAAGGTGACCGGCCATCCTATTCCTTTGGAAATAGCAGACCGACGGCCGGGGGATCCGGATACGCTGATTGCTTCCTCTGAGAAGGCAAGAAATGTTCTGGGTTGGCAGCCGAAATTTGACAATATCGAAACCATTATCGAAACCGCTTGGAAATGGCATTCCAGCCATCCAAATGGCTATGATGATCGCCAGTAAGCCAGTAATCAGTGTAGTTTTCAATATTTACAGAGACACTTTGTTAGAGATAGCAAGGTGTTTTCTTGGAGCGATAGAAGTTCTTTTCATGAGATTTAATTTGTTGTAAAAAAAGCGGATACATAGTAAAATAGAAAAATGATGAAAATAAGACGAATAAATAATGAATTAGAGATAAATCAGGAAGAAGATACAGTCTTGGTTCTGGGCTATTTTGACGGCCTGCATAAGGGACATCAGACACTTTTTAAGGAAGCAAGGAAAATCGCAGAAGAGCAAGGACTGAAGATTGCTGTACTGACCTTTCCTGAGTCACCCAAATTGGCTTTTGTCCGCTATCAGCCAGAGTTGATGTTGCATTTGAATCATCCTGAGGAACGCGCTGCTCACTTAGAAAATTTGGGTGTGGACTACCTTTACTTGATTGACTTTACTAGCCATTTTTCTAAAAATACAGCTCAAGAATTTTTTGATAAGTATGTTGCTGCACTTAAAGCAAGGGCCGTTGTGGCAGGTTTTGATTACCATTTTGGATCTGACAAGAGAAAGGCAGAGGAGCTTGCAGACTATTTCGATGGTCAGATTGTCATCGTCTCATCAGTCAATCAAGATGAGGAAAAAATCTCTTCTACTCGGATTAGAGAAACCATTCAAAATGGTGATGTTGCCAAGACGCATCAGCTATTAGGCTATCCTCTCTCTACTCGGGGCATTGTGGTTCATGGCAATGCTAGAGGGCGTACCATTGGCTATCCAACGGCTAATCTAGCTCCTTTGGATCGCGTGATTTTGCCAGCAGATGGCGTCTATGTGGTAGATGTTGAGCACAATGGCAAGATTTATCGAGGTATGGCTAGTGTTGGAAAAAATGTGACCTTTGAAGGAGATGAGCTTCGTTTTGAGGCCAATCTATTTAACTTTGCGGAGGAAATTTATGGCGATACGATTCGGATTATCTGGCTAGATAAGATTCGTGATATGGTCAAATTTGATGGTATTGAAGAACTGGTTGGTCAGTTAAAGAGTGATGAAGAAGTGGCAAGAAATTGGGAATGTTCGGAATAAATGTCAGTTTTTGATATTTTTCTTAGTATTTCAAGCCGATTCTTAAAAATATCTAGTCAAGAGAGATAAAATTTAGTATAATAGAGTTAGTTACTATATAAAAATAAGAAGAGAACAGCATGATTACACTTTTTTTATCGCCTAGCTGCACTTCCTGTCGCAAGGCGCGTGCTTGGTTGATTGGTCATGAAGTTCCATTTACGGAGCATAATATCATGACGAGCCCTCTGTCTGCTCCAGAATTGCAACACATTCTTTCATTGACAGAAAATGGCACTGATGACATCATCTCAACCCGCTCAAAAATTTTTCAAAAACTAGATTTAGATGTAGAGGATTTATCGATTTCAACGCTTATTAAGCTGATTGAGGAAAATCCTAGTCTTTTGCGTCGCCCAATTATCCTTGATGGTAAACGAATGCAAATCGGCTTCAATGAAGATGAAATTCGTGCTTTCTTGCCAAGAGGTTATCGGAAAGAAGAACTAAGAGCCGCAACTATGCGTGCTGATATTTAAATTATGGAAAAAAATTATAGTTACCCACTAGACTTATCGTGGAGCACTGAAGAGCTTGCTTCAGTGCTTTCTTTTTTTAATGATGTAGAGCAAGCCTATGAACAGAAGATTCAAGCGGAGAAACTGCTCCAGTCCTATGCAGTTTTCAAGAAAGTTGTTCCCAGCAAGGGAGAAGAGAAGCGACTCGGCCGTGAGTTTGAGACGGTCAGTGGCTATTCTCTTTATCGCGCTGTTCAGGAGGCAAAAAGGAAAGGGAAAGGAATGATTTCTCTTGGAAAATAAATTTCATTTTGCGAAAGAAATAGTGTATCAGGCAGGTGCTTTTTTAAGAGACCATCTCTATGATGACTTGGATGTCCTACAAAAGAGCAGTCCGACTGACTTGGTGACTCAAATGGACCGGCTCATCCAGGATGACTTGGTCAGGAAAATTTTAACTCAGTATCCTGACGATGCGATTTTGGCTGAGGAAAATGACCTGCGACACGACATCGCGGATGGCAATGTCTGGGTGATTGATCCCATTGATGGCACCAATAATTTCATTACCCAGCGGGCTGATTTTGCTATTATGTTGGCTTATTTTGAGAATGGTCAAGGCAAGTTCGGCTTGATTTATGATGTGACAAGGGACCAGCTTTTTCATGGAGGCGGGGCTTTTGATGTTTACTGCAATGACAGAAAGTTGTCTGCTTTTATCGATAAGCCCTTGCAGCAATATTTGATTGCTTCAAATGCCTGTATGCTAGAGCATAATCACTGGGGACTGGCTGACTTATCTCGTGCCTGCCTAGGCGTGCGTGTCTATGGCAGCGCTGGGATTAGTTTTGGCAAGGCTCTGTCTGGTGGTTTGGCGGCCTATTTCTCTTATAATTGGCCTTGGGACTATGCGGCGGCCTATGTGATGGCTGACAAATTGGGTTTTGTCATTCAGACTTTAGATGGCGGCCAGCCGAATTTTCAGACTCAGGAGTCGATTATGATTGCACCAAAGTGTAAGTTGGACGAATTACAAGAGTATTTACGAAAGGGAAAAGGCTAGTATGGACTTTCCATTAGGTTTTAAGGAAAAGTATGAGGAGCTCTTGGGTCAGGAAGCAGAGGTTTTTTTTGCGACTTTTGATCAAGATCCGATTTCAGCCTTTCGCAGCAATCCCTTAAAAGAGAATCAGAAAAATTTTACAGATACGATTCCAAATACAGACTGGGGTTATTACGGAAAAGTATCTGGTAGGTCAGTAGAACACGTCACGGGGCTGGTTTATTCTCAGGAGCCAGCTGCGCAAATGGTTGCCCAGGTTGCAGCACCACAAAAGGGCATGAAAGTTTTGGACTTAGCGGCTGCACCAGGCGGAAAATCTACCCATTTACTCTCTTATCTAGAAAATACAGGTTTGCTGGTTTCTAACGAAATCAATACCAAACGCAGTAAAATTTTGGTAGAAAACATTGAGCGTTTTGGAGCGCGAAATGTTCTTGTCACCAACGAATCTGCGGATAGATTGGCTAAGGTTTATCAGGGCTATTTTGACCTCATTGTTCTGGATGCTCCTTGCTCTGGCGAAGGGATGTTCCGCAAGCAGCCGGATGCCACCCAGTATTGGAGTCCAGAATATCCTGCCCAGTGTGCGCGTCTCCAGCGAGAAATTCTAGAGGACGCTGTCAAGATGCTGGCGACAGGCGGACAGCTGGTCTATTCAACTTGCACTTGGGCACCTGAAGAAAATGAAGAAATTGTCGCTTGGCTTTTGGAGAATTTTCCTTTGGAATTGCTGGAAATACCAAAAGTCAATGGCATGGTGGCGGGGATTAATTTCCCAGAAACAGCTCGGATGTATCCCCACCATTTCAAAGGAGAAGGGCAATTTGTAGCGAAATTTCGCTTTACAGGAAGTCAGTCTGCTAAAAAAATCAAGGCAGTCAAAAATAAATTGACAGTTGAGCAGAGAAAACTCTGGCAAGATTTCCAGAAAAAGCATCTAAACATTGAGCTAGAAGGATATTTAGATACTTTTGGGGATAATCTGTATCTGCTGCCAGATGGATTGCCAGACATGTCCAAGCTGAAAATTGCTCGTAACGGCCTACATCTAGGGCAATTTAAGAAAAATCGCTTTGAACCGAGCTTTGCCTTAGGGTTAGCTTTGAGGCCGAGTGAAGTCGTCTCAGTCCTTGAGATTGATGATGAAGCCTTTAGCAAATATGTAGCGGGCGAGACGGTTCAACTCTCTCAAAACTATCCAAATGGCTGGTATCAAGTGCTTGCCCAAGGCAACGGTCTGGGGTTTGCAAAAATTACTGGAAATACCTTGAAAAATTATTTCCCAAAGGGGCTTCGCTTTCGTTCAAAAGACTAGGCAAAGCCCTCTTTCTATGTTATAGTGGATATAGTGGGATTTTCAGATTTTTTCAATATAGACATTCCACTATCATTCTCAAGATTTCGAGGAAAAAATGGTGAAGAAAAAATATAAGCTGATTTTTTCAGCGGTTCTAGTGCTATTTGCAGTTAGCCTCTCTGCCTGTTCCAGCTGGATTGACCGAGGGGAGTCCATGACTGCCGTTGGTTCGACAGCTCTTCAGCCGCTCGTTGAAGCAGCAGCGGATGAGTTTGGTTCAGCCAACATTGGAAAAACGGTCAATGTTCAAGGTGGTGGATCAGGTACTGGCTTGTCTCAGGTTCAGTCTGGTGCAGTTGAAATTGGCAACTCAGATGTCTTTGCTGAGGAAAAAGAAGGGATTGACGCTTCAGCCCTTGTTGACCACAAGGTAGCAGTCGCTGGAATTGCCGTGATTGTCAATAAAGAAGTATCCGTCGATAATTTAACGGCGGAGCAGCTGCAGAAGATTTTTACTGGTGAAGTGACCAACTGGAAGCAGCTGGGTGGTAAAAATCTAGAGATTTCCATCATCAACCGTGCGGCAAGCTCTGGCTCTCGAGCAACGTTTGACAGTGTCATTATGGCTGGTAAATCAGCCGTTCAAAGTCAAGAGCAGGATTCAAATGGGATGGTTAAGTCCATTGTTTCTCAAACACCGGGAGCCATTTCTTATCTGGCCTTTGCTTATGTGGATGATTCTGTCAAGACTTTGAAGCTCAATGGCTACGAGCCTACGGCTAAGAATGTTGCGACCAATGCTTGGCCACTATGGTCTTACGAGCATATGTATACATTGGGCAAGCCGACTGGTCTTGCGGGCGAGTTTCTGGATTACATGCTGTCAGATGAAGTTCAGGATGGAATCGTCTCAGGAATGGGCTATATTTCCATCAAGGAAATGCAGGTTAGCAAGGATGCTACGGGAAATGTTACGAGCTTAAAAGGAGATAGCAAATGAGAAATGAAGAATTAGCAAAAAAATTACTATCCCCTTCGAAAAACTCTCGTCTGGAAAAATTTGGGAAATATATCACCTTTGCCTGCCTTTCTTTAATCGTCTTGATTGTAGCCATGATTTTAATCTTCGTAGCACAAAAAGGCTTATCGACCTTCTTTGTCAACGGAGTCAATGTATTTGAATTTTTGTTTGGCTCCACTTGGAATCCGTCAGGTAAGGAATTCGGTGCCCTGCCAATGATCTTAGGTTCTTTTATTGTTACGATCCTGTCAGCACTGATTGCAACGCCATTTGCTATTGGAGCAGCTGTCTTTATGACGGAAGTGTCGCCTAAAGGGGCCAAGATTCTTCAGCCTGCAATCGAGCTCTTGGTTGGCATTCCGTCTGTTGTGTATGGATTTATCGGCTTGCAGGTTGTTGTTCCCTTTGTTCGGACTGTTTTTGGTGGTACCGGATTTGGGATTCTGTCTGGTATTTTCGTACTTTTTGTCATGATTTTGCCGACCGTGACCTTTATGACAACAGACAGTCTTCGTGCTGTGCCGCGTCACTATCGTGAAGCTAGCCTGGCTATGGGGGCTACGCGCTGGCAAACCATTTGGCGAGTAACGCTCAAGGCTGCTCGCTCAGGTATTTTTACAGCGGTGGTCTTTGGAATGGCGCGGGCCTTCGGTGAAGCCTTGGCTATCCAAATGGTTGTCGGTAACTCTGCGGTGATACCAACCTCTTTGACAACACCTGCAGCGACCCTGACTTCCGTTTTGACCATGGGAATCGGAAATACCGTTATGGGAACAGTGGATAATAACGTTCTCTGGTCTCTGGCTTTGGTGCTCTTGATGATGAGCCTAGCCTTTAACAGTGTGATTAAACTAATTACAAAAGAAAGAGGTAAGAAAAACTATGCACGCTAAGAAATTAGATAAATTGGCGACTGGTGTTCTCTACACAATAGCGAGTATCATTGTTGCCATCCTTGCCTCTCTTATCCTCTATATCTTAGTTAGAGGCTTGCCGCATGTTTCCTGGTCTTTCTTGACAGGGAAATCCTCTTCTTACCAAGCTGGCGGTGGTATTGGGATTCAGCTATACAATTCCTTCTTCCTGCTGGTGATTACTCTGATTATCTCTGTGCCTCTTTCTATGGGGGCTGGGGTTTATCTGTCAGAGTATGCTAAGAAAGGTCCAGTGACCAACTTTGTCCGTACCTGCATTGAAATCCTGTCCTCGCTGCCATCCGTGGTAGTCGGACTCTTTGGCTACTTGATTTTCGTTGTCCAGTTTGAGTATGGCTTTTCTATCATCTCTGGTGCCTTGGCGCTGACTGTCTTCAATCTGCCTCAGATGACTCGTAACGTCGAGGACAGCTTACGCCACGTTCACCATACACAGCGTGAAGCCGGACTGGCTCTAGGAATTTCCCGCTGGGAAACAGTGCTGCATGTGGTCATTCCAGAGGCTCTGCCAGGGATTGTGACAGGGATTGTCCTTGCTTCTGGTCGGATTTTCGGTGAAGCAGCTGCCTTGATTTACACTGCCGGTCAATCTGCGCCGGCTCTGGATTGGTCTAACTGGAATATTTTCAGCATTACCAGCCCGATTTCAATTTTCCGGCAGGCGGAAACACTGGCCGTCCATATCTGGAAGGTCAATAGTGAAGGGACCATTCCTGATAGCACTGTAGTGTCATCAGGATCAGCAGCCGTGCTTCTGATTTTTATCTTGATTTTCAACTTTGGAGCCCGCAAACTCGGTTCTTACTTGCACAAGAAATTAACCTCTGCATAAAGGAGAAGCAATGACAGAATATAATTGGAATGAAAAACATATCATTACTTTTCCTGAAGAAAAGGTAGCCCTTTCGACCAAAGATTTACATGTTTACTATGGTAAAAAAGAATCCATCAAGGGTATTGATATGCAGTTTGAAAAGAATAAAATAACTGCCTTGATTGGACCGTCTGGCTCAGGAAAATCTACTTATCTCCGCAGTCTTAATCGTATGAATGACACGATTGATATTGCCAAGGTAACAGGGCAAATTCTTTACCAAGGAATAGACGTCAATCGGTCTGATATCAACGTTTACGAAATGCGTAAGCACATCGGCATGGTCTTCCAACGGCCCAATCCATTTGCCAAGTCTATTTATCGCAACATTACCTTTGCCCATGAACGTGCAGGTGTAAAAGATAAAAAGATCTTGGATGAGCTTGTTGAAACTTCGCTTAAGCAAGCCGCGCTTTGGGACCAAGTAAAGGATGATCTTCATAAGTCGGCCTTGACCTTGTCGGGCGGCCAGCAGCAGCGGCTCTGTATTGCCCGAGCTATTTCAGTCAAGCCAGATATCTTGCTTATGGACGAGCCAGCTTCTGCGCTGGATCCGATTGCGACCATGCAGCTGGAAGAGACCATGTTTGAGCTCAAAAAGGACTATACGATCATCATCGTGACTCACAATATGCAGCAGGCTGCCCGGGCCAGTGACTACACCGGCTTCTTTTATCTGGGAGATTTGATTGAGTACGACAAGACTGCCAATATCTTCCAAAATGCCAAACTACAGTCGACCAATGACTATGTTTCTGGTCATTTTGGTTAAAGGTGAAGAAACTAAAGGAATGAACTTATGACAGAACCTATTTTGCAAGTCAAGGACTTGTCGGTTTATTATAATAAAAAGAAAGCGCTCAATAGTGTCTCCTTAGACTTTATGCCTAATGAAATTACTGCCTTGATTGGACCATCAGGTTCAGGGAAATCTACCTTGCTCAAGGCTATCAACCGTATGGGTGATTTGAATCCAGAAGTAACAACGACAGGCACAGTCATCTATAACGGCCACAATATCTACAGTCCCCGGACAGATACAGTGGAGTTGCGCAAGGAAATTGGCATGGTTTTCCAGCAGCCTAATCCCTTCCCAATGACCATTTATGAAAATGTTATTTATGGACTGCGCATCAACGGTGTCAAGGATAAACAGGTTTTAGATGAAGCGGTAGAGCGTTCCTTGATTGGGGCTTCTATTTGGGACGAAGTAAAAGACCGTTTACATGATTCGGCTATCGGTCTCTCTGGTGGTCAACAGCAGCGGATTTGTGTAGCACGCGTTTTGGCTACCAGCCCGAAAATCATCCTCTTGGATGAGCCAACATCGGCGTTAGACCCAATCTCTGCTGGTAAGATTGAGGAAACTCTCTATGGACTTAAAGACACCTATACCATGCTTTTGGTGACGCGCTCCATGCAGCAGGCTTCTCGGCTTTCGGATAAAACAGGCTTCTTCTTGGGTGGCGATTTGATGGAGTTTAATGATACTAAGGAGATGTTCCTCAACCCACAAAATAAGGAAACAGAAGATTATATTACAGGAAAATTTGGATAAGGAGTTGAATGATGTTACGATCTCAATTTGAAGAAGATTTGGAGAAATTGCACAATCAGTTCTACGCAATGGGACAAGAAGTGCTCTCACAAATCAACCGCACCGTGCGTGCTTTTGTCACACATGACCGTGACTTGGCAAAGGAAGTCATCGAAGATGATGCAGAAGTAAATGAATATGAAGTGAAATTGGAAAAAAAATCATTTGAAATGATTGCCCTCCAACAACCCGTTTCTCAAGACCTTCGTACAGTCTTGACCGTTCTCAAGGCCGTTTCAGACTTGGAACGTATGGGAGATCATGCAGTATCCATTGCGAAAGCGGCTATTCGTATGAAGGGTGAACAGCGTATTCCAGCCGTCGAGGACGAAATTAAAAAGATGGGCCGCGATGTGAAAAATTTCGTTGAAGCTGCTCTTGATCTCTACCTGAATGGTTCTGTAGATCAAGCCTATGAGGTAGCAGCTATGGATGAAAAAATCAACCATTATTTCGATAGCATTCGTGATCTGGCTACGGAAGAAATTAAGAAAAATCCTGAAGCCATCGTTACAGGCCGTGATTACTTTCAGGTTATTTCTTTCTTGGAACGTATCGGTGATTATGCCAAAAACATCTGCGAATGGGTCGTTTACTTTGAAACGGGTAAAATTATTGAATTATAATATATGTTAAAGAGACAGGCTAAGCTTGTCTTTTTTGTTTTGAGGAGGAGAAAAGGTGAGATGAGACGAATTTAAAAGATAGATATTTAGACTTCATGTAGATAACAGACAAATTGGGATTTCAATGGATTAAAAGGTCTAAAACGAAAAGATAATTTATCGATATGACCTAAGTATTCCCCCTTTTGGTTGAAGTGATTGAAAAAGAAATGGAGGATAATGCTAAAAATTATGCTACAATGTAGGAAAGTGATAGCTGAAAGCCTTGTTTTATAGCATACTGCAATGGAGGTATAATTATGAGAAAAAAGATTATTGTCGTTCTGGCAATTTTGTTCGTTCTAGTTTCAGGAGGGGGCTACTGTATGACAAAATGGATTGAACATCAAAACTCACCGTATAATGTTAGTGACGTTTTAGACGATAAAGGAGTAAAACTTTACAAACGCGGATTTCGTTTGTTGGAAGAACAACTGGCAACTTATATCAAAGAGCACTATTCAGGAGTCAGTAAAATAGAGTTTTCGCCAATTTTTGTTCAAGGTGGGGATGGGCAGAGCATGTTTCGTGCAACAATTGTTCCTGTGATTTATGATTTACAAGGCAATAAAGCTTACTTGGGGAAAAAAATTGGTGAGAAATCCTACAGTCATTATGGTAGTTTTTGGGATGTTAGGCTTGATTTTAATGGCTTGGATGAAGAAATCATAGAATTAAAAGTTGGTGACGATTTTATTGATATTTCCGAGAGTAAAAAATTACCTGTGGAAGCAAAATTATCAACTAAACCAAAAATGGATGAGAATATAGAAACTTTAGTTCAAGAACATCGGCTCGTAGATGTTAAAAAAAGCGAGAACGGTAGTCCTGATGCAGAAGTTGTCTATAATACAGAAATTAGGAAAGGAGACCATTTGGAATGGCGTTGACAGAATGACATTGTTTATATCAAATAACACTTAGTAAGGCTAAAAGATGTTAAGAAATCAGATGTAGGAAGTCCGAATGCTGAAATAGACTACAACTTAGAAATTAAAAGAGAGAGCTACTCAGAATGGGAATAATCTTTGATTAAATGGGGAGGTTTCTGTTTATGGATAATATTATAGGAAAAGTCGGCAAGAAATATTATATTGTGATATACTATAAACAGAATTAATGGATTCGTTTTCATTTAGACATAAAGGTGGCAGTTAATGAAGAAAAAAAAACTTGCAATTATAGCTGTATTAATTATCTTAGTTTCAGGAGGGGGACACTGTATGACAAAATGGATTGAGCACCAGAACTCGCCGTATAATGTTAGTGACGTTTTAGACGATAAAGGAGTAAAACTTTACAAACGCGGATTTCGATTGTTGGAAGAACAGTTGACAACTTATATCAAGGAGCACTATTCAGGAGTCAGTAAAATAGAGTTTTCACCAATTTTTGTCCAAGGTGGGGATGGGCAGAGCATGTTTCGTGCAACAATTGTGCCTGTCATTTATGACAATCATGGTAATAAGGCTTATTTAGGACGTTCTGTTGGAGAAGAAGATTTTGGCCGTTTTACAAGTAGTGGAAGTATTCAACTTAGCTTTGATGGACTTGACAATGAAGTTATCGAAATAAAGGTGGATGACGGCTATGTCAATATCTCTAATAATGAGGTATTGCCGGAAAAAGCAAAATTATCAACAAGTAAACGAATTGATAATAATATATCGGCCTTAGTCAAAGCTGGACAAATAAAAAATATAGAAAAAAATCAAAACGGAAGTCCTCATGCTGAAGTGAAATTTAATACTCAAATTAGAAAAGGAGATCATTTCAAATGGCGTTAACAGACGAGGAGGTTCAGGAACTGCAAACTGAAGTTCTTGACATAATTAAGGAAAAAAATGAAGGTCAGACTTATACTACTGATAAGAGTGGAATTGAATATAAAGTAATAAAGGAAATCAACAATACTACACAAGCTGTAACAGTAGCTCCAATTATTAAGGGACAAGTTGATTACACTCAAACTACCATTGTTGTTGCCGGAACTCAAGCTCCCGGTGGAGACATTAATAATCATGTTTTAGAATCTGGATTCAATGCAGTAATGGCAAGAAATCAATTAACAGAACAGACAAAGGACGTTCGGGAATTTTATAACCAATCATTATCTAAGGCTAAAAAAATGGCTGGAATAGGACAAGAAGTTAATATCAGTAATATGTCAGGATTTAGTCAAGCAGGACCAGCAGTTGCTAAAGTAGCTGCGGAAATGAAAGTCCAGAAGATTACAAATTTCATGGACTGGGGTGCGTGGAATTCGTTAACAAAAAATACAGCCGATTATAGAGGGATTAGTGATGAAGAATTTGATTATCTTAATAAACACTTACATTCATACAGTGATCAGGGGAAAGATTTAACAAGTTGGGATGGTCATGGGGGGATCATTCCGTATGGAAAAGTATTTACTGTAGAGGGAAAACATCATAATGCTGGCTTACCGAAAATTAAAGGTAATAGGCCTGATTTTGAATGGTATGTAAAAAATAGTTTTTTTTGTTCTGACATGACTGAAAAGCAAGTGAGGGAGATTGCTAAAAGAAAGGCTAAATCTGCTGAAAAATTTGACTTGTCTAAGCTAGAGACATGGTTTGACAGTACAGATCCAGAATCTTATGTAAAAGAATATTTAGAAAAATATGGTTCTTTTGCTCCAGAACCTTCTAAGCAAGAATTACTCACCTTAAAGAGACGACGCATTGATGAACTGCACGCTTCTTTGAAAACGACTACAGGCAGTCAGATGATTAGCTTGAGAGAGGAACTTGTTCGTACAAGTGCGCAAGCGGCTCAGTTACAAGCTGAAGTATATGAGCAGGCGATCAAAGATAAACTTGCAAATGCCAAGGAAGGTGTCTCTCAGCACATAACAGAACTACGATCAGCAGCGTATACGCTGGCTCATAACCTTTCTGGTGGAGAGATAGAGGGTTTACTATCTGAGTTGAGTTTTGAGCTAGCTTGGAATACTGGAATAGAAGCAGCAACTCTTTCTTCGGCCAACTCATATCAGAAGAAAATGACAAGTATAGCAGGTAAATTAAACAAGGCAGCTGATAGAATCGTAGAAATCGACCAAAAAGGTAGCCAGATTTTTGGGGAATTATAGGAGGCAGCGTATGATTGAACCAATGATAGAAGATCGAGCGGAAGCAGAACGTATCAAAAAAGAGTATCTGAGAATACAGGAACGTCTGGCTATTCGAGGCTTAATCTCAGCTAAAAGAGCCACTCTCCTTGAAGAAAGTCGTCTATTGCAAGAATGGCTCACCGATCAGGCTGAGACAATGAAATCATTCTCATCAGTTCAAGTTCCTGCCGATTTGGAAGGTGCTTTTTCCGGATTAGCAGCCGAATCTATCAAGAATGTCTTAAATGAAGTCTCAACGCCTAATTTGATGAGTCCAATTCTGTAGGAGGGATTATGGATACAAAAAAGCGAATAGCACAATTAGATGATGAACATCTAGCATTTCGTAGAAAAGCCAGTGAATTGGAATGGGATTATCACGAGATGAAACGGGAAGCTAGAAATTTTTCGGAAGAAATGAGCAATTGGGTTATATCATTCTGTCTTCATAGTTCGCCTGCTGATTCATCTTATATATTACACCAAATTGAGGAAAATCGAGAAGATTTCGAGCGGAAAATGAGGCGTTACGAAGATCGACTGAATGAAGCCTGTCAAGAAGAAAAACGCTTGTACAATAAAAAATTGGACGCACTGACGAAAGAATCAAAGCAATAATGAACTTCACTTTTCCTTTGAGACGAATCTATCAGACAGGCTAAGCTTGTCTTTTTGTTTTGAGGAGGAGAAATGTGAATAACAGGATAGCTTTAAAATGATTACTTTATGTCTGAAGATGAAAATCAATTTTGAGTCAGTTGGAATGAGTATAAAGTCACTAAATATGGTAAAATAGTAACAGATGAATTTTGAATGGAGGTTGGTTCAATACCAGCCCCTTCAATTAGATGAGGAGAAAAACATGCAAGCAGTTGCACATTTTATTGATACTTTTGTTCCAGAGCACTATGATCTCTTTTTGGATTTAAATCGTGCGAATAAGACTTTCTCAGGGAAAGTTACCATTACCGGTGAAGCTAAAGCTGAGAAAATTTCCCTCCACCAAAAGGATTTGACGATTGAGGCCGTAGAAGTGGCTGGACAAGCTCGCCCCTTCACTCTTGATAATGACAATGAAGCTCTTTATGTTGAATTAGCATCCGCAGGCTCTGTGGAAGTAACCTTGACCTATACAGGTAAGATTACGGACAATATGACGGGGATTTACCCATCTTACTATACTGTGGATGGAGTGAAAAAAGAAATTATTTCTACTCAGTTTGAGAGCCATTTTGCCCGCGAAGCCTTTCCAAGTGTGGATGAACCAGAAGCTAAAGCGACTTTTGATTTGACTTTGAAATTTGACCAAGTAGAAGGCGAACTTGCCTTGTCTAATATGCCTGAAATCGACGTTGAAAACCGGAAAGCGACAGGCATTTGGAAGTTTGAAAGAACGCCTCGCATGTCTTCCTATCTCTTGGCTTTTGCTGCAGGTGATATGCAAGGAATTACTGCTAAAACCAAGAATGGAACCTTGGTAGGAGTCTATGCGACTAAGGCCCACCCAGCCAGCAATTTGGAGTTTGCTTTGGATATTGCGGTTCGCTCTATTGAATTTTACGAAGAATACTACGGTGTCAAATATCCGATTCCTCAGTCGTTGCACGTAGCTCTGCCTGACTTTTCATCTGGTGCTATGGAAAACTGGGGTCTGGTGACTTACCGTGAGATTTACCTCTTAGTAGATGAAAATTCTACGGTATCCAGCCGTCAGGATGTGGCACTTGTTATCGCTCATGAGTTGGCTCACCAATGGTTTGGTAACTTGGTCACTATGAAGTGGTGGGATGACCTTTGGCTCAATGAAAGCTTTGCCAACATGATGGAATACGTCTGTGTTAATGCGATTGAACCAAGCTGGAATATTTTTGAGAATTTCCAAACCACAGGTGTTCCTTTGGCGCTCAAACGAGATGCGACAGACGGAGTTCAGTCTGTCCATGTGGAAGTGAAGCACCCCGACGAAATCAATACTTTGTTTGATCCAGCTATCGTTTACGCTAAGGGAAGCCGCCTTATGCATATGCTTCGTCGTTGGTTGGGTGATGAAGCCTTTGCTAAAGGATTGAATGCTTACTTTGCTAAACACCAGTATGGAAATACTATCGGTCGTGACCTTTGGAATGCCTTGGGAGCTGCTTCTGGTCGCGATGTCGCAGCCTTTATGGATTCTTGGCTGGAACAGCCAGGCTACCCTGTTTTGACAGCTACAGTAGAAAACGACACCCTCAAACTCTCTCAAAAACAATTCTTTATCGGAGAGCACGAAGATAAGAAACGCACTTGGGTCTTGCCTTTAAATAGTAACTGGAAAGGTTTGCCAGAAACGCTGGAAACAGAAACGCTGGAAATTCCAAATTATTCTGCTTTGGCTGCTCAAAACCAAGGTGCTTTGCGCTTCAATACGGAAAATACAGCCCACTATATCACGGACTATCAAGGTATCTTGCTTGAGCAGATTTTAGATACCATTACAGACTTGGATAGCACCAGCAAGCTTCAAGTGGTGCAAGAGCGCCGTCTCTTGGCTGAAGCAGGCAGCATTTCATTTGCTGATTTGGTTCCAGTTATTGAAAAACTGACAGAAGAAACCTCTTATCTGGTTGTCTCAGGAGTTAAAGGCGTTTTGAATGGTCTTGAGCTCTTTGTGGACGAAGGAAGCGAGTGCGAGAAAGCCTATCATGAGTTGGTTGTTAAACTCAGCAAATTCAACTTTGACCGTCTAGGCTTTGAAGCAAAAGAAGGCGAAAGTGATGAAGATGAGCTGGTTCGTCAGATCGTTGTAGGAGGTCTGATTACAGCTAATGATCAAGCAGCTAGTCAAGAAGCAAGTCGCATTTTTGCTGCTCATCAAGAGGACTTGGAGAAATTGCCTGCGGCCATTCGCTTGCATATTCTCATTAACCAAATCAAGCATGATGAGAGCAAGGAATTGGCTGACCAATACTTGAATGATTATGTTTCAACAGTTGATGGTAGCTTTAAACGCCAATTGGCATCTGCTTTGGCTTATACTAAGGACGCAGAGACACTTGCTCGTATCTTGGAATCTTTGAAGAACAAAGATGTCGTAAAACCACAAGATTTAGCTATGAGTTGGTATTTCCCTCTCTTAAATCATCAGTTCACTCAAGCTACTGCTTGGACTTGGGCGCGTGAGAATTGGGATTGGATTAAGGCAGCTTTGGGAGGCGACATGAGCTTTGATAAATTCGTTATTTATCCGGCTAATGCCTTCAAAACAGCAGAAAGGCTAGCAGAATACAAGGCTTTCTTTGAGCCGCAGCTAGACGATATGGCTATCAGCCGTAACATCAGCATGGGAATTAAGGAAATCGCAGCGCGTGTTGCCTTGATTGCCCGTGAAAAAGCAGCGGTTGAGAAAGCAATCAAGGCATCAGTTTAGCCTAATGAAAAGATCAGATTATAATATCTGGTCTTTTTTGTTGTTTAGAATCCCATAGTTTCAGTCTTCTTTAAGAAAAAATTCAGTCCCGTTTAAGCAAGCCACCCTATAATAATCCTAGCGTGTGAAGGGATGTGGGCTTGTGTATTCAAGCATTATATTACTTCATCATGTTAAAATCCATGAAAATATAAAATGTAGAAAGAGGAAAACTTTAAAATGGATATGGAAAAAATGATTGTAGTTAAAAAGAGTACCAAATGGTGGATGACAGCAGTAGCTAGTGCATCCTTAGCCGTCGGAGCGATTGGTGGCTATGGAATTGGTGCCTTGACACAGAAAAGCCCGCAGCAGAGTTCAGTGCAGGCTACTATGCCTCAGCAAAACAATCAAGATGGCAAGATGCCAGGGCAAGGCGGACAAGCCCCTCAAGGTCAGGGACAGGGAAATGAAAAAGGCATGCCACCGCAGATGGGTGGACAAAACGGTCAAGATGGTCAAGGCGGCCCCGGAGGTGGAGGTCAGCCACCACAAGGAAATGGGCATCCGGGAGGACCACAAGAAGGAAATCAATCAAAGAAGAAGCCAGCAAACGCCGACGGCACAACAAAAGATGATAAGAACAGTGAAATAGTCGAAAATAACTCGAAAACAACAAATTCTTAAAACATTTTCAATAAGTCATGATATAATAGAAAAAGATAGGTTAAGATAGCATGAGAAGTGTCTACCATGTCTCTATTTAAACTAAAGAACATAAGCTTTTTCTTAAAAGGGAGGAACAGGATGATTAAGATTCTATTAGTAGAGGATGACCTCGGTCTGTCAAACTCAGTATTTGATTTTTTAGATGATTTTGCAGATGTTATGCAGATCTTTGACGGCGAAGAAGGCTTATACGAGGCAGAAAGTGGCGTGTATGACCTGATTTTGCTGGACTTGATGCTTCCTGAAAAAGATGGCTTCCAAGTGCTTAAAGAATTGCGTGAAAAAGGGGTCACCACTCCTGTCCTCATCATGACTGCCAAGGAAAGTATCGATGATAAAGGCCATGGTTTTGAACTCGGTGCCGACGATTACCTGACTAAGCCTTTTTATCTAGAAGAGCTTAAAATGCGGATTCAGGCCTTGCTCAAACGCTCTGGTAAGTTTAATGAAAATACCCTGTCCTATGGTGATGTGACGGTCAATCTTTCGACCAATTCGACCTTGGTAGATGGAAAAGAAGTTGAGCTATTGGGGAAAGAGTTTGATCTGTTGGTCTACTTCCTTCAGAATCAAAATGTTATTTTGCCCAAGACTCAGATCTTCGATCGTTTGTGGGGCTTTGACAGCGATACAACGATTTCTGTGGTGGAAGTCTATGTATCTAAGATTCGGAAAAAATTGAAAGGAACGGCTTTTGCGAATAATCTTCAAACCCTTCGCAGTGTCGGTTACATTTTAAAGAATGCTGAATAAACTCAAAAAAGCCTTATATGCGGATGATTTTTCTTATTTCATTCGCTATTTTGGTGTATTCACCCTGATTTTCTCGGCCATGACGCTCATTATTATCCAAGTCATGCGCTCTAGCCTTTACACGACCGTTGATGATAATCTCAAAAGTCTCAGTCAAAATCCCGCCTGGGTAGCCAATCTAGCCTATCGGACGACGGGACGGCAATACCAAGAGCCAGAGAACAAGGATTCAGAGCACAAAGATTCAGAGTCTGTCCAAGCTCATGATATCAAGATTGAGGAACCGGGCAGGGTCAATGTCAGTGCCAATACCTCAGCCATTCTTTTGAATGATGATTATCAGAATGTATCGGCAAAAAATAGCTTTTTGAACTTTGATGCGATTAAATTTAATAAACGATTTCTTAATCAAATCAAGCAAATTCAGCTGACCAATAGCTACGGACAGGTCGAGAGTTATCGGGCCTATATGTTTGATATTGATCCAGATGATGAAATTGAAAATGTCAAATACGCGGTTGTCATGACCAGTATCAGCCAGCTGGAGCAGACTAGCGAAAAGCATGAAAAGCTGATTGCGATTGTCATGATTAGCTTCTGGGGTATTTCCTTGATTGCCAGTATCTATCTAGCGCGGATGAGTGTCAAGCCTCTCTTGGACAGCATGCAAAAGCAGAAGTCCTTTGTTGAAAATGCAAGCCACGAATTGCGGACACCTCTAGCTGTGCTGCAAAATCGCTTGGAATCTCTCTTCCGTAAGCCTGAAGCTACGATTATGGAGTCTAGTGGGAGTATCGCGTCTAGTTTAGAGGAAGTGCGAAATATGCGTCTATTGACGACCAACTTACTCAATCTAGCAAGGCGAGATGACGGCATCAAGCCAGAATACGGTGAAGTCACGCCAGACTTCTTCACGACAGCTTTTTCTAACTATGCTATTATTGCAGAGGAAAGCGATAAGGTCTTTGATTTCAAAAATCTGGTTTCAAAATCAATCACGACAGACAAGGTCTTGCTCAAGCAGGTCATGACCATCCTTTTTGATAATGCCATCAAATACACGGAAGAAGATGGAAAAATCTACTTCGTGGCCTCTGCCAATGATCGAAGCTTGACCTTGCGGATTTCTGACAATGGCCCAGGGATTGCGGGCGATGACAAGAAAAAGGTTTTCGATCGTTTTTATCGGGTGGACAAGGCTCGGACTCGGCAAAAGGGTGGTTTTGGATTAGGTCTATCCTTAGCAAAACAAATTGTGGATGCCTTAAAAGGAACCATCATAGTCAAAGACAACAAACCGCGTGGAACTATTTTTGAAATCAAAGTTCCTCTTAGGTCAGATATTAGAAAACGAATCAGCAAAAGCTGAAAAACTTTTCATATTATTTCAAATTTGACTGCTTTTGCGGTATAATAAAAGAAAGAAATGAGAGAGGTACAACCATGACATCAAAAATGCTGCATACTTGTTTACGAGTGGAAAATTTAGAGGCTTCGATTGCCTTTTACGAAGAAGCGTTTGGTTTTAAGGAATTGCGCCGCAAGGACTTTCCAGAGCACGCTTTTACCATTGTTTATCTTGGTTTGGATGGCGATGATTATGAGCTCGAACTGACCTATAATTATGATCACGGACCTTATGTGATTGGGGATGGATTTGCTCATATCGCTCTTAGCACGCCTGATTTGGAAGGCTTGCACGCTGAGCATGCTGCCAAAGGCTACGAAGTGACGGAACCAAAAGGTCTGCCAGGCAATCCGCCAAATTATTATTTCGTTAAAGACCCTGATGGCTACAAGGTTGAAGTGATTCGAGAAAAAAGTCTTTAAAAATAATTAAACTTGTATTTTAGCACTTGTAAGATACAAGTTTTTTAACATTAGAATCATTTTAGGACAATAGCTTAGGGGATAATAGATGAAAAGACAACATAGAAGGAAGAGCAGTCGAAAATACAGACTAATTATCAGTCTTCTGAATCTGCTTCTTTTAGGACTTCTTATTTTTGGTGGACTGCGAATCCATGAAATGTTTCAGGAAAGGGAATTCCAGAAAAAGGTTACAGAAGTGATTGCCAAGGAAGAGCAAGAGCATGCTGACAATGCCGAAAAGCAATCTGGTAGGATTGGCAGCCATTATGTGGCGGCTTTTTACCCTCTTATGAATGGGCAGCCGCTTCAAAGTGTCAAAGATAAAATGTTGCAGGATAGTCAGAGCATTTCAGATGACAAAAAGCAGAAGGAAAACTTGACTGCTTTGACATTTTACTACACAGAGGAAAAGTCTACTAGTCTGGCCAATACCAAGGAAGTGGTCATTCAGCGAAAAGATTATAGTATCTCGAAAAGAGACATCAAGTCTGAGGAAGCAAAAGAAGTAGCCTCAACTTATATCAATCAAGAAGGGGCAGCGGTGACTTTAGACAAGCTGTTTCAAAATCCAGAAGCTGCCAAGGAAATTTTCCTGAAGGAGTTGACCAGTCAGCTGACCTTTAGACAGGTGGAGGAAAGTCAGCAAACAGCAGCTTTAAATGCCCTACGTGAAATAGAGCTGAGCCAGTGGAATTTTCACTATGAGGATAGTTTATTTTCCATTCGTCTGACCAAAGAAATCAACGGTTTGACGAGCTTGACAGTGCCTCTATCTAGTTTTTATGATCTAATCCGTCCAGAATATTTGCAGGGGGCTGATTTGGAGGCTTACCAGCAATATGAGACCAAGCGGCATGAGAAAATGGTTGCCCTGACCTTTGATGACGGTCCCGACAGTAAAACGACTCCTCAGGCCTTGGAAATTCTGAAACGCTACAATGCCAAAGCAACCTTCTTTATGGTGGGACAAAACGTTGCGGCCAATCCAGAACTGGCTAAACGTGTCCTTGATGAAGGCCATCAGCTTGGCATCCATACTTGGAGCCATCCAGATTTGACTAAACTGCCTCTAAATCAAGTCAAAAAAGAAATCCTAGATACTCAGGAAGCCATTTATAAGGCGACTGGTATCCGACCTATGATCACAAGACCGCCTTATGGAGCCATCAACCCTACGGTTCAAAATGCTGTCGATCAGTCCTTTATCATGTGGAGCGTGGACAGTCTCGATTGGAAAACACGTAATACAAAGGCTATTATGCAGGAGATTGTGAAGACTCAGCCGGGATCTATTATTCTCATGCACGATATCCATCAGACGTCCATCGATGCTCTGCCAAGCGTCCTAGAATATCTGAAGAACAACGGCTATACTTTGGTAACAGTTGATGAACTACTAGAATATCAGCTTCAACCACATCAGATTTATTACAGCAGAAATTAAGAAAAGCATTGGAAATTTAATATTTCCAATGCTTTTTGCTTTGCCATCATCAAATAAGAATATCGATGACCGTAATTCTTGCTTAAGGACACACATACAGTTCTTGTTTTTTTAAGATAATTTCTCGAACAGAGGCATATTTTTTAAGAGCTTTTAGTTCTTCTGGGTGGCTGATGAAGGTGATGACATAGCCATCCTTGCCCATGCGACCTGTTCGGCCAGAACGGTGAGTGTAGGTTTCCAAATCACGCGGCACTTCGTAGTTGACTACGCACTCTAGAGAATCAATATCAATGCCACGCGCAACTATGTCAGTCGCCAGTAAGAGTGTGATATCGTAATCTTTAAATTTCTCAAGAATGACCTTGCGGAATTTTACATTGACATCACTTGCAAGGGAGACTGCACTAGCTCCTCGGTACTGAAGCTTTTCTTCGGCGCTGCCCAAATCTGACAAGCTGTTGAAAAAAACTAGTCCACGAAATTCTTCTACATTGGATAGTTTGCGCAAGAGTTCAACCTTGTCACGCTTTTCCACCTGCATATAGAAGTGCTGGATATTGTCCAAAGTCTGGTCGTCAATGCTGATGCGCAAGGTATTTTCGGCGATCTTCTCTTGGTCGAACTTAGCCGTAGCACTCATGTAAATCAGCTGGTGGTCCCGCGGTGCATAATGCAGAATCTTATCAACAAACGCATACTGGGAATCACTGAGAAGCTGGTCAAATTCATCTAGGATAATAGTATCAACATTCATCATCTTGATTTTCTTGAGCTTAATGAGCTCAAAAATCCGACCAGGTGTACCAATCAGTATCTCAGGACCTTTCTTGAGCCGCTCAATCTGCCTTTTCTGGCTATTACCAGAGAGGAGGAGTTGACTGCTCAAGCCTAAGGGCTCCGCCCAAGATTTACAAACATCAAAAATCTGTCCCGCCAGCTCTGTATTTGGAGCTAAAATCAAAAGCTGCTGCGCTTTTTTAGGCTTCAATTTCAATAAGCTAGGAAAGAGATAGGCCAATGTCTTTCCCGTACCGGTCGGACTGATGCCTAGCACCGTTTGTCCCTGAGAAATGGGCTGGAATATCTTTTCTTGGATGGCAGTCAGTTCAGCAAAACCGAGCTGATTTAGCTGTTCTTGCCAAACTGTTGGAAATGTTTCTTTAATCATGGTCAACCTCAAATCTAATGCCAGCATCTTTTCTCATGGAAAACAGACACTCATGCACAGTAGTAGCAGCCTGCAGATAGTCGTTATAAAGCTCTTTCTGGCCGCCTTTAAGGACACGAGCAAAAGCCTGAGCCTCTTCTAGCATTTGGTGCTCTGCTTGGTGGATAGCTAGACTTTCCGTCTCTCCATTGAGCTTTTGGAAAATGGCAGAGCGTATAAACTCGATACCGTCTAAGGTCAGAGTGCCTTGGTCCGTATAGATTTCAGCTGGAAGCTGGCTATGAATATTTTTTCCAGCTTGGATACGAACCTGAAAATCAGGATAAATCAGACTGCCTGAACCGTTGAGGTCAACGCTATTTGGCAGTTGTTGAGCTGTATAGCAGACGCTTTGTGGAGCACCAAACAATCGGACAGCTGCATAAAGCGTATAAACTCCCAAATCCATTAGAGCACCGCCTGAGAATTTAGCTGAAAAAACATTGGGTTCTTGTCCACTCAGCAGGGCTCCCATCTTGGAGGAGTATTTAGCATAAGTAAAATTGGCTCCCCAGATTTTCTTGTCTTCAAGGAAGTCATGAATGACTGTAAAAGCTGCTTCATGGTAGTTTCTGGCTGCCTCAAAGATATAAATCTGATGTTCAGCTGCCAGCTTGACCAATTCTTGCCATTCTTCAGGCCTTGACACAGCCGGCTTTTCAACAATGACATGTTTTCGAGCCAAAATGGCTACCTTGGCATGGTTGAAGTGGAAGCTATTGGGACTGGCGATGTAAACCACATCTAGGTCGGCAGATAAGAATTCAATCATATCGGTGTAGAGTGCGACGTTTTTATAAGCTTGCGCAAAACGCTCCGCGGCACTCAAGGTTCGTGAGTAAACAGCTGTAAACACATACTCACCACTTAGTTGAGCTGCTTTGATAAACTCGTGGGAAATGGTTCCTGTACCGATGATACCGAGTCGTAACATACTTTCTCCTTTAAAATGATTTTCCTGAATTTTTCTTGATTCACCCTTTCATTATATCATGAATTGAGGTAAAATAGATAAGATAACAAGTAATGGAGAAAACAATGCAAAACAGACCTATTATTATCGGTGTTACAGGTGGCTCTGGTGGGGGAAAAACCAGTGTATCTCGGGCGATTTTAGATCATTTTCCAAATGAAAAGATTTCTATGATTGAGCATGATTCTTACTACAAGGATCAGTCGCATCTGACTTTTGAGGAGCGGGTCAAGACCAACTATGACCATCCTTTTGCTTTTGATACAGATCTCATGATTGAGCAGATCAAGGAGCTTTTGGCTGGCCGTCCAGTGGACATCCCGACCTATGACTACACGGAGCACACGCGCAGTAATAAAACCTATCGTCAGGAACCGCAGGATGTCTTCATTGTAGAGGGGATTCTGGTCTTGGAAGACCAACGCCTCCGCGATTTGATGGACATCAAGATTTTCGTCGACACTGATGATGATGTGCGGATTATTCGTCGGATTAAGCGGGACATGGAGGAGCGTGGACGCAGTTTGGATAGTGTCATTGAGCAGTATTTAGGTGTCGTCAAGCCTATGTACCATCAGTTTATCGAGCCAACCAAGCGCTATGCAGATGTCATCATTCCAGAAGGCGCTTCTAATAAAGTTGCGATTGATTTGATTACCACCAAGATTGAAAAGATTTTGGAGGAAGCTAGAGAAGGATAGAAAGGAAGTCTGGTGTTACACTGGACTTTTTGGGTAAATTATGAGAAAGTTCGTCAAAAGGGAATTCCATTCTCGATCAAAGTTTTTTGCTTGTTTGCTGACCTTTTGCGCAGGTTTCGTGGATGCTTACACTTTTATGGAACGCGGGGGTACATTGGTTGCTGGCCAGACAGGAAACGTCGTCTTTTTGTCCGTTGAGTTAATTCATCACAAGACTGGAGAGATTGAAGTCAAACTGGCTACCATGCTAGCCTTTATGCTGGGAATTTTTCTGATAACAATTTTCCGTCCTTTTTTTGAGCAGTCGATATGGCGAGTAAGTAGCATTTCACCAATGGTACTCATTTGTACTCTGGTAGGCTTTATGCCAAGTACCGTGCCAAATATGCTAATCGTTCCTCCGATTGCTTTCTGTATGGGGGTCGTTGCGACAGCTTTTGGCGAAGTAGATGGTATAGTCTATAATAATTCCTTTATGACAGGAAATATCAAGAAAACGATGGTGGCTTTTGGAAATTTTGTGCGAACGCAGGAAAAACCATACTTGAAAGAGGGCATTTTCTTTGTTGCTTTGTTAGGAAGCTTTGTCATCGGAGCCATTATTTCGACCTATCTGCTCCAATTTTACGCTTTACGAACGATTTGGATCGTTGCAGGAATTCTATTTGCCTTCATGATGTTCCGCTTGGTTCAGTATGTACGAATATAAAGGCGAAATGGCTTAGGAAAGAAGAAGCCTGATTAGTAAATTGTTAAAAGAAGAGAAATGAGAAATAATATAATACTAGCAGGAGCTAGCCTGCTTCTTTTTCTTTCTCGCATTTATAGTAANAAGACCACAAAATAATCCAGTATATTAAAAATTTTCAGAAAATATCGAATTATCTGTTGACAGTCGAATGATACTGTGCTAAAATACTAATCAATAACATTTCAAAAGGAGTCAGTCAAACATGAAGTCAACTCAATTTTCAAACTTTGCTTTGTTGTTGCGTTACTCGGGCTAGTGCGAAAGCATTAGTCCTGTTTGGCTTACCAAGCGGGAGTAAATCAACATCTCGCTTGGCTTCCAGCGAGATGTTTTTATTTTATTCTTCACAAAATCTTTGCTAGGATATACTGAGAAAAGTGAACTAAAAGTTCATTTCATAGTTGTATCTCTCATTGATTTTTATAGCTGTTTTAAACGATAAAGAAAGAGGAAAGTCTATGCAAAAAGTTGAGTTTCTAGATACCAGTCTTCGGGATGGTGAGCAGACACCGGGAGTGAATTTTTCTATTAAGGAAAAGGTTGCCATTGCTAAGCAACTAGAAAAATGGGGAATTTCTGCTATTGAAGCTGGTTTCCCAGCTGCTAGTCCAGATTCATTTGCGGCAGTGCAAGAGATTGCTAAAGTCATCACTAAAGCTTCTGTCACTGGTTTGGCGCGTTCGGTTAAGTCTGACATCGATGCTTGCTACGAGGCACTCAAGGATGCCAAACATCCGCAGATTCACGTCTTTATTGCGACCAGTCCCATCCACAGAGAGTTCAAGCTGAAAAAGTCCAAGGAAGAGATTTTAGAAGCCATTAAAGAGCACGTTTCTTATGCTCGTTCTAAGTTTGAGATTGTCGAGTTTTCACCTGAGGACGCGACACGTACCGAGCTGGACTTTCTGCTCCAAGTTGTCCAGACAGCAGTTGATGCGGGTGCTAGCTACATCAATATTCCAGATACGGTTGGTTTTACTACGCCTGAAGAGTTTGGAAATATCTTCAAGTATCTGATTGACAATGTCCAAACAGAACGTGAGATTATCTACAGTCCTCACTGTCACGATGATTTGGGAATGGCAGTAGCCAACAGCCTGTCTGCGGTCAAATACGGAGCTAGACGGGTGGAAGGCACTATTAACGGTATTGGCGAGCGTGCTGGTAATGCTGCGTTAGAAGAAGTAGCAGTTGCTTTGGAAATTCGCAAGGATTATTACCAAGTTGAGACAGACATTGTCCTTAATGAAACCATCAACACTTCTGAGCTGGTGTCCCGATTCTCAGGGATTCCAGTGCCTAAGAACAAGGCGGTTGTTGGTGGCAATGCCTTCTCTCATGAGTCTGGTATCCATCAGGATGGTGTTCTTAAGAATCCACTGACCTATGAAATCATCACACCTGAGCTGGTTGGAGTCAAGAGCAATTCACTTCCCCTCGGCAAGCTGTCTGGCCGCCACGCCTTTGTTGAAAAACTCAAAGAACTGGCTCTAGATTTTGAGGAATCTGAAATTAATGATCTCTTTGCTAAGTTTAAGGTCTTGGCGGATAAGAAAAACGAAGTCACGGATGCTGATATTCGGGCTCTGATTGCCGGAACGACCGTCGAAAATCCTGAAGGCTTCCACTTTGATGATCTGCAGCTGACGACCAATGACGATCATACCATCACAGCAGATGTGCAGCTGGTTAATGGCGACGGCGAGACGGTCAACTGTGTGGCAGAAGGAAAGGGAAGTGTTGAAGCCATCTTTAATGCTATTGACCAATTCTTTAACCAATCTGTCCAGCTCTTAGCCTATAACATTGAGGCAGTAACGGACGGTATTGACTCTCAGGCTCGCGTCTTGGTAGCTGTTGAAAATACAGATACAGATACAATTTTCAACTCCTCTGGTATTGACTTTGATGTTCTCAAGGCCAGCGCCATTGCCTATATCCATGCCAACACCTTTGTGCAAAAGGAAAATGCGGGTGAAATCGGCCATCAGGTATCCTACCACGATCTGCCTGCAAATAATTAGAAGGAAGCGACTATGACAAAAGAAATTGTAGCTCTGGCGGGTGACGGTATCGGCCCAGAAATCATGGAAGCTGGTCTCCAAGTACTGGCTGCTGTTGCGGACAAGTTCGGTTTTACTTATCATATCACGGAGAAAGCTTTTGGGGGTGCTGGTATTGATGCTGAAGGTCATCCTCTGCCTCAGTCAACTCTAGAAGCGGCTAAGGAGGCGGATGCTATTCTCCTTGCAGCTATCGGCAGTCCCCAGTACGATAATGCCCCAGTTCGGCCGGAGCAAGGCTTGCTCGCTCTGCGCAAGGAGCTTGAACTTTATGCCAATATCCGTCCAGTTAAGATCTTCGATGCACTTAAGCATTTGTCGCCTTTGAAGGTAGAGCGAATTGCTGGTGTGGATTTTGTGGTCGTGCGCGAGCTGACTGGTGGGATTTACTTTGGTGAACATATTTTGAAGGACAGATCTGCGCGTGATATCAATGACTATAGCTATGAAGAGGTGGAGCGAATTGTCCGTAAATCCTTTGATATTGCGCGTGGTCGCAGAAAGCGCGTGACCAGTATTGACAAGCAAAATGTGCTAGCGACATCTAAACTCTGGCGCAGAGTAGCGGATGAGGTGGCCAAGGATTATCCAGATGTGACCTTAGAGCACCAACTGGTAGATAGCGCTGCGATGCTCATGATCACCAATCCTGCTAAGTTTGATGTTCTTGTAACGGAAAATCTTTTTGGGGATATTCTCTCAGATGAGTCCAGTGTCTTGTCAGGGACGCTGGGAGTTATGCCATCGGCCAGTCATTCGGCTACTGGCCCCAGTCTTTATGAGCCTATTCATGGCTCGGCTCCCGATATTGCGGGACAGGGTATTGCCAATCCTATCAGTATGATCTTTTCTGTAGCCATGATGCTACGGGATAGCTTTGCGGAGCTTAAAGCTGCAGAAGCGATTGAAGCAGCGGTTGAGAAGACTTTGGCTCAAGGGATTTTAACCCGAGATCTTGGCGGTCAGGCAGGGACAGCTCAAATGACGGAGGCCATTATCAATAACTTATGAAATGGATATTAACGGGTATTTGCCTGCTATGGAAACTTATCGTTTTCCTGCTTTATGGCTGGGATAAGCGAAAGGCTAAGAAAAATCACTACCGCATTCCAGAGAAGACCTTGCTCTTGTCAGCTTTGGCAGCTGGAGGTTTGGGTGCTTTATTAGGCGGTCGCCTCTTTCACCACAAGACCAGAAAATGGTATTTCTGGTTGGCTTGGATTGGCGGAGTAATAGTGGAAATTGGAATTTTGTATTACATATGGAGAAGCTAGTATGGCTGGAAAATCAATTTTTGATAAGATTTGGGAAAGACACGTAATAACAGGCCAAGAAGGTCAACCCCAGCTTATGTATGTGGATCAGCATTATATTCATGAAGTAACCAGCCCTCAGGCTTTTCAGGGCCTTCGAGATGCGGGTCGCAAAGTTAGACGACCGGACTTAACTTTTGGAACTTTTGACCATAATGTTCCTACGGTCAATATCTATGATATTCGGGATGTGATTTCCAAGGCTCAGATTGATAAGCTTTCTGAAAATGTCAAGGATTTTGGCATCGAGCATGCGGCTCACGGATCGGAACTACAAGGGATTGTCCATATGGTTGGACCCGAAACGGGCAAGACTCAGCCGGGCAAATTCATTGTCTGCGGTGACAGTCACACAGCCACTCACGGAGCTTTTGGAGCTATTGCTTTTGGAATTGGGACTTCGGAGGTAGAGCACGTTTTTGCCACGCAGACCATTTGGCAAGTCAAGCCCAAGAAAATGCTGGTCAAATTTACCGGAGTGCCACCTAGAGGTGTCTATTCCAAGGACTTTATCCTCGCTTTAATTGCCAAATACGGTGTAGCTGCAGGTGTCGGTCATGTGGTCGAGTATGCTGGTGATGCGATTGAGCATCTGACCATGGAAGAGCGTATGACTATCTGCAATATGTCCATAGAGTTTGGCTCCAAGATGGGCATTATGAATCCTGACCAGAAGACCTATGATTACGTTCAAGGACGGCCGGGAGCACCTAAGGACTTTGAGGCGGCAGTGGCTGATTGGAAGACTCTGGTCAGTGATCCCGATGCTGTCTATGATAAGGTAATTGAGATGGATGTCTCCCAGTTGGCACCTATGGTGACTTGGGGAACCAATCCTTCTATGGGAGTTGAGTTCGGCGCGGCTTTCCCAGAAATTCGCGATATGAACGACGAGCGGGCCTACAATTACATGGACCTCTCCCCGGGTAAGAAAGCAGAAGATATTGACCTAGGTTATATCTTTATCGGCTCCTGTACCAATGCCAGACTCAGCGATTTGCAGCTGGCAGCTAAGTTTGTCGCTGGCAAGCATATCGCTCCCAATCTGACAGCTATCGTCGTACCAGGCTCTCGTCCGGTCAAGCGGGCTGCTGAAAAGATGGGACTGGATAAAATTTTCATGGATGCAGGCTTTGAATGGCGCGATCCGGGCTGTTCCATGTGCCTGGGAATGAATCCAGATAAGGTGCCAGACGGAGTCCACTGTGCCTCTACTAGTAATCGGAACTTTGAGGATCGTCAGGGATTTGGTGCTAAGACTCATCTTTGCAGTCCTGCCATGGCAGCAGCGGCAGCCATTGCCGGGCACTTCGTAGACGTCCGCCAACTACCGGAGGTCCAGTAAGGAAGTTTTATGGAAAAATTTACAATCTACACGGGGACAACGGTTCCCCTCATGAACGATAATATTGATACGGACCAAATTTTACCCAAGCAGTTTCTCAAGTTGATTGATAAAAAAGGCTTTGGTAAGTACCTCATGTACGCATGGCGCTATCTGGACAATCAGTACACTGAAGATCCTGATTTCGTCTTTAATAGACCGGAGTACCGCAAGGCGACTATTCTTATTTCGGGGAATAATTTCGGAGCTGGTTCCTCTCGGGAGCACGCTGCCTGGGCCTTGGCTGACTATGGCTTCAAGGTAGTCATTGCTGGATCTTTTGGAGATATTCACTACAATAACGAGCTGAATAACGGTATGCTGCCAATCGTCCAGCCACTGGAAGTCCGGCAAGCCTTGTCTAATCTGAAGCCGACGGATCAAGTGACGGTGGATTTGGAGCAGCAGAAGATTTTTTCACCGGTGGGAGAATTCTCTTTTGACATTGATGGAGAATGGAAGCACAAGCTCCTAAACGGTTTGGATGACATTGGTATTACACTCCAGTATGAGGATTTGATTACAGAATATGAAAAAAATCGTCCATCTTATTGGCAGTAAAATTGTTTTCGATATATTGAGAAAATTCTGAAAACATATTGTCTCCGATAAAAATATATGGTAAAATAAATCTTAATTTAATAGAAAAGGAAGAAACTTATGACAAAACACATTCAATGGAACGGAACTCTTTCACAAGAAGGCTATGACATCCTGAAAGGCGATGGCGGCTGTATCGTTTGCCCGACCAAGGTGGGTTACATCATTATGACTAGTGATAAGGCAGGTTTGGAGCGTAAGTTCGAAGCTAAGGCCCGTAACCGTAATAAGCCAGGTGTGGTTCTTTGTGGCAGTATGGATGAGCTTCGTGCTTTAGCACAGCTAAATCCGGAAATTGAAGCTTTTTATCAAAAGCATTGGGATGAAGATATCCTCTTGGGTTGTATCCTTCCATGGAAGCCAGAAGCTTTTGAAAAGCTCAAAGCCTATGGTGACGGTAGGGAAGAGCTGATGACAGATGTTCGTGGCACTAGCTGTTTTGTTATTAAGTTTGGTAAGGCGGGCGAGCAGCTGGCAGCTAAACTTTGGGAAGAAGGCAAGATGGTTTATGCTTCCTCAGCCAACCCATCCGGTAAAGGAAACCGCGGCAAGGTAGAAGGAATTGGAGAGCGCATCGAAAATGCTGTTGATTTGGTTATTGAAGCAGATGACTATGTAGCCTCTATCCAGCCAGACAAGACCATTGAAACTCGCTACGAGCAAGGCGTTATGGTCTCTATGGTGGATAAAGATGGAAAACTGATTCCAGAACAAGGTGGGCAACGTTCCATCTCACCAGCACCAGTGGTCATCCGCAAAGGCTTGGACATTGACAAAATCATGATGCACCTGTCCGATACTTTCAACTCATGGGATTACCGTCAGGGTGAATATTACTAAGATAAAAAAGCTCAGTGTGAGAGGGGGATTTCCTCTTTACACTGAGTTTTTTGTTTGGAGTTTTTAGTTTAAAATCTTTACCTAGTTTAAAATTATTTCCAAATAGAACAAAATACTTGACAAATGTAATGAACAGCATTACAATAAATAGAAAACAATTCGGTATAGAAATAAATTGGAGTAGTATGAGAGACAGTCATTTGGTAGCCTATCATATTCGTTTGTTGAATGGGCGGATTTTTCAAAAGTTACTGAGCCAGGAGCCTGAAGCTCTTTATCGGAGTGAACAGGGCAAGATTCTCACTGTTTTATGGAATAGTGAGACAGGGTGCGCCACGGCGACAGGACTTGCCAATAATACACTGACGACTATGCTGAAAAAGCTGGAAGAACAGGGTTTGGTGACCTTTAGTCAGTGTGGCTCAGACAAGCGAAAAAAATATGTCAAGTTGACAGAGCGGGGTTGGTCGCAGAAAGAAGTTGGCCATCGTGTCAGTCAAAAACTGGATGAGATTTTTTATAAAGGCTTCTCTGAGGAAGAAATTCGTCAGTTTGAAAGTTATCAGGAACGCATCTTAGCAAATTTAAAAGAAAAAGAAGCTTAAATCATGTCAAAACAAGTTGAAAATGCACATAATCTATACATTCACGCCATTCAAGACGGACGTGTTGCCGAGGCTCAGGCACAGTCTGTAGGGGATACCTATATTCAACATTCGACAGGTGTGCCAGATGGGAAAGAAGGTTTTGCGGATTTCTTTGCAGATTTCTTTGAGCGTCATCCAGAGCGTGAGATGAAGATTGTTCGCACCATTGAAGACGGCAATCTAGTCTTTGTTCATGTCCATCAATATCTTAATGGCGGGGAAGCTAAATGGGTGACGACGGATACTTTCCGTGCGGATGAGAATGGTCGTATCGTGGAACATTGGGATGTCATTGACTACTATCGCGTTCCAGAAAATGGACAGTTAGATCAGATATTTGGGGATTTTGAAATCACGGATTTGGACAAGACAGTAGCAAATAAAAAAACCGTTCGTCGTTTCTTGACAGAAATTTTCCAAAATGGGGAACTGGAGCAGTGGAGTGATTATGTGGCAGAAGATTTGATTCAGCACAATCATGAGATTTGCCAAGGAAGTCAGGCTTATAAAAACTATGTGGCTGAACATGGGGTTACTTTTGACTTTGTTTTCCAGCTTTTGGGACAAGGAAATTATGTGGTTAGCTATGGACAGACTCAGATCGATGGGGTGGCCTATGCCCAGTATGACATTTTCCGTTTGGAGAATGGATTGATTGTAGAGCATTGGGACAATAAAGAAGTCATGCCTAAGGTAGAAGACTTGACGAATCGTGGGAAGTTTTAAAAGGAGATATTAAGATGAAAGCTGTGCTTGTCAAGGAAGCTGGAGGACCAGAAGTTCTGCAGGTTGTGGAAGTTCCAAAACCGACTGTTAAAGAAGGTTGTACCTTGGTCAAGGTACAAGGATTTGGAATCAATCATAGCGAGATTTTTACTCGTCAAGGACTATCGCCGTCCGTTCAATTTCCACGTATTCTAGGAATTGAATGTGTGGGACTTGTAGAGGAGACCAATCGTTCCGATTTGCAGGTCGGGCAGCAAGTCATCTCCATCATGGGGGAGATGGGGCGTGCTTTTGATGGTGGTTATGCTGAGTATGTTTTGCTACCAGATGAACAGGTTTATCCTGTGAGGACAGAGCTTGATTTGGAGAGTTTAATCGCACTGCCTGAAACCTACTACACAGCATTTGGCTCTTATATCAATCTCAAGATTGAGGAGGGAGACCGAGTTCTGGTTCGGGCAGCAACTAGTGGTGTTGGGATTGCTTTTGCAAAGCTTCTCAAAGGGCAATTCCCAAATGTCTATCTAGCGGGAAGTAGCCGTAGTCTAGCTAAGGAAGAACAACTAAAGGAAGCAGGATTTGACCAGGTGATTTTGGACAAGGATGGCGTCTTGCAAACGGAAAAGCAGTTTGACAAGGTCTTAGATCTTGTCGGTCCGAGCGATATTCTCGATACATTTGCTCGGACGGCAGATGGTGGTATAATCTGTTCTTGTGGCTTGCTGGGCGGTCAGTGGACTATTCCAGACTTTGATCCCATTGAGATGCTTTACCGCAACCTCTACTTGACTACCTTTGCTTCTGGCAATGTTTCTCAAAACAAGCTACAAGCTTTAGTGGATTTTGTGGAGCGTTATCAGGTAGATGTACGACCTGAAAAAGTATTTTCTATAGAGCAAATCCAGGACGCTCATGCTTATCTGGAAAGTAGCCAGTCTTTTGGCAAGGTTATCGTAAAAAATGAGGATAAAGAATGATTGAATACAAAAATGTAGCGCTACGCTATACAGAAAAAGATGTCTTGAGAGATGTCAATTTACAGATTGAGGATGGAGAGTTCATGGTTTTAGTGGGTCCTTCTGGGTCCGGTAAGACAACCATGCTCAAGATGATTAACCGCCTCTTAGAGCCAACAGATGGCAATATCTATATGGATAGCAAGCGCATCAAGGACTATGATGAGCGTGAGTTGCGCCTTTCCACAGGCTACGTCTTACAAGCGATTGCCCTCTTTCCCAATCTAACGGTGGCTGAAAATATTGCTCTCATTCCTGAAATGAAAGGATGGAGCAAGGCAGATATTCAGCAGAAGACTGATGAATTGCTGGAGCTAGTAGGCTTGCCTGCTGAAGACTATGCTCAGCGTATGCCGAGTGAGCTGTCAGGTGGTGAGCAGCAACGGGTGGGCATTGTCCGTGCCATTATTGCCCAACCCAAAATCTTGCTGATGGATGAGCCTTTTTCTGCTCTTGATGCCATCTCGCGTAAGCAATTGCAGAGCTTGACCAAGAGTATTCATGACCAATTTGGGATGACAACAATCTTTGTGACCCATGATACGGACGAGGCTTTAAAGTTAGGGAATCGGATTGCTGTTTTGCAGGACGGGGAGATTCGTCAAGTGGCGACGCCTGAGGAAATCTTATCTGCACCTGCAACCAGCTTCGTAGCAGATTTGTTTGGAGGTGTTCAACATGGCTAATTTGTTTTCTACCTTTCAGGAGCGCTTTGGCGAATGGTTGGCAGCCTTAGGGCAACACCTCCAGCTGTCTCTTCTGACTTTACTAGTGGCCATATTCCTGACCATTCCGCTTGCTATCTATCTACATAGTCATAAAAAAGTAGCCAATTGGGTGCTGCAAATTGCGGGAATCTTTCAAACCATTCCTTCAATGGCCTTGCTGGGACTCTTTATCCCCCTCATGGGGATTGGTACACTGCCGGCACTGACTGCTCTGGTTATTTACGCTATTTTCCCGATTTTAGAAAATACTGTCACAGCTTTGAATGGGATTGATCCTAGTTTAGAAGAAGCTGGAATCGCTTTTGGGATGACCAAGTGGGAACGACTCAAAAAGTTTAAACTGCCTCTAGCTATGCCCGTCATCGTGTCAGGAGTTCGGACGGCAACGGTTATGATTATCGGGACAGCAACTCTGGCAGCCCTTGTCGGAGCTGGTGGACTAGGTTCCTTGATCCTTCTAGGAATTGACCGTCGCAATGCCAGTCTAATCTTGATTGGAGCTATTTCATCCGCAGTTTTGGCTATTCTTTTCAATAGTCTCCTTAAATGGATGGAAAAGGTTAAGCTTCGGACGGTATTTACAGCTTTTGCTGTCTTAATACTCGGACTTGGCGCTTCTTATACGCCAAGTTTGCTACCGAAACAAAGCAAGGAGCATCTGGTCATTGCTGGGAAATTGGGGCCAGAGCCAGAAATTCTTATGAATATGTATAAACTCCTCATCGAGGAAAATACGGATATGACTGTGACAGTTAAGCCGAACTTTGGGAAGACCGACTTCCTTTATCAAGCACTGAAAAAAGGTGATATTGATATTTATCCTGAGTTTACCGGTACGATTACTGGAACTCTCTTGCAGCCTGCTCCAAAGGTCAGCACTAATGCTGAAGAAGTTTTTGAAGCAGCGCGTGATGGCATTAGGAAACAGGACAATCTAGTCTTGCTCAATCACATGTCCTATCAGAATACCTATGCAATTGCAGTTCCAAAGGCTATCGCCAAAGAATACAATCTTAAAACCATTTCTGACCTTAAGACAGTTCAGGATAAGCTCAAAGCGGGCTTTACCCTAGAGTTTAACGACCGTGAGGATGGAAACAAGGGCTTGCAATCTCTATATGGCCTTAATCTTAATGTAGCGACCATGGAGCCAGCCCTTCGCTACCAAGCTATCCAGTCGGGTGATATTCAAATCACGGATGCCTATTCGACTGACGCAGAACTTGCGCGTTATGATTTACAAGTTTTAGAAGACGATAAGCGCCTTTTCCCTCCTTATCAAGGGGCACCTCTCCTGAAGGCTGAATTGCTAGAAAAACACCCTGAATTGGAAGGTATTCTCAATAAGCTGGCTGGTAAAATTACGGAAAGCCAGATGAGTCAGATGAATTATCAAGTTGGCATTGAAGGTAAAAAGGCCGAAAATGTCGCGCGTGACTTTCTGGTAAAGGAAGGACTTTTAAAAAAATAAGAAATAAAAGTTAGACTCCTAAGGTCTAGCTTTTTTACTTATTTTAGAATAGATAGACTGCAGATTAAAGAAGATACATCAGCAATCTTCATCCATTTCTGTTATAATAAAGTATCAATGCATGGAGGTGGTTCGATGGCATCTAGTCAAGAATATTTGGATTTTATCCTAAAGCAGCTGCAAGGCTTAGGCCAAGAAATTAGCTTTCGAAAGATGATGGGAGAATATTTGTTCTATTATCGGGGGCGCTTATTCGGCGGGATTTATGACAATCGCTTGCTGCTCAAGTCGGTCCAGCCAGCTCTGGCTCTCTTAGAAAATCCAGTCTATGAACTGCCTTATCCAGGTGCAAAGCCGATGCTTCGCATAGAGGTAGAAGATGCTTCCGTTCTCTGCAGTTTAATTGAGGCTGCCTACCCTGCCTTACCAGCACCTAAAAAGAAAAAATAGTCTTTTCTTTAAAATAGACATTCTAAAAAGTTGCCGTTTAAATAGACATTTTTTAAATTTTCCTTTATAATGGACTTAAAGGAGGTTTGGTATGCTTTATATTGCTCTTATTGGAGATTTGATCGAATCCAAACAGCTAAAAAACCGCAAGCAGGCGCAGCAAGAGCTGCAGGAATTGATGGCAGTCTTGAACCAAGACTATCAGGCTTACCTAGTGTCGCCTTTTACCATTACGACAGGAGATGAGTTTCAGGCTTTGTTGCGCCCTAATCCTGAAGTCATGCGGCTCATTGATCAGATTGCATTAGGATTTCCCCACCCGACTCGCTTCGGGCTTGGCCTAGGGGAGATTGTGACGGACATCAATCGGGAGCAGAGTATTGGTGCGGATGGTCCGGCCTACTGGAGGGCACGCGCAGCTATTGAGGCTATTCACGAGAAGAACGACTACGGTAGCAGCCGTATAGCTGTATCCTTGGGAGATGAAGAGCTCAGTCAGGCGGTCAATACAGTGCTGGCGGCTGCGTCCTTTATCCAGAGCAAGTGGAACACCAGTCAGAGAGAGGTTCTGGAGCGGATGCTCACAGAATATATCTATGATGAGAATTTTTCTCATGGAGAAATAGCAGAGCTGCTGCAGATTAGTCCCAGTGCGCTTAGTAAGAGGCTCAAGTCATCTGGTTTAAAGGTCTATCTGAGAAATCGCCGTTTAGCTATGAAAATGATTTTACAGGCCGCAAAGGAGGCTGAACAATGACAAATTTTATGGGATTTTCAGAATTTTTCATGCAGAATCCGATTCTTGTATTGACTTTGCTGGCTCATGTGCTAGCTGATTTTCAGCTTCAAAGTCAGAAAATGGCCGACCTCAAAAGCCGGCGGTTAAATTTTTTGATTCTCCACTTAGGAATTGTTCTCTTGCCCTTGTTGCTCTTAGGGATCATTTTACCTAGGTATCTGCTATTTTTCGCCTTGGTTTGGGTCAGCCATGCGCTTATTGACCTCTTGAAGTATAAGCTGAATTCTTTGATTGTCCGTCGCCAAGCTCAAAAGTTAGCCTTTTTACTGGATCAGGTCTTGCATCTGATTAGTATTTTTGCTCTTTATTTTCTCTTAGGGCAGCAGCAAATTCCAGCTCCTAATTGGCTGTCTGAACGTTATCTCATGCTGCAGGCTCTCTTTTTCTTTGCCCTTACTGGTAAGCCAATTAATATCTTCTTTAAACTCTTCTTCAGCAAGTATCAGGCTGGAGAAGACAGCGGAGAGACTATTGCTGGGGCTGGTGCTATGATTGGGATTTTGGAGCGCTTGATTATGGGACTTTCTCTTATTTTCGGGCAGTTTACTGCCATTGGGTTAGTCTTTACGGCTAAGTCTATCGCCCGCTATAATAAGATTTCAGAAAGCCAGTCCTTTGCAGAATACTATCTGATTGGCTCGCTATTTAGCATGATCAGTGTTTTACTGACTTATGGCTTGCTTTATTGGTAATAAAAACTGAGACTGGGATAGGATTCTCAGTCTTTACTTTAATTCTTATTTTCTATAAAGAAAGGAGAAGCAACATGGCCAAAAAACTAGAAGATATGTCTTTAGAAGAATTGTGGCAGCTATTCCCGATTTTCTTAGAGGAGCACAATAAGGACTGGACAGCTTGGTATGTGGAGGAAAGCAGAAGAATACAAAGTTTTTTGCCAGCAAATCAGTTGTATAAAATGCATCATATTGGTTCCACATCTATTGAGGGGATATGGGCTAAGCCGATTATTGATATTCTCTTAGAAATTCCTCGAACTGAAGATATGGATAGCATCAAGAGAGAATTGCTGGAGCATGGCTACCTGCTTATGTCAGAGTCAGAAGGCCGCATGTCTTTTAACAAGGGCTATACACTGCAAGGTTTTGCTGAACGAGTTTTTCACTTGCATTTGCGGTACTATGGAGACCATGATGAACTCTATTTCCGAGACTATCTGAAAGATCATCCAGATGTCGCTAAGGACTACGAGAAGTTAAAATTAACCTTATGGAAAAAGTACGAGCACAATCGTGATGCCTATACAGAAGCTAAAACTGATTTCATCAGGCAGTACACGCAAAAAGCCAAAAAGCTTTATAAGATAAGGTATGACGACAAGCTGACCTAACCAGGAACTCCCGCAAACCTACTTTATTTCGTTTTAATTAAAATAAATAGTTCAAACAGTTTCCTCAATTCGTTATAATACGTATTCGTAATCATAAAATTCATTTTAAATAATATGATATGTTTTAAATTGAAGTCGAATCCTTTATTTGTCCACAAATACCAGAAATGTTATAATACTAATCTATACAAGATAGGAGGTGGAAAATGAATAAACGGTCTATCATCGCACTCTCAACTTTTCTGTTTATTGGTCTTGTCACTTTATTTCTAGGGTCCAAGCTACAAACAAGAGAGGTTAATAGTAGTGACTATATTCAATCAAGGACTCCGACATTATTTTTCCATGGTTATGGCTCAAGTGCTAATGCTGAAAAGCATATGGTAGAGGCAGCTAGACAAGCTGGAGTTACTCAAACCATCATCACAGCTACGGTTGACAGTCATGCTCAAGTAAGCTTGAAAGGAGAGATACCAAAAGATGCTATCAATCCAATTGTCATGGTTGAGTTCGAGGACAATCGAAATGCTAATTATGCCCAAGACGGAGAATATGCAGCAGCAGTTGTTCGAAAGTTGCAAGCAAGATATGGTTTCAAAAAGATGAATTTTGTCGCGCATTCTATGGGAAATATGTCTATTTTATTTTACCTATTAGAGCACGCTCAGAATGAAGAGCTTCCACAGTTACAAAAGCAGGTAAATATCGCCAATCATGTCAATGGTTTGGAGGGCATGGATTTGCCAGCTAATTTGACTATTCTAGATAACCATAAAGGGCAGCCTAGCGCCATGAGTGATAGCTATCAAAAACTTCTGGGCTTGCGCGAAATTTATCCGCAAGATCAAGTGGATGTTCTCAATATCTATGGAGATTTTAAAAATCAATCAGATGGTTCTGTTTTAAACGTTTCTTCTCGCAGTCTCAAATATCTTGTAATCGACAATGCCAAGTCCTATCAGGAAAAACGAGTGACTGGCCCTCTGGCTCAGCATAGCCAGCTGCATGAAAATCCAGAAGTCGATAGATTATTGATTGATTTTCTTTGGCGCAAATGATTTTAAGAAATGCAGGCTATTCTCTGTCTATAAGAAAACTTTAAGCATTTTATACTATTTTGTTCTATGGAAAGTTTTCCTTTCCTAATTTAATGTGACAGCGCAATCCGCTGACTATAATCGAAGCTTCTCTAAAACCTTATTGTTTAGAGATAGATTGAGGAGTAAAATGAAATTTAAGAAAACATTATTGACAGCAGGAGCTCTAGTAGCTACGCTCTTTACCGTATCCACAGTAACTGCTGATACTAACGTTCAAAAAGTCATTGACGAAACCTATGTTCAGCCTGAGTATGTCTTGGGCTATTCCTTGGATGACAGCCAAAAAGAGCAAACACTTCAGCTCTTAGGCTACAATGCATCGAGTGATTCTAAACCCCTGAAAACAATGACGCCTGATGTCTATTCAAAGATTATGAATGTGGCAAATGATCCTAGTTTGCAGCTATATTCTTCTGTTAAGATTAAGAAGTTGGGCAACAAGAAGCCGCTTCAAGTCAAGATTGTTACACCACAAAACATCACTAAGGTTACAGAGGATATGTATCGCAATGCAGCAGTCACCTTGGGCGTACAGCATGCAGAAATTACAGTAGCAGCACCTATCCCTGTGACTGGAGAAAGTGCCCTAGCTGGTATTTATTACTCGCTGGAGGAAAATGGAGCTAGCGTTCCTCAGGAAAATAAAGACTTAGCTCAGGAAGAATTATCCGCACTTTCAAATATCAACGCTGAGAACCAAGGCAAGGAAGGGTACGATGCTGATAAGCTGAATGTGGCTCTGACAGATATAAAAACAGCTGTTGCCAATGCTAAAAAGAATAACAGCAACTTGACAGAAGCTGATGTCCGTAAAATCGTTGAAGAAACACTGAAAAACTACGGTCTCAGTAGTTCAGTCACAGCTGATCAAATCAATCTGATTATTAACTTTGCAATCAATCTTTCAAATAGCGGAGTCATCACAAATTCTGATTTTACAAAGACGCTCACCGATTTAAAAAACAGTATTGTCTCAAAGGCTGGTGACACATTCAATAATATCAACCTTAACTTTGATGCAAACGGACTTCTTGAAGATGGCGGTAATTTCTTTAGCAATATCTGGAATGCAATCGTCAATTTCTTTAAGGGACTGCTAGGTCAATAAGACTGTCTTTAAAATATAACTAAAAAACCAGCTAGAATCTAGCTGGTTTTTGCATATTTCTTATTCCCACTCCACAGTTGCAGGTGGTTTGCTGGTAATATCGTAGACGATACGGTTAACATGATCAACTTCATTGACGATACGGACAGAGATTTTCTGCAGAACTTCCCAAGGGATCTTGGCAAAGTCAGCTGTCATACCATCGATAGAAGTGATAGCACGAATGGCAATTGTGTAGTCGTAAGTTCGGCCATCGCCCATAACACCGACTGAACGAACGCCAGTGTTGACAGTGAAGTATTGCCAGATGTCGCGGTCAAGAGCAGCTTTGGCGATTTCTTCGCGGAGAATAGCGTCTGACTCGCGGACGGTTTCCAATTTCTCCTCTGTGATTTCACCCATGACACGGATAGCAAGTCCTGGTCCTGGGAATGGCTGGCGCCAGACAATTTCATCAGGCATACCAAGCTCTGTACCCAAAGCGCGCACTTCATCCTTGTAAAGTGTATTTAGAGGTTCAATCAACTCAAACTGCATATCTTCTGGCAGACCACCAACATTGTGGTGAGACTTGATAGTTTGAGCAGTGTCAGTCCCAGATTCGATAACATCGGTATAAAGTGTACCTTGAGCCAAGAATTTCACATCTTTCAGTTTGCTGGCTTCATCGTCAAAGACATAGACAAACTCGTTTCCAATGATTTTACGTTTTTGCTCTGGATCTGAAACGCCAGCAAGTTTGTCAAGGAAACGTTTCGCTGCGTCTGCTTTAACGATGTTAAGACCAAACTTGCCACCTAGCATCTCCATAACTTGATCAGCTTCGCCTTTACGCAAAAGACCGTGATCTACAAAGATACAGATCAATTGATCGCCGATAGCTTTCTGCAAGAGGACACCTACGACAGAAGAGTCGACACCACCTGATAGGCCGAGCAAGACACGTTTGTCACCGACTGTTTCACGGATTTTTTGAATCTGCATATCGATGAAGTTATCCATAGACCAGTCGCCCTTAGCGCCACAGATATTGAGAGCAAAATTGCGCAGAATATCGTAACCGTACTCAGAATGACGAACCTCTGGGTGGAACTGGATACCGTAGATTTTCTTGTCAGGATTTTCAATAGATGCAAAAGGACAGTCAGCAGATGTACCAGTGCGGACAAAGTCTGCAGGGATCTCTGTCACCGCATCACCGTGGCTCATCAGGACAAGCTGCTCTTCTGGTGTGCTTTCAAAGAGAGGAGAAGTAGTACGTGTTAGTTTTGATTGACCATATTCACGATTGCCGGCATCACCTGCTGGCACCACCTTCCCGCCCAATTTATGAGTCAAAAGCTGCATACCATAGCAAATCCCTAAAATTGGAATACCAAGTTCAAAAATCTCTGGGTCAATATCAAATGAACCTTCTTCATAAACTGAGTTAGGTCCACCTGAAAGGATAATCCCGACAGGACGGATAGCACGGACTTCGTCAGCGGTAATCTTGTGGCTCTTGAGTTCAGAAAATACACCAATTTCACGGATACGACGTGAAATCAGCTGGTTGTACTGGCTGCCGTAATCAAGCACGATGATTTTTTCAACATCTTGCAATTCAGTTGTAGTTGTCATCTTTTCCCTTTCTTAAAAGAAGTAATCTTTTCCCCTCATTCTATCACAAAAATCGAATTTTTCCAAGGTAATAGGACTAGCTGCAAGTAAAAATAACTGAAAAATGAGAGCATTTTTGTCTAAAAAATGATAAACAAATAGGATTTCCCTACATTGATTGATATTTAGTTTGACTTTTAAACTAATTGATAATACAATAAATGTATAAAAAAGCTGCTTAAAATCAGAAAAGAGGGCTATTGATGTTACCTGCTTATGTGAAAATACATGATCAAATAAAAAAAGATATTGACGAGGGTATTTGGGAGATTGGCGAGCGCTTGCCAAGCGAACGCGATCTTGCTGAAACTTTCGAGGTCAGCAGAATGACTCTGCGCCAAGCTATTACGCTTCTGGTGGAGGAAGGGGTGCTAGAGCGTCGAGTCGGTAGCGGCACTTATGTCGCTAGCACACGAGTTCAGGAAAAAATGCGTGGAACAACTAGTTTTACGGAAATTATGAAGTCTCAAGGGAAAATACCGTCCAGCCAGCTGATTTCCTACCGTCGGACACTGCCAAGCGAGCGAGAAGTCGAAAAGCTGGGCATCCATAAGACAGAGAACATCATCCGCATGGAACGGGTTCGCTACGCTGACGATATCCCCGTGGTCTATGAAGTTGCCTCAATTCCAGAGAAATTTATAAAGAATTTCAAAAAAGAAGAAGTGACCAGTCATTTCTTTCAAACTCTACAAGAGCACGGCTATAAAATTGGCAAGTCCCAACAGACTATTTACGCCCGTTTGGCCAAGGAAAAAATCGCTAAATACCTAGGAATTCCCCGTGGTCATGCTATTTTAGGCTTGACACAAGTTTCTTATTTTGATGATGGAACAGCCTTTGAGTACGTAAAAAGCCAGTATGTCGGCGAACGATTTGAATTCTATTTAGAAAATAATTAATTACATAATTTAAATTACGTTGCAAAAAACTGCCAGTCGGCAGTTTTTTTATAATTCTCCATTTTCAAACATACCGAAAGAGTGGAGTTTGAAGGGATTATTTGATATAATATTCCTTATGGAAATTGAAAAAACAAATCGAATGAATGCTCTGTTTGAGTTTTACGCGGCTTTGCTGACCGACAAGCAGATGAACTATATCGAGCTCTACTATGCAGATGATTACAGCCTTGCTGAAATTGCCGAAGAGTTTAATGTAAGCCGCCAAGCTGTCTATGATAATATCAAGCGGACAGAGAAAATTCTGGAAGACTACGAAATGAAACTGCACATGTACTCTGACTATATCGTCAGAAGTCAGATTTTCGATCAGATTATGGAGAAATACCCTGATGATCCCTATTTGCAGGAGCAACTTGCGGTTTTGTCCAGCATTGATAACCGAGAATAACTCGGATACCCCTATCCATTTCCATCATTTGATAATCAAGAGGAGAAATATTTATGGCTTTTGAAAATTTGACTGAACGCTTACAGAACGTCTTTAAAAACCTACGCAGAAAGGGAAAAATTTCTGAGAGTGATATCCAGGAAGCGACCAAAGAGATCCGTCTTGCTCTCTTGGAGGCTGACGTTGCCCTGCCTGTTGTTAAAGACTTTATTAAAAAGATTCGTGAGCGAGCTATCGGACACGAAGTTATTGACACGCTTAATCCAGCTCAACAGATCATCAAAATCGTAGACGAAGAGCTAACAGCCATTCTGGGTTCTGATACTGCCGAGATTATCAAGTCACCAAAGATTCCGACTGTTATCATGATGGTCGGTTTGCAAGGGGCTGGTAAAACGACCTTTGCGGGTAAATTGGCCAATAAACTCAAAAAAGAAGAAAATGCTCGTCCTTTGATGATTGCGGCAGATATCTACCGTCCAGCAGCTATTGATCAGCTGAAGACACTGGGGCAACAGATTGATGTGCCAGTCTTTGCCTTGGGTACTGAGTTCCCAGCAGTAGAGATTGTCCGTCAAGGTTTGGAGCAAGCCAAGGCTAATCACAACGACTATGTCTTGATTGATACGGCTGGTCGCCTACAAATTGATGAAAAGCTCATGCAGGAGCTGGCTGATGTCAAGGCATTAGCACAGCCAAATGAAATTCTGCTGGTGGTCGATGCTATGATTGGTCAGGAAGCAGCAAATGTAGCCCGTGAATTTAACAATCAACTCGAAGTAACCGGGGTTATCCTGACCAAGATTGATGGGGACACCCGTGGTGGTGCGGCACTGTCAGTCCGTCAGATTACTGGCAAGCCTATCAAGTTCACTGGTACCGGTGAAAAGATTACCGATATCGAAACCTTCCACCCAGATCGTATGTCTGGCCGTATCCTCGGTATGGGGGATATGCTGACCCTGATTGAAAAGGCCGCTCAAGAGTACGATGAGAAGAAATCTCTTGAAATGGCTGAAAAAATGCGGGAAAACACCTTTGATTTCAACGATTTCATCGACCAACTGGACCAAGTGCAGAACATGGGGCCTATGGAAGAATTGCTCAAGATGTTGCCAGGTATGGCCAATAATCCTGCTCTTAAAAACATCAAAGTAGACGAAAAAGAAATTGCCCGTAAACGTGCCATCGTATCTTCTATGACACCAGCCGAGCGGGAAAATCCAGACCTGCTCAACCCAAGCCGTCGTCGTCGGATTGCAGCTGGTTCTGGTAATAGTTTTGTCGAAGTCAATAAGTTTATCAAAGACTTTAACCAAGCCAAACAGATGATGCAAGGCGTCCTATCTGGAGATATGAACAAAATGATGAAACAGATGGGGCTCAACCCTAACAATCTGCCTAAAAATATGCCGGGCGGCATGCCTGATATGTCTGCTTTAGAAGGTATGATGGGTCAAGGAGGTATGCCAGATTTATCTGCCCTAGGCGGAGCAGGTATGCCAGATATGAGCCAACTTTTTGGCGGTGGCCTCAAAGGGAAAGCTGGAGAATTTCTCATGCGCCGCAGCATGAATAAAATGGCCAAGCAAATGAAGAAAAACAAGAAAAAACGGAAGTAATTGCAAACAAGTTACATAATTTATTTTATGTAACTTGTTTTGTACACTTAGGAAAAAAGAGATGAAAAAGTTTATTAAGTATCTAATTCGATTTTATAACGACATACAAGCGAAACTCACTTCTCATCCCATCAGCCATCTACCCTTGAGTAAAGTTGATATAGAACCGATCATCATGATTCCCGGCAGTTCAGCAACGGAGAATCGTTTTAACAAAATGGTTAGAAAACTCAATCACGGCCAGCATCCTCACCATAGTCTGATTCGGATCAAGGTCTGGAATGACGGTCGAATGACTTATCGTGGGCATTTGAAGCGAAAGGACAGAAACCCCATTTTTGTGATTGGTTTTCAGAATAATCGCGATGGTTACAAAAATATCAAGAAGCAGGCTGCTATGTTTAACGCTGCCATAACTGTTTTGCGAGAGAAATACCCTTTTACCAGTTTTAAAGGCTTGGGGCATTCTAACGGCGGACTGGTTTATACAGTATTCCTGCAGCAATACCTGGCAAACCATTCTGGATTGGAGATGGAAAAGCTCCTGACTATTGGCAGTCCTTATAATTTGAACAAAAAAGAAGTCAGCGATCGAGTTCCGATGTTGGACGATTTTGTGACCAATCAAGACAAGCTACCTCAGCAACTTCAGCATCTATCGATTTTAGGAATCTTTTTCCGAGATGGCGATGGTATTGTCCATAGAAGCAGTGTAGAGGCTGGGAGCTTGATTTACAAAGGAAAGATTGCTTCGCATAGAGAGGTCGTCATTACAGGCAAGGCTACCCATCATTCATCTCTACCACAAAATGAACAAGTAATTAATTTGATTAAAGGGTTTTTATTCTAGTAATTATTTTACATAATTTAATTTTGGTAAAAAATTAGAAAGGCGATAAAAGAATGAAAATGACAGACATTCTTCATAGGTATTATGGTGACTTTGATCTGATAAATGAAAAATGGAATGAAGACTATGAAAGCATTTTGATTAAGCCAAAGGATGATCAAGAATATAAAAGATGCCGTTTGGCAAAGAAAACACCTAAAAAAGAAGGCTACTTTACAGTCTTTTGGAAAAAAAACCAAGACAACAAGAATATTCCTTATACTGATAAAGACTTGGGTAATGAACTGGTTATTGTCGTCATCGACGACCGTCATTGCGGTATATTTATCATTCCCAAAAAGGTGGCTATCAGTAAAAAAATTCTTTCTACAAAGGATTGTAAAGGAAAGATGGCTATGCGGTTTTATCCGTCCTGGTGCACACATTTAAATAAAACAGCTCAGGCAACACAAAAATGGCAACTGGATTATTTTCAAAAAATTAAATTAGAAGAATAAGTTTTAGTGAAACAAGACAGAGTTTAGTTTCTCAATCCTGTCTTGTTTTTATTATCTATTTTGTAGTAAAGTCGGATACATATCTCCCCTCTAATATCTTTCCGAAAAACTATAATTTTCTTGAAAAATATATCTAGATATGCTATACTTCTTTTATAGAAAAATCATGAGGAAGATGGAATGAAACGCGAGATTTTATTAGAACGAATTGATAAACTGAAGCAAATCATGCCCTGGTACGTTCTAGAATACTACCAATCCAAACTGGCAGTGCCTTATAGTTTTACAACCTTGTATGAATATCTTAAAGAATACGATCGATTTTTTCGCTGGGTTTTAGACTCTGGTATATCTGATGCTTCAGAGATTGCTGAGATTCCCCTCTCAGTCTTGGAAAATATGAGCAAGAAAGACATGGAAGCTTTCATTCTATACTTACGGGAGCGACCGCTCCTCAATGCTAATACGACACAAAACGGTGTTTCCCAGACAACCATTAATCGGACTCTGTCGGCTTTGTCCAGCCTCTACAAATATTTAACTGAGGAAGTGGAAAATGAGCAGGGTGAACCCTACTTCTATCGAAATGTGATGAAGAAGGTCGCTACCAAGAAGAAAAAGGAAACTCTGGCTGCTCGTGCAGAGAATATTAAGCAGAAGCTCTTTTTAGGGGATGAGACAGAAGAATTTCTCCAGTATATTGATAGGGAGTACCCTAAGAAGCTCTCTAATCGCGCCTTGTCCTCTTTTAACAAGAACAAAGAACGTGATTTAGCCATCATTGCCTTGCTGCTAGCCTCTGGTGTGCGTCTGTCTGAAGCTGTCAATTTAGACCTGAAAGATATCAATCTCAAAATGATGGCTATTGAAGTGACAAGGAAAGGCGGGAAAAGGGACTCTGTCAACGTTGCTGCTTTTGCTAAACCCTATTTAGAGGAATATCTAAGCATTCGGAGCAAGCGATACAAGGCCGAAAAGACTGATACAGCCTTCTTTTTAACTGAATACCGCGGCACTCCTAATCGAATCGATGCTTCCAGTGTCGAAAAAATGGTAGCCAAGTATTCTGAGAACTTCAAGGTGCGAGTGACGCCTCACAAACTCCGCCACACGCTTGCTACACGCTTATACGATGCAACCAAATCTCAAGTTCTCGTCAGTCATCAGCTAGGGCATGCTAGTACACAAGTTACTGACCTTTACACCCACATTGTCAATAATGAGCAAAAGAATGCTCTGGATAAGCTATAGTTTACAGAACTAAAATTATGTTGCATGAAGCAGTAAATGCTCTATGAATAAAAAATCATAGAGCATTTTTACTTAACTTAAATCGTATTTAACCGAATCACTTCATCGGCTTTTCCCCAAATCGCTGGGTTATGCGTTGCAATAATCATCAAGCGGTCTGTCTTTTTCAATGATAAAAGCAAGTTCATAATTTCTTGTGAAGTTTCTGGATCGAGTGCTGCAGTCAATTCATCTGCTAAAATCAAAGGAGGATCCTTGAGGATGACTTTAGCCAAGGCGACACGTTGCGCTTCTCCGCCTGATAATTCATAGATTTTTTGATCGAGTGTGAGATAATTCAATCCCACCTTTTCTAAGACTTCTTCTTCTCGCTGCTTCTTCTCTTGTTTAGTCAATTTTTGACCAATCAATCCAAGTTCTAAATTGGCAGCTACGGTCTCGTTTTCAAGAAGACCAAAGTTTTGAAAGAGATAGCCTAATTCATCCTTAAAAAAGTGATGAGATTTGATTTGCCTAAGTTCTTGTCCTCGATAGCTGATACTTCCCTTATCATAAGGTTCTAGCTTAGCCAGGATATTGAGTAGGGTTGTTTTGCCGCAACCGCTATTTCCGATTAGGGCATAGACCTTTCCTGCTGCAAATTGCAGATTGATATCCTGAAAGACAGTCCGTTCTCCAAATGATTTTGCCAGGTGTTCTATTTTGATCATATTAGGCTCCTTTCAGAATAATGGGCAAGAAATGGTCCTCTTTATGCGAGCGGTAAAGGAGAATCAGCCATGCATTGGTCGCAAATAATAAGAGCGTGACGAGAGCAATCCACCCTTCCTGTGTGAGAAAGAAAATCAGGACACTACCTAATAGCAGCATGGCAATCTCTGATATGAGCATGCTTTGGTGAATTTTCAAAAAGTCCATACCCGCAATTTTCTTCAGAAAGATCGGTCTTCTAAACTCTTCAAAATAGAGGAAATTCATGGTGTTAAAGAGTAGAATGGAGGTCGCCATTCCGAAGATACCGCCAGCAATGGCCATGAGGTTCTCTAATTGAATGGATTGCATCATCTGCTGATAGACAGCTGCTGCATAGTCGTATTGACTCACGTTTTTTTCAAGCCCATGCTCAGCTACTAGCTTCTTGCTTTTTTCAAGTCCATCAAAATACAGATAAGAATTCAGATGAGAGAAATAAGGATTGTCGTAGCCACCAAAGCTTTTAGGTCGAACAACAACTAAAATCGGATCTGTCAAGAATTGCTGATAGTTCAGAGGTGTATTATTATAGATAAATCGTTTTTGGTTGTTAGGAAGATAGGTCACCCGTGCTTTCATGGGCAACTGGCTCTTTCCCTGATCATCTCTAGGAGTCAGATAATCTTCATAGCGTTTTTTCAACTCCTCTTCTTGACCCTTCAACTTTTCAGGGAGCAAGAGTCCAAATTCTCCAGCTTGCAAGTGATTCAAGCGCTCTTTTTCCTCAGGGGAAACTGAGATCCTTTGGATATCAAGATAATTTGGAGTGACATACAGGGTATTGGCAAGAGGATCGTAATCTGTGATCGAAAGATCTCTCCCTGTTCTAGGATCATTCATGAAGCCTTTTGAATCAAAAGGTGCGAGCTGATGATAGACCAAGAGACCACCTTTTTCGATGCCAGACTCGATGAGCTTAGACCATTTTGCTCTGTTCTCAATTTGCGTCTCTTTGTTTGTATTCTGTGAAAAATCCTCCCGATTTACACCAATTTGAACCCAATTCGTCTCTTTAGACCAAGCCACTTTCCCCTCTTGGTAAGTCTGCCAGACAGAACCATAGATACTGACTCGATGGATAGCAAGGCCAATGAGAGCAACAGCGAGAAATTGACAGGTAAAGAGAAAAACTAAAATCCTTTTTACTGGAATTTTCCCTTTTAAAAGGCTAACCAAGTGCACCGTCTGGATGCTGAATGCAAATATAAAGGACAGGAGAACAGATACGATGAGCAAGAGCGTATTATAAATGATACTACTTGAAATAATGAAGGAATAGGCAAAGGGGGTTAATTGTAAGCAATAAATCAAAATGGATCCTAAGGCACTGGCTCCAATACATCCTAAAAGCAGCTCTCTGATGTCTTCCATGAGAGAACGTTCAAAGAGTTGGTACCGTCTCATCCCTGCAATATAACGAATCCCTGCACTCCTCAATTCAAGTGTTTTTTGAATAATGGCCAATGCACTAAAGCTGAGAATAAAAATAACCAAGGCCAAGGATTGGGAACCAGATCCAAAAAATGCCATAAAATTCTGCAAGAGATTAGGCTTATTCATGAAAGTCTTTGAGAAACCAAGTTCGTGTAGTTTTTGATCCAGCTTTTCAAGTGGTAACTTCCCTGATAGGATATAGTAATTGGTAAGTAAGCTTTTCTTAGAAGCGACTTCTTTATCTGCTTTTTTGATGCCCTTTGGAAGCTCTCCCTCTCCGTAGATATCATAGGAGAACTTGATCTGACCTTGCGAATCCGTTTGTTGAATCTGGCGAGCAATTACACTATTGCTTTCCCTTGCTAACTGATCTAAGTTGGCTGAAAGCTCCTCATTGGTGATATTTCTTTCTTGTTTAAGAACTCCTACCACAGGGAGGCTTCGGTGGATGAGCGTATTTGGTGAAATAAAGGCAATCCAAAGAAGAAAGCTAGTGACAAAAAGATTAGAAAAGATAATAAAGACTCGTTTCATAAGACCACACTTTCTAAAGAGAGATTGAAGAGAGATACTTCAAGCTTTTCAAACGACTCTATCCATCTATAGAATACCATAAAAACAATATATTTGAAACTATTTATAGGTAAAAATGAGTTTAAAAAAAGATCCGCAAAAGCGAATCTCTTATAGTTTTATCCTACTACTGCTTCGGCGATTTCTTCACGGCTGATACCAGCAAAGTAGCGGGTAATGTCAATTGTTTCCAGTGCTTTGAGGACATCTTCACGTTCATATTTTACTCCACGAAGGACATCTTCTACAGCTGCAACGTCTTCGATACCAAAGAAGTCACCATAGATCTTGATATCTTGGATTTTTGATTCAATGACGTTGGCAAAGACTTCAACCTTACCGCTAGTGAATTTTGTTCCTCGACGGACGTTAAATTCTGGTGATTTACCGTAGTTCCAGTCCCAAGTACCGAACTTGGTATCCTTGATACGGTTGATTTCCGCCAATTCTTGCTCAGAAAAAACGTATTCAGTCATCTCTGGGTACTCTTTTTTCATGTATTCCAATAGCAAATCACGGAATTCTTCAACTGTGATTTTTTCAGGTAATTCATCGATAATATTGGTTACACGGGCACGGACGGATTTCACGCCTTTTGATTCAAATTTGTCTTTTGAAACCTTAAGGGCGTTAGCAAGGACTGACAAATCAACGTCAAAGAGCAAGCAACCATGGTGCATGATACGGCCATTGATATAGGCTTGGGCATTTCCACAGAATTTCTTGCCATCAATCTCAAGGTCGTTACGGCCAGTGAATTCAGCTTTAACACCAAGTTGAGCCAAGGTATTGATAACGGGAGTTGAGAAGCTCTTGAAGTCAAAGGCCTTGTTTTCATCTTCTTTTGAGATGATCGTGTAGTTGAGGTTGTTTAAATCATGGTAAACAGCCCCACCACCACTGATACGGCGAACTACCTCAATGCTATTTTCTCGAACATAGTCGCGATTGATTTCTTCGATAGTATTCTGGTGACGACCAACAATGATAGAAGGTTTGTTAATCCAAAGAAGGAAGATTTGATCCTCATCCAAAAGGTGTTTAAAGGCATATTCTTCCAAGGCGATATTAAAAGCAGTGTCGTTTGAATGATTGATAATGTATTTCATGATATCCCTTTATACGATAGAGACTGGAAAATGCCTTTCCAGTCTGAACTATCTTCGATTTATTTTTTCTTAGGTGAATGGATGGCCATTCCTAGTACATCTGCAAATGCTTCGTACATTACTTCAGAGTAGGTTGGGTGTCCGTGGATGGTCTTCAGCATTTCTTCAACAGTGATTTCCATTTCGATAATGCTTGATGCTTCGTTGATCAATTCTGCAGCTGAAGGACCAATGATGTGCACACCAAGAATTTCTCCGTATTTCTTATCGGCGATAACTTTTACGAAACCTTGAGCAGCATCAGATGCAATGGCACGACCGTTAGCTGCAAAGTTGAATTTACCGATGGCAACATCGTATTTCTCACGAGCTTGTTCTTCTGTGAGACCTACTGCTGCTACTTCAGGAAGAGTGTAGATGGCTGCCGGAGTCAAGTTCAATTTGGCAACAGCATGATTTCCTTTAAGGGCATTTTCAGCGGCAACTTCACCCATGCGGAAGGCTGCGTGCGCCAACATCTTAGTACCGTTGATATCACCTGGTGCGTAGATGCCTGGAACAGAAGTTTCCATGTATTCATTGACCTTGATACGTCCACGATCCAATTCAAACTCAACATCGCCAATTCCTTCAAGATCTGGAACACGACCGATTGAAAGAAGAGCTTTGCTTGCGATGATATCGTCTTTTCCTTCAACCTTGATACGAAGTTGACCATCTTCTTCGATGATTTCTTGGAGTTTAGTGTCAGTTAAGATGGTCATACCTTTGCGTTCCAAAATCAGGCGAAGATTCTTAGATACTTCAGCATCCATAGCTGGAACGATACGATCCATCATTTCGATAACGGTTACTTTTGAACCAAATGTCATGAAGGCTTGACCAAGTTCGATACCGACAACCCCACCACCGATGATAACAAGGCTTTCTGGTACTTCGTTCATTTCCAGAATATCATCGCTGGTCATCACAAGTGGAGATTCCATACCAGGAACGTTGATCTTGCTGACTTTTGAACCACCAGCAAGGATGATTTTCTTAGTTTCAAGCAATTCTGAGCCATTAACTAAGACATTCTTATCTTTAGTGATGGTACCAACACCCTTATGAACAGTAACTCCGTAGCTACGAAGGAGTCCTGCAACACCACCTACCAAGGTATTGACAACTTTAGATTTAGTTTCTAAAAGTTTGTCCATATCAACAGTGAAGTTAGGATTTTCGATCACGATACCACGGTTAGCTGCATGACCGATATTCTCAATGATTTCAGCGTTGTGAAGGTAGGTCTTGGTTGGGATACATCCACGGTTCAAGCAGGTTCCACCGAGTTCAGATTTCTCAACAAGGGCAACCTTACCACCGAGTTGGGCTGCTTTAATGGCTGCTACATAACCAGCAGGACCTCCACCAATCACAACGATATCAAAGGCATCATCGCTCTTACCGTCGTCGTTTGAGGCACTAGCTGCAGGTGCAGGACTAGCTTCTGGCGCTGCAGCTCCAGCTGTTGGGATATTTTCCCCTTCTTCACCAAGGTAACCGATGACTTCCGTTACAGGGACAGTTTCACCATCACCTTTAAGGATAGCAATCAAGTAACCATCTTCTTCGGCTTCCAATTCCATGCTGACTTTGTCAGTCATGATTTCCAAAAGGATTTCTCCTTCTTTTACAAATTCTCCGACTTTCTTATTCCATTGGACGATTTGTCCTTCTGTCATATCCACGCCGGCTTTTGGCATAATTACTTCTAAGGCCATGTCTTACTTCCTTTATCTATATCTCTAAAAATAAATACTGTATTATTTAAACCAACATTGAGATTGGGTTCTCAATTAAGGCTTTCAAGTCTTTCATAAACTTAGCACCAGCCATACCATCTACGACACGGTGGTCAATAGTTAACCCTAGGCTCATGATAGGGCGAATGACAATCTCACCATTGACAACTACAGGTTTCTCTACTGTTGAGCTAACCCCGAGGATTGCTGAGTTTGGTTGGTTAATGATAGGACCAAAGGACTGAACACCAAACATTCCTAAGTTACTGATTGTGAAAGTTGAATTTTGGAGCTCACTTGGAGACAATTTGCCATCCAAGGTCCGTCCAATCACATCTTTAAATGCAACTACTAACTCCGAAAGACTTAATTTCTCAGCATTGTAAACAACAGGTGTCATCAAGCCATTATCCATTCCCACAGCCATAGCAAGGTTGACATAATTGTGAGTGATAATGGTCTTGCCGTCTTCGGTCAATGAAGCGTTGATGTATGGGTGCTTCATCAGTGTCTTAACAACAGCGAGAGAAAGCAAGTCAGTAACCGTAATTTTCTTACCAGTTGCTTCCATGATTGGCTCAAGAACCTTCTTACGAAGCGCCAACATTTCTGACATATCGACATCGTAGTTGAGCGTGAAGGTCGGCGCAGTTAGGTAGGATTCAACCATACGTTGGGCGATAACCTTACGCATTGGTGTCATTGGAATACGCTCAATCTCACCATAAGGAGTGATATTGTCTGGAACTTCTTCCACTTTTTCGATCTGGGCAGGAGACTTGATGGTATCGTTTTCGATATTTTCAGGAAGCAAGGCCAAAACGTCCTTCTTCATAATCTTACCACGATGACCTGTTCCTTGGATTTCCTGCCAAGCAATGTTATGTTCGAGGGCAATTCGTTTTGCAAGTGGCGAAATGCGAACCACGTTTGTGTCTTTATAAGTTTCCACGTCTTCTTTGTGGACACGACCGTTTGCACCTGAGCCAGAAACGTCGTAGAGGTTGATCCCTAAATCATCCGCTAACTTTCTAGCCGCAGGAGTCGCTCTTAGCTTATCATCAGCCATGACCTCTCCAATTCTATACTAAGATATTAAGGACGAAGAAGGCAAGGAAAAAATAGGAGATTGACGATGTGTTCGATGAACACAAGGAAATCTATCTTTTTTTCGCAGACCTCCGTCCGAATTCAATTACATGATACAAAGGGCATTAAAAGCGACTGAAAAATAGAAAATCGACACTGGCTTCGATGAAACCAAGGTAAATTATCTTTTTTCTGAGCTTTTAGCCCACACTAAATATAAATATTAAAAGTACTTATTAGGACCTCTACACAAGATTAGATTAGATTAGATTACATAAAATAATCTATGTAATCTAATCCATGAGAAAGCCTTTTCTTTATTATACCTTATTCTTTATGATATGTCTTCCGAATAGCGTCTTTGATGCTTTCAACAGTCGGAATCATCGCGTTTTCCAAGTTTTGTGCATAAGGCATTGGCACATCTTCACCTGCACAACGGCGGATTGGTGCATCTAGATAGTCAAATGCTTCAGATTCAGCAATAATCGCTGAAATTTCACCAATAAAACCGCTAGTTTTGTGGGCATCATTTACCAGAACAACCTTACCAGTCTTCTTAACAGAATTGATGATAATATCCTTATCAAGCGGCACCAATGTACGTGGGTCAACGACTTCTACAGAGATACCTTCTTCTGCCAATTCTTCAGCTGACTGCATGACACGGCGCAGCATTTTTCCGTAGGTAACAACTGTTACATCAGTACCTTCTTTTTTGATTTCGCCAACGCCAAGCGGAATAACATACTCAGGATCGACTGGCACTTCCCCTTTTTGGTTAAATTCAGACTTGTACTCAAGAATGATGACTGGGTTGTTATCACGGATAGAAGACTTGAGCAGTCCTTTCATATCCGCAGGTGTACCTGGTGCCACAACCTTAAGTCCAGGGATATGCGTAAACCAAGACTCTAGAGATTGCGAGTGCTGGGCTGCGGAACCCACTCCATTACCAGCCGCACAACGAATGGTCATCGGAACTTGCCCTTTACCACCAAACATATAACGTGTTTTAGCCGCTTGGTTGACGATATTATCCATAGCAATTACAGCGAAGTCCATGAAGGTCATATCAACAATCGGGCGAAGTCCTGTCATGGCTGCTCCTGCTGCTGCTCCAGAAATCGCCGCTTCTGAAATCGGACAGTCACGTACACGCTCAGGACCAAACTCTTCCAGCATACCAACAGATGTTCCGAAATCTCCACCGAAAACTCCGACATCCTCTCCCATCAAGAGTACATTTTCATCGCGACGCATTTCCTCAGACATAGCGAGGATAATGGTGTCACGAAATGACATAGTTTTAGTTTCCATTTTCTTTTTTTCTCCTCTCTTTAGTCTGCGTAAATATCTTCAAAAGCAGATTCAAGCGGTGGGAATGGGCTTTCTTCTGCAAACTTTACAGACGCCTCTACTGCTTCTTTGACACTAGCTTGAATAGCTTCTAGCTCCTCCTCGCTTGCAATGTCATTTTCTAGCAAGTAGTTGCGAAGATTTTCAATGGGATCTTTTTTCTTCCATTCGTCTACTTCTTCACGAGTGCGGTATTTACCCGGATCAGAAGATGAATGTCCTAACCAACGATAGGTTACACTTTCGATCAAGACTGGTCCTTTACCACTACGAACGTGCTCGACAGCCTTTTGGAAGCCTTCGTAGACATCCAGAACATTATTTCCATCTTCGATGAACATGCCTGGGATTCCATAGGCTGCGCTGCGCTCGTGGATGTGTTCCACATTGGTCATTTTCTTGATATCCGCAGAGATTCCATAACCGTTGTTAATGCAGTAGAAAATAACCGGAAGGTTCCAGATAGAAGCCATGTTTACTGCTTCGTGGAAAACACCTTCGTTGGTCGCACCGTCACCAAAGAAGCAGACAACAATCTTGCCTGTCTTCTGCATTTGCTGAGTAAGAGCCGCACCAACAGCGATTCCCATACCGCCACCTACGATACCATTGGCACCAAGGTTTCCAGCATCCAGATCGGCAATATGCATAGAGCCGCCTTTCCCTTTACAAGTACCATTGTACTTACCAAGGATCTCAGCCATCATACCATTTAGGTCAATACCTTTGGCAATGGCTTGACCATGTCCACGGTGATTAGAAGTGATTAAATCATCCGGATTTAAAGCTAACATTGCACCAACATTGGCCGCTTCCTCACCCACTGAAAAGTGAGTCATGCCTGGAACTTTCCCTTTTTTTACAAGTTGTGCAATTTTTAAGTCCATACGACGGATTTCTTCCATCTTACGAAACATCTCTAATAAGAGAGATTTATCTAAGGTTGCCATTTCTTTGCCTTTCTAAAACCCCATTCAATCGAGTGTACGGGCAGCTGCAACTATTTAAGTTGAACTAGGACACCATGAATATCCCAAGCGCTCTAGCTGTCCTATCATTCCGAATGATACAGGGTATAAGCATTATTTATTTCCCTTCTATTCTAACGAATATTGTAAGCACTGTCAAAGTTTTTGCTCAAATTTTTTCACAAAGAAAAATCAGCATATCCCATAGATACGCTGATTGATAAAACAAAAATAAATATTTCACAAACTATTATGTTTAATTTTTTTGAATGGTTCAATAGATTCAAAACTAGATTCTCATTCTATTTCCGCAACACTATTATATATGCTGAGTGGATGTTCACCGCTGTAAGAGAACTATTTGCTATAAAAAATTATTCTGCTTTCTTTCCAAAGTCCGCAATCATCTCTTCCATCTGCTCCCGACTTGGAGTGGTCAGCATGTAGAGGTAATCACCTTGCAACTCTGCGAAAGCCGCTGGCATATCTTTTTTGACTTTAAAGTTATCCCGATACTTTTCTAACAACTCCGCCTCTGAATAGGCATAATGTGAGCTTGCGCGACGAGATGTTGCCAAGCAGAATAATGGCTCCATGTCTGATTCGGGGAAAGGTTCCCCCGCAACAATATTCGCGTATCCACGATAGAGATCGATTGAGTGAGCGTAATTATAAACATCAATGGTAAAACCACCTGCTGGACGATTATTGTATTCGATAGCTATGTAATCATCGTCTTTGCGGAAAAATTCGATATGGAAAAAGCGCTCTTTCATGCCAAATGCTTGGACGATGGCTTCTCCATAAGCACGAAGTTTTGGATCCATCTCCTTGAGGACATAGTAAGAATTATCCATTTTATAAAGCATGAGGTCAAGCGGTGTGTAGGCATAGTCAAAAGTTGTTGAAAAGACAATATTTCCTTCGGAATCAATCAGGCCATCAAACGTACATATCTCACTAGAAGTCACAAATTTTTCAAAGAAATAGATAGTTTCTTGATCCCATTCAGCCTTGAAATGCTCGACATCCGCAGCTGTCTCAATCTTAAACGTGGCTGCAGCCCCTACCCCGTTGTCTGGTTTAGCAATCAGAGGAAGGCCGATTTTTTTGACAGCCTGATCTACATCCGATAGTTTTTTGACAACCTGACCTGGAACGACTGGCACACCAGCTTTCTGGAAGAGTTTCTTCATTTCAGACTTGAACTTGGTCTTTCTCAGGTCATTTGGCTTAGCTCCAAAAACGTTAAATTGTTCCCGCAACTGAGCATCTTGCTCCAGCCAGTATTCATTGTGGGACTCAATGCGGTCAATCGGTCCATGTTTGTAGAAAAGGAAGGCTACCGCTCGTTTAACTTCGTCCAAATTTTCCAAATTGTCAACACGGAAATACTCTGTCAAAGCGTTCTGGAGACCTAGGCCCAACTGCTCATAGGGCTCCTGTCCGATACCAAGCACTGTAATGCCCTTGTTAGCCAGCTCAATCGTAAACTGCTGGAAATTTTCTGGATAATAAGGTGAAATAACAATATAATTCATAGTAAGACTTCCTTTCTACTTAACATTTTAGAGATTTAACTGGCTCAAGAAATAAGGCATCTGCTTGCGCCACCAAATCCAATCATGAGAGACATCATGGCCCCATTCAGCAAACCAAGCTGGAATATTTTTGTGTTCGCAGGCTTCTTTCAGTGTATAGAAAGAAGGCAAGCCATCCTGCTCCCAGTCTCCCAAGCCAGTACAAACGATAATATCCGCCTGTCGATAGCGGTCAATAAACCAGCCATCATTTTGGTTCCAGATATAGTCAGCTGGCGAGTTTTGATAAATGACTTCGTCATTCAAATTGTCACCGACAAAGAAACGTGCATCATAGACACCACTGAGGGCAATAACTTTATTGAAAACATCTGGATGCTGAAGGAAGAAATTAACAGCATGATAAGCTCCCATGGAGCAGCCTGTCGTCATCATAGGGTCAAACCAGCCCGTCTTATGCTTTACGAAAGGAATCGCCTCTTCAATGACATAACGCTCATAGGCACGATGCATTTCTGCTCGGTCGTGAGGATGCTTCCAGTCCGCCAGCCAGCTCTCACTATCAACACTGCTGAGAGTGAAAAACTGGACCTTACCGGCCTCAATAAAGCCAGCGCAGGCTTCAATCATGCCAAAGTCAGCATACTCATTGTGGCTGCCGCCTGATGATGCAAAGACTATAATCGGGAGCCCAGCGTGGCCATAGCGATTGACATACATTTCTCGGCCTAAATTGCCGCTCCAATGACTTAAAAATTCTACATGCATAGTTTCTACCTCTTTCTTAGTGTTTGACTAGCTTACCATTTTTCGCCGATAAAACGGAAACAGTCCGGCAAGTGCTCCGCCCAAGCGATTTCATTGTGAATAGCTCCAGACTGGATCTTAATCTGGATATTGGCCAAATCTACTCCAGACACAAGTAGCTGTCGGAAATAGCTGAGCGATGAATTGATATAGGCCTGCTTGATGTTGCCAGCCATCAATGTCTTATCTGTATCGTCAGCCTCTTCTGTACCAACATAAATGAAAATTCGCTGGTCTGCCTGAAGTGTTTTTCTCTCAATATAACGGTCAAAAGCTTCCTGATGCAGCCAATTGGCTGATGAAAAGATGCCCAGACAGCCAATCTGATCTTGGTATTCAACGCCGATAAACTGGCTAATATTTCCCCCAAGAGAGGACCCAATCATGGCTGTATGCAGCCGATCCGACTTGGTCCGATAATGCTGGTCGATAAAAGGCTTGACGACTTCCATGACAAACTCCGCATACTCCGTTCCCTTGCCGCCAAACTGAATTCCGGGAATATTGGACTCTTGGAACTTCCAAGCTGCGTATTCATTCATCCGTCGTTGACCATCGTTATCAATAGCCACGACAATCATTTTTTCAATGTCTGGATTACGCTTGATTGTCGGAATCACCTTCCACGAATGGCCGCTGAAAGACTCCTTGCTATAGAGAACGTTTTGGCCGTCGTGAAAATAAACGACCGGATACGTCTTATTTGTGTCCTGACTATAGTTCTTTGGAAGCAATATGCGGACACGGCGTTTTTGTTTAGTATAAGGAACGACCAACTCATGTGTCTTCATTTCAAGGTAAAAATAGGATTTATTCATTTTCAGAAAACTTTCTATTTTCAAAATTTTTATTTATTATATCACAAATTAAGCAAAAAAGTTAGGAATTTCCTAACTTTTTGATGATTTTTATTAGATAATGATAGAAAATAGATTATTTATCCAAATAAGGCTGTAAATCCTGCAAGGCTCGCACAGCAATTTTCTCATAGCGTTCTTTCTTGTCACGAATTCGAGGGCCGTCCAGCTCTTTGATAATGCCAAAATTGACATTCATGGGTTGGAAATGCTTGCTGTCAGCATGGGTAACATAGTGAGGCAGGCTGCCGATAGCTGTTGTTTCTGGAAAAACAAGTGCTTCTTCTCCTTTGAAGAGTCGAGCGGCATTGATACCAGCAACTAGACCTGAAGCAGCTGACTCTACGTACCCTTCAACTCCAGTCATTTGACCTGCAAAGAAAAGATTTGGCTGTTTCTTAGACCGGAAAGTCTGTTCAAGCAGATTTGGAGAGTCCATATAGGAGTTTCGATGCATAACACCATAACGGACAAATTCTGCATTCTCAAGACCAGGAATCATCTGAAAGACCCGCTTTTGCTCGCCCCACTTGAGATGAGTCTGGAAGCCGACAATGTTGTAAAGACTGCCTGCTGCATTGTCCTGACGAAGCTGCACAACAGCGTATGGCGTCTTATATTCACCATCTCGAGGACCTTGATAGTCATCTGGATATTCCAAACCAACTGGCTTCATCGGTCCATAAAGCATAGTTTTAATCCCTCGCTTAGCCATGACTTCAATTGGCATACAGCCTTCAAAGTATTTTTCCTTCTCAAAGGAATTGAGCGGTGCTTCCTCAGCATTGACCAAAGCATCATGGAAATCCATAAATTCTTGCTTAGTCATAGGTGCATTGAGATAGGCAGCTTCGCCCTTATCATAGCGGGATTTGAGATAGACCTTGGTCATATCAATGGTATTAACATCAATAATTGGCGCTGCTGCGTCGTAGAAATAAAAACCGTCGCCTCCATTGAGCGAGTGAATTTTTTCCGCCAAAGCATCGCTGGTCAAGGGCCCTGTCGCAATAACTGTGATGGCATCCTCCGGAATTTCGGTGATTTCTTCACGAATGACCTCAATCAATGGATGATTGGTCACTAGCTCCGTTACCAGCTGCGAAAAACCTTCTCTATCAACCGCTAGAGCACCACCTGCTGGCACCCGAGTCGCTTCTGCAGATTTTAAAATAACCGAGTCCAATCGTCGCATTTCTTCCTTGAGCAGACCGACTGCATTGGTCAGCGCATCTCCTCGCAGAGAGTTAGAGCAGACCAGTTCTGCAAAGTCTGCAGTTTTGTGCTGAGGTGTTGACTTAACACCCCGCATTTCATAGAGTTTGACTGGGATGCCACGCTTGGCAATCTGGTAAGCTGCTTCACTGCCAGCCAGACCAGCACCGATAACATTGATATAGGATGATGACATGATACTCTCCCTTGGATATTTCTAGATTTTCACTCTGACCATTATAACAAAAAGATAGTAAAAAAGACAGACAGGAGAATTCCTGAATGTCTATCATTTTGTCATTTTTTCCAAATAAGCAATCTTAGCAAAATCCTTATGATTGTTATTATCATTTCGGTAAGAATCTTGGGAAGAAGCGCGGTAGATAGCTAAAAATTGCTCCGCAGTCGGCAGCAAAAACTTGACACCTTCATCTTCTTTTCGAGTCAGCTTCTCTAACGGCACACCTGAAAATGCCTCTAGCGTTTCCATGACCCCGAATTCAATAGACAAATCTTCTTTTTGAAATTCGTGCTCGTGCAGATCGACTAAACGATAACCTAGACGCCCCATCATGGGCTCGATCTTGTCCATATCATAAATACGCTCTTCGTCTGGTGCTTCCCAGCCACGCTCATCACCATGAACATGAATATCAATATCCCGCGCCTGCCAGTCCTGACCAGTAACCTGCTCCAGCCCCAAGGAGCCCATCAGCAGTGGAACAATTCCTATCTTGTTCAGTTGAGACGCGATTTTTAGAAATTCTGCAAATTTATCTGTCATAAAACTGCTCCTCTTCTTCAGGAGAAAATATTTTACGTAATATAAATTATGTAATAATAACTATTTCACTTTTTCTTCTTCGTAATCGCCATTGCTGCAGACCACTTGTTTGCCGCCACCACGAACTTTCTTTTCAATCAGATAATGGTCACATTTTGGACAGTTCCGACCGACTGGCTTATCCCAAGATGTGAAATCACAGTCTGGATAACGATCACAGCCATAGAAAATACGATTTCGCTTAGTCTTACGCTCGATAACTTGACCTTTCTGGCACTGTGGGCAGGTCACGCCGATCTCCTTGACAATGGCCTGAGTGTGACGGCAGTCTGGGAAATTACTGCAGGCGTAGAATTTACCAAATCGACCCAACTTGATGACCATGGGACTGCCACAGACCTCACAGTCAAAACCGGCTGGCTCATCCTTGATTTGGATTTTTTCCATTTCAGACTCAGCTTTAGCCACTTCCTTTTCAAAAGGTTTGTAAAACTCGTCAATGATCTTCTGCCACTGTTCTTTTCCAACTTCTACATCATCCAGTTTTGCTTCCATTTCGGCTGTAAATTTCACATTTACGATGCCTGGGAAGAATTCGACAATCAATGAATTGACAATCTCACCCAATTCTGTCGGCTCAAAGCGCTTGGAAACCAACTTAACGTAATATCGTTTCTGAATGGTCTCAATGGTCGGTGCATAGGTAGACGGACGACCAACGCCATTTTCTTCCAAAGTTTTGATGAGAGCCGCTTCAGAATAACGAGCTGGCGGCTGCGTAAAGTGCTGTTCTGGATTGGTATTGACACGCTTGACGGTATCACCCTTTTCCATATCTGGCAGCATTTTATTCTTGTCAGAGTCATTATAGATAGCCAAATAACCATCGAATTTAACTTGACTACCGTTAGCTGTAAATTGAACACCATTTTGTTCAATTTTAACATTCATAGTATCAAAGACTGCAGCTGTCATTTGACTGGCTACAAAGCGATTCCAGATTAGCGTATAGAGCTTAAGCTGATCCTTATCCAGATATTTTGCAATGCTTTCTGGTGTATTGAAGACACTGGAAGGGCGAATGGCCTCGTGGGCATCTTGAGCTCCTGAAGCATTTTTCACCTTACTTCCATGTTTGGAATATTTGGCGCCAAATTTATCCGTGATAAAGCTAGCCGCTTCATTCTGCGCTACTGGACTGATCCGAGTCGAGTCGGTACGCATATACGTAATCAGACCTTGCACGCCAGAGCCGATATTAATACCTTCATAAAGCTGCTGAGCTACCATCATGGTCTTACGAGTCCGGAAATTAATCTTATTAGCGGCATCCTGCTGCATAGAGGAAGTCGTGTAGGGCAGCGGAGCATTGCGTCGACGCTCCTTCTTTTCGACGCTGTCGACTGTAAAGTCATCACCCTTGAGGTGAGACAGGACTTCCTTGACATCTTCGTTATTAGTCAGCTTCATCTTCTTGCCGTTTATGCCGTAGAAGCTGGCCTGGAACTGACGAGTCCCTTTCTTGAAGGTTCCGTCAATTGTCCAGTATTCTTCTGGTTTGAAGGCATTGATTTCATTTTCCCGATCGATAATCAGCTTGAGAGCGACAGACTGCACCCGACCAGCTGACAGGCCTTTTTTGACTTTCTTCCAAAGAATCGGAGAAATGGAATAACCAACCAAACGGTCCAGAACCCGACGCGCTTGCTGGGCATTGACCAAATCCATATCAATCTGGCGCGGCTCTTTAAAAGCGTTCTTGACTGCATCTTTGGTGATTTCATTAAAGACGACGCGGTTTTTCTCTTTCTCATCCAGATTAAGAATGTGGGCCAGATGCCAAGAAATAGCTTCTCCTTCGCGGTCCGGGTCACTTGCCAGAAAGACTTGCTTGGCTTTCTTAGCTTCTTTTTTCAAGTCATTAATCAACGGACCTTTACCACGAATATTAATGTATTGCGGCTCATAGTTATTCTCAAAATCTATGGACATAGTGGACTTTTTCAAGTCACGAATATGCCCCACACTGGCCAGAACCTTATAATTTCTTCCCAGATATTTTTCTATTGTTTTTGCCTTGGCAGGCGACTCTACGATGACAAGATTTTTCTTGGTCGTAGATTTTTTCTTTGTTTTTGTTACCAAATTAGACACCTTCTATAAGAAATAAATCTCATAGAGTGTAAACTATTTTTTGATAGATGTCAACTCACAACATTCTCTATAGGAAAACTTGTTTTAGAATTGGAACTCAGATAGGACGTCAGAGCCCGATGTGATGCACTTTGCGCCCTCTTGAATCAAATGATGACAACCGTCAGATTTTCCATCTAAAATAGACCCTGGAATGGCAAAGACATCCCGCCCCTCTTCCATTGCCCGCTCACAAGTAATCAGACTGCCTGAGCGCATCTTGGCTTCTGCCACGATAACGCCACGACAAAGACCAGCTATGATGCGATTTCGATCTGGAAAATGAAATTTCAAGGGTTGCTCACCTGGCCCATACTCCGTCAGCAATAGATGATTTTTGCCAATATAAGCCTGCAGTTTTTGATTGGCCTTGGGATAGAAGACATCTAGTCCCGTCCCAATGACAGCAATAGTTTGGCCACCATTTTGCAGGGCAGCCATGTGGGCCACGGTATCAATCCCACGAGCCAGCCCGCTAACGATAACCAGCTCATTATTCAACTCCTTGATGATTTTCTGCACAGCAGCATTGCCCTGCTTACTGCTGTCTCGACTGCCAACAACCGCTATCTTAGGCATTTCTAGCAAATTTAAATTTCCTTGATAAAATAGCAAAGTCGGCGCATCGTAAATCTCGCATAGATCCCAAGGATACACATCATCCAAGATTGAAAAGGACGGAAAACGTTCAAATTCTTCTTTCAAAGCTGGTAAATCAAGTCGCTTGTACTTTTCCATAAAGAGTGCGGGATTGCGACACTCAGAGACGACGGCCTTGTCTCGTAAAGATAGCTCTCCTTCTTTATTTTCTGCATACCTCAAGATATTTAAGACCTGTTGATTAGTCAAGCCAGCTTTTTTCATTTTATAAATTTCAAAATTATTCATTTTAATCACCTCACTTTCTTATTCGTAAAAAAGTTCAAAAAAAGAACTGCAATACAGTTCCTTGTTTCTTATTCGATTAATGCTTGAGAAAATTGTTGAGTTCTTCTATTCTTCATGAACAGGAATTTCCTTAATAATCTTAGCAGGATTGCCGGCTAGGACTACGTTATCGCCGAATGATTTAGTCACCACTGCACCAGCTCCAACTACGACATTATCTCCCAGCGTCACGCCTGGCAGAATGGTTACACCACCACCAGCCCAGAAATTGTCACCAATCTTAATGGGCGCCCCGTATTCAATACCGGAATTTCTTTCCACTGGATCAAGCGGATGCAGCGGTGTCAGAAACTGGCAATTGGGACCCAGCATGGCATTCTTTCCAATGGTAATAGGACAGACATCCAGCATGGTCAAGTTCCAGTTGGAATAAAAATTCTCCCCCAAGTGAATGTTAACTCCATAATCACAGACTAAATCTGGATGCAACCACAGATTCTCCCCTGTACTGCCGAACCACTCCTTGGCGATAGCGCTGCGTTTTTCAATATCTCGTTCTTGGTTAAAACGATACTGAAACTCTCTCGAGCGAGCAGCCAATGCTCTCAATTCAGGATCTTGAGGGCTGTAGTTCTCTCCTGCAATCATTTTTTGGTATTCGCTAGTCACACTTATCTCCTCATAACGATTAGGATTTCTTATGAACTTGTCATGGATTTGATCGGTTCAAAGCTCCTACGGTGAATTGGTGTGACACCGTATTTTTCCAAGCCTTCCAGATGCAGCTTGGTGCCATAGCCGGCATTTTGGGCAAAGTCATATCCTGGATAAACCTGATCAAATTCCGCCATCATCTTGTCCCTCGTCACCTTTGCTACGATAGAAGCTGCAGCGATGGACAGAGAATTAGCATCACCCTTAATAATGGACTGCTGGGGCAAGAACAAGTCTAACTTCATCGCGTCAATCAAAAGGTAATCCGGCTTTATCTTGAGCTGAGCTACCGCTTCTGTCATGGCTAGCTTGGTCGCTTCATAGATATTGACTCGGTCAATCGTTTGATTGTCCATAATGCCTAATCCAACGGCTAAAGCCTGATCTAGCACTGCTTGATAAATTTCCTCATGTTTTTTCTTGGGAATCTTTTTACTGTCATTCAGACCTTTTATTTTGCAGCCAGGAGGTAGGATAACTGCTGCCGCGACTACTGGACCAGCTAAGGGACCTCGTCCGACTTCATCAATGCCAGCAATCACCTGAAATCCTTGACTGTAGAGTTCTTTTTCATAGCGCAGCATGTACTCTAGGCGTAAGTCTTCATCTAGCTCTGATTGGATTTCTTTTTGGCGCTTGAGTAATAACTTTTGAACACCGCTTCGCTCATCCTGCTTTAAAGCCTGAAAAAGTGGATCCTGCAAGTCAAATACTTGAGCCAGCTGCTCTTGGATTTCCTTAATCGTGGCCATCCAATTCCTCCAATGTATCCAGTGTATAGCGACCTAAGCGGCCATCACGCACTTCCTTGACAAAGAGGCTATAAAAACGATCGTAGTCCTCTCTGAAGCCCAGTTTTTGAGTCATATCCATAATCATGTCTGGCGCTTCCAGCTCTAAATCCAGCTGCTTAAAACGCTCCTGCAGTGCCTTAGGATAATGCTCTTTGAAATAATTGAGTCCGAAAATCGTGACCTCATCCATGGGCAGCAAATTGTCCTTGATAGCTCCCGTCAAAGCGAGTTTCAAAGCCACCATTTCATCTTCAAATTTTGGCCAAAGAATCCCCGGTGTATCTAGAATTTCCAAATCCTTATTGGACTTGAGCCACTGCTGACCTTTGGTGACCCCTGGTTTATTGCCGACTATCGCGATTTTCTTACCAGCTAGCCGGTTCATCAGCGTTGACTTTCCAGCATTGGGAATCCCGATAATCATGGTCCGCAAGGTTTCGATTTGAATTCCTCTTTCCCGCTGGCGAGCTAGCTTATCAGCCATTAATTTCTTAGCTGCTTCGGTCACTTTTTTAACTGCAGATTGTTCCTTAGAGTTAATAGCCAAGGTTTTGATTCCCTGACTTTCAAAATAGGCCTGCCATTCCTTGGTTAAGTTTGGATCCGCTAAGTCGGCCTTGTTTAAAATCAATAATTTGGGCTTATCCCCAACAATTTTGGTCAACATGGGATTTTGACTGGACAAGGGCAACCTCGCATCCACCAAAATCGTCACAAAATCTACAAATTTAATACTTTCTTGAACCTGTCTCCGAGCCTTGGACATGTGCCCCGGAAACCATTGAATCGTTGCCATTAAAAACCTCTTTCTTACAATCTTCTAGTATCTCATTATACCAAAAAAATAGAGAAGAAAATAGTAAAATCGCTCCCTCAAACTGTCAGAAGCGATTCTCTACTCTTATAAAAATGACGGTTTGCGATCCTGTTTATCGGTGAATGGAACTCGCGGTTCACGAATCCTAGTCACATAATCAACAAACTCCTCGCCAGTCTGGTCAAACTCAGCAACTGCGAAAAACTGATCGTGGTAAAAGAAAAATTTATAGTGGTTTTCAAAAGCTTCTTTGAGCCATTTGTCTTTGGCCACAATTGAGCGCATGGGGTAATCATCTACTGCAGCAACCCACAGAGGTTTCCGATGAGCATGAGTCAGCACCAAATCAGCCATATGAATCATGGTTTCCTCGCCCTGTTTCAGTAAGATGATGCTGTGACCGTTACTGTGACCGCCTGTATGAACCATTTGAATTTCTGGAATGACGTTCAGATATTCAGTAAAAGTTTCAACCTGATCTTGGATTGGCTCCCAATTTTCCTTCAGATAAGTTCCCCTTGTCCGACTATTAGGATTTCGCATTTCGTACCATTCCATCTCATTTACAAAAATCTTTGCATTTGGGAATTTTGAAACAAGCTGATTGTTCTCATCTAGTCTAGTCAAACCGCCAGAGTGATCATGGTGCATGTGCGTCATTAAAATATGGGAAATATCTTCCGGTTTTAATCCCAAAAGAGCCAAACTTTCTTCAACACGGCTCTCAGAAAGAATACCGAGATTACGGCGTTGTTTATCAGAAAGCTTAGCCGTATCAAAACTCGCATCAATTAAATAATTCTGCCCCTTGTATTGAATCAAAATCGGATCTGTCAGTTCAGCCATCATATTTTCTTCTGTTGTTGGATAATAACGTGACCAAACAACCTTTGGTACCGGACCAAACAAGGTGCCTGCATCTGTGAGCTTATCCGCTCCACGCAACCAAGTCAGCTTCATTTCCCCAAACTGATACTCTTGTAATTTGAGTTCTGTCATCTTTTACTCCTTTAACCATCTCTCTGCGATTTCTTTTCTGATCGAATTCCCTGACCGTCCATAATTCTCAATAATTTCAGCATCTTTAAAATAGCGTTTGATATTCACATGATCAAATTTTTGTAAAGGCCCGATAAGACGGAGAATTTCATCTGTAACCTCTAGCGCTACCTTAGTCATATATAGCTTTATCCGTGCAACAAACTTGGAATCTTCTTCTATTTGATTAGGATAGGATGAGAAATAAGCATCTGCAGCACAAATTTTATTGTATAAATCTGCGAACTTGTACTGATGCAACTCAACATCCATCAGTCGCTTGCCGAACCCCCTTTTTACACGTGCAAACTCAAGACCCTTATGAAAAGCACCTTCGGCAACTCCTAAAGCAACTGCACTCAAGCCAAGTTGCATATTCTTTATGATATCATTAAATTGCTCATTTCCAGCCAAGACTCCGCCTAATAAGGCAGTTTCCGGCAGGTGTACATTATCTAAGGTAACAGAACTTAGTGGAAGTCCTAGTAAACCTTGCTTTTCTATCTGCTCACCAATGAGCACACCCGAAGCACTCGTCTCCACAATGAAGAAGCCGTAAGAATCAGGCTTTCCAGTTTCCATTACTTTAGCTAATACCAAGAGAATATCCGCAATGCTGCTATTCGACACTTTGGCTTTTTCTCCCGAAAGTTGCCAACCTGTCTCTGTCTTAATCGCATAGGTCTCCAAATCTGCCAAACTATTTAGATGCTTAGACTCAGAAAATCCAAGACCTGCTTTACAAGTTCCCTTTACCAACTTGTCCAGATAACGCTCTTTCTGTTGCCCCGTACCAAATTTCAAAATCGGATAAACACCATAACAACCTTGGGTCAGCAATATAGTTGAAAGAGCTGGAAATTCATTCGAAATCATTCGAATAGAGCTGATAAAATCAGAAGCCAAAGCCTGATCGCCTTCTGACAAAATCGGTGAAAAAATATCCAAATCCGTCGTCATTACTTCCCAAATCTCCTGAGGAAAGTCGACTGACTCATCATGATTTTTCATGTAGTCTCTAATAGCTGTATTTACATATGAACTCAATGCTGCTGTTTTGGTACTGGACTTCATCATCAATTCTCCCCCCTATGGATGTGGCTCAGAAAGAGGCTGATAATAACCTTTTAAAAGCTCTTCATATACGTATGCTTCTACCTCATTGTAGCTTGCTTTATAAGGCCGGCAGAACCAAATATTGAAAGGCACCGGATCCTTAAAGCGCACAACCTTGAATTTATTCTTATCGACAAAATATTCTAAAGGACGAGGTAACAGTGCAATCATATCGTTTTGATAAGTTGACTCTATCAAGAAATCCCATGTCGATGATAAATAGGCAAAATTTGCTTTTATCTTTTTACTCTTTAATTTTTCAGTGATTAAATCGTAGGTTGTAAATGATTTATTAAAGGTTGCTAAACCGTACTGAGCTATATCTTTCCATTTCAACAATTCTTTGTTTGCCAAGGGATGATTCTTATCCATATAGGCCACGTATTCATCAACTTGAATGATATACTGTTCATATTTTTTAGGATCCAGATTGGTAGGTTCGATTAGTACTGCAAAATTCAGATCCCCTGCAACCAGCTTTTGACGTAATTCATTACTTCCATCCTCAGTAACCTGAATGTTGACTTGCGGATTGTCTTGTAAAAATTTTGGTAAAATACTAGAAAAATATACACGTAAAATCAATGACGGAATGCCCAAGTTAAAGGTACCTTTTTGTTTAAGAGCTTCCATATGAATCATTGACTGCATCTCTTCATGCCGGTTGACAATCTCTGTGGCAAAGCGGTAAATCTTACCACCAGCTTCCGTCAGACTCTCTAATCTTCCATTTCTACGATTGAAGAGCTGGACTCCTTCCGTTGATTCAAAATTTGTGACAAACTGACTCAAGGCTGACTGGCTGATATGAATTTTCTTAGCTGCGATAGAAAGATTGCATCCACATTCGACGATATTGATAAAGTAAGTCATTTGAATTATATCCACTTTTCGTCTCCCATCTTTCAAATTTCACGAGGTAATTTGCCATAAATAAAACAGCAACTGGCCCTCGAAACCATGATGACCAGTTGCTAGTATTCTGATTAAAAACTAATCATCGCTCAAGTTGTTATAAACACATAGTAACACACTTTCAGAGAAAGAGGATATTAATTGCTTACTAACCTTATTAGATTGACATCGTTTTCAAGTCTTCTGAAACAATTACTTCTCCTGCTGTCTTTTCAAGAACTTCCTCTAGGGTAACGCCGGGAGCAAGCTCTTTCAAGAGGAACTTACCATCTTGGAAACCAAAGACAGCCAACTCTGTAATGACTAAATCAAGAACTCCTTTGGCAGAAAGTGGCAAAGTACACTCTGGCAGAAGTTTAGATTGGCCATCAGCAGTAGTATGCTGGATTGCACCGATAACACGCTTCGCTCCAACCAACAAGTCCATCGCTCCACCCATTCCTGGGGCAAACTTACCTGGAATAATCCAGTTAGCAATACTACCATCTTGACTGACTTCCAAAGCTCCTAGAACAGTCGCATCAACGTGTCCACCACGGATGATCGCGAAGGAAGTCTGCAAGTCAAACAATGCTGCTCCAGGCAAGAGAGTGATTGGCGCTCCACCAGAGTTTGCCAGGTTTGGATTGTAAGTATCTTTCGTTGGTGTTTCACCAAAGCGAAGCGCTCCATTTTCGGCCTGAAGAATAACGTTTACTCCCTCAGGAATATAGTCAGCAGATGCGTTTGGAATACCAAATCCTAGATTGACAACATCTCCATCTTTAAATTCTTGTGCAACACGTCTTGCAATAATTTCTTTTGCTTTCATATTAGTTCACCCCCGCCAATTTTTTAGTCTCTGTCCAAAGATCACCCATCATCTTATGGTGTTCTTCTGGAGTCAAGCTTTGGACGACATAGTCAACAAGGATGCCCGGAACATAAATATCATTCGGATGAATTTCGCCAGCTTCAACAATTTCATTCGCTTCAACGATAACAGTATCTGCTGCGAGTGCTAATTGCAAGGAAATGTTTTTCGTAGTACCATCGATATACAAGTTGCCGTATTTGTCAGCTTTAGTCGCTTTGATTAAGGCAACATCAATTTTAAGTGGATCATAGACCAAGTATTCACGGCCATTACGTTCTACTTTTTCATAATCTTTTTCTAAGATTGTTCCGACTCCTGTCGGGGTCAAGACAGCTCCTAATCCAGCTCCAGCTGCATGGAGACGCTCAACAACAGTTCCCATCGGTGTAAATTCGACTTCCATCGTCTTTTCAAAATACTCACGTTGAGCTGCTGCAGATGTTCCTACGTGGGCTGCAATATATTTTTTTACTTGGTGGTTTTCACAAAGTCGTCCAACCCCAACTTCTTTACCAGGATGAGATGTTACCACCGATACCAAAGTCAAGTCTTGCTGGTTTTGTTTTACTAATTCTTCAATCAATTCAAAAGGTTCACCGACACCGAGGAATCCAGAAATTCCAACGATATCACCCGATTTGACCTTAGAAATAGCGTCTGATAATGATACAACTGATTTCATGCTGATACCTCCTCTTTTACTTACGATTGAAAACAGCTTTGCGTTTTTCAACAAAAGCACGCATTCCTTCTAGTTTGTCTTCTGTAGAGAAGAGCAAGGCTTCTGCTTCTGTTTCCAGACGGATTGCATTTTTAAGAGGAAGTTCCGCACCAACTTGAATGACATGTTTTGCTTTTTCAACAGCTAACGGTGCATTCTTCATGATGGCTGCGGCTAATTCTTCAGCTGAAGACAACAATTCTTCAGCAGGAACCAGTTTGTTAAGAATACCTAAGTCATAGGCTTCTTGACCTTTCACTGTACGAGCAGTGAAGATAAGTTCTTTGGCACGGCTAGTTCCAATCAAGCGCGACATCCGTTGAGTACCAGCAAATCCTGGAATAATACCCAAGCCAACTTCTGGGAAGCCAACCACTGTTTTTTCAAATCCAATACGGATATCTGTTGAAAGTGCTAGCTCCATACCACCACCGAGTGCATAACCATTGATGACTGCAATCGTTGGTTGGCGTAAATCTGAAAGGCGAGTAAATGTATCGTTTGCAAATGTCATGTATTCAAATGCTTGAATAGGTGACATCAAATCCATTTCCTTGATGTCTGCTCCGGCGACGAATGCTTTTTCTCCTGCTCCAGTTACGATGACAACGCGAATTTCTTCGCTTTTCTCAACTTGATCAAGAACTTCATTCAAATCAGCCAAAACTTGAGAACTCAAGGCGTTCAAAGCTTCAGGACGGTTGATTGTGATATATCCAATCCCATTTTTAACTTCTAATAAAACAGTTTTACTCATTTTTATGCTCCTACTTATAAAATTGAATGACTAAGTATGGTGTCAACAAATACTTAAACTACAAATGTAAGAGCTTACATTCTTATGATATACCATTTCTCACACTTCGTCTACTTAATCATCATTTATGCATCAATAAGCTAAGCTTATAGTTTTGATATTCAAGTTAATTTTTCGAAAAATAAAACAAGTCCTATCAAGGCTTGTTTGGAAAAACAGCTCATCGATAGGACTTGTTTATATAGTAGAAGCAAATGGAAAACTTCAAAAATGAACTAGATTCTAGCGTTCTACGATGACCGCTGTACCCATACCGCCACCGATACAAAGGGTAGCAAGACCACGTTTAACATCACGTTTTTGCATTTCGTGCAAAAGTGTTACCAAAATACGGCAGCCTGAAGCACCGATTGGGTGACCAAGAGCAATCGCACCACCATTTACATTGACTTTTTCAGGATCAAGATTCAATTCTTTACCAACGGCACATGCTTGCGCTGCAAATGCTTCATTGGATTCAACCAAATCTAAATCTTCCACTGTAAATCCGCCTTTTTCAAGGGCTTTGCGAGATGCGTAAATCGGACCACAACCCATAACTTTTGGATCTAGTCCAGCGCTTGCGTAAGATTTGATCGTTGCCAAAACTGGAACGCCCAATTCTTTAGCTTTATCAGCACTCATAACAACAACTGCTGCTGCACCGTCGTTAATACCTGAAGCATTACCAGCAGTTACAGTACCATCTTTCTTGAAGACTGGGCGCAATTTACCTAAACCTTCAAGAGAAGCGTCTTTTCTTGGGAATTCATCTGTATCAAATACGATAGGATCGCCTTTACGTTGCGGAATTTCAACAGGAACAATTTCTTCTTTGAAACGCCCAGCTTCGATCGCTGCAACTGCACGTTTTTGAGATTGCACAGCAAAGTTATCTTGGTCTTCACGTGTAATGCCATATTGTTCAGCAACGTTTTCAGCTGTAATTCCCATATGGAAGGATTCAAAAGCATCTGTCAAGCCATCGCGGAGCATAGTGTCTACTACTTGAGAGTCTCCCATACGAGCGCCCCAACGTTGGTTTTGAAGGACATAAGGAGCTTGGCTCATGTTTTCGGCCCCTCCAGCTACTACGATATCAGCATCTCCACACAATACAGCTTGAGCTGCCAATTGTACTGCTTTCAAACCAGAGCCACAAACTTTGTTAATAGTGAAAGCTGGAGAAGTTACTGGGACACCTGCGTTGACACTCATTTGACGAGCTACGTTTTGACCAAGACCTGCACCCAGAACATTCCCCATGATAACTTCATCAACTTGTTCCGGTTTCAAATTTGCTCGTTCAATAGCACTTTTAATAACTAAACTACCTAGATCAACAGCCGAAACATTTTTTAAAGTTCCACCAAAAGAACCTAAAGGTGTGCGGACTGCTGCTACAATAACTGCTTCTTTCATTTCTTGCTCCTTATATCTTAATATTTAAAGAATCCTTCTTTAGTCTTGCGACCAAGCTTACCAGCTTCAACCATCTTCTTCAGAAGTGGAGCAGGACGATACTTAGGATCTCCAAATCCATTGTTTAACACTCCCATGATAGCCAAGCAGACATCAAGACCGATCAAGTCAGCCAATGCCAATGGGCCAATTGGGTGATTAGCACCTAGTTTCATTGCTTCGTCAATTTCTTCTGCTGAAGCAATTCCTTCTCCTAAGATGAAAATAGCTTCATTGATCATTGGAATCAAGACACGGTTCACAACAAAACCATAAGAATCTTTCACATCTACAGCTGTTTTACCGATTTTTTCAGTCAATTCACGAACAGCTTTCACAACTTCATCTGATGTTTGAAGCGCACGAATAACTTCAACCAATTTCATAACTGGTGCTGGGTTGAAGAAGTGCATACCAATAACGCGTTCTTGATGAACTGTCGCTGCTGCAATATCAGTAATAGATAGAGATGAAGTGTTTGAAGCCAGAATAGTTTGAGGATCAGTCAACTCATCCAACTGTTTAAAGATACTCAATTTGATGTCGCGATTTTCAGTAGCCGCTTCAATAACCAATTGAGCATGTTTAGCATCTTCATAAGAAGTAGAAGGAATCAGATTTGCCAAAATGTTGTTTTTATCTTCTTCTGACAAACGACCTTTTTCAACAGAACGAGACAATTGCTTAGTAATACCATCCAGCCCTCTTTGAACAAATTCTTCCTTGATATCATTGAGATAAACTGTGAAACCTGATTGAGCAAAGACTTGTGCAATACCGCTTCCCATTTGACCTGATCCGATGATCATCACTTTTGAAATATTCATTTTTTTCTCCTATTTACTATCAAAATATAAACTTCAAAAAGAAAGAATCGGAACGATTACTAGCAAATGCTGAGCAATCGTTCCAAATTCATTATTATACAAATGCTCCAATACCAGTAATTTCACGGCCCACGATCAAAGCATTCACTTCATGAGAACCTTCATAGGTGTAGATTGCTTCAGCATCTGCAAAGAAGCGAGCTACATCAGTTTCAAGAGTGATTCCGTTACCACCACATGTTTCACGTGCAAGTGCAACTGTTTCGCGCATTACCAATGAGTTGTGCATCTTAGCAAGTGCAGAGTTCAACATCAATTCATTACCTGCTTCTTGCATTTCAGCAATACGAGCTGAGTATGAAAGTACTGCCACTGCGTTAGCTTGCATTCTAGCCAATTTTTCTTGTACGATTTGGAATGCAGCAATTGGACGTTTGAATTGTTGACGATCTTTAGCATATTTAAGAGCTGCTACGTATGAACCACAAGTGATAGCAGTTGCAATGTGAGCAACGTCAGCACGAGTGAATGTCAAGATACGAGCTACATCGCCAAATCCATTGATATTTACCAAACGGTCTGAATCTGGAACTTCCACATTCTTCATAGTAATGTGGCCATTACGTACGCAACGAAGAGCTGTTTTGTGAGGGATTGGTTCTGCATGATATCCAGGAGCACCTTTACGAACGATGAAACATTTCACTTTTCCATCTTCAACGTCGCGGGCAAATACTGGAACAACATCAGCTGTATCTGATCCGCCGATCCAACGTTTTTCTCCGTTCAAAATCCATTTGTCTCCAACACGCTCAGCTGTTGTCGCAAGACCTCCAGCAATGTCAGAACCTGACAACGGTTCAGTCAAAGCGAAACATCCTTGCCAGTCAAATGCAGCTAATTTAGGAAGAAATTCTTTTTGTTGACGCTCGTCACCACCAAGCAAGACTGTGTTGTAGCAAAGTCCACCATGAACTGTGAAGAAAGTCGCTATAGACGCATCGAAACGGCCTAATTCTAAATACAAGAATGCGATGTAAAGTTCTGATGGTTTGTAGTTGCCTTCGCGACCTTCGAACAATTTAGGGTTGTTCATGATTTGAGCGCCTTTAGCAACTGCATAGAATTCTTCAAATGGGAAATCAGGTGCTTCCCAATATTCATTAATGACTGGACGAAGATGCTTTTCAATCAAACGACGAGTTTCTTGTAATACTTCCGCTTCTCCCAATGTCAAGCCATCAGCATAGTGGAAAAGATCCTCAGGGTATAGTTCACGTAAAATTTCTTCTTTAGTTGCCATTTTATTGACTCCTTTTGTATAGTTTTTATTTGTATAAGAGCGCTTTCATTTTTATAGTTTAGTATTTGTTGACGCTTTCATTTTATATCTAATATGTCCTAGTGTCTACTTAAGAAAGATTAAGAAGAGCATAAGTCCAGATTATACATATTGATTTAACTGGCTTTGAAAGGTCTTTTTCTAATAAAAACTAGGAAAAAATCTTTGAATACGGTTACAAATTTTGAAGAGAAATCTACTTTGAACTGAATTTTTATATTGAGTTTTGAAAAAGAAAAAGCCCATCTGGGCTTTTCAGCATTGTTATCGGATTTGCTCAAAATGCAAATGGACAGCGATATGGTCACCGTAACCACTACGCTCCAAATCACGCTGCAAGCGATAGGAAATATAATGCTCAGCAATAGTGATATAGCCTGCTCCCAAGAGACGGTTTTCAACCATAGACTGAATCATACTGATTGTGGCCCGCTCAACCTTAGCTTCTTCCAAATCTAACGCGACTTTTTTTGTCACCAAGGCTAGATTTTGGCGGAGGTCGTCTGTCAAGACATAAACGGTTTGAGCCGCTTTTAATACCGCTTGATAGATTTTATCTGGGTCAAAATCAACGACTTCCCCACTGCGTTTAATAACTTTCATAAAATACTCCTTTATTTATATATTTCTGATGTAATGTAAATCTCTGGCTTGACTGCTATCAATCCAATTTTCAGTGGCAGACTCAAAGACAAAGCCCTCTTTTTCATAAAATGGAAGACCGATAGCATTTCCTTCCGTTACTGTAACAGCTTGCTCTCTGGCCTGATATTGTGATTTTTGATAACTTGTCAAGGTCTCCAGCAACTCATGGCCGATTCCCAAACGTTGAGCCTGCGGTAAGACGTAGAGAACATAAACATTGGCTCTGCCGTCCTCACTCATTCCACCACCAATACAACCAAGAACCTGCCCATTCATTTCTGCCAGCCAATAGCCATTCCATTCAGGAGAAAGTTCAGTCAAGTCCTTCAGCAAACGTTCTTGGCTATAGAAAATGTCAAAGACTCGCTCTATGTAGGAAGATGAGTAAATATCTTTATAGGTAGCCAACCAAGTTTCTCTACATATCTTTTGGATTAGTTGCCAATCATCCTTGCTTGCCTTCCGAACCTGCATTATCATCACCTCTCAAGAGATAACTTATACTATCATTATACAATTTTTTCTTGTTTTTTTCAAAAAGAATGAAACATTTAGAAAAAGGACTACAGAGATGAACTAAACCTCAATCCTTAGAATGTTATCTAACGTTTGAGGCGCCATTCAACTGCAATCCTTTTGAAATATTTTTTAGAGAACTATAAATATTAGTCCTTTTAGATCAAGCTAATAATACATATACTATATACCACTTTCCTCTAATACAATGTCTTGTTTCTTGTAACGATATTGCATTTTCCAATGATTTTCAGACACTTCTTCTAATTTCAGAGTTTTGTTAATCTTATTAAAAGGCAATTTCTCTTCCTCAACTTTCCTTAGGAGCTCAACTAATAAATCACCCCCAGCGTTTAGAGAAATTAAACTATCATCCTCACTATCGTATTGAAGTAAAACTTTCTTCGTTGGTTTGTGGATGACATTATAAAGATTAAAAGCCCTTTCAATGTCAAAATTCTTCTCTTTGTCTGCTATCATTGACACAGTATGTAACTCTAATCGACCAATTTTAAACGCTCCAAAAAGACTGACAACAATCCCTAATCCAGCAAGTGTTTCCCAGATGAGAGAGAAAAGTTTTAAATCCCAATCTGTTATAAGGTTAAGAAATAGATAAAGAGCCCCCAAACCAAACCCTAACAAAATTAGACCTGCGCCATAAAAACTTGCCTTATCACCAGTTCGAATAATTGGCTTGTCGTAAACTCTCTTCCCCTCAAGTTTTTCCAGACTGCGCTTTGCCTTATACTCCTCGATTCGTTGACTATGCTTTTCTGTCATATTATGAAATCACACCTCACTTATACCTGTATCCTCTAAAACAAAATTGCTGATCAATAATCTGGTCTCAAGACACCTTTAACAGTCTCCTTCGTCGCTTCATAGTCGCCATCAACTACGACCTTGATAATTCGCTTAGCATCTTCCTCAGGAGCTGGCACAAGCGGTAAGCGGGTTGGACCTGCTGCAAAGCCCATATAATTGAGCACAGCCTTGACTGGAGCTGGGCTTGGGTAAGAGAACAGGGCATTGACCTTAGGGATAAATTTCCGTTGGATAGCTGCTGCTTTTTTGATGTCATTGTGCTCAATAGCATCCAGCATTTCAAACATTTCATCACCGTTTGTGTGAGAAGCAACGGAAATAACGCCATCAGCCCCCAGATTCATAGCATGAAAGGCATCACCATCCTCACCCGTATAAATCAAGAACTCCTCTGGACGATGTTCGATCAAATAAGCCATATTAGCCAGACTGGTACATTCCTTCACGCCAATAATATTTGGATGTTCTGCCAGTCTCAGCATGGTCTCAGGCGTCATTTCAACCACTACCCGTCCTGGGATATTATAGATAATGATCGGCAGGTTTGAAGCATCCGCAATGGCTTTGAAGTGCTGATACATGCCTTCTTGAGACGGTTTATTGTAATAGGGAACAATAGCCAAACCAGCCGCAAAACCACCAAATGCATCTACTTCTTTGACAAATTCAATGGAGTCGCGCGTTTCGTTGGTACCAACACCCGCTATCAAAGGAACACGCCCCTTGACAACTTTTTGTACAGCCGCAAATAATTCCAACTCTTCATCGTGGGTCAGGGTTGGACTCTCTGCAGTCGTTCCAGCTAGCAAAATCCCATCCGTATGATGAGCCAAAAGGTGCTCAATCAAATCTGGAATGGCCTCAAAATTGATGGAGCCATCTTCATGAAAAGGCGTAATAAAAGCTGTGATGATTTTACAATTCTTCAAATCTGCGTATGCCATAAACTTACCTCTCTTTGTATGAAAAGAGGATTGAATGACAGATATTCAATCCTCGACCTGTCACGTATTTTCAGACAGTTTATTTTAATTCAAAAACAACTTCTCCCGTCGGACGGACCAAACCACGCTCATGAAGAGTTTCAGCGATTTGAACAGAATTCCAAGCAGCACCTTTGAGAAGGTTGTCTGAAACGACCCACATATGGATTCCTTTTTCTGCATCCAAGTCTTTACGAATACGACCTACAAAAGTATCGCGTGAACCAACTGCGTTAATTGCTTGAGGATAGATTTGATGAGCTACGTCATCTTCAAGAACAGCACCTGGGAAAGCTGCAATGGCTGCCTTGACTTCTTCAATTGGAGCCACTTCTTTTGTTTCGATGTAAACAGACTCAGAGTGAGCTGACAAGACTGGAATACGTACACACGTTGCAGATACTGCGATGCTGTCATCTTCCATGATTTTCTTAGTTTCCTTGGTCATCTTCATCTCTTCGTAAGTGTAGTCATTGTCAGTGAAGACATCGATTTGCGGAAGAGCATTAAAGGCGATAGGATAGTGTTTCTTGTCACCGCCTGAAGGTAAGATTTCCGCATGCAAATCACGTGGATTAACACCATCATTCAACACTTCACGAAGCTCGCGTTGCGTTTCAAGAATGGCTCCCATACCTGCACCAGAAACCGCCTGATAAGTTGAAACAATGATACGCTCCAAGCCCCATTGCTGACGGACTGGCTCCAAGGCCACCATCATCTGAATAGTTGAGCAATTAGGACAAGCGATAATCCCTTTATGCTGATCTAGTGCATGAGCGTTTACTTCTGGAACAACCAGAGGCACATCAGGATTTTGGCGGAAATATGAGGTGTTGTCCACTACGACTGCACCAGCTTTAACTGCATAGGGAGCATATTTTGCTGAAGTAGAGCCACCAGCTGAGAAAAGAGCGATATCTACACCTTCAAAGGCAGTTTCTGTTGTTTCTTCGATAGTGACATCTTGTCCCTTGAACTGAAGAACCTTACCAGCTGAACGAGCAGAAGCCAAATAACGAATCTTGTCAATTGGAAGTGTTGATTCTTCCAGCATTTTAATCATTTGAGCGCCAACAGCACCAGTGGCACCAACTACAGCAACTGTATATCCCATACAATCCACCTCTGAATTTTCTAAAAATTTTGTATATTCTAGTATTATACTATTTTTAAGGAAAAATGCAAATATTTCTAAAGGATTATGTCCTTATTTTGTCGAAATATGCAGCTCTCACAATGCTGACCTCCTCAATATCAATGTCTCTAAGCTCAGCCGCGGATAACTGTCTTGCATTTCTAAGAGTAGTTTCATCAAGAGCAATAGCACTCACGACGCCAATCGTCTCAGTATCAATGTCTCTAAGACTCAACTTCTTCCTGCGGACTCGTTTCATCAAGAGCAATAGAAAATCCCCAATCCGTAGACTGGGGATAAGGGCACTTTCGTGTGATCAGCAGGTTCACACAACTGATCAAGGTCCGCTCCTGCGTTTATGACCTCCCATGCTTCAATTTGCAGAAAATCTGCATATCGACTCATCGCACTTATTTATCATAAGCTATAGCGTAGAAAATGTCAAGCCATAAAGATTGGTCAACCATCACAGATACTTACTTCCCTCTCGAATACTAAGTGCAGCCATTTCTGCTTGATGCCGCTCAATAAAATCTCTGACCCAGTCTGGATTGGTTTTTGAATAGTCTCTCAGCGCCCAGCCGATGGCCTTGTTAATAAAGAATTCTGTTTGACCAAGATTATTCACTAAAATTTTCTCCAACAGCTCCGTGTCTGTTTCCTCTTTTCGCAACAGCTGATGATCAGTAGCCAAGCGCCGCAGCCAGATATCCTCATCACGACTCCAAACTAAAATAATCCCTTTAGTTTCTGGAAATCGGGCAATGATGGATCCGACCAAGCGGTCCAAAAAGTCAATAGTATCCCACCAAGATTTTGTTTGGGCAAGCTTTTTCAAACGTGGCAAGTCAGATGGGGTCAAGAGCTTCTTGCGAATTTCCAGATAATCTAGCGCGGCATACTGCAATTCTCGATAGGGATTGTCCCAAGATTCATTTATAAAAACCCAATCAATGACGGAGTCAGTCTGCTGTTTGAAAAAAGCCTTTGCTAGTTTCCGTCTGACTGGAGTCTTGACTCCTAGAAACTCAAATTTGTTTTTCATATAGGCTTTCATAGCAACCGCATCATCCGGTTTAGCTACTGCTTTTAGATTTTCAAGTAATTCCTCTACATCCATAGCTTACTCCAGCAATTCACGGTCATAAATAGTGTAGTCGCAGCGGTAAATCACGAGGCGCTTGCCGTCAATCAGCAACTCAGAAGTTTTGGGTGCATCGGATTTATCTAGAGAAACACGGTCGCCAGCATAGGCAGCCAACGGAGTCCCGTTTTGAGAGCGAATCAGAATGACCTTCTTCTTGCCGTTAAAGTCGTTTTTAAAAGCAGAAATCATACGATTTAAAACAGGGACAGAATGGCTATTCTCCTCAACATCTGCAGTCTTTTGATATTGGGCAAAGACATCTTTCAACCCCTTTTCTTCTGCAATCAAGGAGGAGCCCACATGATCAATCTCATACTTACCCAAGGTGATTTTGAGCACAGAAGAATCTTCCTTGGAATTTCCTTCCGCATCAACTGAGTCAAATTCCTCGTTACGCGAGATGGATAAGGATTTGCCCGACATCTGGTCGATGAGTTGGGAATTCTCATCATAGGTGCGAACCGTCATCTCCAGCCCCAGCCATTCTTCCTTGGCATTTTTAAACCACTTTTCAACAGACTGACAACCAGTCAAGGTCAAAAGGGCAATGCTTAGAAGAGTTATTAATAGGTATTTCTTTTTCATTATTTATGCTCCATATTTTTTTCGTATAAGGAAATTTCTTTTGAAATTTGTGATTTGGCTGCTTTTCCCGTCAATAATAACTTGAGAGGCCTCATCACTTGCAGTCCTAGGCCACCCATTGCATAGTAAGACAGGCGATAGTAAAAATAATTTACAAATTCAATGATGGCAAACAACCAAAGTAAAACTCCAATAATGATATTACTGCTACTACTCACTCTAAAAGACCATATCCAAATCGGTATATATGCAAGCAGCATCATAAAATCTAGCACTTTTAATCCTTTATAAAGAGGTGCAAGTAGTTGAGTTTCCAAGTACTTCTTCTTTTGGATTCGTCTTAAACAGTTAAGCCAATAGAGGGAACCTTGAACCAATATCAGATTAAGAATTAACAGTGGGAAATAAAGGACGGCACTGGATGTAGCAAATCGAGTCTCTGGTTTCGTATACAGAACATACACGATACAGAACGACACGACACTTATCGATTCCCTCGAGGCCAAATAAATTAATTCCTGTTTGAGAGTTCTTTTTTTCAATGTTCATCCTCCTATGAGCAAAAACTAGGTGATAGGAATATGGCTTTATTATATCAAAATATCTGGAATTTAAGTCTAAAAAAGAGAGGCCAGACTCTGTTCAGCCCAACCTCTTCTTATATCTTAAATTCAATTAGAACAGACCAATCGCTGTACCGTCTGCTGCCACATCCATATTGAGCGCCGCAGGACGTTTTGGCAATCCTGGCATGGTCATGACATCTCCTGTCAAAGCCACGATAAAGCCTGCCCCAAGTTTTGGTACCAATTCACGAATGGTAATTTCAAATTTTTCTGGCGCGCCCAAAGCAGCAGGATTGTCTGAGAAGCTATACTGTGTTTTGGCCATACAGATTGGCAGTTTGTCCCAGCCATTCTTGACAATTTCTCGAATCTGAGTTTGCGCTTTTTTCTCAAAGTTTACTTTTGAACCGCGATAGATTTCAGTGACAATTTTCTCGATCTTCTCTTCGATAGTTGAGTCATTGTCATAAAGACGAGTGTAGTGTGCTGGTTTTTCGTCAATAGTTTTGACAACAGTTTCAGCCAGAGCCACACCGCCTTCAGCGCCATCAGCCCAGACACTGGCAAGCTCAACAGGTACCCCGATTTCTGCACAGAGTTCCTTAAGCGCAGCAATTTCAGCTTCTGTATCAGAGACAAATTCATTGATGGCTACGACCGCTGGAATACCGAACTTACGGATATTTTCAACGTGGCGTTTAAGGTTAGCAAAACCTGCACGAACTGCTTCTACATTTTCTTCTGTAAGTGCATCCTTAGCAACGCCACCATTCATCTTAAGAGCACGAAGTGTTGCGACAATTACCACTGCATCTGGAGAAGTTGGTAAGTTCGGAGTCTTGATGTCGAGGAATTTCTCAGCGCCAAGGTCTGCACCGAAGCCGGCCTCTGTCACTGTATAATCAGCCAAGCGTAGCGCTGTGCTAGTCGCCAAAACAGAGTTACAGCCGTGGGCGATATTGGCAAATGGTCCGCCATGAACAAAGGCTGGTGTCCCGTAAATAGTCTGAACCAGATTTGGCTTAATCGCATCTTTCAAGACTAAAGCCAAGGCCCCTTCTACCTCAAGGTCACGAACATAGACTGGTGTGCGGTCATAGCGATAGCCGATAACGATGTTAGCCAAGCGATTTTTCAAATCTTCAATATCCGTTGCCAAGCAAAGAATCGCCATGATTTCAGAAGCAACCGTGATATCAAAACCATCTTCGCGCGGAATACCGTTGAGTGGGCTGCCTAAGCCAACCGTCACATGGCGCAGTGCTCGGTCATTTAGGTCCACAACACGTTTCCAGATAATACGACGTTGGTCGATACCCAGCTCATTTCCCTGATGCAGATGATTATCAATAAGAGCTGACAGGGCATTATTAGCAGTCGTGATGGCATGCATATCACCAGTGAAATGCAGGTTGATGTCTTCCATCGGTAAAACTTGCGCGTGACCACCACCAGCTGCGCCTCCTTTGATTCCCATAACAGGCCCTAGGGAAGGTTCGCGGATAGCAATCATAGTTTTCTTGCCAATCTTGTTAAGCGCGTCAGCCAGTCCAATGGTAATGGTGGACTTACCTTCTCCAGCAGGTGTCGGATTGATTGCCGTTACTAAAATCAGCTTGCCGACAGGATTTTCTGCTACTTCACGAATCTTGTCAAAACTGAGCTTGGCCTTGTACTTTCCATACAGCTCCAAGTCCTCGTAATCAATACCAACCTTTTTTACTACATCCACAATAGGCTGTAATTCAATACTCTGAGCAATTTCGATATCTGTTTTCATTAGGAACTCCTCTAATTTGATGAAACTATTATAACAAATATGATATAAAACTGCACATTTAAACTCCAATAGCAACATAATGTTCGGTAATTACTTCATTTTTTTCATACAATACATCTTCTTTAGTGAAAAAATAAGTTTAACTAAATTGAACCTTAAGTTAATTTTATTTTACTAAATTCATTTTTTCTTGTAGAATAAAGCTATGAATATATTGATTACCTCTAGCGGAACGAGTGAAAAAATCGACCAAGTCCGCTCTATCACCAATCATTCAACGGGTCAACTTGGGAAAATGATAGCTGAGCATTGTTTGGCAGAGGGTGCTTCGGTGACTCTGCTGACAACGGCAAAAGCTGTTAAACCGGATCCGCATGAAAAACTAACGATTAAGATTATTGAAGATACAGAGCAGCTCCTGACAGCCATGGAAGAGCTGGTACCGGCTCATGATGTGCTCATTCATTCAATGGCTGTTTCTGACTATAAACCAGTGTATATGGCAGGATTTGAGGAGGTTCTTGCTAGTTCAGATTTGACAGAGTTTCTGGAAAAAAGTAATTCTGAAAGTAAGATTTCGTCTGCGGATGATTATCAGGTTCTTTTCCTCAAGAAAAATCCTAAAATCATTAACAAGGTCAAAGAATGGAATCCAAATATTCGATTGATTGGCTTTAAGCTCTTGGTAGGTGTTTCTAAAGAAGAGTTACTGGCTACTGCTAGAGCCAACCTTGAAAAAAATCAAGCTGAATTAATTGTAGCCAACGATTTGACTGAAATTTCTAACGGGCAGCACCACGCCTATCTCCTAGGAGCAGACACTGTCACAGAAGCTTTCTCCAAGGAAGAAATTGCTGAACAATTGTTAAGCCATATCCAGAAAGGAGACAGTTCATGATCTATGTTACTCTCGCTGTCACGGGCAGTATTTCGGCCTATAAGGCAGCAGATATTACGAGCCAGCTGGGCAAGCTAGGCTACAGTGTGTCTGTTCTCATGACGGAAGCTGCCAGTCACTTTATCACCCCGCTGACCTTACAGGTTTTATCAAAGAATCCTGTTTCCCTTGACCTTATGGACGAGCCGAGGCCAGAAAAGGTCAACCATATTGAAATCGGCAAAGAAACAAATCTTTTCTTAGTCGCTCCCGCAACAGCTAATACCATCGCCAAACTGGCTAATGGTCTAGCAGACAATATGGTAACCGCTACAGCCCTTGCTCTCCCATCTCATGTCAAAAAAGCCATCGCGCCAGCCATGAATACCAAGATGTATGAAAATCCACTCACTCAGCACAATTTGGAAAGATTAAAAAAATTTGGCTGGGAGATTATCGAACCGCGTGAAGCTGTTCTAGCTTGCGGAGATCATGGGACTGGCGCTCTAGCTGATGTCAATATTATTATAGAAAAAGTAAAGGAAATTATAAATGAGAAAACAATCTAGTATCGCGCAAATTGCTATCTTTTTTGCTATTATGTTAGTGCTCCATCTGCTGAGCTCTGTTATTTTCAACCTACTACCGGTTCCGATTAAACCGACCATTATTCATATTCCAGTCATTATTGCTAGTATTATCTACGGACCGCGAATTGGAGCTGTTCTTGGAGCCCTAATGGGAGTAATCAGTGTGGTGACCAACACCGTTGTCCTACTGCCAACTAGCTACCTCTTCAGTCCTTTTGTAGAAAACGGCAGCATCAATTCATTGATGATCGCCATGGTTCCACGTATTCTAATCGGAATCACTCCGTATTTTGTCTACAAATGGATGAAAACTAAGCCAGGTTTAGTTTTAGCTGGTGCTGTAGGCTCAATGACCAACACAATCTTCGTTCTCGGAGGAATTTTTATTCTATTTTCATCTGTTTACAATGGAGATATCAAAGCCATGCTTGCATTGATTTTTTCAGCTAATGCAATCTCAGAAATGATTATTTCTGCTATCCTTACAGTTGCAATCGTTCCAGCACTTGAAAAACTTAAAAAATAATCACCTAGCGTGATTATTTTTTTGATCCAAGCATCTTCATTTTTTCAAAGTAATTCACTATTTTTTAGGTCAGTACTTTCAAAAAATATGAAAATATGTTACAATGAAAGCGATTGAACAAACAAGAAAATCTTGTGCCCTTTCTTAAAACCACACAGTGATTTTCTATCTTAAAAATATAAAGGAGACTCCATCTATGACCTATCAAGAAAACTTCAAAAAATGGCTTGACTTCGCTGAACTTCCTGACTATCTTCGGAAAGAGTTAGAAGGTATGGACGAAAAAACTAAGGAAGATGCCTTTTATACAAACCTAGAATTCGGTACTGCTGGTATGCGCGGTCTGATCGGTGCTGGTACTAACCGTATCAATATTTATGTTGTCCGTCAGGCAACGGAAGGTTTGGCTCGTTTGATTGACGAAAAAGGAGATGAGTTCAAAAAACGCGGTGTTGCGATTGCTTACGACTCTCGTCATTTCTCACCAGAATTTGCTTTTGAATCTGCTGCTGTTTTGGCTAAGCACGGTATCAAGTCTTATGTCTTTGAAAGCCTGCGCCCAACTCCAGAACTTTCATTTGCGGTACGTCATTTGGGAACTTTTGCTGGTATCATGATTACAGCCAGCCACAACCCTGCTCCATTTAACGGCTACAAGGTATATGGCGAAGACGGCGGACAAATGCCTCCTCATGATGCGGATGCATTGACAGACTACATCCGTGCTATTGAAGATCCTTTTGCTATTGAGGTCGCTGATGTTGAAGCTGAAAAAGCTTCTGGCTTGATTGAAGTGATTGGCGATGCTATTGATGCTGAATACCTCAAGAAAGTTAAAGATGTCAATATCAACCAAAAACTGATTGATGAATACGGTAAGGACATGAAGATTGTCTATACTCCTCTGCACGGTACTGGTGAAATGTTGGCTCGTCGCGCTTTGGCCCAAGCAGGATTTGATTCTGTGCAAGTTGTTGAGGCGCAAGCTGTAGCTGATCCTGACTTCTCTACTGTTAAGTCTCCAAACCCTGAAAGCCAAGCAGCCTTTGCTTTAGCTGAGGAATTGGGTCGCAAGGTTGGTGCAGATGTCTTGGTTGCAACTGACCCAGATGCTGACCGTGTCGGTGTAGAAGTTCTGCAAAAAGACGGCAGCTATCTCAACCTTTCAGGTAATCAAATCGGTGCCATCATGGCTAAGTACATCTTGGAAGCTCATAAGAGTGCTGGAACTCTGCCAGCTAACGCAGCTCTCTGCAAGTCTATCGTTTCTACTGACTTAGTGACTAAGATTGCTGAAAGCTACGGCGCAACTATGTTCAACGTCTTGACTGGTTTCAAATTTATCGCTGAGAAGATCCAAGAATTCGAAGAAAAACACAACCACACCTACATGATGGGATTTGAAGAAAGTTTCGGTTACTTGATCAAACCATTCGTACGTGATAAAGATGCTATTCAAGCCGTTCTTGTAGTTGCTGAGCTTGCTGCCTACTACCGTTCTCGTGGTTTGACTCTGGCTGACGGTATCGAAGAAATCTATAAAGAATACGGCTACTACGCGGAAAAGACGATCTCTGTGACCTTGTCAGGTGTTGATGGAGCCGAGCAAATCAAGGCTATCATGGCTAAATTCCGTGACAATGGTCCGAAAGAATGGAACCAAACAGCTATTACTGTCGTAGAAGACTTTAAGGCTCAAACTGCTACTGCTGCAGATGGTACTGTTACAAACTTGACAACTCCTCCAAGCGATGTGCTGAAATACACCTTGGCTGATGGTTCATGGATTGCTGTCCGCCCATCTGGTACTGAACCAAAAATCAAGTTCTACATTGCCGTTGTCGGCGATAGCAATGAGGATTCTCAAGCTAAGATTGCAAATATTGAAGCGGAAATCAATGCTTTTGTAAAATAAGCAATTATAAAAGATGAGACGAACCAATCTCATCTTTTTTCGTATCAAATCTAAGCAATTTTAGAAACTTTATGGCATACTAGTTTTATCAAAAGAAATGAGGATTATTTATGGAACAATTTGCTCAAAATATTAAAGACTTGGAAGTCACAACTGTTGACCGAGCTCGTCAAGCGATTGCTGACAAAGAGACAGCAACTTTCTTCGTTGGTCGCAAAACTTGCCCTTACTGCCGTAAATTTGCTGGAACATTGGCTGGTGTTGTGGCTGAAACTAAAGTCCACATCTACTTCATTAACAGTGAAGAAGCCAACGAATTAGAGAAATTACAAGCCTTCCGCTCTGAATACAGCATCCCGACGGTTCCTGGTTTTGTACATGTTCAAGACGGTCAAGTTGCTGTTCGCTGTGATTCTTCTATGACTGCAGATGAGATTAAAGCTTTTGCTGGGATTTAAGCATAAGTTCCCATTTGAAGGGTAGTTTATTTGCCTCTCTCTTTACAGAGCGAGAAGGACTATAAGTTATTTTAAAAACAAAAAAGACAAACTATATTGTTTGTCTTTTATTTTTCTTTCAAAGTATATATCGGAAAGCCGTGTTCTACTATTTTATCATCTAGTTTAAAATAATTTTTAAACCAAAGTTTATATTTTTTAAATAAAGCTTCAATACAGAAATACAGGATGATTAGTAAAAAAATAAATAGAAAAGCGTGCCAATCTTGAAATTTCGAGGAACTCTCAATGAACATATCCCAGTATACACATGAGAAGAGCAAAAGAACTCCTAAAATTAAATTCACATATAAAATATAGCTCACAAAGAAGAGAAATTGATGTTTCTTTGATCTTTTACTATAATAGACTTTATAGTTTTCGGTATGTCTTTCGAAGACAGGCAAGTGAAAGGAATAGCGTCCGCTCCCGAACTCAACTAACTCAGGTAAGGCATGATAGCCACACCAATGGAAGCATTTATGGATGAACTCGCGAGTCAAAAAATAAATATTTAAGCCTATAAAAATTGGAATAATGACGAAGTCAGGTTTCACCGTTGGAGAAAATACCCACTGAAAATAAAGAAGGCAATGTAAGAAATTCAAAACGCCTAATATAAAATAAATGACACCAGCAAGTTTGCTACGACGTCCAATAAAAGTTTTATCTGGAGGACTGGAGGTAGGGGACATATTTTAGTGATTTCCTATTCTTCGTAAATTTAATCGAGTACAACAGACTATTGACTCTAGTTTCCATCTTTTACGTTCCTAAAAGCCTCCCACATCTTCTGCTGGGGCTTGGCAAAGGGGTACTTCTCAAATTCCTCTGGATGTAGCCACAAGACCTCTCCGTCTGCTGCATGCCGGCTATCTTTGACTCGTCCGTAAGCCAGCTGGATATGCCACTTGCGATGACTAAAGACATGTTGCACCTTTGGGAAAGACTGCTGCCGCCAATCGACAGTCAAATCATAATCCTGTTCAAAACTTTCTTGAGGAGACAAGTCCAGACTGGGCTGATTTTCAGCTACCTCAAAGAGAGACATCTGATTATCTGATTGAAATTCTTCGACTTCAATCAAGGGAAAATGCCAAAAACCTGATAACAAGCCAGCGGCCTCATTCTTTTCAAGCAAGAACTGTCCCTGTTCATTTTCGATAATCAAGCCTTGCAGATAGACCGGAACTGGCTTCTTTTTAGGTGCTTTAATCGGATATTTATCCATAGTTCCGTGCAAATAAGCTGCGCTGAACTCTTTTACAGGGCTGTCTTCTGGATGAGGATTGACAGGAGCTTCGATATCCGATCCCAAATCCATCAACGCCTGATTGAAATCTCCAGGTCTGCCTGGATCAATCAGAATCTCCATCATAGCCTGAAAGACCTTGCGATTGCTGGGTTGGCCAATATCTAAATCAACTTCAAACAATCGACTCAACACCCGCATAACATTGCCGTCTACCGCAGGCTCAGCTAAGCCAAAGGCAATACTAGCAATGGCACCAGCCGTATAAGGTCCAATCCCTTTGAGGCTAGCAATTCCTTCATAGCTATCAGGAAATTTTCCATCAAAATCCGTCATTATCTGCTGGGCTGCTTTTTGCATATTTCGCACCCGCGAATAATAGCCCAATCCTTCCCAAGATTTGAGTAATCTCTCCTCTGGCGCTTGAGCTAAGTCGGCAACAGTTGGAAACCAGTCAAGAAAGCGCTCATAGTAAGGAATCACCGTATCCACACGTGTTTGCTGCAGCATAATCTCAGAAACCCAGATATGATAAGGATTATTTGTTCTGCGCCAAGGCAAATCACGTTTATGTTCATCATACCAAGTCAATAATTTCTTGCGAAAAGAGGCAATCTTCTCCTCTTCCCACATTTTAATTCCAAATTTTTTTAAATCTAACATTTCTCTCATACTTAAACAGACTAAAAAAGATGAATTACTCATCTTTTTTAGTTATTTTATTGGTCAACACTTTGTGCAGCTGTAATCAGTGTTAAGTTATAAACGTCATCTGAATTACATCCGCGTGAAAGGTCATTTACTGGCTTGTTCAATCCTTGAAGAACTGGACCGACTGCTGAGAATCCACCTAAACGCTCTGCCATTTTATAACCGATATTTCCTGCTTCAATGCTTGGAAAGACAAAGACAGTCGCTTTACCTGCAACCTTGCTTCCTGGAGCTTTCAAGGCTGCTGTGCTTGGTACAAAGGCAGCGTCAAATTGCAATTCCCCGTCAACTTCTAAGTCTGGGCGCAAGTCATGGACCAACTTAGTCGCTTGAACCACTTTATCAACGCTTTCTCCAAAACCAGAACCTTTAGTTGAATAGCTCAGCATAGCAATCTTAGGATCAATGCCAAACATTTTAGCTGTCACAGCTGAGTTAATCGCAATTTCTGCCAAGGCTTCTGAGTCAGGATTGATGTTAATGGCACAGTCGCTGAAAAGATACCGTTCTGAACCACGCACCATGAGGAAGGCACCTGAAGTTCTTGTTACATTTGGACGTGTTTTAATGATTTGCAAGGCTGGACGCACTGTAGCAGCTGTAGAGTGGATAGAGCCAGAAACCATACCATCTACGATACCGAGATAGACTAGCATCACACCAAAATAATTAACGTCTGTTCTTAAAAGCTCAAGAGCTTCTTCTTCGCTGATTTTTCCCTTACGACGCTCTACAAGAGCCGCCACCATCTCTTCCAATCTGTCATAATTTTTAGGATCTATGACTTCATAGCCTTCCGTAATATTTTCGATCTCCAAGTAAATACGGATTTTATCTGGATCTCCCAAAAGAACCGGTGTAACTTCTGATTCTTTTACTATGCGTTTAACCGCTTGAAGAATACGTGGTTCTTGTCCTTCTGGCAATACAATACGAACATTTTTACCAACAACTGAGTCTCTTAGACTTTCAAAAACTTCCATGAGTTTCTCCTTTAAAAATTAATTATTTTTTGTTAACGATGTAATGGTGTTTTGGAAATCAATCGGCAACTGGGATTCCAATTGGAGCTGCTTTTCCAAAAATGGATTATAAAAAGATAAAGAGTGACAATGCAAGGCCTGACGTGTCATNCCCGCTTCCAAAGTCCCGCCATAGAGATCATCTCCGAGGAGCGGAAAGCCAAGATGGGCAAAGTGCACACGAATTTGATGGGTTCGTCCAGTGTGCAAGCGAATATCTACCAAATAGATATTGCCAAACTGCTCCACAACCTTGTAGCTGGTATGAGCATACTTGCCATCCTTTGTCACACATCTGGTGATGATGCTATCAGGGTCACGGCCAATTGGTGCAATAATATCGCCCTCTGATTTAAGCTCACCGCTCCCCTGAACGAGCGCGTAATAGCGCTTCTCAATCATTTTTTTCTGCAGTTGCTTATCCAGTCTTGCATGGGCATAGCCATGTTTTGCAAAGAGCATGAGTCCACTGGTATCGCGATCCAATCTCGTCACAATATGAACCTGCTGATTTTCATAATCTTGCCGAATATAGTAAGCCTTGACAAAGTTCGCCATCGTATTCGAATGGTTGACACTAGGGATACTAGCTACTCCGGCAGGCTTATCTAAAACTAGAAAGTGTTCATCTTCATACACGATCGACAAATCACGATCCACGGCTTCTAGACTTTCAAATCCCTTCTCAGAAGGGATATCTACTGTCACCTTATCGCCAATATCCAGCAAATAAATGGCATTTTGAGATTGACCATTGACAAGAATATTCCCACCTGCAAACTTCACTTTGGCCAAAAGGGATTTTGAAATTTCATGCTTTTTCAAAAAAGTTTTGACTTTGACATGCTCATCCGCAATAAACTCAAATCTCATTCTTGGCACTCCTCGATAAAGGAGTCTCTCACGCGATTCCAAAAGCTGGTATGGCTAGGCGAAGCTACAAAGTTAATCTTATGATTATCGATTTGGTACTCGATACGGACAATATTTTTATAAGAAAACGTTTGATTATCGACTGCTATGGTATAGTAGTCATTACGAGTCGGTAGGAGCTCAATCTTATCTTTTTTAGGAACAATAACTGAGGAACCTAAAGTGCGATACACACGATTGTTGAGACTAGCAATTTCTGTTACTTGCAAGGCTTCAATCGTTGGGTGTAGAACAGCTCCTCCTAAAGATTTATTGTAGGCCGTACTACCAGTAGGCGTTGAGACAGAAATCCCGTCGCCTCTAAAACGCTCAAAATGAACATTATTGATGACCACATCAACTACCATGGTTCTGTCGGAGCGTTTAATCGTTGCTTCATTGAGCGCGCGAATCGTCCGAGTTTCCCCATTTTCAAAGGTCAGCTTGACATTTAAAATCGGATAAGAGACCTTGGCACCTGTGTCCAATTTCAGATTTTCCACTAATTTATCGATTTCAAAGTCTCGGTAATCTGTATAAAAACCCAAATGTCCGGTATGGACACCGACAAAGCGCACCTTATCCAGCTGCTCTTCATACTTGTGAAAGGCTGATAGCAGCATCCCATCACCACCGACAGAAATCACGATATCTGGATTTTTGGGTGTCAGAATAAAGCCTGCTTTCCGCAATTTTTGCATCAGAGTTTGAAATACTTCCTCACTCTGCCTTTTGCGATTGCGGATTATCGCTATTTTTTTACCTGTATTCTTCATCTGTATCGTCACTATTTCCAACACCGTCATTTAGCTTGCGGTGCAGAGGATCAAAGAGTGCTTGTGCTTCTTGGATGGCGTCACGAATGGCTCCCATCTCTTCATCTAGCTGATAGGCGAGATTAGCTGTTGTCTCCAAGCGCCGTTTGATTTCCTCTGGAAATTCTCCTTTATACTTGTAGTTTAAAGAGTGCTCAATCGTTGCCCAAAAGTTCATGGACAAGGTACGAATCTGAATTTCTGCCAAGATAACTTTATTTCCATTAATCGTATCTACTGGATATTCAACAATGGCATGGTAGCTACGGTAACCACTATCTTTTTTGTTTTTGATGTAATCACGCTCCTGAACGATACGCATATCTATCCGATTTCGCAAAACTTCTAAAACTTCATCCACATCATCTACAAATTGAACCATGACACGCAAACCAGCAATATCCTGCATCTCTTGGGCTAAGTTTTCCTCAGTTATCCCGCGAAGTTCCATTTTTTCCTTGATGCTTTCAATATGTTTTACGCGACCGGTTACAAACTCGATCGGTGAATGGCGTTGCTGTTTGCGATACTGTTTGCGTATGCCACGAAGCTTGATTTTCAACTCACCAACTGCCTGAATGTAAGGATCCAGAAAATCTTCCCAATCTATTGTCATATACATACCTTGTCATCTATTCGTTTTTTGTATAAAATAAACACAGTTGTTATTATAACATAAAATCGCTTTCAGATAAAGAAAAGGATTAAAAAATGAACCATTTAGAAATTGAATACAAAACAATGCTAACAGAAGACGAACATAAACGACTTCTGACCTTTTTTGATCATGCCCAGCCAATTTTCCAAGTCAACTATTATATTGATTCGGCTGACTTTGTTCTCCGTGAAGCTCGTATGGCTCTGCGAGTCCGAACCACTCCTGACGCTGCTGAGTTTACTCTAAAAATTCCTCAAAAACTTGGAAATTTCGAATACAACCAAGCCTTGTCCGAAGATGAATTTAAGGAAATTACAGAAAATTTGCAATTTCCTCAGGGAGAAATCTTAGATAAACTCCAAGAAAAAGGAATCCCAGTTGACAAACTAACAATACTCGGAACCCTTGAAAATATTCGCTATGAAAAACAAGATGCAATTGGCCTTTTTGCCTTAGACGAAAGCCGTTACTTTGGCAAAAAAGATTTCGAACTAGAATTAGAAATCAATGATATTGAAGAGGGGGAGCAAAAGTTCAAAGACTTTTTAAACGAAAATCAAATCCAATACAAGCCTGGTAAAAGTAAGATTGCCAGATTTGCCGAAAACTTGTAAAAATGCTGAAATAATCTCATTTTTTTGGTAAAATAATATTTATAAATCTAAAGAGACAAAAAGAGGATGGTCATTCTAATGTCAGACAAAAAAAATATGAAGCTTTTCTCCCTCAATTCCAATCACTCAATTGCTGAGAAGATTGCTGAAGCTGCCGGAGTACCTTTAGGCAAGCTTTCTTCCCGCCAATTCTCTGATGGCGAGATTCAGATTAACATTGAGGAGAGTGTTCGTGGCTATGATATCTATATCATCCAGTCTACCAGCTTCCCAGTCAATAATCACTTGATGGAGTTATTGATTATGGTTGATGCTTGTAAACGGGCAAGTGCTAATACCGTAACTGTGGTTATGCCCTATTTTGGTTATGCTCGCCAAGATCGGACAGCGGCTCCTCGCGAGCCAATTACTGCAAAACTCGTGGCCAACATGCTCGTTGGAGCTGGCGTAGACAGAGTCATCTCACTTGACCTTCACGCTGTCCAAGTGCAAGGTTTCTTTGATATCCCAGTAGATAATCTCTTCACAATTCCGTTGTTTGCCGAACATTATTGCAATATGGGGTTAACTGGCGAGGATGTTGTCGTCGTTAGCCCGAAAAATTCTGGCGTGAAACGCGCCCGTAGCTTGGCAGAATATCTCGATGCTCCAATCGCCATCATCGACTACGGTGAAGATGAAGCAGGACGCTCCGAAGGATATATCATCGGTGAGGTTGAAGGTAAAAAAGCGATTTTGATTGACGATATCTTAAATACCGGTCGTACCTTCTCAGAAGCTTCTAAAATCGTTGAACGTGAAGGTGCTGTCGAAATCTATGCTGTCTCAAGTCATGGTTTATTTGCAGATGAAGCTGCAGACTTACTAGACAGTGTTCCTATCCGAGAAATCTTGGTGACTGACTCTGTTGATACAAAAGAAAAGACTCCAAAGAATGTTCACTACATCACAGCCAGCGAGTTGATTGGCGATGCTATCGTGCGTATTCAAGAAAGAAAACCAGTCAGCCCACTTTTTGCTTTTCAAAAGAAATAAGGGATAAATTTGTGATTTATTTAGATAATGCTGCTACAACTGCTTTATCGCCCGCTGCGATTGAGTCCATGACTCAGGCAATGATAGTCTTCGGCAATCCATCCAGTACCCACAGCCACGGCCGAGAAGCTAAAAAACTGCTCCGACAAGCTCGCGAGGATATTGCTAAAGTTCTACACACACAGAGCAAAAATATCCTCTTTACATCAGGTGGTACTGAAAGTAACAACACTGCAATCAAAGGATATGCTCTGCGCCATCAGAATCAAGGCAAGCATATTATCACTACGACCATTGAACACCATGCTGTTTTAGAGCCTGTTGAATACTTGGTGGAGCACTTTGGCTTTGAAGCGACTATTATTCAGCCAGTGGATGGGCAAATCCGAACTGAAGATATCAAAAATGCTCTTAGACCGGATACTATCCTCGTCTCAGTTATGGCTGTCAATAACGAAACAGGCTACATTTTGCCGATTCAAGAAATTGGTGAACTGCTAAAAGATCATCCTGCTGCTTTTCACGTTGACGCAGTCCAAGCCGTTGGCAAGCTCCCTGTCTATCCTGAAGAATGGGGAATCAATTTCCTGAGTGCATCAGCCCACAAATTCCACGGTCCAAAAGGAGTTGGATTTCTTTATGCTGACCAGATGGATTTTGATAATTTCATGCATGGCGGCGATCAAGAAAACAAGCATCGGGCGGGCACAGAAAACCTCGTTTCCATTGTCGGGATGGCAACTGCCCTTTCTGAAAGTTTCGCCCACTTAGAGAAAAATCTTGAGCATGCCCAGCAGCTAAAAGATACTTTACTGGATAACCTAGCGGATATAGACTTCTACCTGAACGAAAATCAGCCTAGCCTGCCTTATGTTGTCAATATTGGATTTCCAAACCAAAAGAATGATCTTATCTTGCTTCAAATGGATCTTAATGGCTTTTCAATCTCGACTGGCTCTGCTTGTACAGCTGGTGCTGTTCAGCCCAGTCATGTCCTTCAAGCCTTATATGGCCCAAACTCTGAGCGCCTAAAAGAATCCATTCGTATCAGTGTATCAGACCAAACTAGCATCCAAGAAATCAAACTATTCAGCCAAAAACTAAAAGAAATACTAGGAGGATAAGATGGCTTTTCAAACATCTGTTAGCTTAGCAAACTGCGACTTCACCTATTCGCTCCATCCAAATGTTAAGAAATTTACCTTGCGGGACAATACATTTGCTGAAACAAAAGTTGGTAATTACGAGCTTTCACGCTTACTTGAAGCTGTTCCCAATAGTGGCGATGGATTCTTGCTTAAGATTATCATCAATAAAGATCTAAGTGGAGTTAAAATCAATATTACGGACAAGTCTGGTTTAAGATTGGTTAATATCTTCAAATCAGAAAAACATCATATCATTCAGCAAAAATTCTATTTTCTGATGGATAGTTTAGTTGAAAGAGACATTTTTGAAAAAATACCTCAATAAGCGAAATTCTAAGAATTTTGCTTATTTCTATTATTTTATCTATCTTTATTAGTATAATAATATTTTGTTCATCAAATTAGTTGATTTTTTCACAAGCTTTCTATAGAATAGAAGATAGAAAGGTCGTGATTTTGTGAAAACTGAAAAAAGCAATCCTATTCCACGTGCTACTGCTAAACGGCTCTCCCTCTACTACCGGATTTTCAAGCGATTTAACGCGGAAAATATTGAAAAAGCCAATTCAAAACAAATCGCAGAGGCGATTGGAATCGACTCTGCGACTGTTCGGCGTGACTTTTCTTACTTCGGCGAGTTAGGTCGTAGAGGTTTTGGCTACGATGTCAAGAAACTAATGAATTTCTTTGCTAATCTTCTCAACGACAACTCGATTACAAATGTCATGATCGTTGGTGTCGGAAATATGGGCCGTGCTCTTTTACACTACCGCTTTCATGAACGGAATAAAATGAAGATTGTAATGGCCTTTGATACAGATGATTATTCTGACGTCGGGACCACCACAAATGATGGAATTCCTATTTATGGAATTTCTCAAATTAAAGAAAAGATTCAAGAAGGAAACGTAAAGACAGCCATTCTGACAGTGCCGAGCGTTAAGGCACAAGAAGTCGCATCCGTCTTGGTTGATGCTGGTATCAAGGGAATTCTTTGCTTCTCCCCAGTGCACCTATCTGTCCCCAAAGATGTTGTTGTACAATATGTAGACCTAACCAGCGAACTCCAAACCTTACTCTACTTCATGAGAAAAGATGATGAGTAAGGTAAGAAAGGAAACAGACACTTTATGAAAAAACCGATTATCGGTATAACAGGAAACCAAAGGGATATTCCCAACGATCAATTTATCCATATCAGTTATACTTCAACTGGCTTTATCGAGGGAGTCAATAAAGTTGGAGGAATCCCAATTATCTTGCCAATTGGTGATGAAGCCTTAGCTCACACCTATATCACTATGATTGATAAACTGATCCTTACCGGTGGACAGAATGTCCAGCCTCATTTCTACGGCGAAGAACAGACTATCGAAAGCGATGATTATCTGCTTCAAAGGGATCTATTTGAACTAGCTCTCATCCGAGAAGCACGGAAGCAAAACAAGCCTATTTTTGGTGTCTGTCGTGGCACTCAACTCTACAATGTTGCTATGGGTGGCACACTTCACCAAGACATTGAGAATCACTGGCAAGATAGCACTGCTCAATACACTACACAGACTATGGTCACTAAAAACGGATCCATCCTCCATGAATTATACGGACCTACTTGTCAAATCAACTCATTCCATCACCAAAGTATCAAGGATCTAGCGAAAAATCTAGAAGTCATAGCCTACGATCCTCGGGATAAGGTCATTGAGGCTGTTACCTCAACTGATGGAAGTCCATTTCTTGGTGTGCAGTGGCATCCAGAATTTCTATTTCCCACAAGAACAGGTGATTTAGCCTTGTTTGATTATGTGGTCCACAAACTTTAGATCAAATCCGTTTTTTCACGATAACTATAATAATCATTTTTTGAAACAATTAAATGATCTAAAAGAACCAACCCCATTAGTTCACAAGCTTCTTTCATATGTTTGGTGACCTCGTCGTCATTCTTACTTGGGAAAGTCACTCCAGAAGGATGATTGTGCACTAGTATAATAGATGTCGCCAAGTGTTTGAGAGCATAATGCAAAATCTCACGCGGTTCAGCAATACTTCTAGTTACCGTTCCTACAAAGATTGTCTGCTGATGGATGATCTGGTTTTGACTGTTGAGATAAATAGCAACCAAACATTCCTGCTTTTTATCTCCCAATTCGACCTGCATTTTGCGAGCTAGTTTTTGACTGCCAAGAATTTGCTCCCTCTCCAGCACTTCAGCTTTATTGATACGACAGCCAAGCTCAATAATGGCCTGCAACTCAACAGCCTTCACAGGACCAATTCCTGAAATTGTCTGTAATTCTTGTAAAGTCAAATATTTCAGATCATTCAAACTAGAAATCGATGATAAAATCCTTTGAGAAACTTGAAAAACAGTTTCTTTTTTGCTGCCTGTTCGCAAAAATATAGATAGCAATTCCTGATTACTGAGTTTATCCGCTCCTTCTCTGATCAGCCGTTCACGCGGCATCATACTTATGTCATCCTGCAATGAAATACGATACATATCGACCTCCTTACTTATTAATTCGAGATTAAATAAAAAAAGAACCTAAATAAATGAACTACACCCCAAAGGTTAGACACAAAATCTATCGATTAGGCGAGTTCATTTATTTAGGCTATTTATTATTAATTGCTAAATCTTATCATATTTGTTGCTTGCTGTTGTAACAGCCTCTCTAACGGATGTAGACCATTGTCCCTTGATGGCACTATCTAAAGTATCATTAATCCCCTTGATAGCCAACTTTCCTTCCTTTGCAACTTTACTAATCGCTTCCTTAGATTTGGTCTTAATACCATCTCTTTTACTAAGAATATGTGGAGCATGAACGTTTGTTATCAAAGATTTTTCAATCTGTTTTTGAATAGCAAGCAGACGAGTTCCTAAATCATCGAAATTTCCTACAGTAAATACACCTGTAATATCCTCAGTTAATGTTGTTGCCATTTTAGCATCACTTCCTTTTACTCTCTAGTTTTATTATTATCATCTGCGGCTATTCTCCTACGTAGATAAGCCTCCTCTAGCTTATCATCTAGATATCGTCTTTCTCGTCGGAAATCATCACTCTCTTTTAAAGATTCTAATTCCAATATTTTTTGCGCCTCCGTCAAGGCATCTTCCGATAACATTTGGTAAGATTCCATCTCTCTATTAAGAATCCTATAAAAATCCTGATCCGCATCAGTAGATTTCAAATAATGTAACGTTTCTTCGTACTTTTCATCAAGAATATTTTGTATAGCACGACGCGCAGTTTGAAAATAATCATTTCTTTCCTCAAATTCTTGCAACTTTTCTCGATGCCGCTCTTCCAATTCTTCTAATTCTTTAGTTTTCTTTTCGACTTCACGTTGTGCTACTTCAAATTTCTCCATTGATTGAATTCCCCTGCTAAAGCTATGTCTTCTTCGAGTTTTTTGTTTATACCAGCTGCAATTTTATCTTTCAATTTAGTCATTTCATCTAATATTTGACTCGCTTTGTTGAGCTTATTTTGTAGAGAGATTTCTACATTTCCGACCACACTATCATGTGTGACACCACCAGCTGCAAAAGCCGATCTAATCTCATCAGGACTGAGACTACTGACCATAAACGGAGACTTGGTCGTTTCAAATAAAGACTCAACTTCTTCTACTCCTCTTTGTTTCTCAATCTTAATCTGATCCAAAACTTGCTGAGCAGCATTAACAAGAGCATTTGCACCAATAGTAGCTTGCTCGCTGTCTAGAAAAATTCGTTCGTTGCTACTTAGGCCACCTCCGCTTTCTGTAAGTAAGCTTTTCATGCCATAATACCGCAACATTCTCGTTTTTGTTTCTAGGATGAGGGAATTCGCATTTCCTTTTGCAGTATTGGTCACAACATTGCCATTTTCATCAATGAGTTGACCTTTATTATTAAATCTCCAAGTATTATAACTATGATATTTATCTCCCAGACTATAGATCTTATCTGCCTTTTCTTTCCAAGAAAGTTTATCATCCTGTAAAATTCGTAAAGATTCATCAACAAAACTAGCATCTGTCATATTGACATAAATGGCAACGCCTGTTTTATTCCCCAAAATGTTCCCCAAAAACATATCATTTGGATTTCTAAAGTTACGAAATTGCTCTGGATGCGCTTGCATATAGGCTATTTCTTCTTCCGAAACAATATTATGAATATCTGGACCATTAAAGCCAACATTATTCCATCCCATTTTTAAGGCAGTATAAAGGGCCATAGACTCTCCCAGAGAATGACCATTCGTTGTTATAATGGCATTGGGATTTTCTTTACGAACCTTTTTCTCTACTCGCTGGGCAAACTCTAATGCTGTTTTTGACTGAACATCTACAATGTTTTCGACAACTTCCTTTTTAACACTATCGTTAAAATGTCCTTCTAGAATGCCTTTGCCCATTCCTGAAATCGAGGGGAGACCTGTTATCATTTTATCCGTAAAACCCATACCTAGATTTTCAATGTCATTCAGGACATCTTTTTTGTCTCCAAAATTGGTTCCAACATAAGAAACCACTACCTGACTGTAGTCTACGTTCCCTTTATCATCAATAGGAGCAACAGCCATAGCTTGCATACTATTATCCGTTGGTTCAGCAGAATTACCAATAGCATCAATAACTTGGAATTTTCGACCGTTAACGTTAAATTCCTTTCCCACACCATATTGTTCTTCTGCTTTATATTCTTTCGGATCCAAACCATAAGCTTTTTTAGATATTATGTTGTAATCTTTATCAGTTAATTGAACCATTTAATAATCCTCGTAATAAATAACCTCTACTCCGTCTAAACTAGTTAACTGTGTTGGAGGTTTCTTCTCTATCAAATGAAAGTCTTGAGGATCATATCCTATTGAATAATATCCATCTTTACTTTCCAACTCTGTTGGTAAAATATAACTATTATCATTGACCTTTATAGTGATTGTATCACCCGTCCCAAAACCACCTTTATGAAAATTTACAAATTCTATTTTTTTCACATCTTGATAATGATTTACCAGGTACAAAGCAATTTTCTCTTCTTCTTTACGAAGTTTCTTTTTCTCCTCTGTTGTCAATGTTACTTCCTCCTTCTGTTCTGTTTTTCTTTGTTGACTACAGGCACTGAGTGTTCCCAATCCTAGAAATCCAATAAATACTACCAAAAATAACTTAGGTATTTTCATAAATACTCCTTTCCTTTATAAAGTTCAAAATCTTCAACTATGCTAACATAGTTATATTATAGCAAAATAATCACGAAATAAGCAAACGTTTACATCTACAGAAGCATTAATAACTCGGTATTTCAACTGTTGACATAAAAAATTTGACCTAATTTCTTTGCGAGTCTTCAATGTTTTTAGGAGCTAATTTGTAAAACTTTTTTGCTATTTATTTGTAAACTTCATCAGTTACACTATTCATTTTCTTCCCTCATAATAAATCACTTTCTCTTTCAGCTCATCTATATTCGAAAATGAAGAAGGAGCCTCTTTTCTTACTAAAAATTTTGAACTTTGATGATAACCTAAAGAATAATGATTAATATCATATGTGTCC